>NZ_JAQJCI010000040.1:0-3751 GCF_030182495.1 Rhizobium aureum | reverse complement strand
GGCGGTTGATTCACTTCGCCGCAGGCCTTTACCCAACAATCTCCGGCGGCTTCACTGCCACAGAGCGAACCCGCTTCCAGTCCATGCCGTCAACGAGCGCCATGAGCTGGGCATGATTGAGCTGCACCCGGTTGTGCCCGATCCGCGGCCAGCAGAACTGCGCCTTCTCCAGTCGCTTGGAGTAAAGGCAGACCCCTGATCCATCCCACCAGACGATCTTGACCCGGTCTGCCCGCTTCGCCCGGAAGACATAAAGCGAGCCGTTAAACGGATCACTGCCGGCGTCGCGCACCAGCGAGTAAGCATCCGGCAAAGACCGCAGCCTCAAGGACTTTCAGATTTTTCGACGTGATTTGCGGGCCCACTTTGCGGCCAGATCATCGACGGCTTTGTTGAGCTCGGCAAAGTTGGCCTTGGGATCGTAATCTTTGCTGCCCCACCATTCGACGAGTTCTGCGTGCCGCTCGTGGGCCGGATCGGCGAGCGCTTCGCGGAACTCCTGATAGCCCCATGGCCCACCGATGTCCTCGGGAGGGCAGCGTCCGGTCGCTTCGAGGAGCATTGGGTCCGCAAGGCCGATGACGGGGAAGGTGCGCTCGATCTTGATGCTGTGCGTCCAGCCATCGCCGAAGTCGTAAAGGTACTTGAACGATTTCGCGCCGCTATCTTCGATTGCCGCCAGCAGCGAGATCTTGCGCGCAGCGAGCGGATCATCTGCCCAGTCTTGATCAGCCAGGCCAAAGCCGACGTCACGGATGCGGAATTCGTAAAGGTGGCTGTTGGTCCAGCCCATCGCCGTCTGCAGCACCTCATGAAGGCGATGGAGCTTGATGCGGAACGGCACCACAACGCGCCGCATCACCGTCGGTTCGACATGGTCGAGAGTGACCTTCAGGCGGACCAGAGAAGCCGGCATCTTCAGGCCGCCAGCTTATGCGCCGCCGGCGACGCGTTTTTCCAGTTCCAGGGCAAGAGCTCATCGATCCGGTGCGCCGGATAACTTGCGATGCGGTGAAGCACGTCGGCCAGCCAGGCTTGCGGATCGACGGCATTCATCTTGGCCGAGACAATCAAGCTGTACATGGCGGCGGCGCGCTGGCCGCCGCGGTCCGATCCGGCGAACAACCAGGATTTCCTGCCCAGCGCTATGCCGCGCAGGGCGCGTTCAGCGGCATTGTTCGAGAGACAGACACGCCCGTCGTCGAGAAAGTGGGTGAAGGCGGGCCAGCGATTCAGCAGGTAATCGAAGGCCTTGGCGAGATCATAGTTGCGAGACAGCTTGGCACGCTGAACCTTCATCCAAGCTTCCAGCTCGACAATCAGAGGCAGGCTCCGATCCTGACGAACGGCCTTTCGGACCTCCGCGCTCTGACGGTTGATCTCGCGCTCGATGTCGAACAACGCATCGATCCGTTGCACCATTTCCAGAGCGACCGGCGATATGATGGCTGGCTTCTTGCCCTGCGCTTTTCGGCGCGCATTCGCCTCGACGTCAGCCATCACAAAAAAGGGCCGCCTGGCATGGACCCAGCAAGCTGCTTCCCTTATCGGGCCGGGCCGTCGATCCGGAAGATAGAGTTTGGTGTAGCCGCCATAGGCGTCCGCCTGCAGAATGCCGCTATAATGGGTGAGATGCGCCTGCGGGTGCTCGCCCGCGCGATCACGGGAATAGTAGAACATCGCCGACGGTGCGGCTGTGCCGCCGAACGGTCGATCGTCGCGGACATAGACCCAACTTCGGGCGGTATCGGTCTTCCCTGCGGCAAGGACCGGGACCGTCGTGTCGTCGCCGTGCAACCGCTCTGCCGCAAACGTATGGGCTTCGATCCGTTTGATGATCGGATCGAGCACGGCACAGCAAGCGCCGATGCTATCGGCCACCGTCGACAGGCTGAGGGGAACGCCTTCGCGTTCGAAGCGCTCGACCTGACGGTTGAGCGGCAGATGCTGGCCGAACTTGTCGAACAGGATCATCGCCAGAAGATTGGGACCGGCCCATCCGCGCGGGATGACATGGAAAGGCGCCGGAGCCTGGCTGATCTTCTCGCAATCGCGGCAGGTGAACTTCTCGCGCACCGTCTGGATCACTTTCCATTGGCGCGGAATGACCTCGAGGGTCTCGGTGATGTCCTCACCCAGCTTGCGCAGTCGGTCGCCGCCACAGCACTGGCAGCTCACGGGACCAGGCACGACGACGCGTTCGCGCGGAAGATGATCAGGGAAAGGCTTCTTCACCGGCCGGCTGCGGGTAAAGCCGGTAACATTGACGGTGGCCGCCACCGCCATTTCGGCAGCGAGCTCGTCCTCGGTCGCCGCCATCTCCAACTCTGCCAGTTGGAACTCCATCTGATCAATCAGCCGGGCGCGACGCTCTGCCTTCGGGCCATAAAGCTGACGCTCGAGCTTTTCGATGCGCAATTTCTGCCGGGCAATGACGGCAAGATCCTCCGACGCCCTGGCCTTGGCGACGGCAAGTTCAGCCTCGATCTGTGCGCCCTTGGCGCGTGCCGCGATGAGCTCTGCCCGCAGGGCAGCAACATCGTCGGGAAGCAAATCAGGGCTGTTCTCCATGCCCGAAGTGAATCACAGAAGCCCTGATTTGCCTAGTATTTCAAAGGGCTTTTCCCGGAATTATCGCTTCTCCGGACGGCTCATCCGGCGCTCGTCGGACGCCAGGTTTGCTGCGGATTCCGCCAGTCAATCCCCTCCAGCAAATAGGACATCTGACCCGCGGTCAGCGCGATCGCGCCACCCTCCGTCGCCGGCCAGATGAAGCGACCGCGCTCGAGCCGTTTCGCATACAAAGATAGACCGATCCCATCATGCCAAAGGGCTTTTATCAGTCGGCCGCTACGACCGCGAAAGACGAAGACGTCGCCCTTAAACGGATCACGGCCGAGGCCCTCCTGCACCAGCAGCGCCAGACCCTGCATGCCCTTACGCATGTCGCAGTGACCGCTCGCGATCCACACCCGCACCCCGGAACTGATCGGGATCATTTGAGCGCCCGCATGATCGCGGCTGCCAGTTCGGATGGCGCTGCTGAGCCAATTCTCACCTTCACGCCGTTCGAGAAGTCCACTGCAATGGCCAGGTCGACCGCATCACTGCGGGCAGAGTCAACGAGCTTGGCCGGCACAAAGGCGGGCTCGGCCTGCTGGACCAAAGCCTGCCGCCGCCATGTGTAGATCAGGCCAGTCGAAATCTCGAAGCGGCGTGCAACTTCGGAAACCACCGCGCCCGGCGCGAAAGCCTCCGCCAGTATCTGCGCGCGATCTTCCGATGACCATCGCCGACGCCGCTCTGGTCCCGTCAGCAAAACTGCATGTCCCATGAATTGCTCAGTGCGCTCTTAAGTCCACTCGTAAGAGCGCAAACTCACGGGATAAGCGGAACTTCGCAAGGCGGTCCCCGCCGGAGGAATACACCAGCGACAGCAAGCTGTCCGGTCCTTTGCGGAAGTCGATGGGATGGCTGGCGAGGAACACCTTTACACCCGCGGGGATCATGCCGAACGAACCGCTCGGATAACGCGCTGCAGATGAGCCTCGTCGACATGCCCGCCTGCCCGCACGATAACATCCCCAATGATGATTTCCACGATGGGGTCGGGGCCGGATACAACGCCCTGCGGATACTCTGTCTCCGCTGCTTGCCCAGGCTCATCACTGCCCAACAGTTCTCTGCGCCAGCGATACAGCTGAGACGGCAGTATCCCGATTTGCCGTGCGACCGCCGAGACGTTCACACC
>NZ_JAQJCI010000039.1:2500-5666 GCF_030182495.1 Rhizobium aureum | reverse complement strand
TCGAATTTATTCGATGAGCACTGGCAATGGGAACGATCAAGCCAATCGAGCTATTAGTACCGGTAAGCTTCATGCGTTGCCGCACTTCCACACCCGGCCTATCAACGTGGTCGTCTTCCACGGCTCTGATAGGGAACACTCGTTTCCAGGTTGGTTTCCCGCTTAGATGCCTTCAGCGGTTATCCATTCCATATATAGCTACCCTGCTATGCCCTTGGCAGGACAACAGGTCCACCAGAGATATGTCCATCCCGGTCCTCTCGTACTAGGGACAGATCCTGTCAATATTCCTACACCCACGGCAGATAGGGACCGAACTGTCTCACGACGTTCTGAACCCAGCTCACGTACCGCTTTAATTGGCGAACAGCCAAACCCTTGGGACCTGCTCCAGCCCCAGGATGCGATGAGCCGACATCGAGGTGCCAAACAACCCCGTCGATATGGACTCTTGGGGGTCATCAGCCTGTTATCCCCGGCGTACCTTTTATCCGTTGAGCGATGGCCCTTCCACGCGGGACCACCGGATCACTATGACCGACTTTCGTCTCTGCTCGACTTGTCAGTCTCGCAGTCAGGCGGGCTTATGCCATTGCACTCGACGACCGATTTCCGACCGGTCTGAGCCCACCATCGCGCGCCTCCGTTACTCTTTCGGAGGCGACCGCCCCAGTCAAACTACCCACCATACACTGTCCCGGATCCGGATGACGGACCGCGGTTAGACATCCATGACGATAAGGGTGGTATTTCAAGGATGGCTCCACAAGAACTGGCGTCCCTGCTTCAAAGCCTACCACCTATCCTACACATGCCGACACGAATGCCAGTGTAAAGCTATAGTAAAGGTGCACGGGGTCTTTCCGTCTGACCGCAGGAACCCCGCATCTTCACGGGGAATTCAATTTCACTGAGTCTATGTTGGAGACAGCGGGGAAGTCGTTACGCCATTCGTGCAGGTCGGAACTTACCCGACAAGGAATTTCGCTACCTTAGGACCGTTATAGTTACGGCCGCCGTTTACTGGGGCTTCGATTCAGAGCTTGCACCCCTCCTCTTAACCTTCCAGCACCGGGCAGGCGTCAGACCCTATACGTCGTCTTGCGACTTCGCAGAGCCCTGTGTTTTTGGTAAACAGTCGCTACCCCCTGGTCTGTGCCACCCTCACATGCTTGCGCACATAAGGGTCACGCTTCTTCCGAAGTTACGCGTGCAATTTGCCGAGTTCCTTCAACATAGTTCTCTCAAGCGCCTTGGTATACTCTACCTGACCACCTGTGTCGGTTTCGGGTACGGTCTATACGGTGGAGCTATTTCCTGGAACCGCGTCCCCGCCCACACAATCCGATAAGTGTGAACAAGTTAAGCAATCCGTCACTACCACCAGGCCCACGAATATTAACGTGGTTCCCATCGACTACGCGTGTCCGCCTCGTCTTAGGGGCCGGCTAACCCTGCTCAGATTAACTTTAAGCAGGAACCCTTGGTCTTTCGGCGAGAGGGTCTCTCACCCTCTTTATCGTTACTCATGTCAACATTCGCACTTCCGATACCTCCAGGACCCCTCACGGGTATCCCTTCATCAGCTTACGGAACGCTCCGCTACCACTCCTCAAAGAGGAATCCTCAGCTTCGGTGCATGGCTTCAGCCCCGTTACATTTTCGGCGCAAAGACCCTTGACTAGACCAGTGAGCTGTTACGCTTTCTTTAAATGATGGCTGCTTCTAAGCCAACATCCTGGTTGTTTTGGGATCCTCACATCCTTTCCCACTTAGCCATGACTTGGGGACCTTAGCTGGAGGTTAGGGTTGTTGCCCTTTTCACGACGGACGTTAGCACCCGCCGTGTGTCTGCCTGGTAGTACTTCCCGGTATTCGGAGTTTGGTTAGGATCAGTAAGACGGTGAGTCCCCATAGCCCATCCAGTGCTCTACCCCCGGGAGTATTCGCCAGACGCTCTACCTAAATAGATTTCGCGGAGAACCAGCTATTTCCGAGTTTGATTGGCCTTTCACCCCTAGCCACAAGTCATCCCAATCTATTGCAACAGATGCGGGTTCGGTCCTCCAGTTGGTGTTACCCAACCTTCAACCTGCTCATGGCTAGATCACTCGGTTTCGGGTCTAATGCAACAAACTATATCGCCCTATTCAGACTCGCTTTCGCTTCGCCTACACCTACCGGCTTAAGCTTGCTTGTTACACTAAGTCGTTGACCCATTATACAAAAGGTACGCCGTCACCCTTGCGGGCTCCGACTGTTTGTAGGCATCCAGTTTCAGGTTCTATTTCACTCCCCTTGTCGGGGTGCTTTTCACCTTTCCCTCACGGTACTGGTTCGCTATCGGTCATGCACGAGTACTTAGGCTTGGAGAGTGGTCTCCCCATGTTCAGACAGGATTTCACGTGTCCCGCCCTACTCTAGGACAATAAAGCTATCTACGCGTACGGGGCTGTCACCCTCTACGGCAAACCTTTCCAGGTTCTTCCACTTTAAACTTCATTGCCACTGGCCTGGTCCGCGTTCGCTCGCCACTACTTGCGGAGTCTCGGTTGATGTCCTTTCCTGCAGGTACTTAGATGTTTCAGTTCCCTGCGTTCGCTTCTTACACCCTATTTTATTCAGGTGAAGATACCTCTTAACAATGCTTAGAAACCCAAGCTGCTTATTCAGCAGTTTGGATTTTCTAAGCATTTAAGGTGGGTTGCCCCATTCGGAGATCCATGGATCAAAGCTTATTCGCAGCTCCCCACGGCTTTTCGCAGCGTATCACGTCCTTCATCGCCTGTGCATGCCTAGGCATCCACTAAATGCCCTTACGACACTTGATCGTTCTCATTGCCAATGCTCATCATCTAGTTGTTCGTTTCCAGCGGAAACGACAACAGACCGGGTTACCTTTTACAACCCAGCCTACTCAACAATGCCATCGACGTGTTCGACAGGCTTGCTTTATCGGAGCTACGCCGAGCAGCTCGCTTGCAGCCTGTCTTAAGACCAGCTTCTCGAGATTTGATCCGATACCGCGCGGTCAGGCAACGGTAATCCAGCCGTCCGTCAGATGCAGCCCAGAAGGACTGCAAACAACAACGACCCAGAGCGACAAGCTTCCTTCCTACCTCCGATCTCTCCACCATATCCGGCCGGCTAGGCCATCCTTGGTTTC
>NZ_JAQJCI010000038.1:0-6350 GCF_030182495.1 Rhizobium aureum | reverse complement strand
GACAGTGCTGGCGCCATACAGGCAGGGACTGTGCTTGCAGCCGGCGCGATCAATACCACCGGCCAGACCATCACCGCCGACACGATCACCGGCCACAAGGACATCGTGCTTTCAGGCGCCACCAGTGCGGCAGCCGGAAGCGGCAGTGTTGATATCATCGGTCAGGTCCTCGGCGGCGGCAATGTCCGCGTTTCCGGCTCTGGCATCCAGGCGGACGCTATTGTCTCCGGCGTCGACATTGCCGCCACCAATGCGGCCGGAGGCAGCGTCGTGCTTGGCGCACCATCAGCCGGAACCGGCAATCTGACATTGACGGCCACTGGCGCGCTCAGCGCTGGAACGTTGCTCTCTGCCGGCAATCTCACTGCCGGTGCCGCGACGGTCACGGCCGGCAATATCTCGGCCCATGGCAACATGCTGCTCGGCGGCGCGATCAGCGTGACGGACCAGATCCTTGCGTCCGGCAACGTATCGATCAGCGGCCAGAGCTTGAAGGCTCGGACCATCGTTTCCGGCATCGACTTCGATGCGACCAATGCGGCCAGCGGCAATATCGTCCTTGGCCACGCCGGGAATTTGACGGTGAACGTCAATGGCGCCATTGCGGCGCCGACCATACAGGCTGCGGGTGCCATCGACGTCAGCGGCGCGTCCATCACTGCAGATGCGATTACCGGTCACGAGGATATCAGCCTTTCCGGCACGGCAGCTGGCGGTGTCGCCACGACGACCGCAAGCGGTCGCGTTGATATCACCAACCAGTTGCTTGGCGGCGGTAACCTTGGCATCTCTGGCTCGAGCATTAAGGTCGGTACCGCGGTCTCGGGTGTAGACTTCGCTGCAACGGCAGCCGCAAACGGAAGTATCGTCCAAACGACAAGCGGCAATCTGACACTTGCCGCCGCGGGCAACATCGACACTGGCACACTACTCTCGGCAGGTAGCCTCAATGCGGCCGGGTCTACTATCACGGCCGGGAGCGTCACGGCGCATGGCGATGTGACGCTCCGGGGTGCCACCAGCGTTACGGGCCAGATCCTGGGCGCCAGTAACGTGCTGATCACTGGCCAAAGTCTGGCAGCGCAGACCGTCGTTGCGGGCGTCGACTTCGGCGCAACTAATGCCGCCGGCGGCAATATCGTTGTTGGTCAGACCGCGACGATTGCAGGCAATCGCGCTGGGGATCTGACAGCTCAGTTGAGTGGTGGGTTCTCGGCATCGACGATGCAAGCCGCCGGTGCCATCAACGTCAATGCCGCGACTGTGACGACAGATGCCGTCACAGGTCATAAAGACATCACCTTCGCCGGGGCAACCACCGTTAATCAGCAGATGCTTAGCGGCGGCAACATCGGTATCTCTGGCTCGAGCATCAAAGCCGGCGCCATTGTCTCAGGCGTCGATTTCGCAGCAACGGCAGCCGCCAATGGGAACATCGTCCAGACGACAAGCGGTAATCTGACTCTTGCTTCGACCGGTGCGATCAAGACCGGCACATTGCTCTCGGCTGGCACTTTTTCGGCCAGCGGTACGACCGTAAGCGCGGATGCCGTCACTGCCCATGGCGATGCCACGCTGAATGGCGTGACCAGCATCACCGGCCAGATTCTCGCGGCCGGCAATGTCCTGATCACCGGCCAAGGCCTGTCGGCACAGTCTGTCGTCGCCGGTATCGACTTCGCCGCAACGGACGCATCCGGTGGCAATATCGTTCTTGGCCAGACCGGGAATCTGGCTGCGCGGCTCAGTGGCGGATTCTCTGCATCGACGGTGGAAGCCGCCGGTACTATCAACATCAACGCAGCCAGCGTGACGGCCGCCACCATCACCGGGCACAAGGATATCACGCTCGCCGGCACCACCACCGTCAACGGCCAAGTCCTTGGTGGCGGAAACATCAGTGTCTCAGGCCCGAACATCGCGGCCGGCGCTATCGTGTCCGGTGTCGATTTCGCCGGTACGGCTGCCGCCAACGGCAACATCGTTCAGACTTCGAGTGGCGATGTGTCGCTGCTTTCGAGCGGTAATCTCACCATCGGCACGTTGTTGTCGGCGGGCAATCTTACCGCGCAAGCGATCGATCTGACGGCAAGCAGCATTACAAGCCATGGCAGGACCGACCTGAAGGCCAGCGGTCGCATAGACGCTAGTGGCCAGGTACTGTCGGCCGGCAATCTCTCGATCGATGGCGCCAGCCTCAACGCCGGACTTCTGGTCTCCGGCGTTGATTTTGCGGCAACCGCAGCGAACGGCGGCAGCATCATGCTCGGAGGGACCGGTACGACGGACCTCACCGTCTCCGGCAATGCAACGGCCGGCACGATCCTCTCGGCCGGCGACATCACGGCAAAGGCGGCCAATCTCCAGGCGGGCAGTGTCACAAGCCACGGCAATATCGGCATGGTCGGCAATGTCGATGTGAGCAGCCAGATCCTGGCGGCAGGCGATCTCACGATCAATGGCGGCAGCATCAGCGCACCGACCTTGATCTCCGGCATCGACTTTTCCGCCACCAACGCCGCCGGCGGCAGCATCGTGCTGGCGCAGTCCGGCAAGACCAGCTTGACCGCCTCCGGCAACATCACGGCTGGAACCATCCTGTCGGCCGGCGATGTCACGGCAAGGGCGACAGACCTCATCGCCGCCAGTATCACCAGTCATGGGAAGGTTGACGTCGTAGGCGATGTCGATGTCAGCAACCAGATTTTGGCCGCAGGCGATCTCACGATCGATGGCGGCAGTATCAGCGCCCCGATCCTGATCTCCGGCATCGACTTTGCCGCCACCAATGCCGCCGGCGGCGGTATAGTGCTCGGAACTGCCGGCGATATGAATCTTACCGCTTCTGCGGGCATCACCGCGCAGACCATGCTATCGGCCGGCAATATCGACGCGCAGGCGGCCACCATCGCGACCAATGCCGTGACCGGCCATGGCGACATTACCCTTGCCGCCAGCAGCAATGTCAAGGTGACCGGTCAGCTCCTCGGTGCCGGCGATGTCTTGCTGTCCGGTTCGTCCGTCCAGATCAATCAGGCCGTCACGGGCGTCGATTTTGCCGCCACCGCGCACTCATCAAACGGCGCCATCGCCCTCGGAGCAAGCGGCGATCTGACCATCAATGCGGCAAGCGCCACCGCCAATACGTTGATCGTCGCCGGCAATCTCGATGTGGCGGCAAGCGCCTTTACGGGCGGCAACATCACTGGCCATGGCGTCGTCGCAATCGGTTCGACCACCAGTCCTGGCGCAATCAGGATCAACGGGCAGCTCCTGGGCGCCAGCAACGTCTCGATCACCGGATCTGCCGTCAGCGGCAACGTCATCGCGGCCGGTGTCGATTTTGCGGCGATGGACCAATCGGGCGCCGGGAACGTTATTCTTGGTCCGACCGGCAATCTCACGCTCCTAGCCACGGCAGGCGACATCTCTTTCAACAGCCTCCTTGCTGCCGGCAGCATCACCGCCAACGCGGCGAACAATGTCAGCGCGAATGCCGTCTCCCACGGCGGTCTGACGATCACCGCGGGCAATGCGATCACGCTCACCGGCCAATCGCTTGCCAGCCGCAACGCCAATCTATCCGCCCGATCGATGGCGATCGACACGCTGGTCTCCGGCGTCGATTTCGCCGCCACCCGTGCCGCGGCCGGCGGCAGCCTGATGCTGCAGCGTACCGGCGCGATGACGCTCTCAGCCTCGAGCGGCAGTATCAGCGCCAATTCTCTGCTTTCGGGTGGCAATCTTGCCGCCACGGCAACGCAGAACATCGGTTACAACAGCCTGCAGAGCCTTGGCAGCGCCACGCTCACGGCGCCCGGGACCATCGCCTATACCAACACCACCCGTGTCGGCAGCAATCTGACGCTCAATACCGGTGCCGTCGATCTCTCCGGCAGCAGGGGTAGCCGGATTGCCGGCGGCGGTACGCTGATTGTCAACGGCTCTTCCGCCAATCTTTCGGGAAGCAATCTCGTCTTCGGCGGCCTGAGCCTCAATCTTTCCGGCGGTGCCGATCTTTCCAACGCACAAGTCAGTACCGTTACCAATGCTGGCGGTTCCGGTGACATCACCATCTCCGCCGCAGGCCTTGCCACCACTGCGGGTACTTCGCTACTCGCCGCGCATGACCTGACGCTCAACCTGCCGTCGCTCGGCAATACCGGCCAGCTTGCCGCCGGCAACAATCTGACCTTCAACGTATCAGGCGATTTCTACAATAGCCCGTCCGGCCTCGTCTTTGCCGGCAACAACGCCAACCTCCTCGTCGGCGGCACATTGACCAATGACCAGGGCGCTATCGTTTCCGATGGCGGGATGACCATCCAGGGAGCGACTGCCGGTCAACGCAATGCGGCAGTCACCAATGTGTCCGGTCTCATTCAGTCTGGTGGTGACATGTCGATACTCACCAGCAATCTCATCAACAGGCGATCGACGACGCCGACCTGGGTGACGGGTCAGCTGGTCTCCTCCGGTGCGGTTGTCGGTACCTTCGTGCTCAATCCAGCGGTCGCGGGCCAACCCTTCGCCTATCTGGAATCGACCGACCAGAATATGTTCCAGCTTTATGCGGGGGTCGATCCGGGGCAGTTTTCTGACTACCAGCCGCTGCTGTATTCGGTCGCAACCCTTGCCGATGGCACCTCCTATCACGCCTGGACCTGGGTCAGCGGCAGCGGTCCGACGGAAGTTCGGCCGATCTTCGACTGGATCAAGGCCCGCGTTCCCAAGGATGCCAACGGCAATCCCATCCTCGATCCCAACAATCCCTCGCGTTATTTCATCGTCGATGAGGTCGTGCGCAACGGTTCGGATACCAGCACGACCTACACTTGGGATCCGACGTCCAACATATCGCAGTCGGTTTATGAAGACCGCTTCACCAGTGCGCTCAGCCCTGAGGCGGTGATCCGCGCCGGCGGCAATCTCACGGTCGATGCCACCAACCTCACCAATTCCTACAGCCGGATCGAGGCCGGCGGTGATGCGACGCTCAAGGGATCGACGCTCACCAACGAAGGCGTCGTCCTCAATCGCACCACGATGCTGACCTGTAGCGCGCAGAGCGCCTGCTCGGCCTACAACGCCGATGGCACGGCCGATCCTTCCCGCAATATCGCCAACGGCACGTCGATCGTCTCGGGATCGCAGGTTATCGGCGGCGCGGCTGGCACGCTCAAGGCGGCTCACGCCCTGAGCCTCAATTTCGGTACGGTCAACAATACGTCGCTCGGTTCGACAAGTGGCGGCGCGGCCGTCAGTGCGCCTTCGACATCGAGCGATCCGCTGTCGGCCCTGAATGGCATGACGGCCGGCGGCGCCTTGTTCAACGTCAATGCCGCGCTAGGCAGTTTCGCCTCAAATGGCGGCGCGAGCGTCGGTAGTGGCCCGTCGTTGGCAGCCGTCAGCACGACGATCGCCGGCGGCCCGACGGCCAACGGCAGCGGCCTGACGGCAGCCGTCGGCGCTTCGGTGAGCGGCAATGGTGTGACGCTCGCCAGCGGCCCTTCGATCAGCTCCGGCAGCCTGACGACCGGCGGCGCTGCGATCAGTCCGAACAGCCTGATGGGCAAGCTCACCGCTGCTCTCGGCAGCAGCGGCAATCTTGCTCACGTGCTGCAGGTCAATGGCGCGGAACTCGCTTCGCTTGCCAAGCCGCAATCGGGCGGTGTCGGCGGCACCGTGCCGGGCCAGATCTTCCTGTTCGAGACACGGGCGGCCTTCCTCGACGTGTCGAAGTTCTACGGCTCGAGTTATTTCATCGGCCGAGTTGGCTATACGCCGGAGACCAAGGTTCCCTTCCTCGGCGACGCCTATTTCGACAATCAGCTGGTAGACGAACAGATGCGGCAGCTGGTGGGCGATGGCCTTGGCGCGGGATCCTTCATCCCCGGCAACAATGCCACCGACCAGATGAAGACGCTGCTCGACAACGGCGTCGCTTATGCCGAGGCGAACGGGCTTGCTCTCGGGCAAGCATTGACGCCGGAGCAGGCCGCATCGCTGACCCAGTCGATGGTGATCTACCAGACGCAGATCGTCGACGGCGCACCGGTGCTGGTGCCGGTCGTCTATCTCTCGGCCGCTGATAAGGCGAAAGTCAATGCAGGCGGCGCCGTCATTGCCGGCAACAGCGTCAGCATCGATGCCGGCTCCGTCAACAATTCCGGTGCGATTGCCGCAGCGGATGGCATGACCATCAATGCGACCGAGATCAAGGCCAATGGCGGCACTTTCCTCGCCGGCGGCAACATGAACCTCAATGCCACCAATGGCATTACGCTTGCCGCCCAGACGATGACCATCGGCGGCCAGAATGTCGTCAACACCAATGCCGGCGTGTCGGC
>NZ_JAQJCI010000037.1:0-16952 GCF_030182495.1 Rhizobium aureum | reverse complement strand
CTTGCCGCAGGCCCTGTCAGCCCGTCAACAAGGGCCGCCGGACCTTGGCCGGGCGGATCTTTTTCCAATCCATTCCGGCTAGCAACGCCATCAGCTGAGAATGGTCCAGACGTATCCGTGCCGCCGATATGCCCGGCCAGCAGAAGCCTTGATCTTCCAGGGTTTTCGAATAGAGGCAGACACCACTGCCATCCCACCAGACAATACGAATACGATCAGCCCGTTTCGACCGGAAGACGTAAAGCGCGCCATTGAAGGGATCGAGGCCGCCATCCCGCACCAGCGCCATCAAAGAGACGGCCCCCTTGCGGAAGTCGACCGGCTGGCACGACACATAAACCACCACACCGGAGGCGATCATGCCTTGCGAGCCGCCCGTAGAACCCTCACCAGATGATCAGGGTCGAACTCGCCGCCGACGCGCACCACCATAGCCGAGACGTAAAATTCGTCTTCATAATCATCACCGGCAGAGGTCAATTCAGCGCGGCCATAGAGCAACAGCCCGGTTTCCCAGCGATCGCAGAGGCGAATGCTGAGCTCGTCGAATGAATATTCGCAGGAGAAGGCGGGGCAGGCCTGCATGATCAAGCCTCCATTTGTGCGATCGATACAGAGAAGGCGTTTGCTTCCTGAAAACCGGCCGCTTTCGAAGTCCCGGCTGATCCGGGTGAGATATTAAGCGGTGCTCCGAACATTACGGCAATCTCCTTCGATATTTCTTCCGATCGAATATCAATGCCATGGCCTGTCCGGTTTCGCTGACTTCACGCAAGCCTTACGTCTTGCATGGGCTCATTCCTTTCAGGGCCAACGGCACTCGATAGGGATACTGCCTGTAAACATAATACGTGTCAACATTATTTATGTTTATCCAATCGGGATCGACATCAAAAGTGTTTGTAAGTCCGTACGAATTATCTATTTGCGGGCAATGTGTCCGCAAATGCGGCCGATGACTGTCAGTCGCTCGAGTTCGACGGTGAACGTCTCAAGGGCAGGATTGTCCGAAATAATCTTCACTTGGCTGGGGTGTGTGAAGGGCACACGCTGAAGGCGCTTGATCTGCGGCTCGGAATAGCCGTCACTGATGGCGTAAACGGTATCAGTCGTCATCTGGTTTTGGGAGAGGTCGACGATGACGCGATCACCCGGCATGTAGGTCGGCTGCATGGAATCGCCGACGACTTCCATGATGATGGTATGGTTCGGCGAGGCCTTTGCCTCGTTCCTCAAATAGCCTGTGGGAATAAGCCATTCCGCGACGATCTTATGCCCGGCGACGTTACCGGAGCCGACGGGAAGATTGATAACTTCGCCGACAATGCCGCTTCCGGCTCCCAATTTGACATCAACCTCCGGCATCGCGCCTGCGATCTGCGGCGTCCAATGCTCGCGGCTGTAGCTATGCTCTTCGCCATCTTCGGCAAATCCGTCTTGATCCTGTACGTCGGGATCGAAGGAGGTGACGATGGTCGGCGCCACACGCGCCACCGTGCGCGGCCCTTCTCCCGTCAGGAGATAGCCGGCAGAGGTCCCGAATTTCTTGGCGTAGCGATTGGCGATCTCTGCGCTGAACTCGTTCTGCCCGTTCTCGTGTGCGCGATAGGTGGACAGGCTCACGCCGAGCGCTTCCGCTGCCTTCGTGGCTGATGGATAATTTGCGGCCTCGCGGGCCGCCTTCAGTCGTTCGCCCATGGATTTTTGCATTTTTCGACCCTTGCAAAATTTGTAACATAAATCATGTTGACATCATCATTATTATCAACATAATTGGTGTTTATCAAGGGGCATGCGGCGTAAACTGCCGCATGCCGGTACGCGGACTGATCTGCGGATTTTAGGCCGGATGTATTGAAAGGTGACGGTATGACCACGGGCAGAAGAAGTAGGAGAACATCGTCTCGCGCGGGATATTTCGACTGCTTCTGGGGCTGCCCAGGCTGCCGGCGCATCCTGTCGATTGCAGAAGTTATCGAACTGCATTGCGAAAACTGCGACCTCGCGATCGTGCCATCGGAAATGGCCATGGGCGAGCCAGTCAATGAAGCTCCGGATCTGGGGAGATTGTGATGAGCGAGTTGCTTCAGGGCTTCCTGGCTTGCGTGGGCGCGGCATTTTTCTTCGGCACCATGCTGATAGCGGTAAAATCGAGTATCTGCAGATCGTCACGCTCATATGATGACGATGAAGATTGTGGCGCGCCGGAAGGGGATCAGATCCACTTTCGCATCGCTGAAGACGAAAATACTCGTGCCGAGAAGTTGGCACGTCTCGTCGAAATGGGCTGACGATCACCCGCGCTTCCCATTCGAATCCCACCAGAACACTCAACAGACAGATCCGGCTCATTGGCCGGAGGAGGTTGCCATGAATGAATTTCAAATCGGAACTGAAGCTGTTGCCGGCGGTCATCACGGCTGGATCCGCAAGGTGCATCGAGCGACAAACGAGATAGTCCGCGATAGTCGCGGCGAGCCGATCGTTTTCGCGACGCAGGATGCAGCGAAGGCCGCTGCGGGCGAGGCGATGGTCGCCTATCTCAATACGCCGATGCTGCGTGACGGGGCGAGGGTCGAAGCAATTTCCAAGGCGGAAGCCCTTTTCAAGCCGAAGCCTGCTACTGCCGCCGGCATTGCCTGATCCGTTCGCCGGAATGCGGAAAGCATCAAATTCACTGAGGAAAGGAGTTGAGCTGCATGACCAAAGGCAGGCTGGATCTTCTTCTCGATGGGCTCGGCATCAAGCTGGTTCCGGTCCATCGGCGACGCGCCCCGGCGGAAAGTCACGCGCGTGGGACGATGCAGGAAATTCGAGGTCGCTATGGCGACGGCCATCTGGTCTTCGTCTTGCGGTGCATCCGGCAGACCGGGAGCAACCGGGACGAACTCTGGTCGGACACGATCGGTGCGGTGTCCGATGTCCTTGCGCAGCGCCAGGATTGGGCACTGCAGCGTCCAGGTGATCTCTTGGGCGCCTTCGACGATATCGCGCTCGCTTCCTTACGCACGGACGCGGTGGCACGGCGGCCTTGGCCCGTTCGCGCGACATTACGCACGCTGATTTATCGGGAATTGGAGAAACGACTTGATGCACCGATCCGCCTTGCAGTTTGACGACCTGTCCAGTCACGCGGCAGAGATCGCCGATTTGAGCCTGATCGTGCGCGCCCGCTTCGTCGAGGCTGCCGACACGATGGTCCATCTCGACGTGCGCGGCGTTCGGCCTGACCGAATGCGGACGCTTTGGCCGGAGGTTTTGCCAGAGCCGACGGACCATGCAGATATCCGCATCCGCTATCGTCCGAGTGCCGCGGCGATCAGTCGGGCGGAGGAAGTTTTGCAGGAATGGCTGCGCACGCAGGTACAGGACGAGGAGCGGCGCATTCTGCTTTCGCGCTGGTCCATTTGCCTAGCTGCGCCGTATATTGCCGGATCCTTCCGGGATTTCTGCGCGCGGACGGGGCGCGTACGTTGCACGGCCGAACGGCGCATTCAAGGTGAATTCCAGAATCTTGCCAGCAGGCTTCTCGCCGGCTCACCGATATTGCAGCAGCCGGATTGGTCGCGCATATCTCCGATGATGCCGAATGCGCCTGGTCGGCTCGATCGGGTAACACCGCAAGCGCCCAAGCATGAAAACCACTGGCTGCCGGATGATGCGCGGCCTGTCTTCGATGCGGCAAGCCCTGAGCTTGCCGAACTGGCCAAACGACTGGAGCGCGGAAACCGAAGGCGCGCCAAGATGAACGCCTGAATCGTAGCGACGATTGCGGTCCGACCCCGCATAATCGTTGTGCCGTACCAACGGTCTCCGCTCGGTGATTTGGTTCAGGCGAATGCAAAGACGCCAGCCGGGCGCGTCCTTGTGGTATCCTCGCCGAAATCCGGAACCGCATATTCCGCCAGAAGCCGAAGCCTCGACTTGGGCAGATGCGCGCGCCAGGGATCGCCGATCAAGATTGCAATCCCCTGCGCCAGACAGCGATCCAGAAATGCTGTGACTTTCTCGGCAAGCGTCACTTCATAGAAAAGATCTCCGACGCATATGGCATCGACTTCGGGCGGTTCGCCTTGCGTCAAGTCTGCGAGCGTCGCGTTGACTGTTACTCCATTCAATTCCGTATTGAGCTCGATGGCCGCGATCGCATAGGGATCGATGTCGGCGGCATAGACTTCCGCTGCACCCACTTTTGCGGCCGCAATCCCGACAATTCCAGAGCCGGCCCCGAGATCCAGCACGCGACGGCCGGCCACGCTTTCCGGCCTGTCGAAAAGATAGCGAGCCAGGACCAGACCTCCTCCCCAATAATGTGCCCAATAGGGTGAGCCGAATTGCGGATCCCGCTCGGCGAGACGCCGCAGCCCACTTTGCGGGCCTGCTCTATGCAGCCGAATGCCCGCGATGCCGGGAACGGGCAGGACCGGAAGGTTGGCGGCGATAAATTGCCGAATCCTATCATCGCTCTTGGCGTCAGCCGAACTGAAGCCTGATGTTTCTCTGTATCCGTGTTTTAGAGAGGTTCTCATCAGATGCTCCGCCGCATGGTGCAAAGAGTTCTCAGCGCCGGTGTGCGTTGAAGCGCCATGTGATCCGCAGCCATTTGCAGCAGGTGAGCAGCAATCTCTTCGGTGGTCATTTCTCTTGTCGACAACATGGCGAGGATTTCCTCGGCGTAGCCGTCATATTCGTTAGGCGGTCCCTGCGCATCTTGAACGCCGATCGGATCCCACTCCTGCAGGAGTATGGTGCGAACCTGCTCAAAAGCTTCACTGGACTGAATTTGATCGTGCATCTTCGTTATTTTCCAGAGCTAACCGATATGAATTTAAGGTCAGACCCTTCAATTCGTCGGACTGCAGGCTGCGATATTCACAAGTAATTTCAGACCGTTATTTGGCACCTTCGTCAAAGTCTCCATTCCTTGCGCGCTGGTCGGCCTTCAAGGGTGTCGCCAATTGCGCCGGAATAGGGTATCTATTTTGGCATGATGAGAACAGTTGCAGCGACGCACTGTCGACCGCAAGCGTTGTTTTGAACCGTTTGTTTTCTTTCAAAATCCCATCGGAAATCTGAAGCATGACCAATGCCGACAAGCCGGTCGCGCCGCGCAAACCGCGTGCGCGCCGTCGCAAGGCCGTTTCTGTTGACGACACGCCGCTTGATTACATGTTGAAAGTAATGCGCGACGACGAGGCGGATCAGAAGCGGCGCGACGAAATGGCGAAGATCGCAGCCTCCTATGTTCACCAGAAGCCGAGCGAACGCTCCGGCGCCGGGGCCAAGGGAGGCAGGGGTGTCACCATCGACTTAACCAATGCCACGGATGAGCAGCTTGCAATACTCGAATCCCTCTTCGGCCCGCTTGCCGGATCCGGCGACGATGATGGCGGCGATACGGGAGGAGAAGGCAAGGCGGATAGCTGAGCGCGAGCAAGGGGAGGTCGCCGCCCGCATTGCAACGGATGCGGAGAGAATTCGTACCAATTGCCAATCGCTAACCGGCTTCGTGCGAGAGGCCTGGCATGTCGTCGAGCCCTCGGTCGATTATGTCCATGGCTGGCATATTGACGCCATCTGTCAGCATCTCGAAGCGGTGACCGCCGGTGATATTACCCGGCTGCTGATCAACGTGCCGCCGGGGACGATGAAATCACTTCTCTGCGGCGTCTTCTGGCCGGCATGGGAATGGGGGCCGAAGGGCAAGCCGCAATTGCGTTATCTCGGCGCCTCCTATTCGGAACATTATGCCAAGCGCGACAACAGGCGCATGCGCGACCTTGTTGCCTCAGAGTGGTATCAGGCGCTGTGGGGCGATCAGGTCAAGCTGACGAGAACCGGCGAGATGGCTTTCGCCAATACCCGCACGGGCTCGCGTCAGGGCGTGCCATTCTCGAGGCTGACCGGTGGACGCGGCGATCGTGTCATCATCGACGATCCGCATTCGGTCGATGGGGCCGAATCGGAAGCCGAGCGGCTGACGACGGTTCGCACATTTCGCGAATCCGTGCCAACGCGTCTCAACGATCCTCAGCGCTCGGCGATCGTCGTCGTGATGCAGCGGCTACACGAGGCGGATGTCTCCGGCACGATCCTGTCGTTGCGGCTCGGCTACGAGCACCTGATGCTGCCGATGGAATTCGAGCCGGAGCGCCGTTGCCGGACTTCGATCGGATTTGTCGATCCGAGGACAGAGGAAGGCGAGCTGCTCTTTCCGCAGCGTTTCCCTCTGGCGGTGGTCGAGCGTGACAAGATTCCGCTCGGTTCCTATGCGGTGGCCGGTCAGTTCCAGCAACGGCCCGCGCCACGTTCTGGTGGTCTGTTTCAGCGCGGCGACTTCGAAATCGTCGAAGTTGTGCCGGCAGGTGCAAAGCGTTGCCGCGCCTGGGATTTCGCCGCTTCGAAAGCACGCCCCGGCCGCCAGCCGGATTGGACCGTTGGCCTGCGCATGGCTTGGGTCGATGGTATCTTCTACGTCGAAACCATAGCGCGGGGACGCTGGTCTCCGGCCGAAGTGGAGCGCAATCTCAAGAATACGGCATCGCAGGACGGGCCGACGGTGACGATCCGTATGCCGCAGGACCCGGGAGCGGCCGGCAAGGCCGATGCGGAAACGAAGATCAAGCTGCTCGCTGGCTTTCCTGTAAAAGCGATATCACCAACCGGAGACAAGGCTACGCGCGCCAAACCTGCCTCGGCGCAGGCTGAAGCGGGAAACGTCAAGCTTTTGCGTGGGGACTGGAATGAGGCATTTCTCGACGAGATCTGTGCCTTTCCGAATGGGCAGTTCGACGATCAGGTCGATGCTTTCGCCGATGCTTTGAATGAGCTCGCGCTGAGTTCGTCCTTCAGCTTCAGCAACTTCTAGGCTCGCCTCGTGTGAGCCTCTTCATCACCCGACATCAAAGGACAATCCATGGGGCAGGTATTCTCGATGGTTCGCGACGGATTGGTGAGCCTGGCATCCCGCCTGGGCACCGAACGCGACAAGGCGGCATCTGTTTTCTACACGCAGCCGATCCTGACGGACGAGCAGATCATTGCCGCCTATCGCGGTTCCTGGCTGCCGCGCAAGATCGTCGACATTCCGGCGCTGGATAGCTGCCGGAAATGGCGAAACTGGCAGGCGGCGAACGATCAGATCGAATTGATCGATGCCGAGGAACGCCGTCTCAATCTTCGCGGCAGGCTGCTGGAGGCGTCGACGAAGGCGCGGCTTTTCGGTGGCGCTGCCTTGTTCATCGGGTCGGAGGACGCCGATCCGGCCTTGCCATTGGAGATGGAGCGTATCGGAAAGGGCGGCCTCAAACACTTGACGGTGCTGACGCGTCGACAGCTGGCTGCCGGGGACATTGAGAGCGATCCGACCTCGGAATGGTATGGCACGCCAAAATTCTACACGCTGACCGGCGCCAACGGCATCCAGGTGACCATCCATCCGTCCCGGCTCGTCATCTTCAAGGGGGCGATGGCGCCTAATGAAGAGTTTGGCGGCATGGGCAATCAAGCCTGGGGCGAAAGCGTGCTGGCCGCGACCTTCGACGCGATCAAGAACGCAGACAGTTCGGCGGCCAATATCGCCAGCCTCGTCTTCGAGGCGAAGATCGACATCATCAAGGTTCCGCAGTTCTCGGCGAATATCGGCAATCAGGCCTATGAAGATGCCGTACTGCGCCGTTACTCGCTTGCCAACACCATCAAGGGGGTCAACGGCACCCTGATCCTCGATGCCGAAGAGGACTATGACAGCAAGAGCGCATCGCTCTCCGGTCTTACGGATATTCTGATGGCCTTCCTGCAGATCGTCGCCGGCGCGGCCGACATTCCGGTCACCCGATTGCTCGGCCAGTCACCCGCCGGCATGAACGCGACGGGCACGGCCGATATGAAGAAAACTGGTTTGATCTTTTACCAAGCCCTGCAGAGGTCAATCGACTTCTTGACGCATTGGGCGGCAAGGTCGGTCTCAACGGGGACTTCGGCAACTGGGAGCGCGCCGGAAAATATGATGATCTTGCGAAGATCATGGGCCGCGCCGAGCTTTGCCACGCAAAGGGGCATTATTCCGCAACTGGCCTTGATACCGAGGATTATATTCGTTGTGTCGAGGTTTCCGCCGCCGCCGGCTACCACGGGCCTTTCACGCTAATCTATGATTCGACATACCATTGGGACGAATGGTCCGGCATCCTTGAAGAGCGGGACTGCATCGCCAATGCTCTGAAAGATCAGGCGGTAGATCAGAGCTTGCTGTAACTGAAGCGGTACCACGGCACCTATTCAGGTGATTGCTCTACGTCGCAACTTTGAGGATGGGCGGGCTCTGGACCTAATCGTCAATGAAACTCATAGTCGTACAGAGCGCCCAGAAGCTGGTCCTGGGTTTGATAACCGGCATCGTAGAGATCGATAGCCACGTTGGCCGCGGACAGACCCTCCTGGCTTTGCAGTCTTATACTACGCTCCGCGCACCAGGCGAAGAGTGCGCCGGCGAGGACATCAATGTCATCAGGGTAAAGCGGCGCGTTGATCGTCATAAACATTCGCTACACCATTCATTGTTGGAGCTGGTACCAGATGGGCTGAAGCGAACACTGCTTTGGTTTTGGAAATTTGCAACCGCCTTCATTGCTCGACGTTAACATCAGCCTGATATGGAACAGGTACCGTGTCTCTTAATGCGACAAGGTTCTTTGCGGCACATCATTGAGGAATTTGGTGCTCGCCAGGCCGGGCTGTTGGATGTGCAGGCCTATCCTTTATGTCGTGTGGCGCAACAAACAAGAGGACGCCGAGCGTAATTGCCAGCGCCACCAAAAGGGATAATGCGAGCTTCGGTCTGGAAGGCATCATTGGTGAGTTGGATGGGACGCCCTTACTGCAGCCTCGATCAACTCCTCGGCATATGAAAGTGCCGATGCCGTGTCTTCTCCGTCGAGTTTCAGTTCTTTGCACTTACGATGCATTGCCCTGCGAATTTGTGCGAGCAATGCAGCGTCAATATCGACTTCTCCGTCGTCAAAGACGTGCGCCAACGCAGATTGAGCAACAATTTCCAGAACTGCGACCCTACCTTCGATTTCGCCGAGAGATGGTATTGCATTCCTCTTCACGTGCTGTTTGCAGTCGCGATGGGTAGTAAGCATTTAGGTCACCTCCTTCACGAAAGAAGATAACTAACGAAAAGAGAAAAAGTTCGGCGGAATTGCTAAAAAAGCGGTTTTCGCAGCATCTCTCAGCGATGTTTATTCAACGATGGAAGTGCCTTCGTCTACCATCTCACTTCATCGGGCACAGACTGGGGTCCGACAATACATCGGCGCAATGCGGTGAACGGCGAAAATCATCGTAATAAAGAGTCCAAACCGTAGTATCGGCAGCGCGATATGGGCCGAATTTAAAGTATTGATTCCTTCCAAGTCCGTGGTCTGCATGTCCTATGTGGCCGGTAACTGATACAATCCATTTATTGTTAGCGAATATTTCGATATGACCCGAGCCATCCGGGCCCGGTTTGCTGTAGATGGCGAAGTCGATCCAGCCAGAAGAAGGCGTTGGTAGCTTGTTGCCACGATTTATTACCTTGATTGCGTTGGTGCAACTGGTGAACTCTCCACCATCGCCGTCATTCCAATTATCGTCCGTCGCCACCAAGGCCCGCATCTGATTGCTATCCGGCCGGAACCAAACAGGCGTTTCGCCGTCGCCGCAAATTTCACCATCGCCCCTGAATTTGCCCTTCTTGGCCGGTGCGACGTAGTTGGTCTCTACGGTAGCGAAAAGCTTGCCGTTATTGAGCCGCAAAGCCAGGAATGGGCTGAAGTCTCCCTCTGCCTTCGGCCCGATTTCCCGTTTCCATTGCGCAATGAGATAACGATGATCGCCAGACGGGATGGGATCGGCGAACTTAACGGCAAAGCCGTACCAAACTCCCTGATCGTAGGGTACGCGATATTTGGTACGCTCCCAGATCTCCGCTCTTTCGCTGCAATTCGCTTTACCGGGCGGGCAGAATGGCTTGACACTTAACTTCAATGCACCGGCGCCGGTCCGCTTGACCTCTGATTGAAATTCAATCGTGCCCGCTTTTTGTTCGAAGTTATCGCGATAATAAAGATGGCCGGACGGCGCGAAATCCGTGCCGTCGAAGCCGTCGTGTAGAACCATCTGCGCTGGATTGTCAGCCAGAGTTGGCGTCGCAGCACAGGTGCAGGCCAGGATGGCGGGCAATGCGTATTTTGCATTCATGCAGGAGTATTCCTCTGGCGGGACATTCATACAGCGTTATCAATGACCTGTTCGCTTCTTGCAGGCAAGCGAGAGCTGTGCGGCTTCAGGGCCAGAGTGATGGTTCGCCAAGTCACTTCCAATCAAATCCACGAGAACTACAACCTATTAATGTGATGATTGACGGCGCTACTTTAACCACCTGTTAGACGCTTTGCGGTTCATATCCCTCCAGACTGGGCTTGGTTGCGGTTATCAGCGCCCCGGACATGATCGTTCGCCGCCGCAACTTCAACGACGTTTTGATGCCGGTTATGAGACAGGCCGGCGAAAGGTCGCGGTTAGGGACCTGCCTTTGGCACACGAGGATGCAAAGCTGGCCATAAGCGAGGCCAAGCAGCGACGGAAGATAGTGATTCTAACATCGCATGCGTTTCTGCGCGGCTACAGGAGGGCGTCGATCCACTTTATCGCGTCCTGCTGGGCCGCGCAGGGAAATAAGGTCGATTTTGTTACCATAGGACACAGCTGGCTGACGCTGTTGAAGGACCGTCCACGCTTTCGCGCACTGTCTCAAGACCAGGCGAACCGATTTCAGGTTATCGCCGCTAACCTGAGAGCAGGCGCTTATCTTCCTCCATTCCATGCCTTCAGCTCCAGCAATCGCTTTCTGAATGTAACAAGTGCGGCATTGTTTCGGCTTTATGGCAGCTATCTCCCTGCTTTTGCGCGCGGCGTAATAGCCGATGCCGATTTGGTGGTGATCGAAAGCGGTTCGGCACTCGCATTCTTTAATAAGGTCAAAAGGCTGAATTCGAGGGCACGCACCTTGTATTTTTGCCGCGACCTGCTGCGCAGCATAGGCGCAGCACCAGTGCTGCAAGAGTTTCAAGCCGCTCAGATTGGACGCTTCGATACGGTTTGTGTTCCTTCAGAAAGGCTGGGGGCGATGCTTCCATCGGGGGGGCGTGTACGTGTCGTTCCTCAGGGTGTCGACACCGCACTCTTTGATCGGGAGCAGCCGTCGCCATATCAACCCGGCAGCTACAACGCAATTTCCATCGGCAATATGCTCTTTGACCAGGCTTCCGTCGCTGCCATGGCAGCGGCTGCTCCCGATGTAAATTTTCACGTCTTTGGCGCAGCTTGGAGCGGCTGGGCTCAACCAAATATCACGATCTACGGTGAGCGGGACTTCGAAGGCATCGTTCCTTATCTGCAGCATGCGGATTTCGGAATTGCGCCTTATCGGCTCACAGCCGATGAAGTTTATCTCGCTGAATCAAGCCTGAAGCTCGCGCAGTACAGCTATTGCGGTTTGCCGATCCTGTTGCCTGATCTTGTTCCCTTTAAACGTGCCAACGGAATTCCATATCGTCTTGAAGGCGAGGTTGCCTGGCGAGAGAAGATCGACGCTGCACTGGCGATGCGACGTTCGACGGCTTTCCGCGATGGAATAATGACCTGGGACGAGGTTGCACGGCAGACTTTGGCCGCCGCCTTTGAAGCCCAGTGATCTATTAGCTCGGTGCGAGAAAATTGAACAGCTTGTTGGCGAATGGACGTGATACTTTTGGTAGCTTCGCTGCCGCCGTATCCATCAAAATCTGCACATCTTCGGGTGTAACCAGGCGCAAAAAACGGATTGCCAGCATGTAGGCAATTATTCCAGCGGGAATGGCGGCTATAAGCGCCGCAAGCCCATCGAGGCTGTAAACGCCGAGACCTGCGGCGCTCGCGCAAAGAAGAGCTGCGAGCATCGTTTTTGCCAAGGCCGCGACCGGTACAGCAACGCGGACATATTTCCAAGCCATCCAGCCGAGCAGCGTAAACGTAAATATCACGATCATGACCCGAGCAAGAGCGGCACCCTCGAGCCCAAGCAGAGGCACAAGAACGGTCAGCAATACTATCGTCGATATACCGCTTGCAATCTGTATGCGCAGCAAAACAGCGCTGCGACCGGAAGCGCCGATTATGCCCCACGGAATTACGGACATGCCGGCAAGCCAGACAAAGGCCAGCAGGGTGGCCGCTGCGGGAGTGGCAGGCTCAAAGGCATCGCCGAAGATCAGCGGCAAAAGTTCGGGCATGATGGTTGCGCCGCCAAGACTGATCGGCAGCATGACCAGGGCGACGATACGGATAACACGTTGATATGCCGCATCAAGCGCCTGCTGGTCATTTCGCGCATGTGCCTCGGTGAAATTGACAATCAACGCCGGCGATATCTGGAGCATGATCTGTTCAATGAGCCCGGCCAGGCCGAGGCCCGCAGCGAAATAGCCGATGCTTGTCGGAGAGAGAAAGATACCCAGAAAGAGGAACTCTATGCGCGAGAGGACGAGGATCTCGATGAGATCGCTGAGCCATATATACCGGCCGTAGCGCAACATTTCCGGTGTCATCGCGTTCCGCGAATATTTTGAAGCGGGATCGATATAGCTTCGCAATTTCAACGCCTGTGGCAGATAGCGGGCGACATAGCCGATCAAGGCTCCAGCCGGGCCCAGCAGCCAGGCTCCGGCAAAGACGAGCGGAACTTGCATCGTTCCGCCCAGTAAAGTCGTGCGAGCCGTCTGACCGAAGCGGTTTCTTCCACGTGCCACCGCGGTCGAGAATACATGGAACGCATAGCTCAGGAACAAGGCACCGGTAGTCAGCCAAAACCAGGCATGCCGTACATCGCGGTGGACGTAAGTAATTGCGGCAAAGAGAAGAATAGCTGCGGTAATCATGCCGACGGATATGAGAAAGCTGCGCAGCGCCGTGCGGACCAATGTTTTCCATGCGTCGCCATCGCCCGAAAGGCTGCCTGCATTGCGCAGCAAGGTTTGAGGCAGGCCCATGTCTGCCAGCGCTGCGGCCGCCGTCGCAACCCATAATGCGTAGGCGACCTTGCCCGATCCGGCAGGACCGAGCATGCGGGCGGCGATGATGCTGCTCGCGAAGCCTGCTGCCAACGAAATGAATGTTGCTGCCAGGCTGATCAGTGAGCTTCTAAGAAGATTGGATGCAGATTTACTCATGGTCATCTATCTTGAAGACCGACGCATAACCTTGTGTTAAAGGCGGGCTGATAGTTTTCACTTGCGTTCTAGTTGAAATTCAAGATGGCTGCTATGACAGATCGAGCCGCAGGGCGAGATGGATTTCTCATTCCGGGATATCTGCAGAAGGGATTGCGCGAGCGGATGCACAATCTCCTCTGGCGGCTTATGTCGCCTTTGCCGGACAGGGCTTATTGCGCTCTGAAATATCGTGCCATCCGCGGCAAATTTCCCAATTTGACATCACCTCAAACCTTTACCGATAAGGTGCAGGCGCGCAAACTTTACGATCGCAATCCCGTCTTTCCACGTTTCGTTGACAAGGCCGACGCCAAGCTGCTGATCGCGGAACGGGTTGGCAGCCAATATATTATTCCCACGCTTTGGGTCGGAACCGACCTGGCCTCCGTGGATTGGTCGGAAATCTCCTTACCTGCCGTTGTCAAGCCGACCCATGCGAGCGGTGTGGGACGATTTCTTTATGGAGAGGCTGACGTGGACCGGCTTCTCAAGAATGATCCCTCAGCTGAGTGGCTATCGATCGATCATGCTTCCTACAATAGGGAGTGGGCTTACAGCCAATTGGAGCGCCGCATTCTTATAGAAAGCATGCTGCTCGTCGATGGCAGAGTTCCTTGGGATTATCGGCTCTTTACGTTCAACGGCAAAGTTTCTCATATCGAGATCGACATACGTGAGAATGGCCGAGGCTATTCCTGCAATTATACGCCCGACTGGCAGAAACTACCGTTTTACGATCGGGATTATCTCGGTCTTTATCCAGGCGAAGTTGCGCGTCCGCCGCGGCTGGATGAAATGATCCATGTCGCTGAAACCGTGGCGCGTGATATCGATTTCGTTCGTGTCGATCTCTATGCGTCGGCGGAGTGGGTCCGCGTCGGCGAATTGACCTTCTATCCAGGCGGAGGCTTTGAGGCGTTCGAGCCGGAAGAGTATGACCTTATTATCGGTCAAAAATGGCGACTTGGTTTCGAAGTCCCAAAGAGATAGTGGACAAATCACTTTCTCCGCGTTTGATAGGCCGATCCATTTTTAGGAAGGGCTTTCCATGACGATCGACCAGGACCTTGCTCGTATCGAACTGCAAGAGGAAACGCTGCGCTTCGACGCTTTCGATCTTTCGACGGCCTGGGTACTGGGGAAGCTATTGCGCGACCTGGCCAGCGAGCGCAATCTGGGCGTCGCCATCGATATTACGCTGCATTCGATGCCGGTTTTCTACGTCGCGTTACCCGGCTCCACCCCCGACAATTCCAACTGGATTCGCCGGAAGCGCAACATGGTCTTGCGGTATTTTCGCAGCAGCTACGCCAGCACCTTGCGACTGCAGCGGCAGGGGAAAACGATCGAGGACAATGGCCTTTCGAGCGCTGAATATGCCGCATCCGGCGGCAGCTTCCCCATTTCCGTCAATGGCACCGGCTGCATCGGCGCAGTTACCGTTTCTGGCCTGCCGCAGCGTGAAGATCATAATCTCGTCGTCGAGGCGTTGGCTCTGACGCTTGGTCACGAGCTTCACAATCTCAATCTCGCATAGAAGGCGAAGGCGGCACCGGACCTGGACCATGCGCCGCCGCCAGCCTTAGATTTTCCCGCCAGCCTCGGCGATGACCTTGGTGAGGCTACCTGTTGCCGGAAAGAGAGGGATCAGGCAGGCCTGCAAGGCATGGTAGATATCACCCTTGCCTGGAAACAGCGTGTGGGCCGGAACCAGATTGTCTGTCAGCTCTTCATGCCAGCCGCCATTGGCGTGATCTATGAATGCCCGGCTGATCACGCTCCAAATCTTGCGATAGCTTTCTTCATGGAAATCGCTCGGAGCGTGTTCATTCAGGTAGTGTGCAGCCCCTGCGCCCTCGCAGGCAGGCCACCAGAGCTTGTTGCGTTTGGCCGGTATATCTTCCCAATCAAGCGTATAGAAAAAGCCGCCTTTATCATTGTCCCAACCCAGAGATATGGATTGCGAGAAGAGGCCTTTGGCCGCGTCCGGCATCCAGTCGTGACGCCTTTTTCCCAGCGACCAAAGCTGCAGGATGAGACGCGCCCATTCCAGCCAATGCCCCGGCGTCGTGCCCGACGGACGAAACATCTCATTGCCGCGATAATTCTTGTCGAGCACCCAATCCGCGTTGAAGTGCTCGGCAACTCGCCAACCAACAGATCCAGCCGAACGCCGGATAACGAGATCCGCGATACTTTCGGCCTTTTCCAGATATGCTCTTTCGCCTGTAACCTCGAAGGCGGCCATCAGCGCTTCCGTCAAATGCATGTTGGAATTCTGGCCACGATAGCTGCCGCCGTCGATCAGCGACCAATCCTGGTTGAATTCCTCGGCAATCGCGCCGTGCTTTGCTTCCCAGAACTTCATATCCAGAATTTCCGTGACATCCGCGAGCATGCCGTCGGCCAGCGGGTGTCCGATCGTCTTGGCGGAGGAAGCCGCAAGCAGTACGAAAGCGTGACCATATCCCTGCTTGCTGGAATCGACCGGGCCATCATTGTTTAGCGACCAGACATAGCCGCCATGCTTCGTGTCACGATGATGGTTCCATAGATAATTCATTCCATGGTCGACAATCTCGCTCGCGCCGGGACGACCCAGCAGCGATCCGATCGAGAAGCAATGCACCATGCGCGCCGTCGAGTGGATGCCCCGCACGGGATTGGTCTCATCCAGCGGTTTGCCGTAATCGTCCATGTCATAGAAGCCGCCCTTGGGATTGACGGCGCGATACTGGAAGAAATTGAAAAGCGCATCGGCCTGATCGAGCAACCAGCGCCTGTGGTAGGTGCGGGTGCTCCAGTTTCCGAGCGCTGCGGGTTCAACCTGTATGTTCATGCCGTCCTCCTTGGATTCTCTTCCAGAAGCCGTATAGCGCCGCTCGAAAGCGCTGTCATGGCGTTATGGGATGAAACTGTGTCGCTACATCCGCGTTGTCCATGGTCGGGTAGCAATGGTCGGGCAGCAATTCGCCTAGGACACCGACTCATAAGATCGTAGCCAGATACGAATTGAGGCGAGCTGGATGGATGCGAGGAAGTTGTCGTCGCGTTTGTCGTATCGGGTTGCGATAGCTCGGAAGTGTTTGAGTTTGTTGAAAAACCGCTCGACAGCGTTGCGTTGTTTGTAAAGCCATGAGCTGAAGTCGGGAATATTGACCCTGTTTGGCATGGGGCGGATACAGCCCCATGCTCCGCGTGCTTTGAGGTCTTGTCGCAGCCTGTCGCTGTCATAAGCGCGGTCAGCCAGAAGTGTTTGACCGGCCCCGACAGTCGCCAACATATCGGTCGCCGAGCGTCCGTCATGGGCCTGTCCGGCTGTCAGCTTTAAGCGGATCGGTCGACCATCGGCATCGACAAGAGCATGAATTTTGGTTGTCAGCCCGCCGCGCGAGCGACCCATGCAACCGGATCGCTCGTCTTTTTTTGACCGTTGGCAGCATGTTGGTGAACGCGGATTGACGAGCTGTCGATCATCTGGATATCGCCATCGTAAGCTTCTGATATTGCGTCGAGAATACGCCCCCAATGCCCCGCATGACGCCACCGGTTAAAGCGGTTTACGCAGGTCGTATAGGGGCCATAGCGCGCTGGAATATCCGCCCACGGCGCACCAGTTCTCAGCCGCCAGAAAATCCCATTCAAGACGCGCCG
>NZ_JAQJCI010000036.1:0-17167 GCF_030182495.1 Rhizobium aureum | reverse complement strand
CTGGGTGAAGGAGATATCCTGCTGGCCGACAAGGGATATGACAGCAATGCCATCCGGGCTAAGGCCGCCGAGCGAAAGGCCTGGGCCAATATTCCGCCGAAGACAAACCGGAAAGGCTCCTTCGTGTTCTCCCGCTGGGTCTATCGACAACGCAATCTCGTGGAACGGTTCTTCAACAGGATCAAACAGTTTCGAGGCATCGCAACCCGGTATGACAAGCGTCCGGAAAACTACCTCGCCGCTGTAAAGCTCGTCGCTGCAAGAATATGGTGCCAGAGTTTATGAGTCGACGCCGTAATCTTATCACCGTTCTCATCAATCATTGTTAGGGGATAGCGAAAATCGCGACCGGACCCTTCATAGAATCCACCGGGACCGTAATTCTGTATGTTTCCGTTATAGCAATTACTACCAATTATATGTTCTAGCCTTGCGAGAAGTTGCGCGCGTGATTTAGTTATCTTAGATTTCGCCATTGGGCCGCTCCCGATGTAAAATGATAATTAATCCGATTGTTAATCTGTGTATTGAAGTGCAATACATCGTCAAAATGCAGAGTTGTTGAGACGCTTCAACATTATTCTGCCCATCGGCCATTCTTCAACAATTCCAAAACCGGACGGGATTTTGAACGTGCTTAAGCTCGGGGGCAGCTATCCGCTTACCTCTTACACCAACGTAGAGATCCCATATCTCTTTCGGTGCATCCCGCCCGACAAAGCCGAGCCTTTGTGCCTCTGAGCCATCGGCATAAGGGATGTCAGGGAAGTTGTCGGCAGTTGCGGCCATCCACCTCTCGGCCTCAAACGCTCCTACAACCACACCGCGGACAACAGCGAGAACATACTGAGCATTCTCAGCGCGTGACTTTGAAATTCTCCAGCAATAGCGGACGAGATTGTATATTGCTCGACGATCGAACTTATTATCAAGCTTATTGATGTTGATCAGAACAAGGCGATGCTCTGGATTCGAAGGAAATGCCGGAAGGCTGTATTTGTCCACGATCTCGACATGGTTCATGGGACCACGGTCGCTGCTGGCGTGGCCGCCCTGGGTGTTAGTGAGGCCTGGATAGGCATCGATCAGTGCAGCCTCGACTTCAAAGATCGCTGTCTCAGGTATCTCATGACGATGGATGACATGTAGCACTTCAAGCCCAGCGTTCTTTATCGCCCGGATGCGATCGAGCTTTGATCCAAGTGTTTGGCTGTCATCATCTGTTAAGTCTGCGACGCCAGCGGCATGATCGAATACGCGATTGTTACGACCTTTACCAACGTAAAACGTCTCGCCGTTCCGCGGATCGATGAGGCGATAGACGTAGTTGCCAAGCCGCTCGCATACTTCTTCAGAAAATCGCATGGCCGCCCCTTAGTTCAAGCTGATGATCTTCGCGGGCGAGAAGTTCTGAAACTTCTTAAACCCGCTGACCATTCCCTTGCCTGGCATGGGTGTGCCAATCGACCCTTTCAGCCAGCACTGCTTCTTCGCATAATTATAGGAGAATGCCATGCAGCGATTGTCGTCAACGCAAGCGAGGCGACAGTCGAGCGGCGTCTTGGCGGTGCTATGAGGGCGTGGGGAGAGATCGCCGCCTCGAAAGTCAACGTCGTGAAAGAGTGCGCTCTGCGGGTCGATCGTTCCAAGAGCAAATGTCGGCGGGTCGGCGTCGGCACCGCTGAGGAATCGGCCTGAGAAGGCGACACTATTTCCATCTGCCCGCCCTGCGCTGGATTTGAGGAAGCAGTTCGGTCCTTTTGTGATCTTTGGGTTGGCGTTGAAGGTGAACGCCTTGCATTGACCGTTCATCACCAGACAACTCTGAGCACATTCCGCAGCGTCGCTTGCGCGGATAGAAGAAATGTCGTCGCCGAAGAGATCCAAGCCGGTATAGACGGCGATCCGATTTGGGCGCTTCGTGAATTCTTCGATCGTTGAGAGTTTCGCTTGAGTCTGCGGCGTCGGCGTTGCGCTTACCGTTGTTTCTGTCGAGTGCGGCTGCTCCGGTGTCACCGGTTGCGTAGTTGATTCCGTTGTGCTCGTCGCGTTTGGGGCGGGCGGAGTTGTATCTGGTGCTGCCGACGCGCCGGCGGCAGAGGGCTTTAACGCATCGCCAGTTCGATTGAGCTTATAACGGTCAATCTCTTCTGGCGTGAAGACGTGCATGTCATTCGGCGGCGTCTTGAACATGACGCTCAACACGTCAACCGGAGTATCGAAGCGGTTGAGGACGTCAATGATGTCGGAAATCGTGAGCTGCGCTCCCACAAGGTCCGAGGTATCAGAGGAAATCTGATGCACGCCGAGCTTGCCGTCAACTTTCCGCTCGATGCCGGCAAGAAACATATAAGCACATGCGGATAGGCATGCGCTGTCTTTCGGGATGTAGGTCGCGAGCTTTCGCTCATGAATATCGTCCGCCATCAGCAGACCCATTTGCACGGCGCCGCCTGAGCTGTTCAAGGTAATAAGCTTAACGCCGGGGGCTGCGTGAAGAGCCCGCCGGAAGTTGAGCGCTGAGCCGACGTCGATATCGCCGTTCATCACTATGACATCTGGCTTGGCGTCATCCAAGACAAACGGGCCAAAGACTTTCTCAGACGCGGCTGCAGGGCTGGCCATTGTTGTTACACATAGCGCAGCGCTCAACGCGGCAGATCGAAGCAATTTATGCATGAACAAGCCCCCAGCCCAAGATTATCAAACTACATAGACCTCAAGCTGACAAGGTTGTTGTAGGCGCGAGGCTGTATATTCTGGATTGCGGTTAATGGACGACGCTCGTTCCGGGATAATCCTTGGCACCTCTCCAGGGGCATACTACGCGTGATCTTCAATTTCGATTGGAGATGACATGGCAACGATCAGAAAGCTTAGGGGACGTTGGCAAATGCAGGTGCGTCGTCGCGGAATGAAGCCCCGAGCAAAAAGCTTCGACAGCAAGGCCGACGCCGAGAAGTGGGCACGCGATCTAGAGACTCAGGTCGACCGCTTCGGTATCGCGCCGGACGCGAAGATCCTCGAGACCATGACGCTCGGTCAGCTCTTGAAGCGCTACCAGCAAGAGGTTTTGCCAACGAAGCGCGGCTTTACTCAGGAAAGCCAGCGCATTGATGTCCTGCGGCGTCACGATATTTCCCATCGAACGCTGATCGGCCTGGCGCAACAAGACATGGTCTCCTTTCGCGATGAACGTCTCCGGGCTGTTGCCGCTGGCCGATTTCGGCGAGGTGCGTTTCCGGGAGCAGATTGGCGAGCCAGGGCATGAGCCTGTCGGCAGCGACGGGGCCCGAACGGAGCGGCATGGTCAGCGATGTCGGAAAGGCCGAGCAGCGCGCTTCCCAGCTCGGGTCATAGTCCAGCCGCCAATCGCCATCGAAGGTCAGGTGGCCGACAGGGATGGCTTCGTAGAAGATCGTCGTCATCGACCGTCACCGAAGGTCGGTAGGAAGTCCAGGTCATCGTCAGGCGAGGTCGACGCGGCTTGGGCCGTCCTGAGATCGCCGATCTCGATGCCGACAGTGCGCGCTACGATCAACGACTTTTCAAGCTGGCAGCTTGGCTTGCCGGATTCAAGCTCGACGATGAAGCGCTCACCCGTGCCGGACCGAGCGGCAAGCTCTGTCTGCGTCCAACCAAGCGCCTTGCGTTTCTCCCGGACGGCGGCGCCGAAATCGCGTGCGGATCTGAACATCGAACATCTCCTGAGATGGCTTACCGTACAGGAAGATTTCTCGTAGATCAACGCGATCCTTACCGATCGGGAAGTGCGCGCAGACACGCTCCAAAATCACCCCGATCGGGAAGTTCCGGGCTTCATCACGACGTCGAAAAATGAGATCCTTGAGATGCGGGTATCGCGGGCTTAATTGGCGGAGAGTCCACCCTCTCCGCAATAAAAGTATGTATTATCATATATTTACGATGTTTATGCTTGCGATAGCCGTAACGGGTTTGCCTGTTTGCGATCACAATTGATCACAGGACCACGCTGAAGGCGCCGCTCGGCGAATCTCTTTCTTGGAATTCAACTCAGATCTTGCATTGCCACGCATTGGCGATCAGGGATGCGGATTTAGCGTGTTGCGCATATGTTAAAGGAATCGAGTTTTTTTAACTTACTGAGTCGCACATGTTAAATCCGTCCTATCAGCTTCCTGATCTGACATCGCTTGGAGGGTTTGGAAACCATTGAAGTTTTCAAAGCGCTCGCCGCCGCGGAGGAGCAATGGGCAAATCGACAATCGTCCTGGCTGCAGCATTTTTGCTGGCCCCATTCACTGCACAGGCACAAAATACGCCCTGCAGCGGTCATAAGGGCGGCATCAACCATTGCCAAGGCAATACTTTCGTCTGCAATGACGGATCTGTCAGTGGCAGCAAGAAATCCTGCCCAGCCTATACCGGAGGCCTCGGGATGGCCGCAGGCTTGCTGGGATCAGGCTCGACCGAAATGGCGCCGACGGAGACCGGCGACTGTTCCTGCGACAGCGGCAAATATTGCACCGGCCCTCGCGGCGGCCGCTTCTGCATTACCCATGAAGGAAAGAAGAGCTATATGCGGCACGATTGAGAGATTACGAAATCCAAGAGGAAAGCATAGTGGCAAACTCGGCAAGAGTGTTTTCCGGACTCCGATCGTCAGGCCATAGGGCCGACACTACCTTTTATCCGTTCTTACTTTTCGGTTTGCGGTTCGTCGTAAGCTCACGCCCCATTGCGCGTGCGATGGTTCGCCAATCACGGCCGCCCATGCCTGGGATTCTCAAGAGTTCGGCGTTTTTGGATCATTATATATCAGCCTTCAAGCTGATATATGAAAACAAGGATCAGTTTGTAGGCTGAAAGATGAAAAGTGATACTCGAAAAAGGGCTCGGCAGCGGCTCGATGAAAGACTTCGGGCGCTACAGCCAATTGACGGGTTCAAGACGCCGCCGAAGGGTTGGATACGAGCCCTTCGCGATGCCCTTGGCATGACGGGTGCGCAGCTCGGCGCACGCATAGGAATCCGGCCGCAGACAGTTGAATCAATCGAAAAATCCGAAGCAGCTGGAACAATCCAGCTCAATACGTTGCGTCGTGCCGCTGAGGCATTAGATTGCACGCTCGTCTATGCTCTTGTCCCCAACACTTCGCTTGAGACCGTTGTCTAGGCGCGGGCGCGCAAGATCGCGATACGTGAACTCCAGCGTGTCGCCCACACGATGCGTTTGGAAGCTCAAGGTACGGATAACGCGGATTTCGAATCTCGTGTTCAGGCATATATCCGCAACAAGCTCGCTGAACGTGACCTCTGGAACGAGGCGTGACAGATCTCTTTCAGGAACCTGAAGACGCTAGACCGCTCGAGCCGCAGGAGCGAGAGGGCTTGCTTCAGACGTGGATCACTCACCGACGCGACCTCAACAAGGCGGAGGAGGAAAATATCGTCGATGGTGCGGCTTGGGCGCTTGGCCGGCGGCGCTTGCCGCTCGAGCGGATGCTAAGCGAAGATTTCATGCGGATGCTTCATAAGCGGATGTTCGGTGACGTCTGGCAGTGCGCCGGCACGTTCCGAGCCACGTAACGCAATATTGGCATTCAAGCTTATCGCGTCGGAACTGAGCTCGCGAGCCTATTGAATGACGTTCGATATTGGATTGAGCATGAGACATTTCCCCCCGATGAAATAGCGGTCAGATTTCATCATCGCCTCGTCGGCATCCATCCGTTCCCGAACGGAAACGGTCGCCACGCGCGGCTGGCGGCCGACCTCCTAATCGAGCGCCTTGGCGGCTCGCTTTTCAGTTGGGGTGGCGGCAGTCTGGCCAATGTTGGCGAATTGCGAGCCCGCTACATCGCAGCGCTACGCGCCGCAGATAATCGTGATATCGCTCCGCTTATAGAATTCGCGCGCGGCTGATTGCAAAGATCCCAGTGCCCGTCCGTGTCGACGCGACTCTTCGGGACTGAGTCCTCGTCCGCCGTGCTCGCTGTGCCGGCGGGCCCATCTTTGCGGATCCGTCAGCACGATCAGAACTGAGTAGTTCTTGGCGGGGGAGTCCGAATTGCAGATCAGCACATTGAAGATGACTGCATCGAGAAACTTCAGGCGCTCGGCAGGCGAAACCAGACCGGACAAAGTCCAACATCATTTGCAGTGTCACGCCACGTCCTGTTGAGGATCCCTTGTACTTCTGGAATGGGAATCGGCGCAATTGGGAGCAGGGGGAGCCTTAACCCTCGGGAAACCGATAGACCACCTCGCCAAAAGACCCGGTCGGAAACACGTAAAAGAACTTCAAATTAGCGGATGATTCATTGCGGATGCCGTGTTCGGCGTTGCTGGGGATGAAGACGGTCGTGCCTGGTTTGACCGTCGTTTCCTGGCCGTCGATCCGGACGATACCGGTTCCCTCGAAGATGAAGTAGATTTCCGATGGGTCGTGGCGATGCGGTTTGAGTTCGCCGCCGGGCGCAAGGTCGGCGATGCCGGCGCTCATGCTGTCGGTGGGGGTGATGTCGCTGCTCAGGAGCGTGTGCCAAGAGATGGAGCCGTGGACGGGGTCATTCCATCCGTCGCGCGGGCGTTCTTCAGCTGTGGTGATAACGGCTTGCGATCTCTTTGTCATTTTTCCTCGAAACGCTGGGTCAGCAACCAGCCGGAACGGTGTCACAGCCGTTGGGAATGTCAATTGAATGGTGCATCGAGTCAGTCGATATCGGCTATCGTTCGCCGGGTTTCGATGGCTTGTCGAAGCGCCATAAGGCGAGGGGCGGTAGGCGTGGAGCTATGTCTTGATCACCAGACGCGGGAAGGTCTCCCCGCTCCTGCGCTTTGCTTTGAATTCGATCTTGAACCGCGGGGTTCAGGTTCGCCGCAGGAAGTCCACGATCAGGTTCGAGATAATTTGCGGGGCATCTTCGAAGCAGTAATGGCCGACGCCTGGGAGGCGCTCGATGGGAGCTGATGGGAATAGGGCGGAGAAGAGCGGCAGGAAATATTCGGCATGCAGCGTTCGATCCGCCTCGCCCCAGATGGCGAGTGCCGGCTTGCTGCGGATGATGCGCTCGGCTGCCGGATCGGGCGTTTCGAATTCATGCGCGCCGATCGCAAAGCCCTTGGCCCAGCCGAGCGCGCCGAGGCAATCGGCTTCCGTTGCGAAGGGTGCGCCATAGGCATCGATCCAGGTGTCGGTGATAACGGCGTTGTTCCCGAAGCCGTTGAGCTTGAGCGTGCTGAGAATGTTGAAGCCGAGATTGTTGAGCACCGGTTCGAGCGTGCCGTCGGCTTCGGCCTTGATGATCCATTGAAACCAGGGTGATCGAGCGGCGTTCGCTACCGCCCGATCGACAGCATCCGGTTGGCCGAAGGATGTCGGCCCGTTTGCCGAGATGATGCGGCGGATGCGCTCGGGATGGCGGGCGGCGAAGCCCATCCCGACCGGTCCGCCGAAATCATGCATGACGAGGGTGATGTCGGTGAGGCCGAGCGCAAGCACGAAAGCCTCAAGATTGGCGATGTGATCCTGCAGCCAATAGCTGCGGCCGCGGGCGTTTCGCTCTTGCCGAAGCCCATATGATCGGGAACGACGACGCGATGCGTGCGGCTCAGCGTCGAGATCAGATGGCGAAACAGATAGCCCCAGGTCGGCTCGCCATGCAGGCAGAGGATCATCTCGCCGTCGCCAGGCCCTTCGTCGCCATAGTGCATGCGGAAGCCGGGTGCTTTGGTGAAATGCGGCGCGAAGGGGTATGTGCCGGCGAAGGTCGCATCGGAAGGAATCACGGTTGCTCTCCTGGTGTGGTTTTAATTTGAAACCGCTATCTTAATATCTCTTGTGGTTTCAGTTTGCAACCGATATGTTGAGCTAAATGTTGCAGCTGTTTGCCTGCGTTCTTGAGGCAGCATCGGCACAGATGCGGAAGCAAGTGAGGAAAGATCAGATGGCCAAGAGAGTAAGCCACAAGGATTCCCTCTGCGGGATAGCGCGGCCGCTGGATGCGATCGGCGACTGGTGGTCGCTCTTGATCATCCGCGATGCCTTCGATGGTCTGCGCCGGTTCGGCGAATTTCAGAAGAGCCTCGGCCTTGCCAAGAACATCCTCTCGGCTCGGCTGCGCAATCTCGTCGCCCATGGCATCATGGATACCATGCCGGCTTCCGATGGCACCCCCTATCAGGAATATGTGCTGACGCAGAAGGGGCAGGGCTTGTTTCCGCTGCTGGTGGCACTTCGCCAATGGGGCGAGGATTTCTTCTTCCAGCCGGATGAGCCTCATGTGATGCTGGTCGACAGGGCAACGCATATGCCTGTGCGGCGGCTGGAATTGCGGGCGCAGGACGGGCGCATGCTTATGGCCGAGGATACGGTGGTCGTGGCGCCGCCGCTCGCCGCGGGTGAGCACGAATAAGTTAGCCGTTCAAAATCTTTGCTCGCCGTTTAGCAGAGTTTGCTCGGCTGCCGGGCTCCCTCGGCGCAGAAACCAGGCGAAGAGAAGCGGATCGGCGCCGCCAGTGGATCGCCTGAGTGAATGAGGGTTGGGTCGTCGGCTTTGGGGCAATAGTTCGGCCACGGCCGAACTAATTTAGGCGTCATGTCGGCTACACTGAAACTCTCAAAGGAGAGTTTGCAATGTTGACGAAAACAGCCGAATTCAAGGTAGCTGCGAGCGATCGCGAGCATATCGAAATCCAGCCCAGCGTGCTTTATGTCGGCACTCCCATCGTGCTGATTACAAGCCTCAATCCTGACGGCACGACGAATATCTCGCCGATGTCCTCGGTTTGGCCTTATATGATCGGGTCGTTCTGGGCCTGACATCGACCAGCAAGGGTCAGGAAAATCTCCTGCGCGAGCGCCAGCTGGTGCTGAATTTCCCGTCGCCCGAGCTGTGGCCGAAAGTCGACGCGATCGCGGCAACGACAGGCCGCAATCCCATTCCTCCCCACAAGGAAAAGATCGGCTATCGTTTCGAGGCTGATAAATTCGATGCGGCTGGCCTCACGCCGCAGGCAGCCGATCTTGTGCGGCCTATGCGCATCGCAGAATGTCCGATCCAGTTCGAGGCGGAGGTGGTGGCGGCCCATCCTCCGCTGAGGAATGGCCTCTGGAGCGTCCCGAAGCCTTCTCCATCGTCGAAGCGAAGGTCCTTCGCGTCCACGCGCACAAGGATATCGTTGTCGCCGGCACCAACCATATCGATACCAGCAGATGGAGCCCGCTGTTTTACGTGTTTTGACGTTACTTTGGCAGCGGGCCGGATCTCGGCCGCACTTTCAAGGCAGAGAGATGATGCATGCAGCCGGGTCCATCGTCGCAACCGGCTCCAACGCTACGCAAAATGAAAGCTTCGCGTTTCTGCCGGCTACTCACACTGCGCCATTTGGTGTAGCCGAGCAGCCCGGCAGTGCCGTCGAGCGCAACGCGCCGATAACAGCAGACCAATCTGTCGAGCCAGCCGTGTCTGCTCAATCGAAGGTGCAAGACGCCGGTATCAGGATCGATCTTTCTCGCATTGGAGAAAAATAGATTGAGGTCGCCGGGCTTCTCCTGACGGGTTTCGGCTGAGGAGCTGGACTCTGCAACATAATAATAGTGTAATTCAGACGCGCTAAATTAGTGTGATGGAAAGGCAGAAAACTAGTGTGAGTCAAAAGCATAATATTAGTGTTTGCCAGATGCGCTAAATTCGCTTTCGATCGAGGGATATGAAGTTTCCGAAGAGCTGATCCGGAGGGTGCAGGACGGCAAGTGGGAGCCGGACGCCGACGCCCGGGACAACGAAACCAGGAACGCGCTTGCCGCCAAAGGATACAGATTGGCATTCGAGGAGGTTCGCGAGGACATTGCGAAGATTCTCGATGGGGCACCCACGGGTGAGCTGCTCGAGGCAAGGCACCAGGATTGGTTCCGGGCTATGTTCAGCCCGTCGGTGGCCGCGGGCATCATCGAGGCGCATCAATTGGCTGGCTATCGCTCGCATAACGTCTATCTACGCAGTTCATCGCATGTCCCCTTGCCACCGCACGCGATCGCCGACGCAATGGACGCGCTCTTCGAAAGCATTTCGGGCGAACCCGATGCGCGCGTGAAGGCGATCCTTGCCCCGTTCCTATTCACCTATATCCACCCGTTCCCGGATGGAAATGGCAGGACGGCGCGCTTCATGATGAATGCCCTCCTGGCTGAAAGCGGAGTCCCATGGACGGTCATCCCGGTGGCACGACGAGACGAGTACATGAACGCCCTTGAGGCGGCGAGCCAGCATGAAAACGTCGTGCCCCTAACGATATTTGTATCGGAGCTGGTCAACGCGCCACCGCCTACGGGGATTGCGTGAAATCAGAACAAATGGCTATCTTCCCATCGCTAACTCACTGCCTAGCCGTTAAACATCGTCGGCGGGCGTGACGAGATCAACATGGCTCACTCCCAAGGCCTGAGCCAGTTCATAGAGCGTAGTGATGTCGGATTCCCCAAGTTCCATGAAATGACCTAAGCCCCTTAGTTTTCTACAATAATTTGCGGGGTTGATCACAGCTCGGGTTACTGCCGATGGCGGAGCCGCCCAAAAGCCTGCCATCGAACATCAGTTTGCGCGAAACAGCTCCGCAAAGGCAACATCTGCCTTCTCCGGGAATGCCGGGTCAGAACGTCTTGTATCTTAGCGATTTGGTTCTCATAGAGCCTGGAATTTATCGCAAGCGCGGTATCGACATCGGCCCTCGCATTATCGAATTGATTTCCGCATGCCTCAATCCAGGCCCGAAGCCTCAATGCTCTCGGATTTCGGGTGTTCGTCGTTAGGATGTCGGAGGGGCACAATAACCACACTCCAGGTAGAAGTGAGCTCGATGATCCCGACCCTCAAGGTCTGGTCGATGGACATGCAGGTGCAGGCCAGCGGGTTGGAAGTGTTCCGGTAGGGCAGCCCGGCTCAAAAGAACGTGTCGATTTTGGCAAAATTATTGGCAGTTATGTCGATCCTGTTACCGGTGAGACGACCGATCTTACTTCCGTCTATTGCAGCCAAAGAGCTTTGGGCATGAGGGGAGTTCAGTTCGAAGCGAAAAATCAATATCAGGATTCAGATGCATCCGCTGGTAGTTTTCGACAATGAAAATACAGGGAATGTAATATATTATCCAGCTTCATTAATTAATGTGTTACTCCGGGCATTCATTTTATAATTATCGAATATTAAAGATCGAAAACCAAAACAAAAAGTTCTTTAACCATATTCATATACGAGTCCCACTCTCATCGAGCATCTTTTGAGAGGGGATGATGAACAAGGCCATACTTGCTGCAATAATCATGTCGATAGCAGCCTCGACTGCAAATGCCCAGACGATCGGCGTGGCCATGTCCGATCTCGATAAATTCCGAACCGCATTGCTCGACGGCATTGTCTCCCATGGAAAGACGATTTCGGGATTGAAGGTGGTCACCCAAACCGCCAAGGGCGACAATGAGCTGCAAAAGAAGCAAGTTCAACAGTTCATCGCGGACAAGGTCGACGCGATTATCGTTGCCGTTTCGGACGGTGACCTCGGCCCGCAAATGACGAAACTTGCCTCGGACGCCCATATTCCCCTCGTCTACATCAACAATGTGCCTTCCAATCTGTCGGACCTGCCCGAAACTCAGGCCGTTGTCGCGTCAGACGAGAAGGAATCAGGAACGCTACAGACGAAAGAAGTCTGCTCTCTGCTAAAGGGAAAGGGGCGCCTGGTGGTGTTGATGGGTGAACCCTTCCACGCGGCGGCGCGCGCCCGCACGCAGGATATCGATAGCGTCATCGCTACATCCGCCTGCAAGGATCTGCAGATTGTCGAACGGCAGGCCGCCTATTGGTCGCGTGACTATGCCGATCAACAAATGCAGGAGTGGCTGTCGGCGGGTGTGAAGTTTGATGCTGTGATTGCCAACAACGACGAAATGGCGCTCGGCGCAATCCGTGCGATGAAGCGCAATGGCATATCGATGAAAAACGTCGTTGTTGCTGGCATCGATGCAACCGACGATGCTTTGGCGGCAATGCAGGCTGGCGACCTGGCAGTCACTGTTCTTCAAAGCGCCTCTGGGCAGGGAGCAGCGGCGGTCGATGTGGCCGTCAAACTTGCCAGCGGACAGAAGGTGTCACGGGAAAACAACGTGCCTTTCGAACTGGTGACCCCACAAAATATCACTAGCTACCTGCCGAAGACCCAGTGACCGAGGAAAATACGATGTTACGTTTTTGGAATAAACTTGGCATCCGAGGCCAGATTACCGCGGGTTTCCTACCACTAATCTTGCTTATGAGCTTTCTTTCGATCAACGCCCTTTCCGGTATGGATGGACTTTCCTCGATCTTCACGTCCTATCGCGGGACTGCGGGACAAAGCCTTGCCATTTCCCGCTACAGCGATGAACTTAGCGAGATTCAAAAGGCAGTGGAGGCCTTTCGATCGAGCCCGACGCAGGATGTGATTGATCGTTTTCATGCGGGCGTCAAGTCGTTCGCAGAGGACGATCCGCGCTTTGCCGGCAATGCCACGCTTCAGGCGGGAATGACGGCAATTCGCCAGGATGTTGGCGCTTACAGCAGAGCTTTTGAGCGGATCGTGACACTGCAGGGGAAGCGAGATTCTCTGATTTCCAAAGTCACGGAGTTTGGGCCTTGGACGAGCATCGCGCTCAATGACGTGATGCGGAGCGCCTGGCGTCAGAACGACGTGGCGTTGCTGCATGCGACGGCTGCGACGCTCGAGGCCTTAAACCGCAGCCTCTATTTCTCTGAGCGATTCATCCATTCCGGCGACCTTGCCGCCTACGATACGGCGCAGTCGGCCTTGAATGAAGCGATGGCGTTAAACGACGTGGCCGCGAAGGCGGCAAAGAATGAACTGCAGCACAAGCGTGTCATGGGTGCGGGGCAGCTCATGCAAAACTATACAAGCCGCCTTGGCGATGTTCGGGATGTCCTGCTGGCGACCAACAAGATCCGCGACAACGAACTCAATGTTCTCGCGCCGAAGATCGCCAAGGGCTTCGAGGATTTGCAAGCGTCCGTCATGGACACGCAAAAGACGCTCGATGGATCGGTTGATGCGACCGTCGCCGCCGCGAGTAGCTCTACGCTTGCGATTAGCGGAGTTCTGATCGTCATCGGTCTCGTTCTTGCCTATTTTATCGGGCAGCTGATTTCTTCCAACGTACGCAGCATGGCACGCTTGATGGAACGCCTGGCTCGTGGCGATGACACGATGACCATAAGCGGTACCGAACAACGTCACGAGCTCGGGGCGATGGCGCGCTCATTGAAGGTCTTTCAGGAGACCGGGCGAGCCAAGCTCATTGCCGAAGCCACGGCCGAACGGGCACGCATCGCAGCCGAAGAAGACAGGCTTCGCCAAGAGGCCGAGCGGCTTGCCGATGCACAGGTGATGGAGCACGCGTTCCAACAGATTTCGCTGGGCCTGGATGCCCTGTCTAAGGGTGACCTGACCGCCAGGGTCGGTGACGTCGATGTCCGCTATGCCCGCATCCGGGATCACTTCAATAACTCGGTATCCAGTTTGGAGGAGGCCGTCGATTCCGTTATCGGCGCGGTTGCCACCATCAAGTCCGGTCTCGCCGAGATCTCGACGGCGTCCAACGATCTTGCGCGCCGCACGGAACAGCAAGCAGCCTCTCTCGAGGAGACCGTTGCGGCCTTGGGCGATGTGACGCGCGGTGTCAATGGAACTGCGGAGGGAGCAAGCCATGCTCAAAGCGCGATGGTCAATGCGCGCGCTAACGCAGAAAATGGTGGTGCGATTGTCGCCCGTGCGATCGCGGCAATGACCGAAATCCAAAACTCATCATCCCAGATCGGCAACATTATCGGTGTCATCGACGAGATCGCATTTCAGACCAACCTGCTGGCTCTGAATGCCGGCGTGGAGGCAGCTCGGGCCGGGGAAGCAGGCAAAGGTTTTGCCGTCGTTGCCCAGGAAGTGCGCGAGTTGGCACAGAGATCAGCAACGGCGGCCAGGGAGATCAAGTCGCTGATATCCATGTCCACGGATCAGGTGAAGACGGGCGTCCAGCTTGTCGGGGAATCCGGTACGTCGCTTTCCCACATCGTGGAGCAGGTAGGTGCCATGAGCTCGACGATTGCAGAGATTGCTGTCGCAGCGCGTGAACAGGCGGCAAGCCTGAGAGAAGTTTCAGCTGCGGGTGACCAGATGGATAAAGTCACCCAACAGAACGCGGCCATGGTGGAACAGACGACGGCGGCCGCGCAAAGCCTGACGCAGGAAACCGAAAATCTCGCGGACTTGGTGCATCGTTTCAAGACGCGCAGCACCGGCGTTTCTGAGATACGTCTTTATGCGATGGCATCATAAGTGAGTGAACTGTCCAACCTGTTTTGGTCGCAGATGTGTTGCGGCCTACCCTCGGGCTAGGCATTCTCGGCCAGAAATATCTGGATATCTGGCGCAATAGAGACTGCTTCTTCCGGGAGCCGACCCAAGAGTTTGACGATTGTCTCGACTGCCAGACGGGCTTCCAGGGTAAGCCCACGGTGAAGGCCGTCTTGCGATAGAGGGCTGCTGACTGCCACTCCTAGTGATAACATTAGGAGTGGTCATATGACGAAGCATCCAATTGAGGTTATCACGTCCGTAGAGCGCCGTCGTCGCTGGTCACGCGAAGAGAAGAATGTTGGTGTACGGCCGGAGCGGAATTGGCTCCGCTTTACGCTGAAAACAACAGGGTCGATGGTTCAGTCCTCCAAGAGCAAAATAATCATTCATGAAACCCGCTATTCAAATCGCACACAAAAACGAGAGTTTGTGGGGGTATAGACGACGTCATAGCTGGCCGTTATGCTGGCGTAATGACCAACGCTGCGCCCCCGAAACGCACCTTCGATCCGATGCTGCCGCGAACGGGGCACTATCGGCCCATTCCCGAGACGGAAGACAAGGCCTTCAGTGTCTGGCTGCAGGGCCAGTTCGACGAGATCCTGTCTTTGTCCGAAGCGCCGCCACGTTGTCCGCATTGCCAAGGCGAAGGGACAGTCCTCAAGGCGCGTGCGTCACCTCCCAGGCCCGTTATACCCGTGTTCAGCTGTCAAACGTGCGAAATACATTTTCGCCGCACCACTGGGACACCGCTGTCAGGCCTCAAGTTTCGGAAGCTTAGCCTATTCGTCTGCCTCCTGTCGCAACAGCGGCCAGTCACCGAGGCAGCCGAGGCTATCGGTGTGAAGGCCGTCACGGTAAAGCGCTGGATCGAACGAACGCGTGAGTGGATCGTGCAGCTCGATCCGAGCGGCCATTGGGACGCAAAGGTTCGGCTTGGCATGGAGATCCGTCCTGATATTCCATGCCCGAACTGCGGCGCAACAGATGGCATGCACTATCGCGGCTTTGATTCAGACACCGGCGATCGCCGGTTCCGTTGTGATGCCTGCGGGCGGTTTGCCCGTCTGTCAAACGTGCTGCGCGACCAAGAGCCAGGTTTCGTGCTCGAGCATCGTGTCGTGATGCGTCCGCCATCGACCCGCCGTAAGGTCTGATCTACCGCCGCGAAAGAAACGTGATGACTGACAATGACGACCGCCCGGATGACACGGCGTTGCCACCGGAAGACAAGATGGGTGTTGCAGTTCCGAAAACCCCGGCCCACTCGCTCATGCTCTTGAACAGCTACATGCGGACCGACATGCTCCAGCACGTCCATTTGCGCCTCCATAAGATGAGGGATGCGGACGAGCCTGGCTCGCCGTTACATCATATGGTGAAAAGCCTCTAACAGGTTATCGACACCTGGGATGGGATTCATCTGTTCGAGTGTTTTACTCGCAACCGCTTCCACATCGATCCGAACTGCGAATTTCAGCCGGAGCATGACTATCTCCATGACATCAAGCTGATGAAGCATCACCTCAAATGCCATAGGAAAACGATCAAGGGGCTGGACCGCTGGCGCTGACCGCTCTTATGTAGGGTTTCTGTTCCGTTGCATCTACCCAAACTCCAATATCCGCTATGCGTGTTCCTATCCGCATTAAGCAAAGTCATTGGTGTAAAATTCACACAGGCTTTACCAAACTTACGCGAACTCCCCAAAGTTTACTCTCCATATCCGTGTAAAGATTGACGTTCGCTGCCAAGTCCATCAAGAGAAAGGATCAATATGTGCCGCATGACGCGGCCTGGGCGAGGCGAGAAGTAGGCTACATTTTCCGGCGAGAACCGCGGACGTGGCCTGGCCTCAAAAGGGCGAGAGCGTATCGTGGGCAAGCATCCAGGGCAGGATTCCAGTAAATCGTTCAACGAGCGGACCGGAGCAAGCAGAGTCGTTCGGCGGCTGTTGCGCCTCGGACACCAATCGCTTGCTGTCACACTTAGCGCGCTCTTGTTTTTACAGCCGGCGATTGCCAATGCCCAGTCGGTATCGGCAAGCACCACGGCACCTGCCGCTAATCAGCCGGGTGTCGGAGCCGCCCCGAATGGCGTACCGCTAATCGATATCGTCACACCGAACGCCAGTGGTCTCTCGCATAACAAGTACGACAGCTTCAATGTCGGCACACAAGGGCTTATCCTCAACAACTTCAAGGGTGAAGTGGGCGCGTCGAACTTGGGCGGCGCCACCCCCGGCAACCCGAACCTCAACGCCTCCAACCCGGCTTCGGTCATCCTAAACGAAGTCACGTCGGGCAATCGTTCCGCGTTGAACGGCCCGACCGAAGTGTTCGGCGGCAGGGCTGACGTCATCATCGCGAATCCAAACGGGATCACCTGCGGGGGCTGCGGCTTCATCAACACGCCGCGAGCGACGCTGACATCAGGCGTGCCCAATATCGGCGCCGACGGCAGCCTGTCAGGCTTCACCGTCAACGGCGGCGACGTCACCTTCGAAGGGGCAGGCGGAAACTTCGCGGCTGCCCCCGGCGCCGTCGACCTGTTCGACGTCGTTGCCCGCAATATCCATGTCAATGCGCCGGTCTACGGCAAGACCATCCGCCTGACGGGCGGCGCCAGCCAATACAATTATGCCACCGGCGAAGCGACGGCGCTGACCGCCACGTCAGGCACGCCGGAATACGCGATCGACGGCACGGCACTCGGCGCCATGCAGGCCGACCGCATCAAGGTCGTCGTCACCGAGAAGGGCGCCGGCGTCAAGATGAGCGGTG
>NZ_JAQJCI010000035.1:0-20926 GCF_030182495.1 Rhizobium aureum | reverse complement strand
GGTTCCGTCAAGCCGCACAAGAAGTTCATGGCAGAAGCCTACATCCTGACGAAGGAAGAAGGCGGCCGTCATACGCCGTTCTTCACGAACTACCGTCCGCAGTTCTACTTCCGTACGACTGACGTGACCGGCATCGTGACGCTTCCGGAAGGCACGGAAATGGTTATGCCTGGCGACAACGTCACGGTTGCCGTCGAGCTGATCGTTCCGATCGCGATGGAAGAAAAGCTCCGCTTCGCGATCCGCGAAGGCGGCCGTACCGTCGGCGCAGGCATCGTTGCCTCCATCGTCGAGTAATCTTCGGATTATCCCTTTATAAGAAGGCCCCGCTGGAAACAGCGGGGCCTTTTCGCATTGGGAGATGTTGCATGAGCCTGATCATTCCGACAGGTGCTTCGGGCTCGGAAAAGACTGCGATCGCGCAAGCGAATGCCAGGGTGTTCCGGTAGCCTCAAACTCATCATCACCGAGTGGTGATATGGCTTGTTAGCGTAAGTTCTTCCCGCGCACGGCATACGATATCCGCAACGAAATCGCTTTTTCCGCCGGTATAATGATCCCAGTCGCCATGAGCCTCTTCGGCCAGTCGGCGCTTCAATATTGCGTAGCCGCCTGCGAATTCGGGATGTGCGCGCAGATAATCGCGGAAAAGGAGGCGGTCTCGGTGTACTGCATTTCCCGGCAGGCAAAGATAAAGCCGCGTGCCATAGGGCATATCGTCCCTGGTAAAGACCCATCGGTCGCCATCGTGCAGATCGCCATGGAAGCGAAATCCATGTGTCTTCAGGCGTTGCGTAGCGTCGAGCCTCGCATCGTTGGAAGAAAGGACGGCGTCAATATCGAGCTTGGGTTTGGCACATAGTCCCGGGACGGCGGTGCTGCCGATGTGATGGAATTCGGCGGGGCGGGTAAGGAGCAGGCCGATTGCTTTGCATCTCTGTTCGAAGAGAAGAGGCCATTGCGGATCATATTCCACAAGCGTGATTGCCCGCATCCGTGCCTTCTCCTTTAATCATGTCCGCCGTTCCCGATGCATGGCCGTCTCGATCAGATTATCTTGCCGGAAGAGCCTCCGCTCACCAAGCCGTGTCTTGCGAAATGAGCGCAAGGGCCTATGTATCGCTCGATTTTCCAAGGAGGAGATTTTCATGAAGAAACGTATTTTGTTCACGGGCGGCAGCGGCAAGGCAGGGCGTCACGCGGTTCCGTGGCTGGTGAACGCCGGCTACGAGGTCCACAATGTCGATCTCGTGCCGCTGACCAGCCCCGGCGTCACCAATCTGCAGGCCGATGTCACCGATGCGGGACAAGTCTATAACGTCCTGACCATGCATCGCGATTTTCCCGATCTCGATCAAGGCAGGGGTGTCCAGCCTTTCGACGCCGTCGTGCATTTCGCCGCCATCCCGCGCATTCTCATCAAACCGGACAACGAGACCTTCCGCATCAACACGATGAGCACCTACAATGTCATCGAGGCGGCCGCGAAGCTTGGCATCAAGAAGATCATCGTCGCTTCCAGCGAGACGACCTATGGCGTCTGCTTTGCCGAAGGCCATCGCGATTTTCACCAGTTCCCGCTGGAGGAAGACTATGATGTCAACCCGATGGATTCCTACGGTCTGTCCAAGGTCGTAAACGAGAAGACGGCTCGGGCTTTCGCCGAGCGTTTCGGCATCGACGTCTATGCGCTGCGCATCGGCAACGTCATCGAGCCCCACGAATATGAGCGTTTTCCCGAGTTTTTCGCCAACAGCGAAATACGCAAGCGCATCGCCTGGAGCTATATCGACGCTCGCGACCTCGGCCAGATCGTCCATCTCTGCATCGAAAAGGACGGCCTCGGCTTCCAGGTGTTCAACGCCGCCAACGATACGGTTTCGGCCAATACGCCATCGCGCGAACTTGCCGCGAAGCATTTTCCGAATGTGCCCTTCACACGCGAAATCGGTGAATATGAGGGGCTCTTGTCCAATCGCAAGATCCGCGAAGTGCTGGGCTTCAGGGAAGAACACAACTGGCGGAAATACGTGAAAGTCTAGGACGCTGTTTTTAAAGCATTCCCGGCGAGCGCACTTCCGGCGCCGGGTGGGGAAGGGGCAGCTGCCGTGCTGCCTCTCCATTTGTTACGCAACAAAACCAAAAATGCTTCCCCAAACACTCGACAAATACAGCCGTTTATTTAAGTAGGGTTGCGTTCGCGAAGCATCTCCTAGAGATTGCAGCGCGTGGCCGGGATATCCGTGCCCCTGTTTCGAACCACCCTCCGGCCGATGTGCTTCAAGGGTGAGCAGAGCGCGATTTGCGTCGCGACGAAAGATAATTGTCGGCTGACCCGTAGGTGCGCAGCCGTTTCGGAGGTATCATGAAGGATAACGTTGCACGTATTTTTGTCGGTTTCGATTCCAAGGAGGTCGTGGCCTATCACGTCCTGACCCAGAGCATCATCGAGCGCTCGTCGATCCCGGTGGTCTTCTCGCCGATCGTGCTCAACAATCTCGACGGCATCTTCACGCGTGAGCGCAATCCGCTGCAATCGACCGAGTTTTCCTTCTCGCGCTTCCTCGTGCCCTACCTCAGCGATTACCAGGGCTGGAGCATCTTCATGGATTGCGACATGCTCGCCCGCGCCGACATCGCCGAGCTTTGGGCGCTGCGCGACGATCGTTATGCTGCCATGTGCGTCAAGCACGACTACCAGCCGAAGATCGAAACCAAGTTCCTCGGCCAGACGCAGACCAAATACGAGAAGAAGAACTGGTCGAGCATGATCCTGTTCAACAATGCCAAGTGCACGGCATTGACGCAGGATTTCGTCAACACGGCAACCGGTCTCCAGCTTCATCAGTTCAAGTGGTTGGAGAACGACGATCAGATCGGCGAGGTGCCGGTCGTCTGGAACTATCTCGTCAACGAATACGATTATCGCGACGATGCGAAGCTCGTGCACTTCACCGATGGCGGCCCGTATTTCGACGAGTATCGCAATGACGATTACGCCGAAGAATGGTTCGCCATGCGCGACCGCATGCTGCACGTCCAGCAGAAGTGAGCGATTTGGATCATAAGACGACCGGAAATATTGATGTCGGCATACCGGCCGCGGGTTCCGCGGCCGGCTTGAACAGTGCCGACGAGTGGCGGACAATATTGGCAGGGTTTTCCCATATCGTTCTGGTCGCCAATAGCGATGCGGTCGATATTGCGGGCCTGCAGGCGCAGTTTCCGGAGACTGCGCTCTTCGTCTTCTTCAACAAGGTCTACAAGGTCCTAGACCGCCCGTTTCATAGGCATTCGCTGCTGATCTCGCGCGGCCAGCCGCGCGGAGCAAACATCGTCTATCGTGGCGAGGTGGGCGAGGTCGTGAAATTCTTTCCAAGGGAATATTTCCTCGGCATCATGAATATCCGGCTCGGTCCGGAAGAGAAGCTCAATCCGGCAGCGGATTTTCAGGGCGCTCCGACAGGGCATCTCGATCTGGTCGGCTTCTGCTCCGACTTTTATACGGAAGGCAAGACACCGACGAGCGGCTTTGCCCTCGCGCTCTGGCTCAGCGATCTGAAGCTGCCCGGCGCGATCGTGCTTGCCGGCTTCTCGGCCAGGCGCAGTCAGAAGTGGAGGGTGGTCTCCGTTCATGATTGGAACTTCGAGCAGACGTTCCTGCGCCTGTTTGCCCGGCTTGGGAAGATCACCATCCATGGCGGGGTGGCGCTAAATCCCTATATCCGGCTTGCGCAGCGCTTCAGCGAATTGCCGCCGGCCGAAATTTCGCTGGCTGCCGCGGAAGTGCTGTCGGAACGGCTCGGCAATACCGATGCCGAAGTGGACAAGCTGATCTCCCTGACGAATGTGATTCGCTCCACCGATAATTTCCTGCGCCGGCTCAGGCCGAAGTTTCTCAAGCGTAAGCCGAAAGGCTCTTCCGGAGAGTAACGAGGGCGAGGGGCGTCCTTTCCGCAGCATTCTCGGCGGCTCTGCCCGCTCGGCAGATCTGTCCGCTCGAGCATGTCCCATGCGAAGTTGCGGGTTCGATTGGGAAAAAGAAAAAAACGCTCTTGCCAATCGTTTCGTCCCGCCTTAAAGGGAGCGCCATGTCTTCGAACTGCTCGAGCGGTCCACCGCTTGCGGCGAATAGTCGAAGGAAGAAGGGGTATAGCTCAGTTGGTAGAGCGGCGGTCTCCAAAACCGCAGGTCGTAGGTTCGAGCCCTGCTGCCCCTGCCATTTTCCTTGATTTGACTGGCGCGTCGTTTTCGCTGCTTCTCAAGTTGAGGATTATGCCGAACCGGCGGCAAATTTTAGAAAACACCGTATTGCCTCTTGTTAAATCGGGAATCGGTGTTTATGTAGGGTTCAACAGACACGCGGTGCGTGGGGCTGATATGTTCAGCTTTACGCGCCGTAATTGCGTGGGCAGTCAATGGCATCCAAAACGAATCCACTAGCGTTTCTGCAGCAGGTGCGCTCCGAGACGTCGAAAATTACTTGGCCCTCACGCCGCGAGACGATGATCTCGACGGTGATGGTGCTTGTCATGGTTGTTTTCGCCTCGCTGTTTTTCTTCGCTGCCGACCAGCTCATTGGCTGGATTCTCGGCTACGTGCTGAATACCGGCAATTGATATCGGGTGGAGATGAACATGGCGGCACGTTGGTACATCGTCCACGCTTATTCTAATTTTGAAAAGAAAGTGGCTGAATCCATTGAGGAGAAGGCTAGGCAGAAGGGTCTCGAGCATCTGTTCGAGAAGATTCTTGTGCCGACCGAGAAGGTCGTTGAGGTCCGCCGTGGCCGCAAGGTCGATAGCGAGCGCAAGTTCTTCCCGGGTTACGTGCTGGTGCGCGCCAACCTGACGGATGAAGCCTACCACCTGATCAAGAATACGCCGAAGGTGACCGGCTTCCTCGGCTCCGACAATAAGCCCGTTCCGATTCCGGATTATGAAGCCGAGCGCATTCTCGGTCAGGTCCAGGAAGGCGTTGAGCGGCCGAAGGCTTCCGTATCCTTCGAGATCGGCGAGCAGGTCCGCGTTTCCGATGGTCCGTTCGCATCGTTCAACGGCACGGTTCAGGATGTGGACGAAGAGCGTTCGCGCCTGAAGGTGGAAGTATCGATTTTTGGCCGCGCTACGCCGGTCGAGTTGGAATACAGCCAGGTCGAGAAGGTCTGATTGTCTTTGGTTTGAAGGGTTGGCCTGGCGGCCGGCCTTTCGTTCGAGTTTGGATATGAGTAATCGCTTGCTTATATCTCGCGGCGAAGCCGCAATTCGCGTGGAAGGGTAGGGTCTTAGCCGGGCCTGGCGATCCGCACCACGCAACCGCAGCCGCCGGAGCGATCCGGCATCAGTCGACCGGGCAACCGGTCAAGTAGAAAGGCAGAGAGAAATGGCTAAGAAAGTTGCAGGCCAGCTCAAGCTGCAGGTTAAGGCCGGCTCGGCGAATCCGTCGCCGCCGATCGGTCCTGCGCTTGGTCAGCGTGGCATTAACATCATGGAATTCTGCAAGGCGTTCAATGCCGCCACGCAGGAAATGGAAAAGGGTATGCCGATCCCGGTCGTCATCACCTACTACCAGGACAAGTCCTTCACCTTCGTCATGAAGCAGCCGCCGGTCAGCTACTTCCTGAAGAAGGAAGCGAAGATCCAGTCCGGCTCGAAGACCCCGGGCAAGGGTGCCAAGGCTGGTACTCTGACCAAGGCTCAGGTCAAGGCAATCGCCGAAGCCAAGATGAAGGATCTGAACGCCGCCGATATCGAAGGCGCAATGGCCATGATCGAGGGCTCTGCCCGCGCCATGGGCCTGGAAGTGGTAGGTTAAGACCATGGTAGCAAAGCGTATTCAGAAGATTCGTGAAGGCGTTGATCCGACCAAGCTCTATGCTCTGGATCTGGCCATCAACATGGTCAAGGAACGTGCCGTCGCCAAGTTCGACGAAACCGTCGAAATCTCGATGAACCTCGGCGTTGACCCGCGTCACGCCGACCAGATGGTTCGCGGCGTCGTCAACCTGCCGAACGGCACCGGCCGTACGGTTCGCGTTGCCGTCTTCGCTCGCGGCGCCAAGGCTGACGAAGCCAAGGCTGCCGGCGCTGACGTTGTTGGTGCGGAAGACCTGGTTGAGATCGTTCAGGGCGGCAAGATCGATTTCGATCGCTGCATCGCCACCCCGGACATGATGCCGCTCGTCGGCCGTCTCGGTAAGGTTCTCGGCCCGCGCGGCATGATGCCGAACCCGAAGGTCGGCACCGTCACGATGGACGTTAAGGGTGCTGTTGAAGCTTCCAAGGGCGGCGCTGTCGAGTTCCGCGTCGAGAAGGCTGGTATCGTCCATGCCGGTATCGGCAAGGCTTCCTTCGACGCCAAGGCTCTGGAAGAAAACATCCGCGCTTTCGCGGACGCCGTCATCAAGGCAAAGCCGGCTGGCGCCAAGGGCAACTACGTCAAGCGCGTAGCGATCTCCTCGACCATGGGTCCGGGCGTCAAGATCGAGCCGTCGTCCGTCACGGCGCCGAGCGCCTGATTGGTTTTGCCGGGCATTAGCCTGGTATTTTAAGAATTCCCGGCCCTTCGGGGCCGGGATTTCCGGAGAAATCCGGAATTCCTGTCCGAGATTGCAGGTGGTTATCCCTTAATCACTTAAGCCTGCATGAGACGGGTAAGACCCGAATTTTGAAGAAGCTTCGCTTCGATGAACTCGGTTCGAGCCTTGGATGCCTTGTGCCTTGGAGCCGTATGGCTCGAGCGCGAGGGGACAGGATCCTCAAGCGTCGCTTGGGATCTGAATTGATCCCAGGAGGCAAAAGGCAACCCGGCAGGTCCGTTAACCCGGTCCTGTCAACTGGAGAAAAGCAGTGGAAAGAGCGGAAAAACGCGAATTCGTCACGGAACTGAACGAAGTCTTCAAGGCTTCGGGCTCGGTTGTCGTGGCCCACTATGCTGGTGCTACAGTCGCTCAGATGAACGATTTCCGTTCCAAGATGCGCGCTGCTGGCGGCACCGTCAAAGTCGCGAAGAACCGCCTGGCCAAAATTGCTCTTCAGGGCACGGATGCGGAAGGGATTTCCAATCTCTTCACCGGTCAGACGCTGATCGCATACAGCACTGATCCGATAACCGCTCCGAAGGTCGTCGTGGATTTCGCCAAGAGCAACGATAAGATCGTTGTTTTGGGCGGCGCCATGGGAACAACAACGCTCAACGCCGAAGGTGTCAAGTCGCTTGCGACCCTGCCTTCGCTGGACGAGCTGCGCGCGAAGCTGCTGGGCATGATCCAGACTCCGGCTACCCGCATCGCAGGTGTTGTTGCAGCGCCGGCAAGCCAGCTTGCTCGCGTGTTCTCGGCCTACGCCAAGAAGGACGAAGCCGCGTAAGGCGGTTTTTCGCTGTTCATAACCAACCAGTTCGAACCGAACAAAAGGAACTATCAAAATGGCTGATCTCGCAAAGATCGTAGACGACCTCTCCTCGCTGACCGTTCTCGAAGCCGCAGAACTGTCGAAGCTTCTCGAAGAAAAGTGGGGCGTTTCCGCCGCTGCTCCGGTAGCTGTTGCTGCCGTTGCCGGTGGTGCTGGCGGCGCTGCTGCAGCTGCTGAAGAAGAAAAGACCGAGTTCGACGTCATCCTCGCTGATGCCGGCGCGAACAAGATCAACGTCATCAAGGAAGTCCGCGGCATCACCGGCCTCGGCCTCAAGGAAGCCAAGGACCTCGTTGAAGCCGCTCCGAAGGCTGTCAAGGAAGGCGTTTCCAAGGCTGAAGCTGCTGACATCAAGAAGAAGCTCGAAGACGCCGGCGCAAAGGTCGACGTCAAGTAAGCTTGAAACTGCTTTTGGGAGGTGGCTTTTTGCTGCCTCCCATTTGCCGTTTTTCTGAACGAATTACCCAAAAGCCGCGGGCAAAACGGCTTTTGGGTAATGGGTTCTTCAAGAGGATGGTCTCAAACCGAACCGCGACGCAATCCGGCTGAGCGGTTTTCGGTTAGATAGACGAGATTGAACTACTCATTGATTGATGGGGTCGCCTGGCCAGCGATTCCCATCCGTTGCAGGCCCGGGTGCAGGATTTTAAAGGAGCGACGATGGCTCAGACCCTTTCGTTCAACGGTCGCAGGCGCGTACGCAAGTTTTTTGGTAAGATTCCCGAAGTCGCAGAGATGCCGAACCTCATCGAGGTTCAAAAGGCGTCCTACGATCAGTTTCTCATGGTCGAAGAACCGAAGGGCGGCCGCCCGGACGAAGGTCTTCAGGCTGTCTTCAAGTCGGTTTTCCCGATCACCGATTTCTCCGGCGCTTCCATGCTGGAGTTCGTTTCCTATGAGTTCGAACCGCCGAAGTTCGACGTCGATGAGTGCCGCCAGCGCGACTTGACCTACGCCGCGCCGCTGAAGGTGACCCTCCGTCTGATCGTGTTCGATATCGACGAGGATACGGGCGCGAAGTCCATCAAGGACATCAAGGAACAGAGCGTCTACATGGGCGACATGCCGCTCATGACGAACAACGGTACGTTCATCGTGAACGGCACCGAGCGCGTGATCGTATCCCAGATGCACCGTTCGCCGGGCGTCTTCTTCGATCACGACAAGGGCAAGAGCCATTCCTCCGGCAAGCTGCTCTTTGCTGCTCGTGTCATCCCGTATCGCGGCTCCTGGCTCGATATCGAATTCGACGCCAAGGACATCGTCTATGCCCGTATCGACCGCCGCCGCAAGATTCCGGTGACGTCGCTGCTGATGGCGCTTGGCATGGATGGCGAAGAGATCCTGTCGACCTTCTATACGAAGTCGCTCTACCAGCGCTCCGGCGATGGCTGGCGCATTCCCTTCAAGGCGGAAACGCTGAAGGGCGCCAAGACCGTTTCCGACATGATCGACGCCGATACCGGCGAAGTGGTTGTCGAAGGCGGCAAGAAGCTTACGCCGCGCCTGCTGCGTCAGCTGCAGGAAAAGGGCCTCAAGGCTCTGAAGGCAACCGACGAAGAGCTTTACGGCCTCTTCCTGGCGGAAGACATCGTCAACTTCCAGACCGGTGAGATCTATCTCGAAGCCGGCGATGAAATCGACGAGAAGACCCTGCCTGTTATCCTCAACGCCGGTTTCGACGAAATTCCGGTTCTCGGCATCGACCACATCAATGTCGGCGCCTACATCCGCAACACGCTGTCCGCCGACAAGAACGAGAACCGTCAGGACGCTCTGTTCGACATCTACCGCGTCATGCGTCCGGGTGAGCCGCCGACCATGGAATCGGCCGAAGCCATGTTCAACTCGCTGTTCTTCGATGCGGAGCGTTACGATCTCTCCGCCGTCGGCCGCGTGAAGATGAACATGCGTCTCGACCTCGACGTCGAAGACACCGTCCGCATCCTGCGCAAGGACGACATCCTGGCCGTGGTCAAGATGCTCGTCGAGCTGCGCGACGGCAAGGGCGAGATCGACGACATCGACAACCTCGGCAACCGCCGCGTCCGTTCGGTCGGCGAGCTGATGGAAAACCAGTATCGTCTGGGTCTGCTGCGCATGGAACGTGCGATCAAGGAACGCATGTCCTCGATCGAAATCGACACCGTCATGCCGCAGGACCTGATCAACGCAAAGCCGGCCGCCGCTGCCGTCCGCGAATTCTTCGGCTCCTCGCAGCTGTCGCAGTTCATGGACCAGGTGAACCCGCTTTCGGAAATCACTCACAAGCGCCGTCTTTCGGCTCTTGGCCCGGGTGGTCTGACCCGCGAGCGCGCGGGCTTCGAAGTCCGCGACGTTCATCCGACGCACTACGGTCGTATTTGCCCGATCGAAACGCCGGAAGGTCCGAACATCGGCCTCATCAACTCGCTGGCGACCTTTGCCCGCGTCAACAAGTACGGCTTCATCGAAAGCCCTTATCGCCGCATCATCGACGGTAAGGTGACCAACGACGTGCTCTACCTCTCCGCCATGGAAGAGGCGAAGTACTACGTTGCTCAGGCCAACGCCGAGCTCGACGCCGACGGCTCCTTCATCGAGGAATTCGTCGTCTGCCGTCACGCCGGCGAAGTCATGCTCGCTCCGCGCGACAACATCAACCTGATGGACGTCTCGCCGAAGCAGCTGGTTTCGGTCGCTGCCGCTCTGATCCCGTTCCTGGAAAACGACGACGCCAACCGCGCTCTCATGGGCTCGAACATGCAGCGTCAGGCCGTGCCGCTTCTGCGTGCCGAAGCCCCGTTCGTCGGCACCGGCATGGAGCCGGTCGTCGCACGTGACTCCGGTGCTGCCATCGGCGCCCGCCGCGGCGGCGTGGTCGACCAGGTCGACGCAACGCGTATCGTTATTCGCGCCACCGAAGACCTCGATCCGTCGAAGTCCGGCGTCGATATTTACCGCCTGATGAAGTTCCAGCGTTCGAACCAGAACACCTGCGTCAACCAGCGTCCGCTGGTGACCGTCGGTGACGTGGTCAACAAGGGTGACATCCTGGCAGACGGTCCGTCGACCGACCTCGGTGATCTGGCTCTCGGCCGTAACGTGCTCGTCGCGTTCATGCCGTGGAACGGTTACAACTACGAAGACTCGATCCTGCTCTCCGAGCGTATCGTTGCCGACGACGTGTTCACCTCCATCCACATTGAAGAATTCGAAGTGATGGCACGTGACACCAAGCTCGGTCCGGAAGAAATCACCCGCGATATTCCGAACGTTTCGGAAGAAGCGCTGAAGAACCTGGACGAAGCCGGCATCGTTTACATCGGCGCCGAAGTTCAGCCGGGCGATATCCTTGTCGGCAAGATCACGCCGAAGGGCGAAAGCCCGATGACGCCGGAAGAAAAGCTCCTGCGCGCCATCTTCGGTGAAAAGGCCTCCGACGTTCGCGATACCTCCATGCGCATGCCGCCCGGCACCTACGGCACGGTCGTCGAAGTTCGCGTCTTCAACCGTCACGGCGTCGAAAAGGACGAACGTGCCATGGCGATCGAGCGCGAAGAGATCGAACGCCTTGCCAAGGACCGCGACGACGAGCAGGCGATCCTCGACCGCAACGTCTACGGCCGTCTGGTCGAGATGCTGCGTGGTCAGGTTGCTCTTGCTGGTCCGAAGGGCTTCAAGAAGGGCACGGAACTGTCGAACGCCGTCGTTTCGGAATATCCGCGTTCGCAGTGGTGGATGTTCGCCGTCGAGGACGAAAAGGTCCAGAGCGAGCTGGAAGCCCTGCGTGGCCAGTATGACGAATCCAAGTCGCGCCTCGAACAGCGCTTCATGGACAAGGTCGAGAAGGTCCAGCGCGGCGACGAAATGCCTCCGGGCGTCATGAAGATGGTCAAGGTCTTCGTCGCTGTGAAGCGCAAGATCCAGCCGGGCGACAAGATGGCCGGCCGTCACGGGAACAAGGGCGTGGTCTCGCGCATTGTTCCGGTCGAGGACATGCCGTTCCTGGAAGACGGTACGCATGTCGATATCGTGCTGAACCCGCTGGGCGTGCCCTCGCGCATGAACGTCGGTCAGATTCTCGAAACGCACCTCGGCTGGGCTTGTGCCGGCATGGGTCGCCAGATCGGCGAACTGATCGAAGCCTACAAGGCGAGCGGCAACATCGAGCCTCTGCGCAAGACGATCGACATGGTCGTCGGCGACGGTCCGAAGAGCGACGACGTGCACGAGTATGACGATGCGTCAGTTCTGCGTCTGGCAGATCAGTGGAAGCGTGGCGTGTCCATCGCGACCCCGGTCTTCGATGGCGCCGGCGAAGTAGATGTCAACGAGATGCTGGAAATGGCAGGTCTCAAGCAGACCGGCCAGTCGACGCTGTACGACGGTCGTACCGGCGAGCAGTTCGACCGTCAGGTTACGGTTGGCTACATCTACATGCTGAAGCTGAACCACCTTGTCGACGACAAGATCCACGCCCGTTCGATCGGTCCGTACTCGCTCGTCACCCAGCAGCCGTTGGGCGGTAAGGCACAGTTCGGCGGTCAGCGCTTCGGCGAAATGGAAGTCTGGGCGCTTGAAGCTTATGGCGCAGCCTACACGCTGCAGGAAATGCTCACGGTCAAGTCGGACGACGTGGCCGGCCGTACGAAGGTCTACGAAGCCATCGTTCGTGGCGACGACACCTTCGAAGCGGGCATTCCGGAAAGCTTCAACGTTCTCGTCAAGGAAATGCGCTCGCTAGGTCTCAGCGTCGAGCTGGAAAACTCCAAGGTCGACGATCTGCAGACGGCAAGCCAGCTTCCGGACGCAGCCGAGTAAGAGCCTCTGTCGGGTGCGCGCTGCATCAGCGCGCACCGTTGGAATATTGCAGCGCCGTCGACGTCCTTGGGATGCATGGCGCCGCAAGGCGGTTTTAAAGCGTCAGGCCGGTTCCCGGGATTTGCCGGCCCTGTTCGCAATTCGAGGGCGTTTCGCCCCTAAAGGAGATAGGCATGAACCAAGAGGTCATGAATCTTTTCAATCCGCAGATGCCTGCGCAGAATTTCGATTCCATCCGGATTTCGATTGCGTCGCCGGAGAAGATTCTTTCCTGGTCTTATGGCGAGATCAAGAAGCCGGAGACGATCAACTATCGCACGTTCAAGCCGGAACGCGATGGTCTCTTCTGCGCGCGTATTTTCGGGCCGATCAAGGACTACGAGTGCCTGTGCGGCAAGTACAAGCGCATGAAGTACAAGGGCATCATCTGCGAAAAGTGCGGCGTCGAAGTTACGCTGTCGCGCGTTCGCCGTGAGCGCATGGGCCATATCGAGCTTGCCGCTCCCGTTGCCCATATCTGGTTCCTGAAGTCGCTGCCTTCGCGCATTTCGACGCTGCTCGACATGACGCTGAAGGATGTCGAGCGCGTTCTCTACTTCGAAAACTACATCGTCACCGAGCCGGGCCTGACCGCCCTCAAGGAGCATCAGCTTCTCTCGGAAGAAGAGTACATGCTCGCCGTCGACGAATATGGCGAAGACCAGTTCACCGCCATGATCGGCGCTGAAGCGATCTACGAGATGCTGGCCAGCATGAACCTCGAAAAGATCGCCGGCGACCTGCGCTCCGAGCTTGCCGACACCACGTCGGATCTCAAGCAGAAGAAGCTGATGAAGCGCCTGAAGATCGTCGAGAACTTCATGGAGTCGGGCAACCGTCCGGAATGGATGATCATGAAGGTCGTCCCGGTCATCCCGCCGGACCTGCGTCCGCTGGTTCCGCTCGATGGCGGCCGCTTCGCGACCTCGGATCTGAACGATCTGTACCGCCGCGTCATCAACCGTAACAATCGTCTGAAGCGCCTCATCGAACTGCGCGCTCCGGGCATCATCATCCGCAACGAAAAGCGCATGCTGCAGGAATCTGTCGATGCGCTGTTCGACAACGGCCGCCGTGGCCGCGTCATCACCGGCGCCAACAAGCGTCCGCTGAAGTCGCTGTCCGACATGCTCAAGGGCAAGCAGGGCCGCTTCCGTCAGAACCTGCTCGGCAAGCGCGTCGACTATTCCGGCCGTTCGGTCATCGTGACCGGTCCGGAGCTCAAGCTGCATCAGTGCGGCCTGCCGAAGAAAATGGCGCTCGAGCTGTTCAAGCCGTTCATCTATGCCCGCCTCGACGCGAAGGGTTATTCCTCGACCGTCAAGCAGGCCAAGAAGCTGGTCGAAAAGGAAAAGCCGGAAGTCTGGGATATCCTCGACGAGGTCATCCGCGAGCATCCGGTTCTCCTGAACCGCGCACCGACGCTGCACCGCCTGGGCATCCAGGCCTTCGAACCCACGCTGGTCGAAGGCAAGGCTATCCAGCTGCACCCGCTCGTCTGCACGGCCTTCAACGCCGACTTCGACGGCGACCAGATGGCTGTTCACGTGCCGCTCTCGCTGGAAGCCCAGCTTGAAGCCCGCGTGCTGATGATGTCGACCAACAACATCCTGCATCCGGCAAACGGCGCGCCGATCATCGTTCCCTCGCAGGACATGGTTCTCGGCCTGTACTATCTGTCGATCCTGAACCAGAACGAGCCGGGCGAAGGCATGGCCTTCTCCGACCTCGGCGAGCTGCATCACGCCCTCGAAAACAAGGTCGTGACGCTGCACTCGAAGATCCGCGGCCGCTTCAAGTCGGTCGACGAAGAAGGCAAGCCCTATTCGAAGATCTACGAGACGACGCCTGGCCGCCTGCTGATCGGCGAACTGCTGCCGAAGCACGGCAAGGTGACCTTCGACATCTGCAACCAGGAAATGACCAAGAAGAACATCTCCAAGATGATCGACACGGTCTACCGTCATTGCGGCCAGAAGGACACGGTCATTTTCTGCGACCGTATCATGCAGCTTGGCTTCTCCCATGCCTGCCGCGCCGGCATTTCGTTCGGCAAGGACGACATGGTTATCCCGGATACCAAGGTTAAGATCGTCGGCGATACCGAAGCGCTCGTGAAGGAATACGAGCAGCAGTACAATGACGGCCTGATCACCCAGGGCGAGAAGTACAACAAGGTCGTCGACGCCTGGGGCAAGGCCACGGAAAAGGTCGCCGAAGAAATGATGGCCCGCATTAAGGCCGTCGAATTCGACGAAAAGACCGGTCGCCAGAAGCCGATGAACTCGATCTATATGATGAGCCACTCGGGTGCTCGTGGTTCGCCGAACCAGATGCGCCAGCTGGGCGGCATGCGCGGCCTCATGGCCAAGCCGTCGGGCGAAATCATCGAGACGCCGATCATCTCGAACTTCAAGGAAGGCCTGACCGTTAACGAGTACTTCAACTCGACCCACGGTGCCCGTAAGGGTCTGGCCGACACCGCCTTGAAGACCGCGAACTCTGGTTACCTGACCCGCCGTCTCGTCGACGTCGCGCAGGATTGCATCGTCACGCATGTCGATTGCGGCACGGAGAACGGCCTCACCATGACCGCCATCGTCGATGCCGGTCAGGTCGTCGCCTCGCTCGGCGCCCGCATCCTCGGCCGTACGGCCCTGGACGACATCGATCATCCGGTCACGGGTGAGCGCATCGTCGATGCCGGCAAGATGATCCTCGAGCCCGATGTCATCGAGATCGAGAAGGCTGGTATCCAGTCGATCCGCATCCGTTCGGCACTGACCTGCGAAATCCAGACAGGCGTCTGCTCGGTCTGCTACGGCCGTGACCTTGCTCGCGGTACGCCTGTCAACATTGGTGAAGCTGTCGGCGTCATCGCCGCACAGTCGATCGGTGAGCCGGGCACCCAGCTGACCATGCGTACCTTCCACCTGGGCGGCACGGCGACCGTGGTCGACCAGTCGTTCCTGGAAGCCTCCTACGAGGGCACGGTTCAGATCAAGAACCGCAACATGCTGCGCAACTCCGACGGCAACCTGGTTGCCATGGGCCGCAACATGACGGTCCAGATCCTGGACGAACGCGGTGTCGAACGCTCCTCGCAGCGCGTCGCTTACGGCTCGAAGCTGTATGTCGACGACGGCGACAAGGTGAAGCGCGGTCAGCGTCTGGCAGAGTGGGACCCCTATACCCGTCCGATGATGACGGAAGTGGCCGGTACGGTTCACTTCGAAGATGTGGTCGACGGTCTCTCGGTCCTCGAAGCGACGGACGAGTCCACCGGCATCACCAAGCGTCAGGTTATCGACTGGCGCTCGACGCCGCGCGGCTCCGATCTGAAGCCGGCGATCGTCATCAAGGACGCCAGCGGCAATGTCGCCAAGCTGTCGCGCGGTGGTGAAGCCCGCTTCCTGCTCTCGGTCGACGCGATCCTGTCGGTCGAACCGGGTCAGAAGGTGTCGCAGGGTGACGTTCTCGCCCGTTCGCCGCTGGAAAGCGCCAAGACCAAGGACATCACCGGTGGTCTGCCGCGCGTTGCCGAACTGTTCGAAGCTCGTCGTCCGAAGGACCATGCTATCATCGCAGAGATCGATGGTACGATCCGCCTCGGCCGCGACTACAAGAACAAGCGTCGCGTCATCATCGAGCCGGCGGAAGACGGTGTCGAGCCGGTCGAATACCTGATCCCGAAGGGCAAGCCCTTCCACCTTCAGGAAGGCGACTATATCGAAAAGGGTGATTACATCCTCGACGGTAACCCGGCTCCGCACGACATTCTGGCGATCAAGGGCGTGGAAGCTCTGGCTTCCTACCTGGTCAACGAAATCCAGGAAGTCTACCGCTTGCAGGGCGTTGTCATCAACGACAAGCACATCGAAGTGATTGTCCGTCAGATGCTGCAGAAGGTGGAGATCACCGATGCAGGCGACAGCCAGTACATCGTCGGCGACAACGTCGACCGTATCGAACTGGAAGACGCCAACGACCGTCTGATCGAAGAAGGCAAGAAGCCCGCTTATGGCGATCCGGTTCTGCTCGGTATCACCAAGGCATCGCTGCAGACGCCGTCCTTCATCTCGGCCGCATCCTTCCAGGAAACGACGAAGGTGCTGACCGAAGCTGCAATCGCCGGCAAGACCGACGGTCTGCAGGGTCTGAAGGAAAACGTCATCGTCGGCCGCCTCATCCCGGCCGGTACCGGCGGTACCATGACGCAGATCCGCCGTATCGCCACTGCCCGCGACGAGCTCATCCTCGAGGAACGTCGCAAGGGTACGGGCGCTGGCGTCGCAACGCCGATGCTGCAGGATCTCGCAAGCGAGAACAGCCCGGCCGACTAAGCGGAACGGGATCGGAAAAATCAAAACCGCCCGGAGCGATCCGGGCGGTTTCTCTTTGCGCATAATGAAATCGATGAGGTGAGGGGGCGTCACCTTCCTCAGACCGTCGTCCGATCAGCGGAATCGGATGATCGCGACTTCGCCTTCGAGCGCGCCTTGGTAGGCGGAGGCATGCGGCTCTTCGTCCGGAATATCCGTCAGCAGCCCGATCTGATCGAGGTCGGCTTCGATGAAGCCCTCTTCGGCCAGGGCGTTCAACGCCTCGCGCACGGCGGTATCATCGTCAGGCGCTTTCAGCATGACATGCAGGTCGATGCCTTCGCCGCCATCGGACTCATATCCCTTGCCGATGATGATGAAGACCATGGGGCCGTCGGAATTGTTGTCGTTGTCTGGCGCAGTAATCATGGGTCTTCCTTCGGGAGTGTCGAATCGACCCGGCGATTCTCTCAGGCAGCCGGGTCTGGCGGATGGGAATGTCCTGCTCTGATTCCTTATAGGGATTTTGATGAAATACCAAAGTCCATCTTGCCGAGGGGACGGCATTTCCGTATCAAACGCGTCAAATGGCTGGTTTGCCCGGCCTTTTCGGGCTGTATGACAAAGATAATTTCTTAACCGGCCTTGACGAACCGGCGGGAAACCAGTAGTACCGCCGCCATCGGAACCCATGTGAGGCATGGCTGTCTGGGGCGACGCGCCCTGGAGTTCACCTCAAACAAGGTTCTAAACGCACGTTGAAGACACGAATGCTGCACGCAAGACGCCTTGACGGCGTCCTCTGCTTTTCTGTGGTCCATCTGCGAAAGCGGATCGGGCCACGTTTTGCGCATTGAGACGATCGTGTGTCGTTGCCGGTGACGGCGAAAGTCATGCCCGTAAGGGTGTCGAGATAGATTTACAAGGGATGGTTGAATGCCTACCGTAAACCAGCTGATCCGCAAGCCTCGCCAGGCGCAGGTAAAGCGTAATAAGGTTCCCGCTCTCCAGGAGAACCCGCAGAAGCGCGGCGTTTGCACCCGCGTCTACACCACGACGCCGAAGAAGCCGAACTCGGCTCTGCGTAAGGTCGCAAAGATCCGCCTGACCAACGGCTTCGAAGTCATTGGTTACATCCCCGGTGAAGGTCACAACCTTCAGGAACACTCTGTCGTCATGATCCGTGGCGGCCGCGTCAAGGACCTTCCGGGTGTTCGCTACCACATCATCCGCGGCGTTCTCGATACCCAGGGTGTCAAGAACCGCAAGCAGCGCCGTTCGAAGTACGGCGCAAAGCGTCCGAAGTAATTCGGATTTGGATCATCCGGCGCTGCGCGAGGTTCTCCGCGTGGTATAGCGCCGCTAACAGTTGAGAGACGAGAAGTACATGTCCAGACGTCACAGAGCAGAAAAGCGCGAGATCAACCCGGACCCGAAGTTCGGCGATCTGGTTGTTACGAAGTTCATGAATGCCATCATGCTCGACGGCAAGAAGTCCGTAGCTGAAAACATCGTATATGGCGCATTCGACGCCGTGCAGGGCAAGGCAAAGCAGGAGCCGCTCGGCGTGTTCCATCAGGCTTTGGATAACATCGCTCCGCACGTTGAAGTCCGCTCGCGCCGCGTTGGTGGTGCTACGTACCAGGTTCCGGTCGATGTTCGTCCGGAGCGCCGCCAGGCTCTGGCCATTCGCTGGCTGATCGCTGCTGCTCGCAAGCGTAACGAGACGACGATGATCGATCGTCTCAGTGGCGAACTTCTCGATGCCTCCAACAACCGCGGCGCTGCCGTCAAGAAGCGCGAAGACACGCACAAGATGGCTGATGCCAACCGTGCGTTCTCGCATTATCGCTGGTAATCCCGAACGGTTTCGGAAAGGCAGTCCACAATGGCTCGCGCATATAAAATCGAAGACTACCGTAATTTCGGTATCATGGCGCATATCGACGCCGGCAAGACCACGACCACCGAGCGTATTCTTTACTACACCGGTAAGTCGCACAAGATCGGCGAAGTTCATGATGGCGCTGCCACGATGGACTGGATGGAGCAGGAGCAGGAGCGTGGCATCACGATCACCTCTGCTGCGACCACGACCTTCTGGAAGGGCCGTGACGGCAAGACCCGCCGCTTCAACATCATCGACACCCCCGGCCACGTCGACTTCACCATCGAAGTCGAGCGTTCGTTGCGCGTTCTCGACGGCGCCATCGCGCTTCTCGACGCCAACGCAGGTGTCGAGCCGCAGACGGAAACCGTCTGGCGTCAGGCTGAGAAGTATCATGTTCCGCGCATGATCTTCTGTAACAAGATGGACAAGACCGGCGCTGACTTCTACCGCTCGGTCGAGATGATCAAGACCCGTCTCGGCGCGACCGCAGTTGTCATGCAGCTGCCGATCGGTGCTGAAAGCGACTTCAAGGGCGTTATCGACCTGGTCGAAATGAACGCTCTCGTATGGCGCGACGAGTCGCTCGGTGCTCAGTGGGACGTCGTCGAAATCCCGGAAGACCTGAAGGCCAAGGCTGAAGAATATCGCGAAAAGCTGATCGAGACCGTTGTCGAGATCGACGAAGCCGCGATGGAAGCATACCTCGAAGGCAACCTGCCCGATAACGACAAGATCCGCGAACTCGTTCGTCGCGGCACGATCGACGTCAAGTTCCATCCGATGTTCTGCGGCACCGCCTTCAAGAACAAGGGTGTACAGCCGCTGCTCGACGCCGTTGTCGACTACCTGCCGTCGCCGCTCGACATTCCGGCAATCAAGGGCATCGATGCCAAGACGGAAGCCGAAATCGAGCGTCACGCTGACGACAACGAGCCGCTCTCGATGCTCGCGTTCAAGATCATGAACGACCCGTTCGTCGGTTCGCTCACCTTCGCTCGTATCTACTCCGGTAAGCTGGAGAAGGGCGTTTCGGTCATGAACACGGTCAAGGACAAGCGCGAGCGCGTCGGCCGCATGCTGCAGATGCACTCCAACTCCCGTGAAGACATCGAAGAAGCCTATGCAGGCGACATCGTTGCTCTTGCCGGCCTCAAGGAAACCACCACGGGTGACACGCTTTGCGACCCGCTGAAGCCGGTTATCCTCGAGCGCATGGAGTTCCCGGAGCCGGTTATTCAGATCGCGATCGAGCCGAAGTCCAAGGGCGACCAGGAAAAGATGGGCCTCGCGCTCAACCGCCTGGCTGCAGAAGACCCGTCCTTCCGCGTCAAGACGGACCAGGAATCCGGCCAGACCATCATCGCCGGCATGGGCGAACTGCACCTCGACATCATCGTCGACCGCATGCGTCGTGAGTTCAAGGTTGAAGCAAACGTAGGCGCCCCGCAGGTTGCCTACCGCGAAACCATCACGCGCCTGACGGAAAAGGACTATACGCACAAGAAGCAGACCGGTGGTACCGGTCAGTTCGCACGCGTCAAGCTCGTATTCGAGCCGAACCCGGACGGCGAAGACTTCAAGTTCGAATCCAAGATCGTCGGCGGTGCTGTTCCGAAGGAATACATCCCGGGCGTTCAGAAGGGTATCGAAAGCGTTCTGTCTTCCGGTCCGCTGGCTGGCTTCCCGATGCTCGGCGTCAAGGCGACGCTCATCGACGGTGCCTTCCACGACGTTGACTCGTCGGTTCTCGCCTTCGAAATCGCCGCTCGCGCTTGCTTCCGTGAAGCAGCTCGCGAAGCTGGCGCTCAGCTCCTCGAGCCGATGATGAAGGTCGAAGTCGTAACGCCGGAAGACTACGTCGGTGACGTTATCGGTGACCTGAACTCTCGCCGTGGCCAGATCCAGGGCCAGGAGAGCCGCGGTATTGCCGTCGTCATCAGCGCGAATGTCCCGCTGGCGAACATGTTCAAGTACGTCGATAACCTGCGCTCGATGTCTCAGGGCCGTGCTCAGTACACGATGACCTTCGATCATTACGCGCCGGTTCCGTCGAACGTCGCACAGGAAATCCAGGCAAAGTATTCCGGTCAGAAGTGACCGGAATACCAATTGACCGATAACAAGAATTGATCCCCCAGGGGACAGGAAAACGGAGAGCCGAAAATGGCAAAGAGTAAGTTTGAGCGCAATAAGCCGCACGTTAACATCGGGACGATCGGTCACGTTGACCACGGCAAGACGTCGTTGACGGCAGCGATCACGAAGTACTTCGGCGAGTTCAAGGCGTATGACCAAATCGACGCTGCTCCGGAAGAGAAGGCTCGTGGCATCACGATCTCGACGGCTCACGTTGAATACGAGACGCCGAACCGCCACTATGCGCACGTCGACTGCCCCGGCCACGCCGACTACGTCAAGAACATGATCACCGGTGCCGCCCAGATGGACGGCGCGATCCT
>NZ_JAQJCI010000034.1:0-28240 GCF_030182495.1 Rhizobium aureum | reverse complement strand
TCGAGCATCGATCCCACAAGGGTCTCAACAACCGGGCGGAGAATTCCCATCAGCCAGTGCGACAGCGAGAGCGGATCATGAAGCGTTTCAAGTCACGGCGACAGTTGCAGCGCTTCGTCTCCATTCAAGATCCGATTGCCAACCTCTTCCACATCCCACGACACGACATTTCCGCCGGCCACCATCGCGAACTACGCGCCGTTGCCATGAACATGTGGGCGGAGATCGCTCGCATATAATCGGCAGGTCGAGCAGGGAGGCACCCCGTCGCCTAACCGACGTTAAGTTTACGGTGTCGGCCAACGTCCTCCATGAACGTAGGAATGTCATGTAGCGATGAAGCATGGGCTGAGACTACCGCTCGATGAAACGGCCCATCGATTGTAGTTAGTCTCTGTCGATCAATAATCAAAAAGGCCCGAGCACACATGGCTCGGGCCAATTTCTTGTGCGGCAGCACGGGAGGAGAATGCTGCGGCTATCATTGAAATTAAACTCCGATGGTTAACGATTGGCGAATACTCTAGGAGGAACACGCTCGGAATGTTGATCAGAAAGGCGCGGCGCTATCAGCGCTGCCGCTTCGGGTCGCCCAAACGCATAGCCCTGCAGAACATCGGCGCCCAGCTCCGCCAATATTGTGGCATGCTCCATCGTTTCCACGCCCTCTGCAACGACAGTCATCTCCAGCGCTCTGGCGATATCGATAAGTGAACTGATCAGCCGCCGTTGGGTTTTACTCCCAAGCACCGGATTGACGAGGTGGCGATCGATCTTAACGCGCTCAGGTCGCAGTTCGACCAAGCCAATTAATGAAGCATGCCCCGAACCGAGATCGTCGATTTCAATCTCGATGCCGAGCTGACGAATAAGCTCGATGTTCTCCTTGACCTGACTGCTGAGCGTGTCGAGGAAAATCGTCTCGATGAGTTCAAAGCTTATCTGACCTGGAGGTATAGCAACGGACCGCAGCCTGTCCGGAAGCCCCGGATCCGCCAAACGGGCCGCTGAGAGGTTGACGGAAACGCGGGGCACGTTGAACCCAGACAGTTCCCATCGCTTGATGTCAAACAGAACACGATGGAGAATGGCGTCATCAATAGATGCCATCAACCCGTTCGCCACTGCTACGGGAAGAAAGGCGGCAGGCATTATCAGGCCGTTACGGCTCTCCCAACGCGCCAATGCCTCCAATCCACAAATTGAGAAAGTGCGCGCCTCGACTTGCACCTGGTAATAGGGCACGATCTCACCGAGTCCCACGGCATTGCGCAGGTCCTGAAGCAGCTGTTTTTCCTCGCTGAGTTTTTCTGCCAGGGACGGTGAGAATACCTCATCTCGATTGCGGCCATCGTTCTTTGCGGCGTAAAGCGCTATGTCCGACGATGCCAGCAGTGTGGCGATCTCGGGACCCTGCGCATGGGCAATTCCTGCCGACAATTCAACTTTGATGGGCTGTCCACCACCCAGATCAATTGGCCTGGAAAGTCCCTGGCGAACTAACTGAAGCAAAGTTCCTGCCCGTTGGACATCGCATTGCGGCGAAAGGATAGCAAATTCATCGCCTCCCAGACGAGCGGCAATCTCATCCCCGGTTACAACACCGGACAATATCGAACCAACGTGCCGGAGGACAGCATCTCCTCCTGCGTGACCGAACCGATCGTTAATCTCCTTGAAGCGGTCGATATCGATATGACAAAGAGCCGCAGTATCGAAGGCGCCTGTGGCGAGTTTCGCGAATGCTTCATCAAAGGCGCGACGGTTGGTCAAGCCCGTGAGATGATCGTGCTCGGCGGCGAATTTGGCTTCAGCTCTGCTTTTCTCCGCAGCCTGGCGTTCATAGGCCAATTGTTCGTTGCGTAACACATCCTCCGTGACGTCCCATTCAGCGCCGATAAAGCATTCCTCACCTTTGCCGTCGACAAAATACTTGGCCCGAGAACGAACGTGTCGTATCTCACCATTGGGCCTGATGATGCGAAACTGAGAGGCGTAATCGCTCTTATTGGCGATTGCATCTTCGAAAATTGCACTCGCCAGCGGGCAATCCTCGGGATGGACACTGTCGAGCCAGACAACATCGAGTTCGCCCTTTTTGACGCCATACAATCGTTGCAGCTGTTCGTCCCAACGAGTCTGGTTTAACCGTAGATTATGCTGCCAGATACCAATCCCTGACGCCTCCAGCGCTACGTCCAGCTGCCGTAAAAGGTCCTCAAGCTCATTCTTTGTCCACGCGAGTTTGCTGCGCATATCGTTCCCCTGCCAACGAGTATCGCCTGCACCGATTATGAAAAACTAAATCAGGAAAGAAAAAAGCCGCTCCCAGGCAGGAATTTAACGGCCGACAGCCTTGGACTCACGTCCGGACATTATTGGGAGGGTTGCGTAGCTATCAGACGGATACTTTTCCTTTACAAGCAGAGAAAGCATAAATCGCGGGTTTCGGAAAAATCCGGACACCTCGCCAGTGGAACGGCCGCGCAGTTGAATGAAGGCGGCAACTTCCTCTTGTTCGGCAATCGGTTTGCTCTAGAGAGCGAAGGGGCGTTAATGCCGGAGTGACCAGTAGTTGCCGGTTATTGATGACGGCTTGGAAACGTAGTTGATGCCGCGTTACCGTTCAGAAAGAGAGGGTGGCGGCACCGTCTTTGATCGCCGCGTGCATGAGGCTGGCGCCGGTGATTATCACGCCATCCAACAGGTCCGCTTGGTCATAGCCGCGAGAGGCGACACAAGGCGTGCAGGCCCAAACGCCGCCGCCCCTCTGCATAAAATCGTCAATCAATTTTGCCAGAGGATCGAGCGGCGCCACCTGCGTCATCGTCTGTCCGCGTTTCCGCAGAAGGTCGATACCGGTGCTCGTCAGGAATATGCTGACATCGAGGCCAGCGGTAATCGCCCCGTTCGCGATCGTAAACGCCACCGAGGACAATTCGGATTCGATGCCTTTGGTGATCATGATGACGAGTTTCTTGTTGGTTTCGGCCATGGAAGTTTCCTTTCAGGTTGTTGCACAGAACCTTAAAAGGCGATGGTATCTGGGTCTTTGGCCGAAATGCCGCTTGAATTGATCGATTTTCCACCGTTGATATTAGGCATGAGTGAACTACGCTGCCTGGACGGCTGACGGCCCAGGGAAATGCCCGTTGCGTTGTGCTGTATAATAAAACCACGTCGTGTAACCGTTCGGCAATCTGCAGTCATGGCCGATGAAAAAGCGGGGCGGAACCGTTCAAGTCTTTGAGCTAACGCTTCCACAGGAGCTTCGAAGAGTGGAGCAGGCAAACCTTCAGTCGCTCATGAGCGAGGCGCTGCGCCGGGTCCGCATCACGGAAGCCCTTCAATATTGCTATATGCCATCGGGCGATTGGGAAACCGATGCTTCACCGGCGTCTTACAGGCCAAAGGACGCCATTGGATTTCACATTCTTTGCGGCGGATCCTGCTGGATTGAATTCAACGGTCGACGCACCACCCTACGCGAAGGCGACATAACGGCATTTCCGTTTAGCAGCGCGCATTTTATCGGTGCGGGCACGGGAGGGCAGATCTTCGATCCCGGCGGGGCGCTACCGCCACCGCCCTGGTCCGAGACGCCGATCCTACGCTTCGGCGATTCCGATCGCGTCGTTCGCTTTCTCTGTGGCTATGTCCGTTGCGAGGCAATGCACTTTCTGCCCTTTCGCGAGGCACTGCCGGAATTCATTCACGTCTCCACCGCCAATGAGGGCGACTGGCTCAACGGGGTCGTCTCGCAAATCGTCCACGAGGTGGACTACCCGCACAATGGCGGAATCGCGATCCTGGAGCGCCTGACCGAGATCGTATTGCTTGAAGTCCTACGCCGACAGCTCTCCGCCGCGCCAAACCGCACGACCGGTTGGCTGGCTGCTATTCGGGATCCGATCGTCGGGAGATGCCTCCAGCTCATTCATCGCGATCCTCTCTATCCATGGACGTTGAAGGACCTGATGAAGGAAGTGGGTGCTTCCCGAAGCGTTCTTTCCGAGCGCTTTCAGAACATTCTCGGTTCCGGGCCGATCGCCTATATACGCGATTGGCGGCTTTTCCTTGCAAGAGAGCAACTGCTCCAGGGAGATAAGACGATCAGCATCATCGCGTTCGACGCGGGATATTCCTCTGAAGCCGCGTTCAACCGCGCCTTTGTCCGCGCGAATGGGATGCCGCCCGCCGCGTTTCGAGCCAACCAACGCAAGCCCGCCTGAGCGCTTCGGGTCGCTTGTTACTTCGTGATGACAAATTGCCTGTTTAATTGCTCCAGATTGAAGGCACGGCTTCGACCCGTCACCGCGTTCTCCTCGGTAGCGCCGGGCGCCTTTCGGTTCAAGCCGGACCCCACGCAATTGAAATCTCTGCTCTTGAAGGGTTTTGAACCAGCGATCCGCGCGCTTAATGCGCTAAGCGATTGAAAACCCGATCTGTTGATTAAGCGGAGCGTTGTTGTGGCGAAGGAGTTGGAATGTCCGCTGTGGTGCAAAGTTAAAATGTCACCTTGAGCTGCCACACGGCACGATGGCCAGCCCCGATCTGACCGTCTGATCCGGTTGCAAGATCAGATCGGGGCGGGTGAGGTGCACCTCTTCGGCTTTAGATCCCATGAGGAGTGAACAGCGGCCGCCGCTCTGGCAGAGTGAGGTTACATCAAAACACTCGCTCAGGAGGAGCAGTTTATGGAACCTGCATCCATTCATCCGACCGCTGTCCGCACCGATCTTGGCGCAATTTTTGTGTCATTGAACTGAGCCGATCGACCTGGTTGATCACTTTGTTGTCGCCAGGCAGCAGCGATAAGATGTCGAAGCATGTAGTGGCCTGTGGCAATGTAGCCGAGCTGCTGGATCGATTTGAGCAGCTACAACAGAAGGCGCGGTTGAGAACAGGGAAGTTATTTCCCATCGTGACGATCCAAGAGGCAGGATTGGACGGCTTCTGGATACACCGCGTGCTGGAGGCTCACGGCGTCGAGAGTTACGTCGTCGACGCAGCTTCGATCGCGACTTCCCGTCGACGTCGGCGTGCCAAGACTGACAAGATCGATGGAGAGGCCCTGACGCGCACATTGCTCGCGTTCAAGCGCGGCGAGCCACGCGTATGTGCGATGGTCAGAGCGCCAGATCCGAAGGACGAAGATCGGCGTCGGATTTGCCGGGAACGCAAAGTTTTGATTGCTGAGCGGGTCAGGCATGTCAATCGCGTGAAGGGGCTACTCTTTGCTCAAGGCGTCAGTGGCTATCAACCGCTCCGCAAAGCAATCAGTCAGCATCAGCGCTCAGCCGTTGGTTTGTGGATCGAGTTCAGTCGAATGGTGGACGCTTAAAGAAAGCCGCGATAGTTGCCCTGGCGCGCAAACTCCTTATCGCGCTGTGGAAGTTTGTCACCGCGGGTGTTGTCATCGAGGGGGCTGTCATGAAGACCGCCTGACGACCAAAAAATTACTGAACACACAAATCTTCCAGGACTGATCACTCCTGGCGGATCCAGGTGAGCGAACCGCCTCAAAGTCGGGCTTCAAATGCCGCGCTTTAGATTGGTCCCGTTCTCCTGAGCCTTGCCGCTACGCAAGCGGGATAATGGTGCTGCCGGACAAAACGGCGACCGTATGTGAGTTTGAACCGGTGACGGAAACGTGCCGCGTCAAGCAAGGTGGCTCAGACCATGGTTCGATACGAAATTGAAGGGGCACGTGCAGCTCATATTGTTTGGCGAATTCCATTTCAGTTGCCCTTTGCGATGGACCAAGCGATCAGCTCAAAATACCACAGGCTTACTTCCGCAAAAGAGATCAGTGTTGGGCGGGAAAAGGCGCAAACCAGGACCGAACTCACCACCCATTCGTTCCACTCGGCGGGAATGCGCCCGATGTTTCTGCCGTTTGATCTAGAAGGAGGCTCAAGGCTGACCGATACGACAGGTCAATGGCCTACTATCCCCGATGAACGGCCCCAGGCGCAGGGCTTGCCGGTATGGGCAATATGATTTCCGAGGCGACCTTCCAGTCCTTCACGACTTTCTTCCAGGTGATGATCATAAGGAATGGCTTGGGCGTTCCGTCCTGTCCAGCATAGGAGACGGTGATGTCCATAGGCGCATAGGATTCCGCGACATCGGGGGTCAATCCAATGATCTTAAGCTTCGAGAGATCGGGGGTCAGCACGACGGGACCCGAGGCAGCTATATCGTGCAGTTTCCGATCGATTGCATCATTGCCCCAAAAGCCTGCCCAGTTTCCTTCGGATGGAATGGCACTCTTCGCGACGAGAAGAGCGGACGGCGATTGCCAGAACATCGTGTGCAGGCTGCTGATGTCATGCTTGTTCGCCAGCTCCATGAGCTTATTGAAGCGCGATTCGATCGTGCTGATGGTGCGGCTGTCCAGCCGGTCCTTATTGTTCGCCGAAGCTGCAGTCGCGAAAATAGTCGCAAGAGTAACGGTAACTGCCAAGAGTATATTTTGCATTGGATATTCTCTTTTCGAATTGAGGTAATTGGACGTGTCTTGGATCGCAGGGAGAGGCGGTCACGACGACCTACCCGTCTCCAGCCTCAAGCCTGCTTCTTCGCAATGTTCGCCGCTCCCCAGAGCGAGCCCACATTGATGCGATTGGAATAAAGCTGCAGCATTGCATCATAGAGTTCGCGCGCAGTCGTCGTCGCATCGTTCAGGCGATTGAAGTCGTGGATATATTGCCGCGTCTCGCCGATAATGCGCGGGTCGTCGGGATTTTCCGGTACCTTGTGTCCTGCAATCACCGTGAGGGGGGCAAGGGCTTCAAGCCTATCCAGCGCAGAAATCCATTCGAGCCTGCTTTCGGTGTTGGTTTCTCCGAGATAGGGATGAATTCCGTTATAGACGACGTCGCCACCAACGATCAGCCCCGCCGACGGGACATGAAGGCACGTCGACTTCGCCGTATCTGTCCATCCGGCGTTCACCGCCACAAGCTTGTGCCCTTCCAATTCCAGCTCATTGTTTTCCAAAGGTTCAGCCGCAAGCAGCCGATCGGGGATCTGTCCTGGAAAAAGCCTGCGCCAAAAGTTCTCGACTGATGCCGGGGACAAATGTTCGCGCATGGCCTCGACCACGGCGGGCGTCGCGACCGCCCTGGCTTTCGGAAAACGTTCAAGCAGTGGTGCCAGTCCGAAGAAGTGATCGCCGTGCCCATGAGTGACATAGATGGCGGTCAGATTCTTGCGGCTGGCGGCAACCCAATCCGACAGCGTCTGTGCCTGTTCGATGGTGAGGAAGGTGTCGACCAGGACGGCGTCGTGTTCGCCGTAGATCAGCGTTGATGAATTCGCCACCCACATCAGCTCTTCGTGGCCGGGCGGCACATCGCGACTGAGCCCAGGGCGTTTGATATTAAGGGTCCTCCAGGAAAGTCCATCGTCTGAGGGTGGAGTTGTGGTCATGGTTCTCTCCATGATTTGAGGAAGGCGGCGGTTGTCGCTTCGAATAGCGTGGACACGGCTCCACAGCTATGCTTCAGGCACGGCGGGATGCTCTGTAGGAGATTGCGTTTCTTGACACCGGCTCGCTAGGTGCTACTAATTATAAGGTGACCGGTCGGAATTAATTAGTCAAGGATGTATCGGATGAAATTTTCGTCAACCGGCCGGAGGGGCCCAAAACCAAAGCCCGGCATCCGCGATAACCTAGTTCAGGCAGGTTTGCAGATGTTTCATGCCGACGGATATGCCGCGACAGGTGTCCAGGGCATTGCCGAGAGTGTCGGCGTCCCAAAGGGATCGTTTTACAATCACTTCGCCAGCAAGGAGGTTTTCGGCGCCGAAGTCCTCGATGCCTATTTCGATCGAAATGAAGACAAGCTGCGCAGCATGCTTTGCGATGCGACAATTGCTCCCCTCGCCCGCTTGGCGGGTTATTTTGACGACAGGATCGACGCATTCAGGGCAGCCGGCTTCGTGAGAGGGTGCCTTCTCGGAAATATCAGCGCCGAGGTCGCGGATCACAGCGCCCTGATGCGCGAGCGACTTTCAATGCATCTCGGATCGTGGACGCAGCTTTTTGAGGGTTGTATCGCACAGGCACAGGATGAGGGAACGGTCGCTCGTGCCGTGCCTGCGACGCTTTTGGCCCGGTTTGTGTTGAACAGTTGGGAGGGCGCATTGCTGCGCATGCGGGCTGAAAAAAGTGATGAGCCTCTACTCGATTTCAAGTCGGTCGTATTCGATATTCTCCTGAAATAGCGCGCTGACCTCTGGCCCGCCCCCACGTACGTGTGAGGCGTCCAAATTGCAGGGTGGCGCACAGGACGTTTTGCAACCATTTGGTCGGACATCATGGGCGCAGATGCCGCCAGGGTCCTCCCTTTGCTCAACCCTGCCTGCCATCAAAGGCTATGCAAGCTTGTCTCGCGTCATAGCTTGACGACACTTTCAACAGAAATCTTCGCATCTCTAGCACTATCCAGCACCTTTCATCGGGAGCGTGGCGGAATAGCAGCCCCTAAAATCGCGCTCACGGAAGCACATGAGTTCATCGCCTCAACGGCTTATCTGAATAAATTCGACCGCTCTTGAATTACGATCATAATTCTATATTATGACTGTAATCTAATTGGCTGACCCTCTCATCCAGTGGGCGGCGGAATCAGACACTCAAAGAGGGATCTCTCATGCAAGCGGAAGTAATTTCAGGCGAGCCGATCGAAACTGGCTTTACGGCGGTCGGCGTCGCGCAGGCTGCTCGGGCAATGAGCGACGGCGACTTCTCAGCGGAAGCCTACGCCGAAGCCCTCATGGCGCAGGCGCGGGAGAAATCGGACCTCAAGGCATTCATCACGATCGATGAGGAGGCCGTCATTGCGGCGGCACGCGCTGCGGACAAGGCACGAACTGCTGGCGCGTCCACCCCCTTACTTGGCGTCCCTCTCGGTGTGAAGGACAGCTACCTGACGAATGGGCTGCGCACGACGCTCGGCGTCAGCAATATGAAAGACTTCATACCCACTCACGATGCGGGTGTGGTCGGTGTAGTCAAACAGGCCGGCGCAATCGTATTCGGCAAGAATAACCTCGTTGAAATGTCCTATGGCTTGACTGGAGACAATCGTCCTTACGGACAGGTTATAAATCCCCACGCCCTGGACCGGGTTAGCGGTGGGTCGTCGAGCGGATCGGCCGCGGCTGTAGCCGCGGGAATTGTTCCTGCAGCCTTCGGAGGAGACACTATTGGTTCGATCCGCGTACCGGCATCGCTGTGTGGAGTGGTGGGATTCAAGCCGACAACGGGACGTTGGCGGCGCGATGGTGTCGCGCCGATTTCTCATGTTCTCGACACGACCGGTATTTTCGCTCGCTCGGTCGAAGATTGCCAATTGATAGATCAGGTCGTTACCAAGGCTACACCATCGGCGGGGCTTGTCCCCGGCGATCTTAAGGGAGTGAGGTTTGCATATGCTCCGAAGCAATATCTCGACCTCGTCGACGCCGATGTCGAAGCGCGGTTCTACGAGGTTGTGCGTCGACTGCGCGATGGCGGAGCTGAAGTTATTGAGATCGATTTTGGCGAGGAGTTTGCGGCGCTCGCCAACACAACGACCTGGAACCTTTTCTTCCGTGAAACCAGGGAAGCAATCGTCGACTTTCTTCGGGACAACGGTATTCCAACCTCGTTTGAAGAAATCTACGACGACCTGAAGCCGGGTTTGAGGGACGTCTGGCAGCATCTGGTGCTGCCGACGGGATCCAAATGGCTGGCTGCGGATGCCTATCACAAAGCGCTCACCACCGACCGGCCACAAATCCAGCGCCTGTTCACCGAGGCCTTTACGAAAAGCGGTGCTGAGGCACTTATTCTGCCAACGACCCCGTGCACGGCGCCGGAGATTGGCAGGGAAAATGAGTTCCTGATCGGCGGCAAGCAAGTGACCTTCGCGGCGCTGGCGAAAAACACCATTCCGGCCAGCGGAGCTGGTCTCCCGGGCATCAGCCTACCGATGGGCAGAGTGAGCAACAACCTTCCAATCGGCCTTGAGATCGATGCTCCCGCTGGTGGCGATCGTCGCCTGCTGACGTTAGCTCGCCGAGTTGAAGCGCTCTGTATTTCGTCTCTTTGAAGCGCAAACGCAGTCGAGGCGGCGCGCTTCGACCCACCACTGAAAAGGTTAAGCAAATGACGACTACGACAGACATCAAGACGATCAGCATCGACCATGTCACGATCCGTTCCGGGAAAGATTTCAGTGCCGTCAGGTCAAAGCTGGAGTCGCTTATCCCTCGCATTGATGACGGTATTTTCACCCTCTTGCGTTATCGGCAAACAGAGCGCGCGCTTCAAGAGCTGGAGGCTCTCCCATCTCTCTCGATTTTCGGCTTCAGGGATCATGGTGCGCTTCTACAGGTGGCAGGTCTGGAACGTCAGTCGGTCCAGTACGACATTGGAAATCCGTTGACGGCATCGAAGATGACGCGGCATCGCATATCTGCGGGCCTCTACGCACCCGTCCGAGTCCTTCTGCGCGAAGACACGGGCGGCGTTGCGTTTGAATATGATCGCCCGCTCACCACCTTCGGTCAGTTTGAAAATTTGCAGGTGGGCGAAATCGCCCAACAGCTCGACCGAGACCTGCTGGTTGCTCTTGAAACGGCAGCCTCCTGACGTATGAGAACAGTGTGCGGATTGACATAGATTGCATGACGAGGGCACGTCGGGAGACAACGGATGCGGTTTGAAAAAGGACATAAGGAAACCACGCGGCGTCGAATTGTCGAGGTCGCGGCCAAGCGATTCCGCGGCGATGGCGCGGCAGCCTCCGGCTTGGCCGGGATCATGACAGAGGCCGGGTTAACAAATGGCGCGTTCTATGCTCACTTCGATTCCAAAGAATCCCTTGTAAAAGAAGCGATGGTAACCGCGTTGACGCATCAGCGCGAAATTCTGGACAAGGCTCTGAACGACCAGTTGGGTCTCGAAAGCATCATCCGCAACTATCTCAACATCGATCATATGCTCGGACGCGAAAACGGCTGCCCATCGGCTGCGCTGTTGCCCGAAATCGCAAGACAGCCGGAACCGACCCGCGAGGCTTATGGAGTTGAACTGGGGAAATATACGGAATCTCTGGCATCGAGACTTCCCTCTTCGTCTTCTTCCCCGGCTCGCGAGAAGGCGAGAGCGATCTTTGCGCTCATGGTCGGCACCCTCCAGATTGCCCGGGCTATTTCCGACCCGTCGGAAGCGGCAGCTCTTTTGGAAGCTGGTGTCCAAGCAGCACTTACTCTGGCGAGGTCTTAAACCCGCCTTCGGGTCGGCCAGAATTGGGAGATCCGGTCCTTCACGCAGTCGTTAGTCTCTAATGCTCTTGAAGGGATTGGAACTCACGACCCAGTTATTCCGAATTCCCTCTGAAACTGAATTGCTCCGCAAACCAAGTAGTTAACCTGCTTGCGGTGGCTTTTAGTGCCGGCGAACGAACCCAAACCGCAAATGCGGACTCCGCTCGGCTGTCAGGCTTCAATCTCGGGCGGGACTGGCACGATTTCTCCCGTGGTCATGTATACGATCGCGTCGCGCGGTGCCGAGGTTGCCCGAAGGTAGCGCTGCAACTGCTGAACATATGCATCCCGGTGTAGTTTGGTGTCGCGATCACTTTTCCAGTCCAGAACCTCCAAGACCTTACCGTCCTCAATAGCGATCGCATCAACACGGCCAGCGAGAAGATTGCCGGGGTCCAACTCACTCCAGACAGAGAGCTCCGGTACGAGCAAAGGGAGGAGATGCTGCACACGGGGAGCCGAAACGTCTGTAGCGCTGTGGCCGCGAGTTCGGGGCTCCGTGGGCAATTTCTGACGATGACAGTCTGAGCTACGGTAGTGTCATCTGCGTATACAATCCTTCTTCGCACTAATGGACGACGAGATGGACGAACTGAAGCAACTGCGTCAAAGACGCCCGCCGCTCTCCCACAGAGTGGAACGACTTTCTTGACGCCTTTGTCGACGACGACAAAGAGCTTGTCGCCCCCATCAAAGCAAAATCTCTGCGGTAGCAATCGGGCAGTTACCATCGATGTCAACGAAACGCCGCAATCGAAACTCGATTGCTCGGAAGTCAGCCTTGTCTCTTCCTGTCTAAAATCGGTGTAAGCCTGTCCGAATTTCACGAACCCAAGAGCGGTGCGGGTGGTATCACCTGTACCGAGTCCATATCAAGCTGACGGCTATATACCTATTGAGCTATCGACATACCTACATGACAAGATCGTTGTTCGCGGCAAGTGTCCTCGTGTTGGCAAGTTTTCTATCCTCAGGTTCGGACGCCGGTGCGCAATGCGCCGCAGGCATACCAAGCGCCGGCAATCCTGGCTGCATACCGCCATCGGCGCCAAACTCTCCATACAATCCATCAGACGATTATCCCTTGCCAAGTGGGCCTGACGATACCGTCCCGCCAGAATGGCATGATAGTTGGGGCGCGGTTACTATGGATGAGGGAACGGGAAGTGCTGGCGAAGCACGTAACCAACTGAGTAAAGCGGCTGCCACGGACATGGCAATGCAGCAATGCCGAATTGGCGGGCAGCACTGCAAAGTCATTATCGCCTACTACAATCAATGCGTCGCGATCGCGCGGGTCAAAGGACGAACTGGGTTTTTCATTGCCGCGAGCAGGGCGTATCAGAGCGACGCCGACCGGTATGTGATGTCCGAGTGCCGTAGCCATGGCGCTTGCGAGATCGTCTATCGTGCCTGTAGCGACGCAATTCGGATGCAATGATCCGCGTAAGACCGTCTTTCTGCTTCTCGGTGCTGCCGCCCTGCGTCGATGACAAATTATGGCTTTGGAATATCGTTCAGTGCATACATGGAGGACGAATGTATAAGACGCTTGCTTTGGCCGGCTTGACACTGGCCATCGCCGGAAGTCCGGCCTGGTCTCAGATCTATGGTGAGGACGGTTTGGCCAAGGTGATCCACGACCTGTCGACGATGGAGGACGCTGATCTGAACGTCCATTCCCCGCGGACCGCTAAATTTATGGCGACCGTTTTCGACGGGGAGATCAATGATTGCAGCAGCAGCTCACGCCGTCTTTGTTCCTATCAGAGCGACGCAGAGACAGTGCCCGATCTTTATGTGGGTATCAGGAATGACCGGATCGAAAGCGTGATCCTGTTCGATACGAAGAAAACGTTGGGTCCGAAGTGGACGTGCCATCTGCCACCGGGGGCCACCATGAGCTTGTGCGTTCGCTCAAACCTTTCCCCCGCAGAACGGGAGCGGGTTATGTCCGCCTGGAAAGGCGCCGCCAAGGGTCAGAATTAATGCGCGATTAGGATAAGGCGGATCAAAAGGAATTGATTACTGCCCCGATGAAACGTTGCGCCATCGCGAGGCCATATTGTGCTCCAAGCGAAACCGACTTCGAGCATCACGGATTAACATGATGGATCAAACAAATATTACGGTACTAAATTACTCTACGCGCGAGTATCCGGTTCAGGAACGGTTCGGAATGTGGGTCGACAAGAACCACTGCGACAACAGGCTGACCAGCGATCCCGACATAGCGTTCGACGCAAGCGCCAGTGGAGCGGCGCTAGGGCCGTTCATCCTGTCGAGCAGGAAGTGGCTCAATCGAGGACATAAGGCTCGTTATGAAATGTCGCGAACTCGCCGACAGATCAGGACGGACGGGCAGGATTTCTATCGATTCACATTGCTGATCAGCGGCGAGTTCCTTTCGCGGACAGCGTCCGATCAGCCGATAAAATCACGGGGCGACCTCTTCCTGCTGGATGCAGCGCAGACAAACGAATGCCTCATAGAGGCCGGTGAAGCGATTTCCTTAGTGGTTCCAAGGGCTATGCTCCCGGACAGTACCGCTGCTGCCCATGGAGCGACAATCACGGGAGGGATAGGGCGGCTTCTGGCCGATCACCTGTCCTCGCTGTTCGCCAATTTGAGCCGGTTGAGGATGGCTGACATCGATTATGTCGTGCGGTCGACCCACCAACTGTTGATTGCCTCCGTCTCCCCGACGCCGGATGCGATACAAGTGGCAAGTGCGCCGATCCGTGCCGCGCTGGTTAGCAGGGTCCAGCGTTATATTGATCTCCACCTGCTCGATCCCAATCTCACACCGGATCGGATCTGTCGCGACGTCGGTGTGTCGCGAGCAAAACTCTACCAATTGTTTGGGCATCAAGGCGGCGTGATGCGCAAGATTCAGGCGATGCGACTGCGTCTGGCCCGCGACAGTCTGGCAGATCGATCGCTCGCACATCTTCGTATCGCGGAAATCGCCTGGAACCACGGCTTTTCGAACGAGCGATACTTCCATCGGCTGTTCAAGGCGGAATTCGGCCACACCCCCCGGGAAACGCCCGACCAGATGTCCGAGCGCGGAGCGCCGTCCGGCGCTTGGCGGCTGACGTTGGCGAAAGAACACCCGGAGTCTTCCGGCTGGACCCTACCGTTTGGCGTTCCCAATACTTAAAAATCATGTCGGGCTTGGTGCCAGTTCGCACAGCTGGACAGGTGGTGCTCATTTGTGGACCGGAAGAGACAGCTTCGGCCTTCCACTCAATCGGACGTACAACTATGCCTCAACCGAATGGCGACGACCGACCGTCTGCGAAACCCTTAAAAGGCGGTATCTGCCACTGATCGGCCGTCAACGTCAGCGCTGCTTCTATCATGGCAACGTCACGTTCATTGACGCCATTTCGAACCTACCGGCCCCTATGACACGGGCCACGACCCAGGAGACACGACCATGAACTATTTACGCGGTGGAGCTTTACTCACCCTCGCCGTCTTGCTGAGCAGCTTCTTCACAAGCACCGGCCACGTCAAGGCAGCCGGTTTCGACTGCCGATATGCCAAAAGCCATGTCGAGAAACTCATCTGCGCGAACCCCGAGCTGTCCCGGTTTGACTCGCAGCTGAAGGACTTGTTCGTCGAGGTCCAGAACGAGACAAGCGGCCATGACGGCGAGACCGGCGCACTCATCGACCCGATCGGCGACGAGCAGCGCCAGTGGCGCGAAACGGTCCGGGACCGGTGCCCGGACGTGAGCTGCCTTCGGAAGGCCTACACCGCGCGCATCCGTCAGGTCAAAGAGAAGTGGGCCGACTCCTTACAGTAGATCGGCTTCCATTCAACGAACATCCGCGATGTCATAGAAAGCAAAGAACAAGTGTCGATGATAACGAGATGGACGGCGCGTTTGGCTGTAATTCTGATCGTAGCGGTGACGCAAGTGCCGCTACTGCCTATTGACGGCGCAGACCACCTAACGTCAATCAGAGGCGCTTATCGCGGCGGCGGTTGCCTTTAAATGTCTATCTACCGTTGCATCTCACTTTACAATCCCGTCTTCACTGAAATCAGGATATCAGGACTGCCAAATGCTTCGAGCCACATTCAGCCCGCATGCCGCCATTTTCGCACTCGTCGTTCTTTCCCCCCATGTTTCTTTTGCAGGCACGAAGCCTTCGTTCAATTGCACCAAGTCTGACTCGACGGCGGAAAAAGCCATTTGCAAAAACAACGAGCTGGCTGCATCCGATGCCGCGATTGCCATAGCGTATAAAAAGCTTCAAACCACACTCGATCCAAAGGCGGCAGCAGCGCTTGCGGAAGATGAACGCTGGTTCGTCGGCACACGTGATGCGATAGCCGAGGCTGCGGAAGGAATGGCGCGCTCGGATCTCGGTAGCGTCCTGAAGGATCGGCTTAAATTTCTGAAAGCCATCAACCCGCATCCACCCGTCGATTTCGCCGGCTCATGGCACAATGTCGCGGGCGGCTTCGACATCACGGCGGCGCCCGATGGAACGCTGACCATAAACGGTAACGCCGCGCATCCGGTGACTGGCAACTGGGTCTGCGAGTTCAATGGAAGCGCTAAACCGGACGGCGCCGCCCTGGTCGTCAAAGACGAGAATGATAAAGGCGACGATAACTCTGCCGCCCTGAGACTCACGCGGGACGGCGCTGCGTTGAAAGTGGAAACCATACCCGCAACGACTGCCGCCGACGGCACATCGCCTTATTGCGGTGTGAACGGATCCTTTGATGGTCCATATTTCTCGGTTCCCGCCGGCTATTAGTAGCCGCTGCCAAGACGTCCGATCGGAAAGCCACGTCGCGCTTAGGGCAATCGCTCGTTAGATATTCGAAGCAAACACCTGTGATGGCGTGATTCCGTAGAGCGTGGGCCCATGAAATAGTTTGCGGGTGCACTGTGCGGTGGAGCCGCGTCCACAACAAGTGCACCCACATCTCAATCTCAAGAAAGACCCTACAGTGTATAGCTCTGGCGAGATATTTGCAGCCGGATAGAACTTCGAGGAGCAGACCGGATGCCCAGCCATCAACTCAGGAAGCATAGCCGATTTGCAACGATTTGTCTGATGATGGTCTTCGGCACGAGCATTCCGGCCCGGGCAATCGACTGCACAAAGGCCAGCGATGCCATCGACAAGAGGATTTGCGGCGATGCAGGCCTGAAGGCGGCCGATGCCGCCATGGGGCAGGCCTATAGCGCGCTTCTGAAATCTGCGCCGGACGCCGAGGTCCGTTCAATGCTTGTCAACAGCCAACGCCGCTGGGTTGCAGCCCGCAATGAGTGGTTCAGCAGCAATCCAGGCGATCACCCATTGTCGGTCCGCGAGCTTCGCAAGGCCATCACGGATCGAACATCCGGGCTTGCCGACCGATCGGATAAGGGCTTTGTTGCTCAGGCGGAGGCCCAGCGCCGGTTTCTCACAAAATATACCGGCGGGGCGTTTTCCGGCTTTGACGTGAGCTGCGAATTCATTCCAGACGACAATAAGCAGAAGAGCTTTTCCTATCAGTGCACCGGCGCCGTTCACGTGCGGAACGGGGATCGAGTTTGCAGCCTAAGCGCGGAGTTCGCATCCTGGGCCCTCTACCAATATTACGGTGTCAGCACCATTGCCGCAGAGCAGGCCAAACCCGCCGCATTTTGCGGTGATCAATCGGGAGATATCTGTGAAAGTGGCAAGAACGGCAAATGGGATCTCGACCCCGATCCCAACCACTTCCCCGTCCCGAAGAGAGACCTTCCGAAACTCGACGCCGAGATCGACTGGCCGCTGGCAGAATCCGACGCCACTTGGTTCGACCGGTGCCTGGCCAGCCCGACTTATCCGCCGGCGCAGTAGACGATAGCATTCCTGAAGGACCGCACGGATGAACATTGCAACCGCGTTCATGACGGGTGTCGGACGCATAATCCAGGTCGGGCTGGGCTTTTGCGCTCTGCTTGTCGCCGGATTGCTCTCGACGTCGACTCCGGCCGTGAGCACCGGCTTCGACTGCAAGTTTGCCAAAAGCAATGTCGAAAAGCTGATCTGCGCAGATGCCGGCCTTTCAAGGCTGGACGGGCAGATGAATGCGCTGTTCGACAACATCCGGAAAGAAACGGCCGGGCGCGATGGGGAGACCGGAAAGATCATCGATCCGGTGGACAGGGAGCAAACGCTCTGGCGCAAGACGGTCCGCGACAAATGCCGGGATGTAACCTGCCTCACGACAGCCTATGCCGCGCGTCTGTCTGATATGCAGAAGAACTGGGCCGAAGCGCTGGAGCCGTCCGACCAATGAGCGCCTATTGTATCTCATGGACCAATTCATTGCGACCAATTACCGCTGGAGTCGCTATTCCCTCGCATATCTCGGCTGGGCGTTCACAAGCACGTTCGAAAAGAATCCGGCGCTTCCCGGCTCCTAAACGATCCGCCGGTAGCGCGGATCATGCCGAAGGATGGTCCGCCTCCATCGCGTGCCATTACAAAAATGGACGCAAGTATACCTTTGCTGGACGCCAGGATATCCATGCGGCGGCGGCGCTCTGATAAAGCCTGCAGGCTTTGCTTGCACATCCTCGGCAACGTCGAGAGTTGAGGGCGATCAGGAATAGCCCCATTTTGAAAGATGAGTCATGCGCTTTATTCCATTTGCCCTTGGCGCCTTGATGCTCCTCCCTACACATGCCTTCGCCGACGACAGCTCGGCGACATTGGGGACCGGTGGTCTCGTTCTCCAGAAAACAGACAAGATCGCGCTCGTCTCCGAGGAGCTCTATTTGTCGCCCACAGGCATTCGCATTTCCTATCGCTTCCGCAATCTGACGAATGCGGACTATGCCACGACCATTGCCTTTCCGATGCCGGCCTTTCCGGGCGGCGGGTCCAATTCCACGACCGTCGTTCCCGACCCCGCGAACGACAATTTCATGAAATTCAAGACAGTCGTCGACGGGCAGCCCGTTCCTTCGCAGCTGGAACAGCGCGCCTTCCTCGTTGCGGATGGGCAACCGGACGAGGAAATTACGGATAAACTCAAGGCACTGCACATATCCCTGGTGCCAACGGTGGAGGCAAGCGAAGCGACGATCAGCCGCTTGTCGAACGCCCAACGCAAGGAGCTGGTGGATGCCGGTTTCTTCGATGCCGGCGAAGGCGACTATACCGGACAGCCAACCACTCTTTATCCGCTTTGGACGCTGCGTTCCAAATATTGGCGGCAACAGACCTTTCCCAAGGGAAAAGACGTCATCGTGGAACAAAGCTATGTCCCGGTCCTCGGCAGCCAATCCACCCTGTCGCTGGGTTCCCCGGATATGGGCAGCGACCAGCTCAAACATTACCGCGACACCTTCTGCACCGATGAGGCCTTTCTGAAGGCAGCCCGCTCGCTTTACAAAAAGCTCGGCGACCCGAACCCGACCTTCCAGGCTTTCGAGCAATATCTGTCCTACGTCATAACGTCTGGCGGCAATTGGGCGGGGCCGATCGGCGAGTTCAAACTGATCGTCGACAAGGGCGATCCCAAGACGCTGGTATCCTTTTGCGGCGACGGCGTGAAGAAGATCGGCCCGACCCAATTCGAAATGGATATCAAGAACTACACACCCAAGCGCGACATTGATGTGCTGCTGCTTAGAACCGTGCCGGCTCAATAAACCTGTCAGCAAACGCGGCGCCTGCATGAGCCTTTCGTGACAGCTCCCATGGAAAACTGGAATTCGCGCAGAATGAACTTCGCTTTGAAGCTTGATTTTTCGAAGACTGCGATCTTCGCCCTCGCCCTGGCTTCCGCCATTCCCTGTGCGGCTTGGCTACAGCCGGCATTTGCACAGCTGTCGGCACAGGGCAGGCAGCTCGATCAAGCCAGCTCGGATTCGATCGAGAATGCTCTGAACATATGGGAGAAACGCCTCACCCAGGAAGGCCTGATCCTGCTCGGCTACTATACCGGTTTTGCGGATGGCAACTTCGGGCAAGCGAGCCGCAATGGCATTGCCAGCTACCAACGCGATCACAATCGTGCAACCACCGGCATGCTGTCGCCGCTGGATGCGCTCGAATTATCCCAAGCGGCCCTTGATGTCCGCAAGCAGCTGCAGTGGCAAAGCCTTGACAATTCCAAAGCCGGCCTGACCATCTCCTATCCCGCCGGGCTGCTTACAGAACGGCAGGATAACAGTCTCGGTGGCGAGACGTTGGAAGCGAGAAACGGTTCGATTTCGTTGAAGACCGCGCGTTTTCCCAACAGCGACATCACTAAGCTCGACAATCTGTTCCAGAGCCTCTCCGCGGAGCAGGGCAGCACGATCACCTATCAGTTCAAGCGGCGAAACTGGTTCATCGTGTCAGGAAAATCGGGAGATCGGAACTTCTATTCACGGTTCGAGCAGCGGAGCAATGAAATCCGTGGCTACGATTTGACCTGGAATGACGACAAGAACGACAAGCTGGTGCAAAATATCTCCGTGCTCATATCCAACGGCTTCTATCCCTTTGGCGATGATTCCGCCGATGGCGAGCCAAGCTATCCGACGCTGGTAAAGCTCGCGGATCTGGCGAGCGCGAACGACAATAATAATAAACAAACAAGCCAGAACGCCTCTTCGGACAGGTCAAGTACGCCTGAACAGCCGCAACAAGGGCAGTCGCAGCAGGCCGACACGTCCTCCGACACACCGACCAAGCGGTTGAGCGACGACAAGGATGGTGTGACGGAACAGAAGGACAATGCGCTGCCCCCGCCTACCGACGGCACGCTGATTACGACAGACGGCAAGGGCCTGCGTTTCGTCTATCATTATTTTCCGCCGCAGGATTCCAATTTCAACTACGCCTATCAGTGGGCTGTCGATACTCACCTGTTTTCCAACATTCCCGAAATCGACGGCCTCGACGGGCTCTTCGTCACTCCGCGCCCTCTGCATTACGTGACGCGGCAATGCGGCACCATCAACGCATTCTATAACAAGGAAAACGGCGCGGTATTTCTCTGCTACGAGATGATCGATAGCTTGCTGCAGATGGGTCAAGCCCTGTCAAAGGGAGCTTCCGACCCCAAGGCGCTGACGATCGAGTTTGTGCGCGACAATCTGCGTTTCATTCTCCTGCACGAGTCGGGCCATGCATTGATCGACTTGCTGGATCTTCCGGCCGTCGGACGCGAAGAAGATTCCGTCGATCAGCTGGCAGCCGTCATGCTGCTTTCCCATGTCGACGACAGGGAGAGCAAGAACGACATAACCCGTGTCCTGCAGCTGGCGTCGATATGGTTCAAAGTCAACAGTCAATCGACGAATACCCAAGATGTGGCGGCTTTTGCCGATGAACATTCGCTTGATGCCCAGCGCTACTTCAACCTGCTATGTATGATCTATGGGCTTGATCCGAATGATAACGGCGCAATCGTCGACAATGGGATGCTGCCCAAGGAGCGGGCGGCGCGTTGTCCCGATGAAGCCTCCAAGATCAATCGCTCCTGGGCAAGATTGTTGCTGCCGCATTTCTCGCCGAGATTCGCGCCGAAGTCGGACAACGATAATGCAGGCGACCGACAGATTAACTCCACAGCACAACAGCCTGCGGCAGACAATAATCCTCTCGAATGGGACGGGAAATCTAATCCATTCTCCAAATAGCAATGGGTGTCAGCAGCGAGATACGGGGGGGCGCTCGCTTGCGTTTGGCCGATGCCAATTTGGCGCCATGATCAATGGCCTGATGCCATCGGGATCTATCAAAGGTGCTCTCATGGCGATCAACCATCGGCTCCTGGGTCCCCGCCCCGTCGCCGTTGAGGATCAAATCCCTATCGCCTTTTCGATGGGAGTAGCAGCACGAGGCCAAGTCAGCCCCGGAGCAGTCGGTCGCCTTGATGATGCCGCTTTAGCGAATAGCGTCGCCTACGAAATCCTGATGGCCGGGCGGCGGGCTTCCAAACGGCTCCCACCCCTTGGCCATGATCTACTTGACGCCAGATGGCAGGGTGACGGGTAATTGGCAAAGTGCCGCGGCTTACCAAGCTACCTAAGGCTGGCGCTCTGCTGCCGATTATTCCGCCCGTTAGCCGGACCAATGAAGTTATTGACTGGAGCAACAGTGCTGATCGTGAGGCTTCTGACCATGCCGCACTATATTTTAGGACGGAAGATGACCTTCACAGGATCGTTTTGGCCGGAAACGTATGTTTGCGGGCCGTAGCTGAGATTAAATTTAGGATGCCATGCCCTGAGCTGTGTTTCCGAAACCCATTCGAGCTCGAGCTGATCTTCCGGTGAATTCACGCTAAATTGTTCGATCGCATTTACAGATGAGTGACAGACACCGGCCCTCCCAGCCTCTAGAACAGTGGCCTGGACCTCCTCGCCCCGCGCTAGGGTTCCGACTTGTGGGCATTTCCGTACCTCAACGTGATATCGTTTGCTCGGCGAATAGACGTCGGCGATAACCTCGTTCGGCTGTGTCGCGCAGGATGCGAAAGAACCGAGAGTGAGAAGTGGAAGCAACGTCGCAACTTTCATCGGAAGCCCAGAGGCAATATGAAACACGACTGATATTCGTGATGATGCCTTAAGGGTTGTTGCAGCTCTGCAACTGGACGTCGACAGGTTCAATTTGGTTGCAGGTTCGGCGATCTTTTGCGGACAACGTGAGCGGCAATAGTCATTCCAATTAAGTTTCATTCTATCGGTGTTCCTAGAAGTCCAGCTCCAGACCATCCAAATCGTGCTGATCGGCGATGGGACAAGAGTTTGCCGTGTGCACGATCGTCCACAACAAGTGCATTTGCGTTTGGATTTCAACATTGGACTGGAGGGAAGTCCCCGTGGAAACTAACTATTCCCTGCGGTACGATGAACGCTCCATCCAAGCAGGGACTAAACCTTGCTGGCGCCGTCTGCTTGCCGTTCCCGATTTTTGGCCGGCATCCCGATTGCGCAATTTGCTCAAGCTACCCGAAGCTTTTGATGAGATTGGAACGGTCGGCCACCAGTAACCCTTAAGTCGCTGAAACATCTAGACAGCGCCGCATACGCGCTTATTTGCGACCTGACATAGCCGCCTCGATTTTAGAATCGAAGCGATGCGCTCGATGACTTCAGTCTGCTAGCTAAGAACTCAATGCAAATCCTCACCTTGGCGGCTGCAAGCCGGCTGTGCGGGAAAATGACGTGGATTGGTGCCGCAGCAAGATGAACGTCGGGGAGGACAATCTCCAGCTTGCCGCTTTCGATATCGTCCTGGACGTCCCAGATCGATTTCAGGACAAGCCCGGCTCCGGAAAGTGCCCAGCGGAGCGCAAGCTCGCCATTGTTGGTCGTGAGCCTCCCCATAACATTTGCGCTGCGGCCATCGGCGAAGGTCCAGTGATTGTTTGGCGGTTCGCCAAACGCAATGACCTCATGGCGGGTAAGATCTTCGATTGTTTCGGGCCTTCCACGGCGATCGAGATAGGCGGGTGCTGCGCAGATGACGCGCCTGTTCGGTGCAATCTGCCTGGCGACCAGACTGGAGTCGGCAAGCGCACCAAAGCGTATGGCAAGGTCATAGCCGCCTTCGACGATATTTGTCAGGCTGTCGTCTGTGTCGAGATGCACGAGCAGGCCCGGATGCATCTCCTGGAATTCGCTGAGCAACGGCGCGATCCATCTGATGCCGAATGCGAAGGTCGATGTAACCTTCAGCGTGCCAATCGCCTTATCCCTTCCGCTCGATGCTTCCGTTTCCGCATCACCGATCTCCGCCAGGATCTGGACGCAGCGGTCATAAAACCTCGCACCTTCATCGGTCAGCGCCAGAGACCGCGTCGTCCGGTTGACCAGCCGGACACCCAGCCGCTCCTCCAGCCTCGACAGCTTGCGGCTGATCACGGTCAGCGAGAAGTTCAGCTCGCGCGCAGCACCTGACAGACTGCCCGCCTGAACCACCCGCACGAAGACCAGCATGTCGAGAAAGTTGTCGCTCATATTCTTGCTGATATCGCAAGAGACCATCGACAACAATCTCCATTATCGCAAGTACGTTCCAGCGCTAGTTTACCGTCATCGAAACCAATCGCGGAGAGATGGACATGGCATCGTTGAACCAGAAGCGCATTCTCGTCATCGGCGGCAGCTCGGGCATCGGGCTTGCAGTCGCCCAGCAGGCGCATGCTGCGGGAGCCGCTGTCACGATCGCGTCGCGATCGGCAGACAAGCTCGGGAAAGCCGCAGCGTCGGTCGACCCCTCGATGGCCACAGTCGTGCTCGATACCGGCGACGGGTCTGCGATAGAAACCTTCTTCGGATCCCATGATGCCTGGGACCACATCGTCGTCTCCGCAGCCCAGACGCCCAGCGGTCCAGTTCGCAAGCTCCCGCTCGACGACGCGAAGAAAGCCATGGAGAGCAAGTTCTGGGGTGCCTACAGGATCGCGAAAGCCGCACGGATAGCGGAGCGCGGCACGCTGACCTTTATTTCCGGGTTCCTGAGCGAGCGTCCATCGGCCTCGTCGGTCCTGCAGGGCGCCATCAACGCCGCATTGGAATCGCTCGCCCGAGGTCTTGCCCTGGAGCTGTCACCCGTCCGGGTCAATGCAGTTTCACCAGGCCTGATCGATACGCCGCTCTGGGCCAAGATGGACGAGGCGAACCGCACGGCGATGTTCGAGCGCGTCGCCGGCAGTCTGCCTGCCAAGACAGTCGGCCAGCCCTCCGATATCGCCAACGCTGTTCTCTTCTTGATGACGACGCCCTTTGCCACCGGATCGACCGTGCGTGTCGATGGCGGCGGCGTGATCGCGTGAAGCCATGCAGCTTGATCATGTGACGCTAAGGACCGCGGATCTCGAAGGAACCCGACAGTTCCTTCAAGACCTGCTTGGGCTGACGGTCGGCTTCCGACCGAACTTCAGCTTTCCCGGGTACTGGCTTTATCTTGGCGACGAACCGATCGTCCATCTCATCCCCGGCAGCGGAGCGCCCGTTGCCCGGGACGCCGAGACGATCGACCATGTCGGGTTCCGCCTCGAAGGATACAGCGCCTTCCGCGGCAGGCTGGATGCTACCGGGATCCTTTACTCCACCATGGATCTTCCCGAGCTCGGGGAACGGCGGCTGTTTGTCCGCACCCCGGGGGGCATTCTTCTCGAACTCGTCTTCCGGGACGACCTCGAAACCAACTGACCAACCGAAACAGGATTGAAGACAATGATCAAGAACGCTGTGACAGGCGGCCTTGCGGCTGCCGCTATTGCAATTTCCCTGTCAGCTCCGGCCTTCGCCGCGGCACCGCTGAAGATCGACGACATCGTCCATTCAGCGAAGCGATCACACGCCGAGGCTTCGGCGGAGACGGCGGCCCGGCATTTCTACTCGTTTTGGAACACCGGAGACGAGGCGGATCTCAAGGCTGCGATCTCGCCATCCTTCACCGACCATACGCTGCCCGACGGCCGTCCGCAGGGACCCGATGGCCCGGCATTCGCGTCGAAGACTTTCCGGGTAGCTGTTCCGGATCTGTCCGTCGAGGTCCGCAAGATGGTGTTCTCCGGCGACTACGTGACCAAAGGTAGGAGCCATGTTGCCTTGCAATGTGATCGTGCGGACAATTGGCGCTGGCGGAGTAATGGTCAGCGCAATTGACCCCGTGGCATCCATGCGGGCCATCGACAACGGTAAGCTGGCGATACTGGCGGGAAACGTGCGTTCGATGCTCGCCGAGGTGATTGCTGAACTCTAAGCATCTGCGCGAAGGCATCGGCTCGAGGAGGCGGTTCGGCTAGACCGCCATGCCAACAAGCGCGCCGATCCCTGCCGTCAGGACCATGGCGAAGGCACCCCAGAAAGTGACCCGAACACTCGCCTTTAGAACGTCGGCTCCCCCCGCCTTCGCTCCGATGGCGCCGAGAAGCGCCAGAAAAATCAGCGATGCGACGGCAACCGAGTAAATCAGGGTCCCTGAAGGGAAAAGGACGACCATGAGAAGTGGTAAGGCAGCCCCCACGGCGAAAGTTACTGCCGAGGTCAGGGCAGCTTCGATCGGCCGCGCCGCCATATGCTCGATAATTCCAAGCTCGTCGCGCGCGTGGGCGTCCAGAGCATTGTTCGCCGTCAGTTCGACAGCCACCTGCCTTGCCAGATCGTAGCTAAGGCCTCTCTCGACGTAAATATGGGTCAATTCGTCAAGCTCAGCCTGGGGCCGAGCTTGAAGCTCCAAGCGTTCGCGAGCAAGATCGGCCGCTTCGGTGTCCGCCTGCGAGCTGACCGAGACATATTCGCCCGCCGCCATCGACATGGCGCCTGCGACCAGGCCCGCGACCCCCGCCACCAGTACCTGCGATGCTCCAGCCGACGCGGAGGCGACACCCATAATAAGACTGGCAGTCGAGACGATGCCATCGTTTGCACCTAGGACAGCCGCCCGCAGCTAGCCAATGCGGGAGACAAGATGGTTTTCGGAATGCATCCTGCTCATACATTCACCTCGATCGCCGAAAGTTTTTGCAAGTACTCGCTATCATTGGAGCAAAAGTGAGAGGCATTTAACAGAACGGGTGCGCTAATAATCATTAGAGAGTCTTTCAAACATCTTGGTAAGGTAGACATGAGCTCGTGAAGCTCTTCAGATTCAGGACCCTACTCAGCCGCCGCCAGTATTTTACCGCATTGACCATAGTCAATTCCGTCTCGTGCAGCGTCATAACGTTCGTCCGATCCGAGTGAGGGCCGATCCCATCGGGCAGGCTGGCGATATTTCCGGGGCGCCTCATGGTGAACGGAATTCTCTGTTGGCCACTGTTGATCGCCCTCAGCGGCGCACGCCTCCAGCGCGGGAAGTTGATCCCATCGCTAAGCATAACTGATGCCGGCGCATGCGTTAGATCAATGCGATCTGCAACGAAGAACGCTAGATCTTATATCGTGAAAGACAGGGAGATTGATCAGACATGACGCCGCAGTATTTTCTTCCGCTGGCGACGTATCCCGATCCAAGTTCCGGATTGATCATTTCGAATGCCATCTCGTTCGCCGAATTCTGTGGCGCCAGCCTCAACGTCTGCGCTCAAAGCGCCCAAATTCCACACATCTCTCATGCGTGGTCATCGTTGCTGCTCGATGCGCCAAAGATGATCGAGCGCGCTGAAAGCTTAAGCTGTGATCGGGCAGCAACATTGATCGCCGCAGCGGAAAATCTAGGGGCGTGCGCCAAAATCAAGTTGTCTACCCGAACGTTGAAGACCGCCCTGCCCATGCTGCACGAAACAGTGGCCACGCAAGCGCGCTTCTTCGATCTGGCTATTCTTGAATGTATCGCCGGTGTCCCTGACACGCGCATCGTTGCGGAAGCCGTCATATTCGACTCAGGCCGACCGGCCATCATTTTTCCCAACAGGACTGTAGTCGGCAAGATCGATCATCTGGTGATTGCATGGGACGGGAGCCGCGCAGCAGCTCGCGGCGTCAGCGATGCTAACCCGTTTATTCGGAAGGCTAAAACCGTATCGGTTCTTTCGGTTACGGGAGAAAAGTCGCTGTCAGCCGACAGCGGATCTCGCCTTGCTGAAATCTTGAGGTCGAGTGGCGTCAGTGCCAGGGCAATGGTCGTGCAAGCTGGCGCGTCATCCATCGGCCAGAGCATCCAGCAGGCTGCGTTGGAACTTGGTGGTGATTTTCTGGTCATGGGAGCATTCGGACATTCTCGATTGCGAGATTTTGTCTTGGGCGGGGCGACTGACAGCGTCTTGGAGGAGCCGCTCTTGCCGGTCCTCATGTCACATTAATGAAACGGCACACCAGCGGCTATCGCGTAAAGGTGGAAATGGGTGCTTTTTTATCTCGATCCAGGCTTCATTCTGAATGTCGACCTCAATCTCCTGGAAGATCGCTCGTTTAGTTGCGATGCTGAACTCTGCGCAGAACCCCATTCTTATTCGCTGCCAAAGCGGTGCCGGTCGTACCGACCTCGTTTGCGCCATTTACCTCGCGGTGATTGAGAAGCAGGACGAAAATGCGGCTGAAGCGCAGCTCTAGATCCGCTATGGACACATCGGAATTCCGACGTTGAACCAAGCCCATGCGATGGATCAGAGTTTCGAGGAGGCTAAAGGAATGTTGCGCTACTCGGACACTGTATGGGACAACTTCCTGAAGAAGATTTCCTGATCCCGCCGCGGCGCCCCGCTGCCTTGGCTCTCTTGCAAAGCCGTCACCTGTTGGTATGATCTCGCATGGAATTCGCCCCCGTCGTCCACATTCTTGCCTGGTTTTCACTTGCGCTAGTCGTGCTGGCCACGGTGGCTCCGATCCGCGCGAGGCAATTTTCTATTTCCACTATGAATACAGAGGGCATTTTCCTGTTTGGGTTAATGGGTTTGCTCTTCGTCGTAGCCTACCCGGACAACCGGCGCGTCATCGCGATTTTTTGTATTCTGGCCACCGCCGCCAGTGAGTCATTGATGTTGATCTTTCCAGGTCGACAACTTCTAGTTGAACGTTTGATCATAAAGCTCCTCGGCGCAACTGTCGGGCTGCTAGTTGGCGGTATCCTGATGCGAGTAGTGCATTAGGTGCGGCAATTTGTGCATCTGCACTGTAGGAATTGCAGGACGCGGTCCTCTGAATATGTTTACGGCATCTTACGGCGTCGACTCATAAACTCTGGCACCATATTCTTGCAGCGACGAGCTTTACAGCGGCGAGGTAGTTTTCCGGACGCTTGTCATACCGGGTTGCGATGCCTCGAAACTGTTTGATCCTGTTGAAGAACCGTTCCACGAGATTGCGTTGTCGATAGACCCAGCGGGAGAACACGAAGGAGCCTTTCCGGTTTGTCTTCGGCGGAATATTGGCCCAGGCCTTTCGCTCGGCGGCCTTAGCCCGGATGGCATTGCTGTCATATCCCTTGTCGGCCAGCAGGATATCTCCTTCACCCAG
>NZ_JAQJCI010000033.1:0-29696 GCF_030182495.1 Rhizobium aureum | reverse complement strand
ACCTAATCCGCGAGGCCTTCCAGCTCCGTCTTTTTCTGGAAAAGGAAGCCGTCGCGCTGTTCACCTATTCGGCGTCGGACGAGACGATTGCCAAGCTTTTGAAGGACCATCGCGATATCGCGGATGCGATCCGGGCCGGCGACAGCTCGCAGGAACTCGAGCTTCACGCGCAATCGGTGGACTGGGGCATGCATGATGCCTTCATCGATGCGCTCGGCAACACGATCATCTCGAATGCCTATCGGGTCAATTCGATCAAGATGCGGCTGATCAGCCAGGACAGGTTTCGCATCAACGGCCATGTCGGGCCGGTCATGGAAGAGCATCTGAAGGTGCTTGAGGCCATTCAGCGACGATCCGCCGAAGAGGCGGTTACCGCTCTCGTATCGCACATCGGCGGAGCACGGGATCGCGCATTGAAGATGTAAAAAACTTTGGATAACGGGCCGCGAATGAGGAGATTTTCGGCCAAAGGAGGAGGAACGCAATGTCATCGTCATTTTTCAACCCGACACGTCGCGGCTTCATGGCCGGCACCGCCGCACTCGGCGCGGCAAGCCTTCTCGGTGTCCGCACCGCTTCGGCAGCCGTCGACTGGAAGCGCTTTTCCGGCACGACACTCGAAGTCAATCTGGTCAAGAGCCCGCGCAGTGAGACGATCCTCAAATACTTAAGCGAGTTCGAGGCGCTGACGGGCATCAAGGTCAATGCCGAGGCGACTCCGGAACAGCAGCAGCGTCAGAAGACCACCATCGAGCTCAGCTCCGGCAAGCCGAGCTTCGACGTCGTGCATCTGAGCTACCACGTCCAGAAGCGCCAGTTTGAAAAGGGTGGCTGGCTTGCCGATATCAGCGGTTTCATGAAGGATCCGTCGCTCACCGATCCGTCGCTGACGGAAAGCGATTTCGCTGAGGCCGGCCTGAAATTCGCCAAGGATTCTGCAGGCATCATGCGTTCCCTACCCTTCTCGGTCGATTACTGGATCGTCTACTGGAACAAGACCCTGTTCGAGAAGAAGGGCCTCGCCTATCCGCAGACCTTCGAGGACATGGTCAAGGCCGCCGAGGCGCTGACCGACAAATCGACCAACACTTACGGCTTTGTCGCGCGCGGCCTGAAGAACGCCAATACGCCGGTCTGGACGGCCTTCATGCTCGGCGAGGGTACAACACCGCTTTCAGCCGACGGCAAGCTGCAGACGGAATCGCAAGGGGCGTTGGATGCTGCGAAGCTCTACCAGCGCCTGATGACGAAATCGGCACCTCCCGGCGTTTCCGGCTTCAACTGGGCGGAAGCGCAATCGGCTTTCCTGCAGGGCAAGATCGGCATGTGGCTCGACGGCGTCGGCTTCGCGCCGCCGATCGAAAATCCTGAAAAGTCCCGCGTCGTCGGCCAGGTCGGCTATGGCATCATGCCGAAGGGGCCGAATGGGCAGGCTGCGGCAACCTTCGGCGACGGTATCGGCGTCACCGCCGCCAGCCAGAAGAAGGAGGCCGCTTACCTCTTCTGCCAATGGGCAATCTCGCACGACATGGGCGCGCGCCTCCTGCAGGCCGGCGCCGGCGTTCCGTTCCGTCAGTCCGTTCTAGAGGATCAGAAGGTCCGCGAAGGCGTGAAAATGCCAGGCGCCTGGCTGGATGCCGTCGCCGGCTCCGCCAAGGTCTCGCAGCTGGCGCTACCTGTCATCATCCCGGTTACCGAGTTTCGCGACATCTACGGCGTCGCGCTGACGAACATGATCGGCGGCGCCGATCCGGCGGCCGAACTGAAGACGGCAACTGCCCAGTTCGAGCCGGTGCTGGCGCGAAGCGAGGGATGATGGCTTCCGTGAGCATTGAAGATACCGCCGCGAAGGCAACCAAAGGAAGGAGCAAGCCGCAAAGGCTTGCTCCCAACTACTGGCCCTTCGTCATTCCCGCGCTGATCGTGATCGCCGCCGTCATCGTCTTTCCCTGGATCTTCACCCTGTGGATGAGCGTGAACAAATGGACGCTCGGCCAATCGCAGAGTTTCGTCGGCTTGGACAATTATGTCCGGCTGGCGACCGATGCGCGCTTCTGGGAATCGCTTTGGCACACGGTGCTCTACACCGTGCTTTCCGTCGTCGGTCCCTTGTTCTTCGGGACGCTGGCCGCACTGATCTTCGATGCGAATTTTCCGTTGCGGGGCTTCCTGCGCGGCATCTTCGTGATGCCGATGATGGCAACGCCCGTTGCCGTCGCCCTCGTCTGGACGATGATGTTCCATCCGCAGCTCGGCGTGCTGAACTATCTTCTGTCGATGGTGGGTATCGGACCGCAGGAGTGGATCTACAATCAGTATAGCGTCATACCCTCGCTCGTCCTCGTCGAAGTCTGGCAGTGGACGCCGCTCGTCATGCTGATCGTGCTCGGCGGTCTCGCCTCCATGCCGCGCGAACCCTATGAGAGCGCCGAAATCGACGGTGCCAATGCCTGGCAGAAGTTCCGCTACCTGACGCTGCCGATGATCGCGCCCTTCCTGATGATCGCCGTCATCATCCGCAGCATCGACGCGATTAAGAGCTTCGATATCATCTATGCGATGACGCAGGGCGGCCCGGGAACGGCGTCCGAAACGATCAATATCTATCTCTACAACACCGCGTTTTCCTACTACGACATTGGCTATGGCTCGGCCATGGCAGTGGTGTTCTTCATCGTCATCGTCGCGCTCTCCTTCATCCTCCTGATGATCCGCCAGCGCACGCGGTGGACGGACGCGGAGGGCAACTGACATGAAGCGCTCGACACTCAATCGTATCGGCCTGTTCTTCGTGGCCCTGGTCGTCGTTTCACCAGTCGTCCTGTTCTTCCTCTGGATGATCTCGCTATCGTTGAAATACGAGATCGACAATGGCGCTTATCCGCCGATCCTCATTCCGGATCGCATTGCCTGGACGAACTACGTCAATGTCTTCCAGGAAAACAACTTCTTCCTCTATCTGTGGAACTCCGTTCTGGTGACGGGTGCGGCCACCCTGCTCGCCCTCGTCATCGGCGTGCCGGCGGGCTATGGCATCGCCCGGCTGAAGGCGGAAAAGTCGGCGATCGTCATCATGATCGCCCGCATGACGCCGGGCCTTTCCTTCCTCATTCCGCTGTTCCTGCTGTTCCAATGGCTCAATCTCTTGGGAACGCTCTGGCCGCAGATCATCATCCATCTCGTCGTCACCGTTCCGATCGTCGTCTGGATCATGATCGGTTATTTCGAGACGACGCCGATGGAGCTCGAAGAGGCCGCAAGCATCGATGGCGCGACGCCCTGGCAGGTTTTCCGGCTGGTCGCACTACCGATCGCACGCCCCGGCATCGTCGTCGCCTTCATTCTCTCGGTCATCTTTTCATGGAACAACTTCGTCTTCGGCATCGTGCTTGCAAGCCGCGAGACCCGCACGCTGCCCGTCGCCGTCTACAACATGCTCTCCTTCGAGCAGGTGAGCTGGGGGCCGCTTGCGGCCGCGGCCCTGATCGTCACGCTGCCGGTCCTGGTGCTGACGATGTTCGCGCAACGCCAGATCATCGCAGGACTGACCGCCGGCGCCGTCAAGGGCGGCTGACGATGGCACCCCTTTCTTTCTGACAGGAACACATTCATGGCACCCGTCAACATACAGAATATCCAGAAGCGCTATGGCCAGGTGAAGGTCATTCTCGACATCAGCGTCGACATCGCCGATGGCGAGTTCGTCGTCCTTGTCGGTCCCTCCGGCTGCGGCAAGTCCACGCTGCTGCGGATGATCGCAGGCCTCGAGGAAGTCAGCGATGGCGAAATCCACATCGGCCGCCGCGAAGTCAGCCATCTTCCGGCACGCGACCGCGACATTGCCATGGTGTTCCAGAATTACGCGCTCTATCCGCATATGACGGTCGCCGAAAACATGGGCTTCGCGCTGAAGCTGAAGAAGGCAAACCCGGCGGAAGTCGCCGCCAAGGTGCAGAAGGCTGCCGCCATCCTCGGCCTGGAGAACCTGCTGGAGCGCCTGCCGCGCCAGCTTTCCGGCGGCCAGCGCCAACGCGTTGCCATGGGGCGTGCGCTGGTGCGCGATCCGCAGGTCTTCCTGTTCGACGAGCCGCTCTCCAATCTCGACGCAAAGCTGCGTGTGCAGATGCGCGGCGAGATCAAATCCATGCATCAGCGCATCGGCACGACGACGATCTATGTGACGCATGATCAGGTCGAGGCGATGACCATGGCCGACAAGATCGTCGTGCTTCACGGCGGCATCATCGAACAGGTCGGCGCACCGCTCGATCTCTACGACCGCCCGGCAAACCTGTTCGTCGCCGGCTTTATCGGTTCGCCCTCGATGAACTTCATCGACGGCAGGATCGAAGAAGGCGTCTTCCGCAGCGACAAGGGCCTCATCCTGCCGCTGCCGGAGGGTTTCTCCACTGCCGAGCATGGCGGGCGCGCGCTCGTCTACGGCATTCGGCCCGAGCATATCCGCGCGGCAACCGGTGGCTTATCGGCCCGAGTCGGCATCGTCGAGGGCACGGGTTCGGAGATCTATGCCAAGCTCGACTGCGGCGGCGAAGACATCTCCTGCCTGTTCCGCGAGCGGCTGAACATCCGCTTCGGCGACAAGATCGAAATCGGGATCGACCCGGCCAGCATCCATCTGTTCGACAAGGCGAGCGGAAAGCGGCTTTGAGCGCCCCATCGATCTTCGATCCGCCGCCCGGCCAACCCAGGCATGTCCTGTGCGTCGGCGCTGCCGTTCTCGATACGCTTTTTCGCGTCCGTACCCTTCCGGGAGGTCAGGGGAAGGTATTGCCTTACGAGATGCTGCAGATCGCCGAAGGCATGGCGTCGAGCGCTGCCTATGCCGTCGTGCGGCTCGGCGGCAGGGCGAGCCTGTGGGGCGCTGTCGGCCTGGACGAGACCGGCGATCGGATCGTTCGCGATCTCAAAGGCGACGGCATCGATATGGATGGCATGCTGCGCGTGGGCGGCGCCCGTTCTGCCGTCTCGACGATCCTGGTGGACGATAACGGCGAAAGGCTGATCGTTCCTTTCTACGATCCGAAACTGCACCATACCATCAAGAAATTCATGCCAGCCGATATCGCCGCCTTCGATGCCGTGCTTGTCGATGTTCGCTGGCCGGCGCTGGCTCTTCGGGTTTTGGAGGCGGCGCGCGCCATGGGCAAGCCGGCCATTCTTGACGGCGACGTCGCGCCCGACGGCATCATCGAGCAGCTGGCGCCGGAGGCAACACACATCATCTTTTCCGAACCGGCCGCCGAACGCCTGACAGGAAGCAACGATGTTTCCGTGATGACTCAGCGGCTGAAACAACGGTTCGATCATGCCTTCATCTGCGTGACGGCGGGTGCCGCCGGCAGTCACTGGTTCGACGATGGCGCCGGCAAGGTCCAGCACTGTCCGACCATATCCATCAAGGCTGTCGATACGCTTGCCGCCGGCGATATCTTCCACGGCGCCTTCGCTCTTGCCGTTGCAGAGGGAATGGCGGCGGAAGAAGCTATCCGCTTCTCCTCGGTCGCTGCGGCGATCAAATGCGAGTTCTTCGGAGGTCGTGCCGGTGCGCCGAAACGTATCGATGTGATCAGGCGTTCTGAACGGCTTCAAGGATTCTGACGGTATTGAAGCTGCCATCGGAACTCGTCGCGAATTTATATCTCACCATTGGCATCACCTGACAGCCATAATCCGTCCATTGCGGGCATTGTTTCCCTTCGCGCGGCAAGCCAAATGCCACGACCGTCCCCCGCCGTTTATAGGGGTGACACGCCTGCATGCGTCGACTATAAAAATCGCGCGACTCAAGCAGGAGGATCGCCAGATGAGAAATTTCGGCACCAATTGACGCTGAACGGCGATGCCGAATTCGGGCTGCCGCTCAGTCCGTTCTTGTCTCCCCTATCCTCTTCAGTGCCCATGGAGGCATTCATGCTTCGTCGCTTCTTTTCCTATTATGCCCGCTACAAGCAGCTGTTCTTCCTGGATTTCGGCTGCGCCGTGCTTGCCGGCCTGCTGGAACTCGGCTTTCCGCTGGCGGTCAAGCTTTTCGTCGATGAACTGCTTCCGAGCCGCGACTGGGGTCTGATCTTTGCGACAGCGGCGCTGCTGCTTGTCGTCTATGCGACGAGCACCGGCCTGTCGGCGATTGTCAATTATTGGGGCCATGCGCTCGGCATCTCGATCGAGTCCGATATGCGCCGCCAGGCATTCGATCATATCCAGAAGCTTTCCTTCCGCTATTTCGACAATAACCGGACGGGTCATCTGATCACGCACGTCACCAAGGATCTCGAGGAGGTGGGCGAGATTGCCCACCACGGTCCCGAGGACCTGTTCATCGCGATCATGACCTTCATCGGCGCCTTCCTGCTGATGTTCAGCGTCCATTGGAAGCTCGCGCTGCTGACAACGACCATCGTGCCCTTTATGACCTGGCTGGTCAGCCGTTACGGCTCGAAGATGACGGTGAATTCGCGCAGCCTGTTCGGCAAAGTCGGCAACTTCAATAGCCGCATGCAGGAGACGGTCGGCGGCATCCGGGTCGTCAAGGCGTTTGCCAATGAGCGATATGAAAGCCAGCTCTTTGCCCGCGACAATGAGGATTACAAGGCAACCAAACTCGACGGCTACGCCTATATGACGGCAAGCATCGCGCTCAGCTATTTCAGCACGCGCCTGGTTCAGCTCGTCGTCATGATGGCGGGAACCTGGTTCGTCATCTCAGGAGAGCTGAGCTACGGCGGCTTCGTCAGCTTCCTGCTGCTCATCAACGTCTTCTTCCGCCCGATCGACAAGATTACCTCGGTCATCGAGACCTATCCCAAGGGCATAGCGGGCTTCAAACGTTTCCTGTCGCTGATCGATACGGAACCCGATCTTGCCGACAGGCCGGATGCGATTGTGGTCGATCATCTGAGAGGCAATATCGCTTACAAGAATGTCGGCTTCGGCTATTCCGATCAGGCTGTGATCTTCAAGGATCTCTCCCTGACGATTGCCGCTGGCGAGACCGTGGCCTTTGTCGGCGCCTCCGGCACCGGCAAGACGACGATCTGCTCGCTGCTGCCACGCTTCTACGATGTCACGGCCGGCAGCATCGCGATCGACGGCATCGATATTCGCGACATGACCCAGGCTTCGCTGCGCAGCCAGATCGGCATCGTACAGCAGGACGTCTTCCTGTTCGGCTCGACCATTCGCGAGAACATCGCGTATGGAAAGCTCGGCGCCACCGACGAAGACATCATGAAGGCGTTGCAACGCGCTTCGCTTGACGAATTCGTCGGCTCCCTGCCCGCCGGGCTCGATACGCCGACGGGCGAGCGCGGTGTCAAGCTTTCCGGAGGGCAAAAGCAGCGCCTTGCGATTGCCCGCATCTTCCTGAAAGATCCGCCGATCCTTATTCTCGATGAGGCTACCTCGGCGCTCGATACCGCGACCGAATATGCGATCCAGCAGGCGCTGCTGGAACTTGCGAAGGGACGCACGACGCTGGTCGTCGCCCATCGGTTGTCGACGATCCGAAATGCGGACCGCATCATCGTCATGGGCGATAACGGCATTGTCGAAGAGGGATCACATGACGAACTACTTGCCCGCCATGGCGCCTATGCGCGGCTGCACAATGCGCAGTTCGGCCTTTACGCCTGATCCATCCTTATGGACGCCTGAAAAAGAGAGCCGAGACTGATGGCCTCGGCCTTCGTCAAGCCCAGGCCGGCCGCGCTATGCCCAAATGATCGCGCAGCGTCGTGCCCTCGTAATCCCGACGGAAGAGACCTCTCTCCTGCAGGATCGGCACGACATCGTTGGCAAAATCCTCAAGGCCGCCGGGGAAGAAGGGCGGCATGACGTTGAAACCGTCTGCGGCGCCGTTTTCAAACCATTGCTGCATGCGATCGGCGATTTCCTCGGCCGTTCCGAGCACGATGTGATGGCCGCGGCCGGCAGCGACGCGCAGGGCGAGCTCACGGATCGTCAGTTTTTCGCGACGGGCGAGTTCGGTCAGCAGCTCGGCGCGGCTGCGCAGCTGGTCGGAAATCGGCAGATCGGGCAGCGCGCCATCAAGATCATACCCTGCGAGGCTATGGCCGAGACGCTCTTCCAGAAGCGGCATGGCGCTCTTGATGTCGGTCCAGCGGTTCAAGACATCCAGCTTTTCGCGCGCCTCGGCAGCCGTTCTGCCGATGACGGGTAGGAAGCCAGGCATGACGGCGACATCGTCGGGGCTGCGCCCGAAGCCGGCGATCTTGCCCTTCAGGCTCCTGTAAAAGGCTTGCGCCTCGTCGAGGCTCTGCTGCGCAGTAAAGACGATATCGGCGGTGCGGGCGGCAAGATCCTGGCCCGGCCCGGATGAGCCGGCCTGGATGAGCACGGGGTGTCCCTGCGGTGAGCGCGGGATATTAAGGGGGCCCTTGACCGAATAATATTTGCCGTTGTGGTCGAGCACGCGCACCTTTGCGGGATCGGCATAGACGCCGCTCTCCTTATCCTTGGGGAAGGCATCGTCGGCCCAGCTGTCCCACAGGCCGCGCACCACATCGACGAACTCCTCCGCCACGGCATAGCGCTCGTCATGCTCCGGATGGCTTTTGGAGAAGTTGGCGGCCGTACGGGCATAGGAGGTGGTGACGATGTTCCAGGCCGCGCGGCCATGGCTCAGATGATCGATCGAGGCAAAGGCCCGGGCGAGATGATAGGGCTCGCCATAGGTGGTCGATGCCGTCGCGGCAAGGCCGATCTTCTCGGTCACCATTGCGAGCGAGGCAAGCAACGTCAGCGGCTCGAAACGGGCAATCATCGAGGGATGCGCATCGACACCGCTCGTCAGGCCGTCCGCCAGGAACAGCATGTCGAACTTCGCAGCCTCGGCGATCCGGGCGACACGGCGCAGCAAGTCGAAATTCTCGCTGCCGGCTTCCGCCTCAGGATGACGCCAGCCGGAGACGTGATGGCCGGCACCTTGCAGGAAAAGGCCGAGATGGATCTTGCGGGTCTTGCTCATGGGTGCATGCCTTGCGTTTCTTGGAAACTGGATCAGTTCAAACTGTTGGATAGAAGCTGGACGAGACGATGAAGGTCGTCCTCGCCGCGCATGGTTCTCACCAGATCGGGAACGGCCGACACGGCCGGATGGTTGCCGGTCGCGTCGCGGAATTTTTCCGTGGGATCGCTGAGGCCGGGCAAGCCCTTGAACTCGCGCGTCAGATGGCTTCCGTCCTTGAGCGTTACCTCGGCAATGACGAAACGCGTTTTCGGATCGTTCGAAAGGCGTGGCGCCGTCTCGTCATGACGGCGGCGAACGCGCCGGCCGATCGCCATCAGATCCTCCCTCACCGGCGTCTCGCCGAAATGGCCGATCTTCAGAGCACCGTCGACCAGGGCGGTTGCGAACACATATTCGGCGCTGAAGCGCGCATCGATACCGGTCGTCGGATCGGTCACGACGAGCGCCGCATCGCCTCCCGGCGGGAAGGTGATGATGACGGACTCGACCTGCTCTGCGTTCAATCCCTCTTCATGAAGCTGAAGACCGATCATCGCCACCGGATGGCTCGCCGTGCAGCACGGAAAAGCCTTGAGTGTCAGGCCGGGCGTCACGATCTGCCAAGGCGCGCCCCACCCCTCGATGGCTGCCCGCGGCCGCCCCTCGCCAAAGGCGAAGGCCGAATAGAAGCCGATCGGATTGTCGAGAAAATCCCTGGCGCCACCGAAGCCTGCCTTGGCGAGCTTGGCCGACAGCAGGCCTGAGCGCGCTGCCATGCCGGCATGATAAGGCTTGGCATCATGGCCGAACTGCAGGCGCAAACCGCTCGAATGCGTGGCAGCCAGCCCCAGTGCCGTGGCGGTCTCGGCAACCGAATAGCCAAGCACATGGGCGACGGCTGCGGCAACACCGATCGTGCCGAGCGTTGCCGTTGCGTGAAAGCCGTTCTCGTAGTGGCGCATGCCGAGCGAGAGACCGAAGCGTGCCATGGCTTCCAGCCCGACGATGTAGCCGGCAATCAGACGGTTCGCCGATATCGGTGTCTCCGATGCCAGCGCCAGCAGAGCGGGAACGATGACCGTCGTCGGGTGCCCGCGTACACTCGCATGCACGTCGTCATAGTCGAGCACATGGCCAGCATGGGCATTGACCAGGGCCGCGGTCAGCGCATCGGTGCGCCGCCCGTGCCCGATGATGACGGCGTTCCCCGGGCCTGCCGGCAGCTGTTCCAGCAGGATGCGTGTCGTGCGGCCGGCAGCACCACCGAAGGCGCAGGCCAGCCAATCGACGATCGCCGTGCGGGCTGCGGCAACGGCCGCCTCATCTCGCAGCGGATCGGCCGATGCGATGGCTTCGGCAAAGCCTGTCGTGAGCGGGAAGGCCTTTTCCATCGTCAAATTCCCTCACCATCCTCGAGCGAAGCCCGCGCACCGGCAAGGCCGTTGACGAAACGGCGGATGCGCGCATTTGTCGATGTCTGGAAGATAGCTTCGGGCGGCCCCTGGTCAACGATGCGGCCGTTTTCGGTGAAGACCACGACATCGCTGATCTCTTCGGCAAAGCGCATCTCATGCGTGACCAGAATGCTCGTCATACCTTCCTTGACGAGATCGCGAATGACGGCAAGCACCTCGCCGACGGTCTCCGGATCCAGCGCCGAGGTCACTTCGTCGAAAAGGACGAGATCCGGCCGCATCGCAAGCGCCCGGGCAATGGCCACGCGCTGCTGCTGGCCACCGGAAAGCTGTCCGGGATAGACGTTCGCCTTCTCGGACAGGCGTACCTGTGCCAGGAGATCCCGGGCGTGGCGTTCGGCATCGGCCTTGTTGACGCCGAGGATTCGTGTCGGGGCGATCGTGATATTGTCGAGCACGGTCAGGTGCGGAAAGAGATTATATTGCTGGAAGACGATGCCGATCTTCTGCCTGAGCTTGATGCGTTCGGCCTCGCTGCGCATCTGGTCGACGCGCACGCCATTGACCGCGATGCGGCCCGTCTGCGGCGCGACCAGCGCGTTGATGCAGCGCAGGATTGTCGACTTGCCGGATCCGGACGGACCGATGATCGAAACCGTCTGTCCGCGGGCGACTGTTAGGTCAATCCCCTTCAGGACCTCGGTCGGTCCATAGGCGAGATGCACATCGGCCAGTTCGACGATCGGATTGGTCTGAGCGTGGCTCATGCCGGCTCCTCTAGGCTTTCAGGCGGCGTTCAAGGCGCCGCGTCAGGCTGGAAATGGGATAGCAAAGCGCAAAGAACGCCGCCATGACGACGATATAGGCAAGGACGGTGAAATCCAGGCGGCGGACGGCCGTGCTGGCGTCGGTCGCCGCATGCAGCAGCTCATGCACGCCGACCAGGGAGGCAAGCGCCGTTCCCATGGTGATCGAGGCAAAGAGGTTCATCCAGGGCGGCAGCGAACGCCGCGCGCATTGCGGCAGGATGATCCAGCGCAACGCCTGAGACCGGGAGAAGCCGAGGCCCTTGGCCGCCTCCCACTGCGTGGTCGGGATCGACTGGATGGCACCACGCGTGATCTCGGCGACATAGGCGCTGGCAGGAATGGCAAGCCCGATCACGGCTTTCACCCAATCGGGAAACGGCAGGTAATGGCCGAAGACCACGATCTCGAAAGGAAAGATATAGGTCGTTGCAAAGATCAGCACCAGATGGGGCGCATTGCGGAAGATCTGGACATAAAGGCCGACTGGATAGCGTACGATCTTCAGCGGCGCCAGCTCCAGAATGCCAAGCAAGACACCGATCAGCGTCCCTCCAGCCATCGCAAGCAGGCTGATGAGGATGTTCATCAGGAAGCCGCTACCGAGATAGGGCAGCCATTCGATGAGCACATGCAGCAGCGACAGATCCGCCAGCAGCCAGATAACGGCGATCGCAACGAGCGCTCCAACCAGCCAGGGCAGCCAGTTGCTCGAAGGCGCCGATGACAGCTTTGCCACACTCATGCGCCCACTCCGAAGCCAGGCACGGCGAGGCGCTTTTCGATCCAATGCCCGATCTTGGCGAGGGCAAGATTGATGGCGCTGAAGAACAGCAGAATGACGATCATCAGTTCGACGACATTGTCGCGCTGCGTCCAGACCATGATCGAGGCATAGGTGATTTCGCTCACGGCAATCGCATTGCCGACGGTGGTCAGCTTGACCAGATTGATCATGTTGTTGACGATCGCCGGCAGCGACGCCCGGAAAGCGAGCGGTATCGCCACGAAGCGAAGGATCTGTAGGCGCGTGAAGCCGATGGCACGCGCCGCTTCCACCGTCTGTTCCGGCACGGCCTCGATACCGGCGCGAAGCGCATCGGCATGCAGTGCTGCAACATGCAGGCCGACCACGGCAACCACCCAGAAGAACGGTGTCAAAGGATTGTTCTGCGCGCCACCCAGCCCATTGGAGACGAGTGTGTTCAACACGAGGAAGCTGAACATCAGCTGCACGAGTGTCGGCGTATTGCGGGTCACTTCAATGAAAGCTCTGACCGGCGCGGCCAGAGCCTTGTTCCCCGAGGTCAACATGGCCGCAAACAGCAGGCCGAACAACAGGCTGACCGGAATGAGGAGCACGATGAGATAAAGCGTGGTGATGAAACCACCACGCCAGATCTGCGCCTCATAACCGCTGGCCAGGAATTCATAGTGAAGCCCGAGCCTGCCGGTCCAGTCTATGAAGGTCTGAAGAAGCGAACTTCCCATGCAAACCGCTCCTCAAGCGACCGGTCAGGTCACTTGCCCTCGAACTTCTTATGCTCTTCCTCAAGATAGGTCGTGTTGAGCAGGCGGTTTGCCTTGGCATAGTCCAGAAGCTTGCCGTTGGCATGCAGTTCCTGGATGGCCTTGTCGAGTGCGGCGCGCGTATCGCTTTCGCCCTTGCGCAGCCAGATCACCGAATCCGAGGGAACGAGTTCGGTCGGAAACAGGATCTTGTAGTCCTTCCATTCCTCCGGCCGATCCTGAAGCAGCAGGCCGACCGTCGCCCCGACATGGACGGCCGCAACGCAATTGCCGCCCTGCAGCGCCAGCAGCGATTCCGGCTGGCTCGGCAGCCCCTTCACTTCTGCGCCATATTGCTCCATCAGCGGCTGCGTATAGTTCGACCCTTGAGAAACGCAGACAGACTTACCCTTGAGGTCGCTCCAGTCGTTGAGGCCGCTATCCTTGCGGCCGACGGCAGCGCCGCCGCTGCGGTCATAGGGCGTCGGCACATAATCGAGGATCTTGGCGCGCTCTTCCGTGTACTGCATGTTGGCGATCAGAATATCGACCTTACCCTGCTGCAGGAACTGCACACGGTTCGGCGGCGTCACGGTCACCGTTTCCAGCTTGACGCCGAGCTTTTCGGCAAGCGCCTTGGCAATGTCGATGTTATAGCCCTTCTGTTCCTGGCTTGCCGGATCGATATAGCCGAAAGGCGCGCCGGAGAGGATGACGCCGACGGTCAACGCGCCACGACCCTTGATGCGATCGAGCGTCGCATCGGCATGTGCAATCGTGGTGAACAGCGCGCCGCAGGAAAGCGCAGCGGCAAAAATGGCGGCAGATGTTCGCTTGGCAAAATTCATGGATCTGGGACTCCTTATCTGCGCGGAACGTAGAGAGGGCACGCGCAGCGCGCGAGGAATGAGATCCTATTTATCGGGATATCGGCGCAACAATTATCCATATAAACGATAGATTTGAATATATCTAATTTGCCGTTCCCTGTGCGCAACGGCAAATTCAATGCGTTTACTGGAAGTCGAATACACTCAGACCCGTCGCCATTTCGTCAAGACCGAGCGGGCGCGTCACCGGCGGCTCTGCTCTCGCCAGACAGCCCTGACGTTCGCACAGACGACAGGCCGGACCGATCGCGACGGGCATCGAGCCAAGCGCCTTGCCGTAGATCACCTCGTCGCGATGGGCGATATCGCAGCCGATGAGGAGCGCGGTGCGGCGCGTCCTTTCTCCGAAGTCGGCCCGCGGCCCCTCGACCGTCCGCGATATGGTGAGAAATCCGCCGCCATCCGGCATCTGCGTGTCGTCCACCAATATCTGCCCGGGCTGGCCAAAGGCGGCATGGACATTGAGCTTGGGACAGCCACCGCCGAAGCGCGCCTGCGGAAAGCCTTGGGCGCCGGCCTTGCGCAGGCGATGGCCGGCACTATCGACCTCCATCAGGAAAAACGGGATAGCCGATGCCGCCGGGCGCTGCAGGCTGGTGAGCCGCGTCGCGGCCTGCTCGTAGGACACACCGAAGCGAGCACCAAGGCCATCGATATCATAATGCAGACGCTGCGCTGCCGAAAGATAGGCGCCGTAGGGCATCAGCAGGGCGTGGGAGGCGTAGCGCGCCAGCTCGAAGCGGCCAATACGCTTGGCTTCCGGCGTCGAGAGCGCAAGCGCCTCCAGTTCGGCGGCAATCTCCTCGCGCATGACCAACAGCGAGACCTCGGTCGCAATCTCGCGAAGCTGATCGAAGGGCGACAATCGCTCGGACAGGAAAAGCCGCATGGAATGCCGGTCGTAGCGTCGGCGCAGACCGGGCATGGCATGCACCGGCAGCAGGCGCACGGCAATGCCATGTTCGCTCTTCAACCACGCCTTCAATCCGCCTGCCACATCGTCACCGGACGAGAGGCGCTCATGGAATGTCTCTGCGGCATCTTCGATGCGGGCGAAAAAATTCGGCCGCGCTTGCAGACGGTCGTGAACCTCATCCAGCGGCAGGCGCGGACCGGCGACATCGGCAACCCGTCCCTCGCGGGACAGAAGCTCGGCAAGATCGGACAGCCTTGCGGCCTGCTCGCGATAGGCGCGATAAAGCCGGATCATGCCGTTTGCCGCATTCGGCGCGGCTTCGGCGAGCTCGATCAGCTCCTGGTCGCCCGGAATTTCACCCGCAAGCAGCGGGTCGGCAAAGACTTCGCGCAGCTGCCCTGCACTGCCGGCCTCTCCGCCCTGCAATTCGTCGAGATCGACCTTGTAGACCGCCGAGAGCTTCAACAGCAGCTGCACGGTCAGCGGCCGCTGATTGCGCTCGATGAGATTGAGGTAGGACGGCGAGATATCGAGAGCCTGCGCCATCGTCGTCTGTGTCAGGCCGAGGCCCATTCGGACGCGACGAACCCTGGGGCCAGCGAAGATCTTGCGTTCAACCATATGTCAAACCCTTTACAAACCTTCCTTCAGTGGAATTTTACATGATTTACAATTTTACTGGCAAGCGATGTCAACGATAGCACATCATAACCTTTTTAACTACTGAGATTTTCTGGTTTTCCTAGCTCTGCGAGCACCACTATTGTAAAAATAGTCATGCAATCGAGATCGATCGGAGGATCGAGAGAAGGTATCGGGAGAATAGCATGACAGATTTTTACAAACTGGTTCCAAGCGCACCTGCCGAGCGTTTCGATGGCATCGAACGCCCCTATCAGGCCGCTGATGTAGAGCGGCTGCGTGGATCGATCACCATCCGCCATTCACTCGCCGAAATGGGCGCGAACCGTCTGTGGCAGCTCATTCACGAGGAAGATTTCGTCAATGCGCTCGGCGCGCTCTCGGGCAATCAGGCCATGCAGATGGTTCGCGCCGGCCTGAAGGCGATCTATCTCTCCGGATGGCAGGTCGCAGCCGACGCCAATACGGCGTCTGCCATGTATCCGGATCAGTCGCTTTATCCCGCCAATGCCGGTCCGGAGCTGGCGAAACGCATCAACCGCACGCTGCAAAGGGCCGACCAGATCGAGACGGCCGAAGGCAAAGGGCTTTCCGTCGACACCTGGTTCGCACCGATCGTTGCCGATGCCGAAGCGGGCTTCGGAGGTCCGCTGAACGCCTTCGAGATCATGAAAGCCTATATCGAGGCGGGTGCCGCAGGCGTCCACTTCGAGGACCAGCTGGCATCGGAGAAGAAATGCGGCCATCTCGGCGGCAAGGTTCTTATTCCGACGGCGGCCCATATCCGCAATCTCAACGCGGCACGGCTTGCCGCCGACGTCATGGGTGTGCCGACCCTCGTCGTCGCTCGCACCGATGCCGAGGCCGCCAAGCTTCTGACATCCGATATCGACGAACGCGACCGGCCCTTCGTCGATTACGACGCCGGCCGCACGGTCGAAGGCTTCTATCAGGTCAAGAACGGCATCGCGCCCTGCATCGCCCGCGCCGTCGCCTATGCACCGCATTGCGATCTGATCTGGTGCGAGACGTCAAAGCCGGATCTCGAGCAGGCGCGTAAATTTGCCGAGGGCGTGCATCGGGTCCATCCCGGCAAGCTGCTCGCCTATAATTGCTCGCCATCCTTCAACTGGAAGAAGAACCTGGACGACGCGACGATCGCCAAATTCCAGCGCGAGCTGGGTGCGATGGGCTACAAGTTTCAGTTCATCACGCTTGCCGGCTTCCACCAGCTGAATTTCGGCATGTTCGAGCTCGCCCGCGGCTACAAGGCTCGCCAGATGGCCGCCTATTCCGAACTGCAGCAGGCGGAGTTCGCCGCGGAAGCCAATGGCTACACCGCCACCAAGCATCAGCGCGAAGTGGGCACAGGCTATTTCGATGCCGTTTCGCTGGCGATCACCGGCGGACAGTCATCCACCACGGCCATGCACGGATCGACCGAGCACGCCCAGTTCAAGCCGGCAGCAGAGTGATATCAAGATCATAGAAGGAGAATGACATGGCATCGATAGCACGTGTTCGCGAGAGAGCCGAGGAACAATCTCTCACCATGAATGCAGATCAGCAGGCAGTCATCCGCATGTTGGCGAACGAGCTGCATCGCCTCAATCAGGCCGTCATGAATGCGGTCGAGGCCGGTGTTTCCGTCGAGCTCGTCCGCTCGGCCCGCCACCATGGCGGCAACGGCAACTGGGGCGATCTATTGATCCCCGTCGTCGTCGCCAATGCCGCGCACCAGGCCTGACGATCATACTTCCAGCCAGACTTCGGGCCGCTGTCATCCGCCAGTCGGCCCGTTCTCATGGCTGGCGATCAGAGCGTCGCGTCGTCTGCAAAGTCGGCAAAAGCCTGCCTGATAAGCTCGGCCCTGGCGCGGGAGGCAACGAGGGCCGCCAGCAGAATTCTCGCCTGCCCCGGCCGCAACGTCGGGGAATGAACAGCACCGGCCTCGGCGAGATCGTGCCCGCCGCCGCCGCCGCCATAGCTTGAGACCAGCAACCCATCAGGCACCCTGCTGGAGACCACGACGGGCACCCCGACATCGGCACAACGCCTGACGGCTTCAACCAGACGCGGATTGGCATTACCCGAGCCGAGTGCCGCAAGAACGATGCCGTGTGCGCCGGCCCGGAGACTCGCATCCACATGCACGGAATCACACCCGGGATAGATTGCCACCACATCGACGCGCACACTGTCGAGCGCTGCCGCAAGGCGCATGCTTGGTGGATTTTCGCGTGGCCGCGATTGCCGGAAAGCGTCGGCGACATCCGACGAATATTTATAAAGCCCCCAAGCCGGCAGCAGGCGGCCGCCGAAACAGACGAGCACACCGCGTCCGGCACTGACCGGATCGGTAGCGGCGGCAACGGCAGCGGCAAGGTTCGCAGGGCCATCGGCGTTCGGATGATCCGCCGTAAATTGCGCACCCGTGAACACGACCGGCTTATTCAGGCCGTGCTGCAGATGGACGAGCAGCGCCGTCTCTTCCATCGCGTCCGTACCATGCAGAACGACGATGCCGTTGATGACATCATCCGCAAGCAATTCGCCGACCTTGTCGCTGATCTCCTGCATGTCGGCAAGCGTCAGGCTCGCCGAATCCTTCGCCATCAGCTCGATGGGCCTGAGATCGACGGGCATGTCAGGCAAAAGTGCCAGCAGGCTTTCCCCCGTCAAAGATGGCGAGCTGGCGCCGTTGTCGGCACGCTCGCTTGCGATGGTACCGCCGGTGGCAACCACGGCCACCAGCGGATTGATCCTTCCTGCCGTCACGACCGGCCTCGCTCGACCGCCAGCCTATGGATGCGGTCGCGCAGCAGATACCAGCCGACGACCAGGGCCGGTGCAATCAGGACGAGCGAGGCGATCGTCCAGGTGCCGACAGGATAGTCGAGCGCCATCAGCACCAGCACAGCAAAGAGGAAGACGAGCGTCAGGATACCGGTATAGGGCGCGCCGAACATGCGGAAATCCGGGCGGGCCATCTCGCCGCGCTTCGACAGCTTCCAGAGTTTCAATTGGCACAGCACGATGACGCCCCAGGCGGAGATGATGCCGAGCGCCGAGAGATTGAGCGCAATCTCGAAGGCGGCCGACGGCACGACGGCGTTCAGCGCCACGCCGATGACGGTCACCACTGCCGTCACCGCTATGCCGCCATAGGGCACGCCGGCCTTGTTCATCTTGGCAAGCGCGGCCGGCGCCGAGCCCGAAACCGCCATCGAATGCAGGATGCGGCCGGTGGAATAAAGGCCGGCATTGAGCGAGGACAGCACGGCCGTCAGCACGACGAGGTTCATGATGACATCGGCGCCCTGGATGCCGATCGTCCCGAAGAAGGTGACGAAGGGGCTCTCGCCAGCCTTATAGGCCGTATAGGGCAGCAGCAGCGACAGAAGCAGCACCGAGCCGACATAGAAGATCAGCAGGCGCGCAACCACCGTGCGGATCGCGCCCGGCATGACCTTGCGCGGATCTTCGGTCTCGCCGGCCGTCGTGCCGATGAGTTCGATCGACGCATAGGCAAAGACCACGCCCTGAATAATGACGAAGGCGGGCAGGATGCCATTCGGAAAGAAGCCGCCGCTGTCGCTGATGATGCTGAAACCAGCCGTATGGCCGGCAATCGGCGTGCCCGAGACGACGAAATAGATGCCGATGACGAGGAAGCTGGCCAGTGCCAGAACCTTGACCAGGCTGAACCAGAATTCGAGCTCGCCGAAGACCTTCACCGACAGCAGGTTCATGACCAGCACGACCATCAGGGCAATCAGCGCGAAGACCCACTGATCGATGCCGGCAAGCCATGGAACATAATGCTTGAAGAAATTCATGTAGAGAGCGACGGCCGTCACATCGGCAACCGAGGTCATCGCCCAGTTCAGCCAGTACATCCAGCCGACGGCGAAGGCCATCTTCTCGCCGTAGAACTCGCGGGCATAGGAAACGAAGGAGCCGGAACTCGGACGGTGCATGATCAATTCGCCGAGTGCGCGTAGCACCAGAAAGGCAAAGAAGCCGCAGAGCGCATAGACGAAGATCAGCGCCGGACCGGCTGCGGCAAGCCGCCCACCGGCACCAAGGAAGAGACCGGTGCCGATCGCGCCGCCAATGGCGATCATCTGGATCTGGCGCGGCTTCAAGGCCTTGTGGTAGCCAAGATCTTCATTGGCTGGCGGCTGACGATCCGTCGGCACATTCTGGATGGTTTCGACTGACATTGCTCCTCCCTTGAGCCGTTTGTCCGTGGACGGGTCCGGGGTGCTCGTTTGCACCCGACAGGATGCCCTTTCGCTTCACTCAAGCCGTCGATCGAAACTGATGATCGCCGGTCATGCTGTAATGCTGTATGACAGATTTTTCCTCTTAGACATAGAAATTGCCTAAGGTCAACCCGGCACCAGGCTTATTGACGCGGTTCGGCACAATCGATAACAAGTTTCAAATCTGTCATACAGCTTGACAGATATAGCTTGATTTCGACCATAGGAGGATAATGTGGTCAAGACGCGAAGCGAATATGACCTGCTGGGCGAAAAGGATATTCCGGCGGATGTCTATTGGGGGGTGCACACTGCAAGAGCGGTCGAGAACTTCCAGGTCACGGGCACGCCGATCGGGCGCTACACGCACCTCATCCGCGGCCTTGCCTTCGTCAAGGAAGCGGCGGCCCTTGCCAATCACGAGCTTGGCCTGCTCAGCAAGGAGAGGCTCGATGCCATCGTGCGCGCTTGCCGCGAAATCCGTGCAGGCGAGCTTCACGACCAATTCGTCGTCGATGTCATCCAGGGAGGTGCCGGCACCTCGACCAACATGAACGCCAACGAAGTCATCGCCAATCGCGCGCTCGAACTGCTCGGCCATGCCAAGGGCGACTATGGCCATCTTCATCCGAACGATCACGTCAATCTCAGCCAGTCCACCAACGATGCCTATCCGACCGCCGTCAACGTCGCTGTCATCGAAGCCATCGATGGTCTGGCTGCGGCAATGGAAGCGTTGCAGGATGCCTTCGAGCGCAAGGCCAAGGAATTCGACAGCATTTTGAAGGTCGGCCGCACGCAGCTGCAGGACGCCGTGCCTATGACGCTCGGACAGGAGTTCAGGACCTTCGCCGTCATGCTCGGTGAAGACAGAGCCCGCCTGCTCGAATCGGCAACCCTCCTGCATGAGGTCAATCTCGGCGCCACGGCCATCGGCACCGGCCTCAATGCGCCCGCCGGCTACGCAACCCTTGCCTGCACTCATCTCGCCCGGCTGACGGGCCGCCCGCTCGTGACTGCCAGCGACCTCATCGAGGCGACACAGGATCCCGGCGCCTTCGTCCATCTCTCCGGCGTACTGAAGCGCGTTGCGGTCAAGCTGTCGAAGACCTGCAACGACCTGCGCCTGCTGTCCTCCGGGCCGCGTGCCGGCATCGGCGAGATCACGCTACCGGCCATGCAAGCCGGTTCCAGTATCATGCCCGGCAAGGTCAATCCGGTAATCCCGGAAATGGTCAACCAGGTGGCCTTCTCCGTTATCGGCAACGACATCACTGTCACTATGGCGGCGGAAGCAGGCCAACTGCAGCTCAATGCCTTCGAACCGATTATGGTACGTGCGCTGTCGGAGAGCATCATGCATCTGACCGCCGCCTGCCATATCCTTGCCGAGCGCTGTGTCGACGGCATTACCGCCAATCCGGCTCTCATGGCACAACGCCTGCAGGAATCGATCGGCCTTGCCACCGCGCTGAACCCGCTGATCGGCTATCAGGCAGCGACCAAGGTTGCCCGCGAGGCCCTGGCGACAGGACGCACCGTGCCGGAAATCGTGCTGGATCATGGATATCTGACCGCAGAAGAGCTCTTCGAGGCGCTGCGGCCGGAGCGGCTCGCCAATCTGCCGGCCGCCGTCAACGGTGCGGCTGATCCTCGCCGATGATCGTGGTCACCACGCGCTTGACCTGACCGAGATGGGCCTCCATCGCAGCGATAGCCCCCTCTTCCGATCCCGCCGCAATCGCCTCGACGATGCGGCGGTGCTCGACATTCGAGGCCACGCGGCGCTGCGCCATCATGTTGACGAGCTCCGATTGCCGCATCAGCGCATCGCGGGCGTCGGAAACGATCTTGGAAAAGACTGCATTTCCGGAGGATTCGGCCACCATCGAGTGGAATTCCGAATCCAGATTGACCCACTTCAGGGGCTCTTCTTCCCGGTCCATCTCATTACAAAGTTCAAGCAGCCGTGCCAGCTGCTGCCCTGTGCGCCGCAGCGCCGCCCAGCCGGCGGCCGGAACCTCGATGAAGGGGCGCGCCTCGATCAGATCGCGCGCGGAATAGCCGCCGTAGCGCAGCTCCGGGCCGGGCGTAGATGTCAGGACATAGGTGCCGCTGCCGGTGCGGGTCTGGGTAAGGCCGAGCGTCTGCAGCGAGCGGAGCGCTTCGCGGACGATGGGACGGCTGACGCCATAGCGGGCGGCAAGCTGCGCCTCGGCGGGCAGCCGTGTCCCGACCGCCAACCGTCCCGATGTAATTGCCGAACGAATATCCTCAAACACTGCTTCGGCAGCGTTTTTCCGACTGATCGGACTTGTATAAGATAACCAATCAGCCACCTCACTCATGGCGACAAGCCTTTACAAACATTGTCGGTTTGTCAAGGATCGAACCCTGAGATGGCGGATGTCGGCGGCCGAAAACTGCTCGGGAAAACGTATTTTGCGGAATGAATGCAACCGGTTCAAGCGCCTCGTTCCCTTGCACCCGCCCTCGCCGACGATATCTCACACTTGATGTGCTCTCGGCGGTGATTTAAAGAAATCCTTATGCCTTTATATGGGAGCTGGATTTGCCCTTACCCCTCTTCGCTTTGTTTCTGGCTGCGTTTGCATTCGGCACGACCGAGTTCGTCATCGCAGGCATTCTCCCGGATGTGGCTCAAGGGCTGGATGTCTCGATCCCGTTTGCCGGCTCTCTGGTTTCCGGCTACGCATTGGGTATTGCAATCGGCGGCCCACTCCTGACCATGGCAACCCGGCAGGTCTCGCGTCGGACCATTCTGATCGCCCTTACAATCGCCTTCTGCCTGGGGCAGATCGCCTGCGCGCTCGCACCTGACTTCGCCACCATGCTCCTTTTCCGCGTTGCGACCGCCGTCGCGCATGGCGCCTATTTCGGGATCGCCATGGTGGTTGCCGTCGGCCTTGTCCCGCAGGCGTTCCGAGGACGTGCCGTGGCGGTCATCCTTGCAGGCCTGACGGTTTCGAACATTATCGGCGTCCCCGTCGGTGCAGCGATCGGCGGGCTTTGGGGATGGCGGACGACTTTTTGGGCCATGACTTCGGTCGGCGTGCTCGCATTGGCCGCGATCTGGGCCTTGATCCCATCAACGAAAGCCGAACTCCAGCCATCCGGCCATTTGAGCCGCGAAGTGCGCGTTCTTGGCCGCCAGCAGGTCTGGACGTCCCTTATCATCATGCTCGCCCTCATGATCGGGCAAATGGTGCCGTTCACCTACATAACGCCTCTTTTGCGGGAGGTGACCGGCCTCGATGCCATGCTGATTCCATGGGTACTCCTGCTCAATGGCGTCGGCGCGACATTGGGCGTCTTGTTGGGCGGTCGGCTCTCGGACTGGAAGCTGATGCCGTCGCTGATCGTCATGCTCGCCATTCAGGCCGCGATATTGGTCGTCCTTTACCTCGTCAGCCCCTATCCCTTGCTGATGACCGTGACGATCTTCATTTGGGGTGCGCTTAATTTCGCGATCGGTGCTCCGGTTCAGGCCCGCATTCTAATGTGGACGGCCGATGCGCCGAGCCTCGCCTCATCGCTCATCCCATCGGGGTTCAACATCGGCATCGCGATCGCAGCAAGCATCGGTGCCGCTCTGCTCGAGGGTGGATTTGGTTATCGCAGCCTGCCGGTGCTGGGTGCCATCGCACTTGCCTTGGCCTGCGGGGTTGCCATCCTTTCGGCAGCGCACGAAAAGCGCATCGGTGCTCTCCCCCCACATGCGGCTCTCTCGTGATTTTGCACGGCAGGCGGATCTGACGAAATGCCGCCGAACCGGTGACCGCCCGTCGCGTGCTTTGGAGGCAGATCGGCTCTGCGAGTGAGCAGTAAGGCCGCTGTTTCGAGAGACTGCTCCCGGCAAGGAAAATAATCTCTCTTCCAACCCTTCGACCGCCGCGGCCGCCAAAAAGGGTGGCCGCTGGCAATCGCCAGATTGACTGCTACCCTCACGGACCGAATTTCGTGAAACTTATCGAAGGATAGACTTCCGGCATGGCGCTCTTCATAAGGTCACGTTCGGCAGGCGTGGCTTCCGACCCCACCACACGTGGGTCGCTGCGCGTTCCTTCAAGCCGGATATATCCGGCGTCAACAATCTTCCCCTCGCCAATCGTGATGGCACCATCACCCCCAAACGGGCGGACATAGCTGAATGTTCTGCCGAAAAGTCCATCCTGGTCACCTCCCGCCTCGATGGTGACATTTCCATAGCTGCAATTTGCGTAGGTTATGACATAGCGACCAGGGGCGACGGGCACGAACCATCGTGCATATTTTTGCGCAGTCGCGGAGAACAACTGGCCGAGCACCAGTTTGTTTGGGTTTTGCAAGCGATACGCAACCGCGGAACCGATAGATACAGGCGGCTCCGTCTCGTCTGGCTTTCCTGCATTGACCCTGCGCAGAGTGATGTAACCGCTGCAATCCACATCACCCAACAGCGGCGAATCCACCATTCGAACAAGAAGGAGCGAGCCCTTCTTGTTCTTATTTGCCAAAATCTGGGCCGACCCTTCATGTTGCTGGGCAGCGACCTTGGCTGGGTCTGGAGTCCCGGCGCAACCGGCCAAGAGAACGGCCAGCAGGCCGAATCCGACCGCAGCGAAGAATTTTGCGTTCATTCTGAAATCCTAGAGGAAAGTGAAAACATGTAGCTGCGGAAGCCGAAATCTCAACAATTCGAACAGATTCTAATACTGTCAGCCAATGCTTAGCATTATGCGCAGCAGTTCATTTGAATAGAAATGAAATTCTATCTTCATTATTCGCCCCTCATATGAATAATACGCCGTTATATTCTTATGTGTAACACTAAAGCTTGGCAATAACGATATAACGCGCCCCTAATTCTTCCTGAAGCTGTTGAGCTAAAGTTGCCCCCTCTTCGCGGAACTCGATGCGCTCCCGTTCACTTCCGAAGCCTGAACTCAAGGGATCATCAATATTAAGCGTTGCATCAAACGTCTTAGCCCATGCCATTAGCCTTTGCCGAAGTGAAAAAGAGATAGGCAAATCTTTGGGATCGATGTTTCCCACAGCTCCAGGAGAGGCTTCCCAGAGAGGAAAGCATTGATAGTCGGCCATAACCTTAATGGTTCTCATTTACCGCTCCCTGCGGGGTTGGCACCCACAATAAAACCATTGTTACCAACGGTCACCGCTATTCGTTGAGGCTGTCCATTGATTGTTGTTTGATAAATTGGTCGCCCCGTACCGCTGCCTTGATAGCCAACGATATTTCCTTCAGTAACTGCCTGCATTACCACGCTGGGGATCTGCGATCGCGAAACTCCAATATTGGCGAAGTCCGTGGCATGAGCTTCTATTATGTGCTGTAAACCAGCATTCGAGGTGCCCGTCTCCAGAAAGACGATCTGCCCGTTAGGAGCTCTGCCTGTAGCAACTACATTTTCGCGCGTGAATTTCACACCATTTGCAGCCAACGCATCAAGGTCTGTTTGGCTAAACGCGTTTCCTTGGGTGACAGACGCCCGCTGTACAGCAGCAAGATCATTGTAGATTGCGCCATTCGGTCCGGCAATGACGATATTCCCCTTGTTGTCCGTGACACGAACAAACCCTTCAGGCAGTCCACCGACATCGCCAGCGGCCGACAAGTTAGACAAAGGCTTATAGCCTGACGGCAAGGTGATCTGCCGCCCGTCCGAGGTGAAGATGACCCGAGGTTGGGCTGCCGCTTCGTCAAGCGTCAGAACATTGCGATTGATGAGGCTACGCTCCGCACTGGTGAGCGAACTTGCTGGCTTGGCTAGGCTATATATTTCCTTGCCAGCGCCGGCGACGCCAACGAAGACAGCACCGACATCGATGAGATTCTGAACCGTCAGCGCATCCTCGGCTGACATGCCCCCCGCGTTCAGCAACTGAACCAGACCGGGATCGCTGACCATGCCGGTCACTGCCTGCTCCGTGTCACCAACCACATGGCTGCCAGCGGAGGTGACAATAAGGACTGCGCCAACCCTAGCCAGCACACTTCCACCACCCGCAAGTCCGCCTGTGACGCCGCCCGCGAGACCGAGGCCATCGATCATCAACTTAATCGTGCCCGCATCCTTATTCTGCTGCAGCACGTCCTGAAGCGTGTTTATTCGCGCTTGCTCCGGAGTGACTGTGCCGTTGAGCACACCGGCATAATTCTTGGCCAAGAGACCATCGACGCTGGTGTCGCCATAGCCGACATCATAGTAGAATGGACTACTTGGGCTTGTATCATTGACAAGAGCATCCAGTCCTCCTCCGGGATAGTTCAGCGCTTGACTGACGATTGCCCTCTTGGCTGCCTCGAAGTCTCGCAGATCATTGAGCATACGCTTGCATGCGTCGGATGCGACACCGCCACTGCATTCTTTGATCAACGCTGCAGTTTGTTCCTGGGATAATTTAACAAGGTCGCTGATCTGATTCTTCAGTGCTTGCTTATCTTGATCGCTACAGCCGCTGAACAGCGCCTGACAATCTGCAAGCTCCTGCGCCAACTTAGTGGCTTTGTCCATTTGATCATGGGTCAAATAGTTGTTCTTGTAGCTTGCAGCCCCATAGGAGGCACCTTCACCACCACCGATTGCTCCCGCGAGACCACTAAGGCTAGAACCGATAGCTGCTGCAAGCGTCCGCTTGTCCTGATCGGACAAGGTGCTGTCCTTCAGCATGCCCTTGACCAGATCGGCAATGGCTGGTGTCAGCAGCGCAGAGGTCGCTGCGCCTGCAGCTCCCTTGAGCGCACCCTCCCAACCATTGACGCCGCCGAGAATGCCGGCGCCGATCGTGTGCAACAGCACGCGGCCGGCTCCGCCTTCTTTCCAGTAGTCCATTCCAGCCTGGTCGCGGCCCTCCGCAGCCTGGCGGTAGAACTCACTGGCAATATCGCCCACCAGCCCCGCCATTGTCGCTTGCGCCGCCTGTAAATCCGCCTGCGTCTTATACTGCTGGCGCAGGATGTTCTGCAGGTCGGGCAGTCCCGGCAGCGAGGTATTGGTGTTGTCGGTATCGCGGCGGATCGTGCCGATGTCCTGCACCTGGTGCGCGGGATCGGTGATCGTGATGCCGATATTGCCGCCGATGGCCGAATAGGCCTTGCCGGTCTCCTTCTCGCCGGCCTTGACGGGCGGAGCGATGGTGAGCCCGCTGGTGCCGATCCCGCCGCCATAGGTTTCGGCCCTCCAGGTCGAATGCGTATCGATATCGGCAACCGTCAGGGTGCCGGTGGAGAAGGAGTTCTTGTCCGCCGTCGCCTGGCTGGTAATCAGGCCACCGACAAGCGACGTCTGACCTTTGACATCGATGTCGAGGCCGCCGGTGCCTGCATGGATGCCCGATTGTTCGGAGACGAGCACCGCATCGCCCATGGCCTTCTGCACGGTGCCGGAGACGCCGGTGTTACCAAAGCCGATCTGGCCGGAGACATTGAACTGATCGGCCTTGGCCTTCTGCGTATCCAGCTGGCTTTCGATCGTCAGGTTCTTGACGTCGATCGCAACCGAATTGCCGGCGACCGTCGCCCCCTTCAGCGCGAGATCGTTGGTGACGATGGTGACATCGCCGGTGCCGTTCACATGCGTGTTCGTGTGGCTGGTGCCGGAGGTTTCCGAACCACCCTTGCCGTAGGAGGCGTTGACCCCCACGCCGGTCTCCTGGCAGCCGCCCTTGCTGGTGCAACCAAAGTTGACGCCGACGCCCACGCTCCAGGATTTGTTCGAGCTGGTCGAATCCGACGTGCCGGTGGCGGCGTTGAGGTTGATGTCGCCATTCGCCGCCGACAGAAAGATGTCGCCGGTCAGCGGGTCGCCGGAAACCGTGGGGATGCCGTTCTTGTCGTAGCCTGCCAGGATCTGCGCACCATCACTGGTGATGGAGCCTTTCTCGGCCTCCATGGTGATGGAGCGCCCCGCACGAATATCCGTCACGACCGGGGTCGAGGACGACGAGGACCAGCTGTTTTCCTGATGGCTGACGCCGGCATTGATGCCGATGCTGAAGGATAGACCGGTTCCAATCTTCGGATCCGTGCTGGTAAGCCCCTCATAGGCGCCCTTCAGCCCCTTGTAGCCCTCGTAGAAACCGAGGCCGGCAATGGCCGTGTTGGTCACCGCATTGACGCCGCCGCTGTCGGAAAGACGCTCGGCCGAGTTCATGATGCTTTGAGCCGCCTTGCCGACCTGGCTCGTCACCGAGATGGTCACACCGGCAAAGGTCTTCTCATGCACCTCCTCGTAATTGGTGACGTCGTTGGCCGAGAGCAGATTGATGTCCTTGCCGGCGAAGAGATTGACGTCGCGTTCGGCCGAAGCGCTGGTCGCCTGCAGGTTGACGTTGTTGCCTGCCGAGATGTTGAGATCGCGGCCCGCCGCCAATGTCGATACCGCATTGGTATCGGACTGCTGCGCCTTGCTGTCCTTGGTCGACTGCGCGCCAATCCCGATCGAGAAGCCGCCATTGCCGGCGGAAAGCGCTAAGCCGAAGCCGGACTTCTTCTGCTGCTCGGACTGTGACGAGCTTTCGGCGCCCGGGGTCACATTGACGTCTCGGGCCGCCGACAGGTTGATGTCGCGGTCGGCGCTAACCGACGAGCCCATGATATTGAGATCGGTCGTCCTTGCCGTCAGATTGACGTCCTGACCGGCCGACAATGTAGAGCCGATGTTATCCGTGGAAGATTGCTGGCCCTGCTTTTCGTTCTTTCCGTAGAGCGAGATGAAGCCGCCGCCGGAGCCGACGAAGAGGCCGGAATCCTTGCGCTTGCTGTCGGACTGGTGGTTTTCCTGCGCGCCGATGATCGAGACGCTTTCGCCGGAGACGTTCAGCGAGCCATCGGCATTGACCTTCGAGCCAACAATCACCGCCGCCTTGCCGGCATCCAGATTGACATCGCCCGAGGCTGAAAGCTGTGACCCGATGGTCGTCTCGTTATAGCCGTCATAGCTCGAGCTGCCGCTGCGCAGGAAACCCTTGCGGCGGGCAGCGTCATGCTCGGTCTCGGTGTCCTTACCGGCAGTGACGATCAGATTGCCGCCGGTCTGGACATTGAGATCAGCGACATGCGTATCGTCGCCAGCCGTCACCTTCGAGGCGGAGACCGTGGTGTCGCCGCCGGAAATGATCGTCACGCCGTCCTTGCCGGAGAGTGACGAGCCAGCCGCCGTCGTGGTCTCGAGATGACCGGAGGCATTCTCCTTCGTCGAACCGAAGAAACCGCTCTTCTTGCTGGAACTCTTGACATCGAGGGTTGCACTGTCGGTCGCTTCAGCGATGGTGACGTTCTTACCGGCCTGCAAGCCAAGCTTTCCGTCGGCATCCATCGTCGAACCGATGACGTTGATGCCATTGTTCGACTTGGCGACGAGATCGCCGCCCGCCGTAATCGTCGAGCCATTATGCGTCAGCTCGGACGAGGAATTTTTGCCGAACGTCGAGTTCGACTGGCTCTGAGACGTGGTGACATTGATGTCGCCGTTCGAGGTCAGGCCGACATTACCCTTGGCCATCAGATCGGAACCAGAGATCAGGACACCGGTATTGGCATTGACCCCAGCGTCACCGCTTGCGGTGATCGCGAGGTTGCCGCCGGCCGAGAGCTGCGAAGCCTGCTGATCGGTACTGGTCGTCTTGGTGTAGCCATCGTCCGTCTTGCGGGAGAGATCGGTCGAGACGATGTTGACCGCGCCATCCGTGGCCTTGACCTTGAGATCAGCACCGGCCTTGGCGGAGGAACCGATGATGTTGACGTCATTATTGCCGACGATGGTAAGATTGCCGCCAGCGGTGACACGGGCGCCCGTCGCATTCTGCTGGCTACCATTATCAACCTTGACAGCAGCAAGGTTGACATTGGTGCCGGAAAGCTGGGCATTGCCGCCTGCGGCGATCTTGGTGCCCTGCGAGCTCAGCGTACCGCCCGCGGCGATCTGCAGATTGCCGCCAGCCGACACGCCGGCATTGGTGTTGACGACATTCTGGCCGCCGATGGTCATCGTCTGGGCGGCAAGCGTAATGCCATTGGTGGCATTGAGGTTCATGTTGCCGCCGGCGAGGAAAGTGCCGCCATTGGCCTTGATCTCGGTCGCATTGATGGTCATGCCATCCGCTGCGGCAATCGCACCGGAATTGTTGACGGAGCCGGCATCGATGCTGACGCTGTTGCCGGCAATGACGGCGCCGCCTGCATTGACTTTCGCCTTATCAGCGGCCGAGAGATAGACGACCGGCACCAGCACCGGTG
>NZ_JAQJCI010000032.1:0-37477 GCF_030182495.1 Rhizobium aureum | reverse complement strand
CGATCTACAAAAGACGCAAGGAGACGGTCGAGCGTTCCTTTGCCGATGCCAAGCAGCTGCACGGCCATCGCTACGCCCGCTTCCGAAGTCTCATCAAAGTCCGATGCCAGTGCCTGATGGCCGCCGCAGCCCAGAACATCAAGAAGATCGCGATGGCGCTCACAAAGACACCCAAACCGAGCCTCGCATGAATCACAGGAGCAGGACCGATCTCCCTTCAATGCCGCAACCCAGGAAACAAACACACCAGAAATACAAAACCCCGCCAAAATTTGACGGGGTTTGTCAGCAGTCTGACCCGGCTCTCGAGCCGGGTTTTTGTTTATGGATCCTGTAAATCCAAGCCTATGCCGCGGCTCTGACGCGGGCTTCCTCGCGGATGCGCTTGATCATCGACCGCAGCCCATTGGCGCGCTGCGACGAGAGATGTTCCACAAGACCGATTTTGCCGAAGACGTCGAGTGCATCGAGCGCCGCGATTTCAGAGGCGGGCTTGTCCGAATAGGTCGCCATCACGATCGCCACCAGCCCCCGCACGATATGAGCGTCGGAATCGCCTTCGAACGTCAGGATCGGGTTCTCGGGATCGCCGGATGCATGCGTGACGAGCCAGACTTGGCTCGCGCAGCCCTGCACCTTGTTTTCCAGCGTTCGCTTCTCTTCCGGCAGATCAGGCAGTGCCTTGCCGAGTTCGATCACGTAGCGATAGCGATCCTCCCAGTCGTCCAGGAAGGAAAAGTCGTCGATGATCTTTTCAAGCGATGCCATTGCAATGATCCAGATTGTCCGTGTGCCTTGGATATAGGCGAAGTGACAGGCGATTTGAACCCGTGGCAAAAAAAGAACGCCGCTGACCATGGGCAGGTCACGGCGTTCAGGTTGGGCCAATGGAGAAGCGTCAGATGTGCGGGCGCGGCATCGGCAGCGGAACCGAGGATGGCAGCCGGACCGTGCCGGTAACGACGACATCGGCCGTTTCAGTGCCGGTCACGCGCTTGGCCGGCATCGGCTGGGCCATGGCGGCGACCTGATCGGCGCTTGTGTGAGTGGATGCGGCATCAGCGGCTGCATTTGCGGGCTGATCCTTGAAGTGGCGGCCGAGCATGTCGTAGGCGACGCGGGCGCCGTCGCCAACCTGATATCCGAGGGCGGTCAGCGTTTCACCACCCTTTACGCAGACATCCGGCTTCTCGGTGCACATGGCGCCGACATATTGAACGACGCCCGATGCAGCTGAAATCGCGTCGGAAACCTGCACCGTCGCTTCGCCTGCCGGCCGCGGATCGCCCTGGGGCTTTGCGAAGATCGGCAGAAACATGAGAACCAGCGAAAACCAGAACCCTGCTCTAATCAGAAACCACATTGCCTTGCCCATCCTCTCTGTCGTTCGGCCCGGAGGCCGATTCGGGCTTGCCTGCCCGATCTGCTTCGAAGCCTATCCGGCAGAGGACAACAGCGCTTTTCAAAACTCGGCGGCATTTTTCGCTAATTTGATTCAAATTTTAGCTTTCCGGCTTTGACCAGCATTTGGTTCAAATTGTAGCGATTGATGTTAAGCATGTCTCGCCCGATGCCGTTGATATGCAGGGCTTTGCGGCTTGAGCCCTTGATGCAAAAGTTAACGCGCGCCGGAAATACGAATAAAATCCGTTGCTTACCCGCTGTTAACCACAAAAAACAAAGGTCTCGCATTCTGCGCCAAAACGGGATTTTGGAGCCTTTTGGGCCATCCGGTGTGTTCCTTCTTTATTCTTTCCTTAAGCCCGCGAGGCCTATTGTGCAGTCCAATAAGTGACCGTTTTGACGGGTTGTAGTGTGCGTGTATTGAGTGACATGGCTGTTGGGGCTGGAGCCTTCGTGGACCGGGTGGGCGGAAGCTGGCTTTCCCGGACGAGCGGGAATGGCGAAGTCCATGGACAGGAGCTGGCGATCCTTCGCCGGCTTGCGCTCGTCTCCTCCATTGCCCTCTTTGCTGTTCCCGTGGGCCTCTCCTTCGTCACCAGCCCGGCCGTGGCTCTGCCCGCCGGTGTCGCCACGGTCTGCGCCGCTTTCCTGTTTTCGGCCGTCGGCAGTATTGCGCTGTCGCGTCAGCGGCCGTCGTCCCTTCCCGCGGACGCCGTCGTCGTCGAGCACCGCGACCTGATGCTGGAAGCTGCCTTCGGCTTGGTATTGCTGCTTGATCCGCAAGGAAATGTGACGACCATCGGCGGTCGTGATCGGGTCGAATTCCTGAGCTGGATGCGTGATCCGACGGGCCGCGGCTTCGTCGAGCAAATCCACGTCTCGGACCGCATCATCTTCCTGCAGGCGATCGATGTGCTGCGTCAGGGCAGGGATTCTCACAGCGTCGATCTGCGCCTGGAGCGTTCCGCAGTCGTCGGCGGCGATGCGCAGTTCGTCCATGTCCGCATGGAGCTGACGGCACGCCGCGATGGCGAAGGACATCTGACGGCGATCGTCAGCCAGCTGCGCGACATCTCCCAGGATCAGCAGCTTCGCGAGGATGCGGCGCGCAAGACGGCCGAGGCGGAATCGGCCAATGATGCGAAATCGCGGTTCCTTGCCGCCGTCAGCCATGAACTGCGCACGCCGCTCAATGCGATCCTGGGCTTCTCCGATATCCTCAGCGGAGAATATTTCGGCAAGCTCGAAAACAACCGCCAGCGTGAATATGTCGGCCTGATCCGCCAGTCGGGCGCGCATCTGCTGTCGGTGGTCAATACCATGCTCGACATGAGCAAGATCGAGGCGGGGCGCTACGAATTGCTGCTCGAATCCTTCTCGATCGAGGAATCCATCGCGACATGCGAAGCGATGCTGGGCCTGCAGGCGAAGGAGAAGGGTCTGACCTTGACGAGCCGCATCCAGCGTGGCCTCGGCGAGATCGTTGCCGATCAGCGCGCCATCCAGCAGATCCTCATCAATCTTGTCGGCAATGCCATCAAGTTCACCGACGCCGGCGGCGCGATCACCATCGATGCGGCTTTGACCGATGGCATGCTGAAACTGTCGATCGGCGATACGGGGATTGGCATCGCAAGCGACCGGTTGGCCTCCCTCGGTCAGCCCTTCGTGCAGATCCAGAACGACTATACGCGCCGATATGCCGGCACCGGTCTCGGCCTGTCGCTGGTCAAGGGCCTCGTCGGCCTGCACGGCGGAAGTTTTTCCATCGCCAGCGCACCAGGTGAAGGCACGGTGATCACCATTCTGATCCCGTTTGACGGCTCGGGGGTCGTGGCGGTGCAACAGCCTGTGGATGTCAATCGCCCCGTCGATTTTCCGCCACGTCTGAAACATACAACGGAGACGAACGAAGGGCGAAACAAGGAAGGGATGAATGGCCCCGCAAAAGCGAAAATCGCCTAAGGGAAGAGGAAAGGGCAGGCGCAGGCAGCCCGGTCTCGCTTCTCGTGGAGCGGTTGCCCTGGGCAGCCTGAGCCTGCGCGGCAGTACTGCGCTGGGTGGTCTCGGCCTTCGCGGCGTAGGAGCGCTCACCGGTCTGATCGGCGGCGCGGTCGGTCGTCATCCCGTCGTCGCCGGCGGCGTCGCGCTCTTCTTCGGGATTTTCGGCTTCGTAACCGCGAACGCACTCTGGTACCAGAGCGGTACGCACCCATCGCCCATGCTGCGTACCCGCGACCCCGGCTCGCCCTATCAGATTCCCGGCCGCAGATCGTTTCTGCATGCACAGCAGGCCGATGCCGGCAACGTCACGACATTTCGGATAGAGCGGCAGGATTCGGCTTCCAATCCCGCTACATCCTCCTCAGGTGGGCAGGCAGCGAGCCCGCCCGCAGCGCAGTCATCTGCCGCTCCATCGAAGCTGGTCGCCGATGTGCAGGCGGAACTTATCCGTCGCGGGCTTTATGATGGCGTCGCCGACGGAAAGCCCGGATCGCGCACGACATCAGCCATTCTCTTCTTCCAGGAGGCCTCGGGCCTGGCGCAGACCGGCGTCCCAACGCCGGAGCTTCTGGCGGCTCTGAAAGCCGGCAATGGCCCCGATACGACATCGGTCAACGGCAGGGCAGGAACAACTGCTGCCGTACCTGTCGAACGCCCTGTCAACGTGTCCGCCACCGCAGGCGCGATCGATCCCGTTGCCGCTGCCATTCAGAATGCGGAGAAGAATCTGAAGACCGGCGCCGTCGCGGTAAAAGCCGCCCCGAGCGACACAGTCAACAAGGTCAATCTGGTCATGCAAATCCAGAAGGGCCTGAGCAACATTGCCTACAGCAATGTCAGCATCGACGGCGTTGCCGGGGAGCAGACGAAAGCCGCCATCCGCCGCTTCGAGAAGCACTACCGCCTGCCGGAGACCGGCGAGCCGAATATGGCGGTGCTGAAGAAACTTCAGGATATCGGCGCGCTCTGAGGCCTACCGGAAGCATACCCGCAATTCCGCGTATAAATGCACTCCGGGCTGGCTTGAATTGCCTTGGTCGCCGCTCGCGGCTATAGCTCGCTTATGAGATTGCGCAGCGACATCTTTGTTTCCGCTCTTGTCCGCCGCCTGTTCGCCCGTGGCGATTTTGCCGCCGTCGAGCGAAAGGGCGAGGAGCATGCGGGTGCTATCTTCATTCGGCAGCGTTTCCGCGATGGCACGGAAACCCTTTATGCGCCCGCTCCGCAAAGCCTGTTCGACGAGGAAGAGAGCGGGACACGGCTCTTCGAAATTCGCATCGAGCGGAAGGAGCCGCAGGATATTCGCGAAACCCTCGATCGCGAGCTGAAGTTCGATTCGGATTTGTGGGTCGTCGAGCTGGAGACGGACGATATCGGCGATATCGTCCCTTTAGCCGGTTTGCGCGCCAATCCGTTGGATTGAGCCGTCTTTACCGACGGTTTACCACCCGCAATTCACGGATGGATCCTGACTTCGCGCCAAACAATGGCTGTGCAGGCCGCTCCGCCGGCTTTTGCTGCGGCAGGTAGGTGTAGCGGTCGGCACGGCGCCATGCCTCGACGCGGGCCTGGCTCTCTTCCGCATCGATATCTTCGAGCACCAGCCAAGCACGGCTGACGCTACCGTGCCGCTCCGCCAGATGCGGATAGAAGCGCTCGAGTGAATAGACGGCATCCGCGATGCCCATGCCGAGGCTGACGAGCGTGACGGCAAGCTGCTGGCCCGATGTGTCGAGCAAAATGCGCTCCGCGAGCCAGTGGCTGGAGGAGAGTGCGTCAGCGAGCGTTGTCGCAAATTGCCGGGCGTCGCGTTCGCGGGCGAAACGCACGAGCAGGGCTTCCTGTGTTTCGCTGAGGCTGCGCAGTCCGAGACGATCCTCGTCGTCGCGGCCCATGTGGCGGGCGACCTGCTTGATCTGCTGGCGCAATGTCTCTTCGCGCGCGAGCCGCTCGTTTTCCATTGCGTCTGCCTGCGTCGAAACGGCTTCCGCTTGCTGCTCCGCCACCGTCCTGCCGCGCTCCGGTTCCGCCTGATGCAATCCGACCAGAGCGTCGATGACCTTGGGGGAGAGGGACGACCGGCGGACGATGGCCCGCGCATGGGCTGCGCCCTGGGTGCGGGCGATGGTGATCAGCGTATCGTCATCGATCGCCTGCGAACTCATGAGGAAGGGGGCGGCGATGGAGATCGGCTGGCAACCGATGAACAGCGCAACCGCCTGAGGCACTGTCTGGCATTGGGAGAGGGCGGCGACCGCCTGTCGCTTCGCTTCCTCCGAAGACGCCTGGAAGACGGGTGTGAAAAGCTCGGCGAATTGGCGCAATTCCGATTTGGATGGATGTCCCATGCTTTCGAAGTTGGTAATCGTCGCCATCAGAACCACGTCCTTCTTACGGACTGTCGCAGGCTCTTCAAGGTCTCGAAACCGGTCACGCACGCCAACACCCATACTGATACTCGGAACAAAAAAGCAGGGAGCCGGATGGTCGACCATGGATGCCGCGGCGCTTCTTTCCGATCGTGCCGGATGGCCCTTTCGATGAAGAAGGCGTCTCCGGCGGCGATTGTCGAAACGGGTATGGACACGGTCGTCCTTATCTGGCTTTCCGCAAAAGACTAAGGCCGCCAAGGTTAATGGTTCGTGAAAACTTTATTAAAATCCGAATAAAAATTACGCGTTAAGCTTGCGCGGAAGCGACCGCCTGAGATCGGCCATGTCCACGGGATTTAACCGACCAAGCCTCCGTGTGGATAACCTTTCGCCAGGCGCGCGCCAGCATCGATAATCAACCTATGCAGGTATTGATTGAAAAGAGTTGCCAGAGGCATGCCGCCATGTCTGCGAAACGCAGTCTGTGCTTCGACTGGTGTCGTGACAGGAATAAGGATAGGTCAGAGGCCTTTGTGCTCACGCATGGCGGCGAGCAGTTTTTCAGAAGTGTTGTAGCCCGATTGAAAAAGACCGATCGCCGCTGTGGCCGCGAACTCGGCTTCGGCACTTTTTATATCGATCCGCTTTTCCAGGCACCACACGCCAAGCGCACCGCGCAGGACGGTGACGTCCTCTGGAGAAAAGACGGAACTGCCCGCCACAGTCATTGATCGCCCTCGAATTTCGACATTACAATACGTTAATTTTTCGTGAGCGCAAATAATATTTGCGTGACGTTTTTCTGCAACGGATTGGCTGAATTTCCATTTGCCGGCAACATCCTCCGTTTACTTAAGAACATGATATCGCTTGATTTCCGAGCAAAGTCGGCGTCGGCGGTTTTTCGCCGGCCGATGAAACCAAAGCCGCTGTCGCAGCGTTATTAGGGCATGACGACTCATGCCAAGGATGGCGAGCGACGACGATTAGCATTCTGTTAACTGCGATATGTCTGAATTCCGGCTGGAAGCAGCGATCGGCAGAGTTGATTGAGTGTAGGGAGAGCATGGAGGTCGCAAGCGGCAGGCCATGCCACGGTGTCGGGAAATGCCGTGAGAAGGCGCGAATGTCTCTGTTGCAGCCCAGAGAACCAGGCTGAAATGGAGGAAGCGTTGGCCCGCTTCAGCGGCGGGCAGGGTGAAATCAAGTCGCAAGTTCATCCGTCTCGAGACGTAAATGGAGACGAGAATGGCAAAGATTATATCTCTTTCGGATTGGCGATTGCGCATGACGCCGCGCGCCCAGAAGGAACCGGTGGAAGCAAAGATTCTTTTGTTTACCGGCGTGCGCTACGAACATTTGGATACGCCCACCCATCGACCGGGAGCCGGGCCGAAGCGGGCAAAAGGCAAGTGATGCCCGGGTGGGGTGCGTCCTTTCGCGCATCTCCCGGTTGCCGCTATGGTTCAGCGGTCTCCCCGTCGCGGCGCGCCGGCGCGTAAGATCGCGCAGAACCTTTTGTCGCCCGAAGCCTGATTATCTCGGCGCTCAGCCATCTCAGCCATTATCAAATTCGTCGCAACCCGCTTCCGATAGGAATTCGCGGGCGGCGTTATCAAAGCTGCCTTGCGGTGCCATCGTATGCAGCACCGCGTAGCCTTGGACACGCGGCACTTCCACCAGGATCGATTGGGCAAGCGCTGGCGGCAACGCCTTGCGTATGCCCGTGAGCTGGACGGGGGACGCCAGCAACAAATCGAGTGCGCCACCGACGGATGTGCGGTCACTCATGCTGAACACTTCATTCGATGCGGCATCATAGATGGCGAGCGACCAGAACGGCACTTTGCCTTTCGCCGTCAAGTGGACAGGGGTGTCCTCGATGTCGAATGCGCAGACGGCGGTCCGGATATAGGGATCGGTGTTGGAAAGCCCCGCCTCGTCATCCTTGTCGTCGAGCATGTAGAAATGGTTCTCGTCCCCCTCGTCCGAGACGCGGGTATAGGCATCGCGGTCGGAAAAATGCGGCAAGGAGAGAATGATGACAATGTGGAGCAGTGCCGCGCCGAACAGGCCGGTCAGGATCGCGAAAACGAATCTAAACATTGCCACACCCGATTTTTTCGAGTTTCGGCATGCCAAGATCGATCAGGCCGGAATTGCCGGCTGCCGGTGAATCCAGCAGCGTCCACACGAGACGGAAATTGCCGGCGGGGGGCAGGGCAAGCCAGTTGCCCGCCTGGGCATTGGGTGAAACCGTGATGCTGAAGCTTGAATCCGCATTGCGCAGGACGATCCAGGAATTGATGGTCGAAGGTCGTCCGGTAGCACCTTCGATCGGCCGCCCGTCATTGCCGGCGATGAACAGTGTCCATAGCCTCGCCGGCGGTGTCTGACCACTGATACGGTAGCTGCAGGATGCCGTCAGCCGCGCGCCGGTATCATCATCGGACGCGGTAAACACGAGCCCTTCCGCAGTGCCATAGAGCAAGCGTCCGGCACGAGCCCTGTGGGATTTCGCATAAGGGTCCGCATCGGCTGTCTGCATTTCCGGAAAGGCCTGCCAGGCACCGAGCTTGATCGCGCCGAAGCCGGAGGTCGCATCCAGCGCCAGGAGCGTGAACATGATCCCGCCGCCGAAGGCGATGACAAGCGAAAGCGCAACAAGAAGGGGAACTCGGAACACTCTGGGATCGTCCTCGTGACAAATCAGTATCGATTTATTCCTGATTCTGTCGGTAGGGGGAAGGGCGAGCCGCTTTCAGGCTACAATCATACAGAATGCCGCAGTTGAGCGAACAAAGCAGCCTTCGGCCGAAACACCGACTGCCGTCGGACCATTCGCCAGTCGGCCGGCCGTATTGCGATCACCGCATTCCCTTATATTTTCATTGGAAAACATGCGGGGGGCGCTTATGCAGCCTCCGCTATCATCTCTCCTCGGATGATCTTTATTCCGCCGTCGCTACCTTCTGCACGCCGAGCCGGTTCGCAGCCTTCAGCCTTTCGCCGATATCGCGCAGGATATTCGTGGAATCCACCGAGAGCGAGCGCGGCCGGATGAGGGGAGGCAGGCTGGGAGTGGTGGAGGCATCGGCCGGCTTCTTGGCCGCGACGGTTTGCGGCTTCTGCACCGGGAACGGGTTGCTGATGCCGGGAATGGGTTTCAGCACGATGCCCTGATGCGCGTAGTCCATGATCTTCTTGAAGGTCATAGCCGGCAGCGTGCCGCCCGTCATGTTGTTCGTCGACGTGTAATCGTCGTTGCCGAACCAGACGGCACAGGTGTAGTTGCCGGTAAAGCCGATGAACCAGGCATCGCGATAGGCCTGCGTGGTGCCGGTCTTGCCGCCGACCACGATGCCGTTGTCGAGCGCTGCCCTGCGGCCGGTGCCGATGACCGGAACCTGTGTCAGCATCTGGTTCATGTAGGACGTGGCTTTTTCGCTGAGGACCCGTCTGGCCGGTTGCTCGTCGTGGCTGAAATCGTAGAGCACCTTGCCATCGTAGGCGGTGATCTGGTCGATGCCATGACGCCGCGACTGCATGCCGTTGGCCGGGAAGACGGCATAGGCCGTCGCCTGGTCGAGAACGGTCACCTCCGAGGTGCCGATCGGAATGGTCTTGTCGTTGCGGATCGGCGTTTCAACGCCCATGGCCTTGGCCATGTTGCGAATGGGCTGAATGCCGAACTTCTCTTTCGCCAGCCGCACCGGGATCGTATTGATCGACTGCGTAAGCGCCTGCGTCAGCGTCACCTTGCCTTCATAGCGGTTCTCGTAGTTATGCGGGCTCCAGTTGCCCCAGCTGATCGGCGCGTCGACGATGGTGGATGTCGGCGTCATGCCGTTCTCCATAGCGACGGAGTAAGTGTAGATCTTGAAGGAGGAGCCCGGCTGGCGCAGTGCCTTGGTCGCGCGATTGAACTGGCTTTCGCCGTAATCGCTGCCACCGACCATGGCGCGAACGGCGCCGCCATTTTCGATCATGACGCTGGCGCCCTGCTTGGCGTGGTAACGTTCGCCGAATTCCATCAGGCTGGATTGGATGGAATCCTCCGCCGCTTTCTGCAATCCCATATCGATGGTGGTTCGAACGATCAGCGAGCGCTCGGGGAAGCGCGTCGCGAGCCGCTGCACTTCGTCGAAGGCCCAGTCGAGGAAATAGTCCGGGGATTCGATCTGGGCGCGGTCGACAACGGAGGCCGGATTGCGGCGTGCGGCGATCACTTGCCCCTCGGTCATCAGCCCGCTTTGCACGAGGTTGGAAAGCACATCGTTGGCGCGGGCGCGCGCCGCCGGCAGATTGACGTGTGGCGCATATTTCGCCGGCGCCTTGAAGAGGCCAGCAAGCATCGCGGCTTCCGCCAGATTGACGTCGGTGATGCTCTTGCCGAAATAGAATTGCGCGGCCGCCGCCGCGCCGAAGGTGCCGCCGCCCATGTAGGTGCGGTCGAGATAGAGGCTCAGGATTTCCTTCTTGGAGAGATTGGCCTCGAGCCAGATCGCCAGGAAGGCTTCCTTGATCTTGCGGTCGATGGAGCGCTCGTTGCTGAGGAAGATGTTCTTGGCAAGCTGCTGCGTCAGCGTCGAGCCGCCCTGGACGACGCCGCCGGCCTGTGCGTTCACGGTCACCGCGCGGAACAGGCCGATCGCGTCGATGCCGAAATGGTCGAAGAAGCGGCGGTCCTCGGTTGCGAGCACCGCCTTGACGAAATAATCCGGCAGCTGGTCGACCGGCACGGAGTTCTCGTGAATGATGCCGCGGTGACCGATGACATTGCCATAGCGGTCGAGGAAGGTGACGGCGAAATTGCCGCGATTGCGCCAGTCGCCCTGCGTCGCCTCGAAGGCCGGCATGGCGAGCATCAGCATGACGACCGAGCCCGCCGCACCCAGCGTCAAACCTTCGCCGAGCAGCTCGAAAACGATGCGTTTCCAGCCACGTACGCGGAAGCGGCGGAAGAAGATCGTGATCTCCTCCCAGGCTTCCGCAAGCCCGAAACCGGCATTCCATAAAGTGGAGTCGATCCATGAATCGAGGCGCAGAAAGAAATAGCGTTTCCGCCGCTGCGGCTTTTCGGCCCGGCTGTCCTTCTGGGTCTCAGGCTCCGCCTTCGGCCCATTTTCTGGATTGGATGGGTCTTCCACGCTCTACTTCCCGACCACACTACTGCTGCGTGCTTCCTTGCGGCACACACAAAGCTCATTATCTCATAGAACGGCTATTTGAATAATTGGTTGATTTAGAGAAAAGAACAAGAGACATGCATGCCGCAGCCCGAATTCTTCCTGACGGGTGGCGAGGAAGACGATGATGACAGACGAATTGCCCTTCTGGAAAACCAAGACCCTGACGGAAATGAGCCCGTCGGAATGGGAAAGCCTGTGCGATGGCTGCGGCCTCTGCTGTCTCAACAAACTCGAGGAGTGGGATACGGGTGATGTCTATTTCACCTCGATCCGCTGCAAGCTGATGGATGGCGAGAGCTGTCGCTGCACGAGCTATCCGAACCGGTGGGATTTCGTCCCCGACTGTGTGCAGCTGACGCCGGAGAAGGTTCCGGAGCTGGAGTGGCTTCCGCCCACCTGCGCCTACCGCCTCGTCAATGACGGCCGCGATCTTTACTGGTGGCATCCGTTGGTCTCCGGCGATCCGGAAACCGTGCATATCGCCGGCGTTTCCGCCCGTGGACGTACGGTGAGCGAGAACGATGTCGATCTCGACGATTTCGAGGATTACGTCGTCGACTGGCCGCTGACGGTCGAAGACGATATGGAACCTAATCTTCCGGCAAAGCCATAGATTTCGGCGCCACGTTCCGCCATGCGCGATGCATCAGCGCCTCGATCGTTGCTTGATCGGCGTCGTGATGAAACAGCCGGGTAAAGCCCTTCAGACCCCAGCCGCCCGGCACGGCCATGACGTCGTCCGGCATGGTTGCCAATGCCATTTGCTGTTGGTCGGGTGTCAGCTTGACGACACAGAAATCCGGACTTGGAAGGGTCATGAAGATCTTGCCCCGAACACGAAAGTCGCGAGTCCCGAAGTGTGAGCTCTCTGCTGCCTCCGGCAGACCAAGGGCAAGGGATATAAGATCCTCGTCGGTCATGGCCGCGATGATAGCACGCCTCGCCGCCGTCCGGTAAATGGCAGGCCGGCGACGAAACGGTCCCGGAAGGCGAGGCAGCCGGTTTATTGAATTGCGCCTGGACGCATGGTATCGCGCCATGCCCTCGCATACGCACAAGGAGCCGCCGCGTGATCCGCCATATCGTCTTCTTCACCGTTCCCGATCGTGCCAATCTCGAAGAGGTCCGCTCCGGCCTCTCGATCCTGACAGCCATCCCGCATGCGCGGCTCTTGGAAATCGGCACGAATGTGAAGACTGATCAGCTCGGAACCGAAGTCGACCTTGTCGTCTATGGCGAATTCGATGATGAGGCGGCGCTTGCCGCCTACAAGGCACATCCAAACTATCAGCGGTCCATCGAGCGCGTTCGTCCGCTGCGCGAGATGCGGATCGCTGCGGATTACGAGACCGTGACGGCCGTTCGCGAGCCGTTTTGAACGTAACCTTGTGGCCGGTTCCCGCCGGGCATTTCAATGGTCAGATATTTCAATGGCCAGATATTTCAAGGGATTGAGTATACGAGTGGAATCCAATTGTCGGTGACCGGACTCTTTTCGCGAGGTTCTTCAATCAACCTTTGAAGTTGCGGACTCAGTTTCAGAAGAAATCGCCTCAAGCGATTCAAAGGACTCATGGAAATCCCGGCGCCTCACCTCGGCAAAGCGCCTGGAGGCCGGTTCGCATCGGCCTATGGTGGCGTGCTTGCTCATGTCGCACCCACGGGCAGATGATAAGCAAGAATGATTAAAAATGGCTGAGCTTGCAGCTCGAAGAAGGATGCTTCGACGTCCAATATGTGCCATCGCGGGCATATCGCTGATAGATTGTATCGATGCGGGGCGATGGAACGCCAATCGGTTGCCGTCGTGGCAAGATCGCCAATTTGCATCCAATCATTTCAAATGGTTAAGATGCAGGTTGCGTGCCTCGCTTGCTCAACAGGCCGAAAATTACAGCCCATTCATTTGCCATTCAGACGTGTTTGGGTAAATAATCCCCAAGTCAATATCCCTGTGGGAAGTCCGAAGCATGGCCTCATTTTCAAGCATAGCAGCGGCGGCCCTCGTCATGGCCGGCTCGGCTGTTCTGCCGGCGCCAGCGCCGACGTCGACCCTGGTGGCTCGCGCCAACAGCGACTGTAGCGAGGCTGCCGCCGAGGTCGTCGAAAAGACCGGAGGACAGCTTCTATCCGCACAACCGTCCGGCGACAGCTGCATCGTAACCGTTCTCGTGCAGGGCAACGGGCAGCGCCCGCGCAAGGTGACGATGAAAGTGCCGATGTGACGCGGGGCGGGTAAGGCGCCGACGTGCAATCGACAATCTAAAGCCTTGAATTCCACACAAAATCTTATTGTTTCCGTGATTCCACTGCAGCACGATTTACAGTACTGTTTTTCGAACCGGGGAAATTGGATCCAGACATGCGCATTCTCATAGTCGAAGACGATATCAATTTGAATCGCCAGCTTGCCGAGGCTTTGAAGGAGGCAGGCTACGTTGTCGATACGGCCTTTGATGGTGAGGAAGGCCATTTTCTCGGCGATACGGAACCCTATGACGCGATCATCCTCGATATCGGCCTGCCGGAAATGGATGGCATCACAGTACTCGAGAAATGGCGCGGTGCCGGGCGCACGGTGCCGGTGCTGCTGCTGACCGCCCGCGACCGGTGGAGCGACAAGGTGGCGGGCATCGATGCCGGCGCGGACGACTATGTGGCGAAGCCCTTCCACGTCGAGGAAGTGCTGGCACGCATCCGCGCGCTCATCCGCCGTGCCGCCGGCCATGCCTCCTCGGAAATCGTCTGCGGCCCGGTTCGGCTCGATACCAAGAGCTCGAAGGCGACCGTCGACGGCAAGCCGCTCAAGCTCACCTCCCATGAATATCGTCTGCTTGCCTATCTCATGCATCACAAGGGTGAGGTGGTCTCGCGTACCGAGCTTGTCGAACATATGTACGACCAGGATTTCGACCGCGATTCCAATACGATCGAGGTCTTCGTCGGTCGCCTGCGCAAGAAAATGGGTGTCGATCTGATCGAAACGGTCCGCGGCCTTGGTTACCGAATCCAAGCTCCAACCAATGCGAATTAAGTCGCTTACGGCTCGTGTCCTGCTGCTGACCACACTCTGGTCCGCTGTGGCGCTAGTGGTGATCGGCCTCGTCATCTCGAATATCTACCGCAAGAGTGCCGAACGCGGCTTTCAGGATCTGCTACGTGCGCAGCTCTCCAGTGTCATCAACTCGGTGACGATCGGCGACCAAGGCGCGCTGTTGGGTGACCCGAAGCTTGGCGACCTGCGTTTCGCCCAGCCGAAGACCGGCTGGTACTGGATGGTCGAGCCGCTCGGCACCTACACCGCGACACCGCTGGTTTCGCCGTCGCTCGGCGCGTCAAGCCTGCCGGTGCTGTCGGTGTTAGAAGCACCCTTCGACAAGCAATACCAGCGCTCTTACATCGTCACCGACGCCTTCGGAAACCGCGTGCAAGTGGCGGAAACCGAAGTCGTACTCGACACAGACGGTCGCGCTGCGCGCTTCCGCGTCACCGGTAATATTGCCGTCGTGGAGGACGATGTCCGTAATTTCTCCCATAGCCTTTATTTCTCACTGGTCGGCTTCGGTGTCGGCAGTCTGATCGTCAATGCGCTCGCCATTCTCTATGGCCTGAAACCGCTCGATAAGGCCCGCGCTGCACTGGAGCGCATCCGCGCCGGTGAGAGCGAACGCCTGCAAGGAGATTTCCCGCGCGAAATCCTGCCGCTTGCCAACGAGGTCAATGCGCTGATCGAAAGCAATAGGCGTATCGTCGAGCGCGCTCGCATGCAGGTTGGCAATCTCGCGCACTCGTTGAAAACGCCGATCGCGGTGCTGCTCAACGAATCCCGTGTGCTCGAGCGCTCGCATGGCGATCTGGTGAAGAACCAGGCCGAAGTCATGCAGGGGCAGGTGCAATCCTACCTCAATCGCGCCCGCATCGCCGCGCAGCGTGAATCCGTGCTGGCTCGCACCGAGGCCGAGCCTGCGCTGGAGCGGCTTGTCCGCGTCATGCGGCGGCTGAATGCAGACAAGGAGTTCGAACTCTCCGTCTCGCCCAATCTGGCGCTCGCCATGGAGCAGCAGGATCTGGAGGAGACGGTCGGCAATCTCCTGGAAAATGCCGCCCGCTTTGCCGAACGCAAGGTGCGCCTTTCGGCAAGCGAAGCGCCTCCGGAGATCAAGGGCATCGATCCCGTGCGCCGTCATTGGGTGGAACTCGTGGTTGAAGACGATGGGCCAGGGCTTGAGCCGGATCAGATTCGCGAGGCGATGAAGCGCGGCCGCCGGCTCGATGAAAGCAAGCCGGGCACCGGTCTCGGCCTGTCGATTGTCAGCGAGATCACCAACGAATATCAAGGCCGGCTCGAATTGTCTCGAGGCGCCTGGGGAGGGCTTCGCGCCAGCCTAATTTTGCCGGGCCTGACGAAGGATGTTGCGTGAGGCACGGCATGATGCCAAAAGACGTTGTGGGTCATGATGATGCCGCAGCGCAGTACCTATGGTTTTGCTTTTTGATACTGGTTCGGTTGTATGAAGCTTCGTACCTTTTCTCTGGTCGCTCCCTCTCTTTTCGCCGCGCTTGCGCTTTCTGGTTGCTCGACGACGAGCGGCTTGGGGGGCGGCAAGAGCCTGTTCTCGTCTGCGAAGCCGCCAGCCTCGGCAACCTTCATCAATGCCCTTGATGGTGGCATTGTCGAGCGCACCGGCGTCAAGCTCAGCGACAACGACAAGCAGCGTGCGCTGGAAGCGGAATACCGGGCGCTTGAGACCTCACCTCTCGGCCAACCCGTGGCTTGGAAGGGCAGGGATGCCAGCGGCGAGGTCGTCCCTGCAGCACCTTACCAGGTCGGTTCGCAGAATTGTCGGCAATACACCCATACCGTTACCGTCGACGGCAAACCCACGATGGCAAGGGGCGCGGCCTGCCGCAATGACGACGGCACCTGGACGCCGCTCGAATAGGCGTCTGCACTGAAAGGCGCGGCCAAACGCCTCAAATCTTCGTCAGATGGCCTTTCCCGGTTGGAATAAGCGCCCCGTTAAAGTATTGGGCGTCTATGCTGTTCTGGATTCTCGTGGCCGTTCTTACGGCGGTTGTCGGCGCTGTGCTCCTCTATCCCCTTCTGCGTGGTGCGAAGGAGGCGGAGGACCGTCGTTCCGGAGAGGCCGAAGTCTATCGCGATCAGCTCAGCGAACTGGACCGGGACCTTGCCGGCGGCCTCATCTCCGCGCAGGAGGCCGGCTATGCCCGCGCCGAAATCGGACGGCGTCTCATCGCTGTTGCCAAGGATGAGAAGACGATAGCGAAATCGCCTGCCCGTGGCAGCTATCGCCTTGCCCAGGCCTTCATCATCGTCCTTCTTCCGGCTGTAGGTCTCTGTCTCTATCTCGTCAATGGCGATCCCGGCCTGCCGGCGCAGCCGCTGGAAGCACGGCTCGAGAAGCCCGGAAACGATCTCGCCATCTCGATCGTCAAGATCGAGCAGCATCTGGCCAAGAACCCGGATGACGCCAAGGGCTGGGAGGTCCTGGCGCCGATCTATTTCAAGACCAATCGCATCGGCGATGCCGAGCTTGCCTATCGCAACCTCATTCGCCTGGAGGGGCCTAGTGCATCTCGCCTCGGCGATCTGGGCGAGGTGCTGGTCGTCAAGGCCAATGGCATTGTGACGGCGGAGGCGCGCGGCGTGCTGCAGCAATCGCTGGCGCTCGATGCCGCCAATCCGCGCACGCTGTTCTATCTGGCGCTGGCGCTGGAGCAGGAAGGCAAGGCGGCCGATGCGAAGACCGCCTTTGAGGCATTGGCGAAACAATCGCCGCCCGACGCACCCTGGCTTGCCGCGGTCAATGAGCATATCATCAAGAATGGCGGCCAGGCGATGGCATCCGCCAACGGCAATGCACCCGGCAATCCGACGGCGGAGGACGTCGCCGCGGCGAACGCGCTCAGCAGCGGCGATCGTCAGCAGATGATCCGCGGCATGGTCGATAGTCTCGATGCGAAGCTCAAGGAGGATCCGAAGAATTTCGAGGGCTGGATGCGGCTCATCCGCTCCTATGCGGTGCTGAATGATCGCGAGCGCGCGGCGGATGCATTGAAGCGCGGTCTCGCGGCCTTTCCGGCCGATGGAGGGGAAGGCCAGCAGCTTCTGGCGCTGGCGAAGGAATTGGGATTGCCGACGGAGGAGACGCAGCAATGACCCGCAAGCAGAAACGTCTTGCTGTGATTGCCGGCGGCATGGGCTTCATCGCCGCCGCCGTGCTGCTCGTGCTGTTCGCCTTCAGCCAGTCGGTCGCCTATTTCTATATGCCGACGGATCTCGCCAAGACACCGGTCAATGCCGGGACGCTGATCCGCCTCGGCGGGCTTGTCGGCGAGGGATCGATCGTGCGCGGTCAAGGTACGCAAGTGCAGTTCTCGGTCACCGACGGCACCGACACGATCAAGGTCAAGTATGACGGCATTCTGCCGGATCTCTTCCGCGAAGGGCAGGGCGTCGTCACCGAAGGCAAGTTCGAGCCGGGCAGCGACGTTTTCGTCGCCGATAGCGTGCTCGCCAAGCATGATGAGCGCTATATGCCGAAGCAGGTCGCCGATAAGCTGAAGGCCGATGGCGTCTGGAAGGGCGAGGAGGCCACCCGATGATCATCGAGCTCGGACATTATGCTCTCGTGCTGGCGCTTGCGACGGCGCTCATCGTCTCCATCCTTCCTGTGATCGGCGCCAAGCGCGGCGACGTGTCGATGATGGATATCGCCCCGGTCGGCGCGATCCTCATGTTCCTGCTGGTCGCTTTTTCCTTCGGCGTACTGACCTACGCCTATGTCGCCTCCGATTTCTCGGTGCTCAATGTCTGGGCCAACTCCCATTCGCTGATGCCGCTGATCTTCAAGATCTCCGGCGTCTGGGGCAATCACGAGGGATCGATGATGCTCTGGCTGCTGATCCTGGCGCTGTTCAGCGCGTTCGTTGCCCTGTTCGGGCGCAATCTGCCCGATGTGCTGCGCGCCAATGTGCTCGCCGTGCAATCGTGGATCTCCTCGGCCTTTCTGGTGTTCATCCTGCTCACCTCCAATCCCTTCATTCGGCTCAATCCGGCACCGGCGGAGGGAAAGGATCTCAATCCAGTGCTGCAGGATATCGGTCTGGCGATCCATCCACCCTTGCTCTATCTCGGCTACGTCGGCTTTTCCGTCTGCTTCTCTTTCGCCGTCGCGGCATTGCTGGAAGGCCGCATCGACGCCGCCTGGGCGCGCTGGGTCCGCCCCTGGACGCTCGCTGCCTGGAGCTTCCTGACGCTCGGCATCGCCATGGGCTCCTATTGGGCCTATTACGAGCTCGGCTGGGGCGGTTGGTGGTTCTGGGATCCGGTGGAAAACGCCTCTTTCATGCCCTGGCTTGCCGGCACGGCGCTGCTGCATTCGGCGCTGGTCATGGAAAAGCGCGACGCCCTGAAGATCTGGACCGTGCTGCTGGCGATCCTCACCTTCTCGCTGTCGCTCCTCGGCACCTTCCTCGTGCGGTCCGGCGTGCTGACCTCGGTCCATTCCTTCGCCAGCGATCCGACGCGCGGCATTTTCATTCTCTGCATTCTGCTGATCTTCATCGGCGGGGCCTTGTCGCTCTTCGCTTTCCGGGCGCCGAAACTTGCCGCCGGCGGATTGTTCGCCCCGATCTCGCGCGAGGGCGCACTGGTGCTGAACAACCTCGTCCTGACGGTCGCCTGCGGTACGGTGCTGACGGGCACGCTCTATCCGCTGGCGCTCGAAACGCTGACTGGCGACAAGATCTCTGTCGGTCCGCCCTTCTTCAATATGACATTCGGATTGCTGATGACGCCGATCCTCATTGCCGTGCCGTTCGGCCCCTTGCTGGCCTGGAAGCGCGGCGACCTGCTCGGCGCATTGCAGCGGCTCTATGTCGTGGCAGGATTGGCCTTCATCGCCGGACTGGTTCTGTTTTACATCAGGCATGGCGGCCCGGTCCTAGCCGTCCTCGGCCTTGCCGCCGGCTTTTTCCTGATCTTCGGCGCCTTGGCCGATCTCTGGTATCGCGCCGGCGTCGGCAAGGTGGCTGCGAATGTGGCCTGGCGGCGCTTCAGCGGGCTGCCGCGTTCGGCTTTCGGCACCGCGCTGGCTCATGCGGGACTCGGTGTCTCCGTGCTTGGCATCATTGCGGTGACGACCTTCGAGGGCGAAAACATCACCAGCATGAAACCGGGCGAGACCGCCGAGCTCGGCGGCTACAGCCTTCGCTTCGAAGGCGTGCAGCCCGGTGTCGGTCCCAATTTTACCGAGGATCGTGCCCGCTTCACCGTCAGCCGTGGCGGGGTTGCCTTTGCGGAAATGTCCTCCGCCAAGCGCGTCTTTACTGCAAGCCGTGCGGCCACCACGGAGTCCGGCATTCTGACCATTGGGCTCAGCCAGCTTTATGTATCGGTCGGCGATGCCAGCAAGGATGGCGGCATGGTCGTGCGTATCTGGTGGAAACCCTTCATTCTCTGCATCTGGTTGGGCGCGCTCGTCATGGCGATCGGCGGCTTCGTGTCGCTCAGCGACCGCCGCCTGCGCGTCGGTGCACCGAGCCGCAAGGCGAAACCGGTTCGCCCTGTCATGGAGCCGGCCGAATGACAGGTTTGATTGTCACCCCCTCATCCGCCCCTGCGGGGCCCCTTCTCCCCGAGGGGAGAAGGGGAGATTGTCGCTGTGATGCCGGTATCGAACAAAGGCTGGTCAACCAAGACTGCGGCGGTTTTTCCTTCTCCCCTCGGGGAGAAGGTGCCCGAAGGGCGGATGAGGGGGTATTCCGCGTCAAGAATAGCGGGGCGGGGAAGAAGGTAGCGGTGTTCGCCCGCCTGCTTATGCTGCTGGCATTGCTCTTTGCCGCAGCCCCCGCCTTCGCCGTCAATCCCGATGAGGTTCTGTCCGATCCGGCTCTGGAGGCGCGGGCGCGCACGATTTCGGCCGAACTGCGCTGCATGGTCTGCCAGAACCAGTCCATCGATGATTCCAATGCCGATCTTGCCCGCGACCTGCGCCTGCTGGTGCGCAAGCGCCTTGCCGGCGGCGATACGGATCGGCAGGTGCTCGACTACATCGTTTCCCGCTACGGCGAGTTCGTGCTGCTCAAGCCGCGCTTGAGCGAAAAGACCTATATACTCTGGGGCGCGCCGATCCTGCTCTTCATTGTCGGCGGATTGGCCTTGGTCGTCTATGCGCGCCGTCGCGCCGGCAAGCCCACCGGCAAGCCTCTGAGCGACGAGGAAGAGGCGCAATTGAACGAGATCCTGGAAAAGTGACGTCGCCGTCATTCTTCACCTCCCGTGATTCCTTCACCTCATTGCCACCACTTCTTTACATTACGAATTTTTCATGGGGCGGACAGTTCGCCGTAAGGTGTCGCGCCCTATACTTATCACTACGAACCAAAGCCGGTTTCGCCGGCGCAAATCCGACGAGAAAAGAAAAGGTAACTTGCATATGTTCAGGAATATCAAGGACAGCCTGTCCCGCAGCACCGCTATGAAGGCCTCGGTCGTCGCCGGCCTCGCTGTTGCTGCTCTGGCCACGGGTGTTCCGGCCGAAGTCAGCCGTTCCTATGCCGATGCCGTCAATGTTCAGGCGCCGCAGGTTCCGAGCTTCGCCAATGTGGTCGATGCCGTGTCGCCGGCCGTCGTCTCGGTTCGCGTCGAATCCCGCGTCAATGCGGCCGCGGATGAAGACGACTCCTTCGGTCTCGGCCGTGGCTTCGATGACCTTCCGGATGATCACCCGCTGAAGAAGTTCTTCCGCCAGTTCGAGCAGCAGCAGGGCCGCGGCCAGCGTGGTCAGAACCAGCAGAAGAATTCCGATGACAAGGGCCATCTGCGTCCGGTCGCTCAAGGATCGGGCTTCTTCGTCTCGGAAGATGGCTATATCGTCACCAACAACCACGTCGTTTCCGATGGCGCCGCCTTCGTCGTCGTTCTCAATGACGGCACCGAGCTTGACGCCAAGCTCGTCGGCAAGGATAGCCGCACCGATCTCGCGGTCCTGAAGGTCGATCCCAAGGGCAAGAAGTTCACCTATGTCGGCTGGGCGGACGACGCCAAGGTCCGCGTCGGTGATTGGGTCGTTGCCGTCGGCAATCCGTTCGGCCTCGGCGGCACCGTCACCGCGGGTATCGTATCGGCGCGCGGCCGCGACATTCATTCCGGTCCCTATGACGATTACATCCAGATCGATGCACCGGTGAACAAGGGCAACTCCGGTGGCCCGACCTTCAACCTCAACGGCCAGGTGGTCGGCATCAACACCGCCATCTTCTCGCAGTCGGGCGGCAGTGTCGGCATCGCCTTCGCAATTCCGGCGACGACCGCCAAGGATGTCGTCGCCGACTTGATCAAGACCGGCACGGTTTCGCGCGGCTGGCTCGGCGTACAGATCCAGCCCGTCACCAAGGATATCGCCGAATCCCTCGGCCTTTCCGAAGCGAGCGGTGCCCTCGTGGTCTCCCCGCAGGATGGTTCGCCGGGCCAGAAGGCCGGCATCAAGAATGGCGACGTCGTCACCGCCGTCAATGGCGAGCCGGTCAAGGATCCGCGCGATCTCGCTCGCCGTATCGGTGCGATGCAGCCGGGCTCCAAGGTCGACGTTTCGATCTGGCGCGCTGGCAAGTCGCAGTCGGTCACGGTCGAGCTCGGCACGCTGCCGGCCGATCAGAACCAGGCCTCCAGCGATGACTCGCAGCCGAGCCAGCCGCAGCAGCCGTCCTCTGAAAAAGCGCTCGCGGATCTCGGCCTCACCGTCGGCCCGTCCGATGATGGCAAGGGCGTCGCGATCACCGGCGTCGATCCCGATTCCGATGCCGCCGACAAGGGCGTGAAGGAAGGCGAGAAGATCACCTCGGTCAACAACCAGCAGGTCTCGAGCGCCGGCGACATCGTCAAGGTCATCGAACAGGCAAAGAAGGACGGTCGCACACGCGCCCTGTTCCAGATCCAGTCTGGTGACGGCAGCCGCTTCGTTGCTCTGCCGATCAACGCCGGCTGATCCCTTCAGCGTGTGAATGCATTCAGGAAGCCGCGCAGGCCACGGCTCGCGCGGCTTCTTCTTTAGAGCCATTCCAGGAAAAGTGCTGAGCGGTTTTCCTGGAATGGCGCGAAAACAAAGCGATAGGGCGGTTGCGAGATTCCGTGAAAAACTGAACCGCTCCAGGACGTTCAATAAGGCTGGTTCCAAGGTAGGTGCAAGATGACAACCACTGGCCAACACGCCATGAATTCTTCCGATTCTGGTTGTGCCGAGACACCCTCGGCGGGTAATGTCGCCCACATGAAGATTCTCATCATCGAAGACGATCTCGAGGCGGCGGCCTATCTCACCAAGGCGTTTCGCGAGGCCGGCATCATTGCCGATCACGCAAGCGATGGGGAGAGTGGTCTCTTCATGGCCACCGAGAACACTTACGATGTCGCCATCATTGACCGCATGCTGCCGCGCCGCGACGGATTGTCCGTTATCAGCGAGCTGCGCCGCAAGGGTGTGCATACGCCGGTTCTGATCCTTTCCGCGCTCGGCCAAGTCGACGATCGCGTCACGGGCCTGCGCGCGGGCGGTGACGATTATCTGCCGAAGCCCTACGCCTTCAGCGAACTTCTGGCGCGCGTCGAAGTGCTTGGCCGCCGCAAGGGAACGCCGGAGCAGGATGTCCTTTATCGCGTCGGCGATCTGGAACTGGACCGGCTTTCGCATGAGGTGCGCCGCGGCGGCAAGGAAATCCTGCTGCAGCCGCGCGAATTCCGCCTGTTGGAATATCTGATGAAGAATGCCGGCCAGGTCGTCACCCGCACCATGCTGCTCGAGAATGTCTGGGATTATCATTTCGATCCGCAGACGAACGTCATCGACGTCCATGTTTCGCGCCTGCGCTCCAAGATCGAGAAGGATTTCAGTCAGCCGCTGCTGAAGACGATCCGTGGCGCCGGATACATGATCAAGGACGAGGGATGAGTCGCTTCCGCGTCCTCTTCAAGTCCACCGCAGTCCGCCTTTCCGCCCTCTACATCCTGCTTTTTTCTCTCTGTGCCGCGACGCTGGTCTTCTATGTCACGGCCATGTCCGAGCGGCTGTTGACGGGGCAGATCCGCGATGCAGTCCAGCAGGAAGTCAATCAGGTCAAGCGTGCCTACGACATCGGCGGTCTGAACCTGCTTCTGCGCACCATGGAGCGCCGCGCGCGCCAGCCGGGAGCTAATCTCTATGTCATTGCCGGTCCTTCGGGCGATATCCTGGCTGGCAACGTCGCTTCCGTGCAGCCCGGCGTGCTCGGCCAGGCCGGCTGGACGGAGCTGCCTTTCGTCTACGAGCGCTATACGGATGCTTCCAACGATCCGGAGCGGCGCCATCTTGCGATCGCCAATATCTTCATCCTCGACAATGGCTTGCGCATCCTGATCGGCCGCGATCTCGGCGAGCCGGAGCGCTTCCGTGTGCTGGTGCGCCAGGCGCTGATGCTGGCACTTGCGATCATGGGTCTCGGTGCGCTGGTCATCTGGTTCGGTATCGGCCGCAACGCGCTGAAGCGCATCGACCGGATGACGGACGCCAGCCGCAAGATCATGGCTGGCGACCTTTCCCAGCGCCTGCCGGTCGGCGGCTCCGGCGATGAGTTCGACCGCATGTCGGAATCGCTGAATGCGATGCTCGAGCGCATCGAGAAACTGAACGAAGGGTTGCGACAGGTCTCCGACAATATCGCGCATGATCTCAAGACCCCGCTCACGCGCCTGCGCAACAAGGCCGCCGATGCGCTCGACAATGCCGATAGCGAGGGTCGTCGCGTCGCTCTTGAGGGCATCATCGGCGAGTCCGATCAGCTGATCCGCACCTTCAATGCACTCCTGATGATTTCCCGCGTCGAGGCGGGATCGGTGGCCGCTGAAATGACCGATGTCGATCTTTCCTCCATCGTCGCCGATACGGCCGAACTCTATGAGCCGGTTGCCGAAGAGGCTGGCCTGGCGCTGACGGCGGATATCGAGCCCGATGTCGAGGTGCAGGGCAATCGCGAGCTGATCGGCCAGGCGCTTTTCAACCTCATCGACAATGCCCTCAAATACGCTTCGGGCTGCAACGGCAAGCAGGCGATAACCTTCAGGCTGGCACGCACGCCCGATGCGGTGACGCTCGCCGTCGCAGACCATGGGCCTGGTATTCCCGTCCATCAGCGCGCTGATGTGGTCAAGCGTTTCTTCCGCCTGGACGAAAGCCGTTCCAAGCCGGGAACCGGTCTTGGCCTCGCTCTGGTCGAGGCGGTCATGGAGCTGCATGGCGGCCGGCTGGAGCTTTCCGATACCGATCCTGACAATCCCGATGCCAAGGGATTAACGGTCACCATGATCTTCCCCATGCAGAAACAATAGGTTAATCCTGCAGTGGAGCCGGGCGATTTTAGGTCGAAACGACCTAAAATCTGGATCCGCTCTAGCATAAAAAAAGCAGAGCATGATGTTGTCCGAAATCCCCTGACACTTTTCGGCATCATGCTCTATCCGCTTGCTGTTGGGGAGAGCTGCATGACGACGACGCAAAGCGATTTGCTGCGGGATGTTCCGTCTGGGCGGTTGCGGCCTTTGAACCAGACCGAGACGAAGTCAGCACTTGCCGATCTCAAGCAGATCGGCGGGACAGAGCCTGCCGTCGCCGCCTTGCTCGCCGAGGAGAGCGCATTGCGGGATTTTATCGTCGCTGCGTTCACCCTGTCTCCTCATCTGCGCGAGATCGCCAATCTCGAACCGTCGCTCCTCGTGGCTGCTATCGAAAGGCCGCTATCGCCTCAGGTCGAAGCACTTGTGGGAGAGGCCCGCCGCGCTTGGTTGCCGGCTGAGGAGGCTAGCCCTTCATCTTCGGAATCCGAGGTGATGAGCCGCCTGCGCATCGTCAAGCGCCGCGCCGCCTTTCTGATCGCGCTCGCCGATCTCGCCGGTATCTACAATGGCAAGGCGACAACCCTTTGGCTGAGCAGACTTGCCGAAGCTTCCATCTCGGCGGCGATCGATCATCTGCTGCTGTCGTCGCACGAAGCCGGCAAGATTTCGCTCCCCGATCCCGCATCGCCGAGCCAGAAATCGGGGCTGATCGTGCTCGGCATGGGCAAGCTCGGCGCCGAGGAGCTGAATTACTCATCTGACATCGATCTGGTCGTCTTCTTCGACGAGACGGCGGGCATCGTGCCCGATCCGGATGACGCCATCGATATCTTCCCGCGGCTGATGCGGCGGCTGGTGCGCATTCTGCAGGAGCGCACGGCGGATGGTTATGTGTTCCGCACCGATCTTCGCCTGCGTCCCGATCCAGGCTCCACACCGCTGGCGATCCCTGTGGACGCGGCGATGATCTATTACGAGGGCAGGGGGCAGAACTGGGAGCGCGCGGCCTTCATCAAGGCGCGTCCGGTTGCTGGCGATATCGCCGCCGGCCAGGCTTTCATTCGCGATCTCGTGCCCTTCGTCTTCCGCAAATATCTGGACTATGCGGCGATATCAGACATTCATTCGATCAAGCGACAGATCCATGTGCACAAGGGCCACGGAGCGATCGCCGTCAAAGGCCACAACGTCAAGCTTGGCCGCGGTGGCATTCGCGAGATCGAGTTCTTCGTGCAAACGCAGCAGCTCATTGCCGGCGGCCGCATGCCGGCATTACGTTGCCGATCGACGGAGCAAACGCTCGCCGAATTGACCGAGGCGAAATGGATCGACGCGGAAACCCGCGATGAGCTGACATCGGCTTACTGGTTCCTGCGCAATGTCGAACATCGCATCCAGATGGTGCGCGACGAGCAGACGCATCTGCTGCCAGAGACCGATGCCGAGCTCCGGCGCATCGTCTTCATGATGGGTTTTGCCGACGTGACGGCCTTCTCCGAGGCTCTGGTGACGACGCTGAAAACGGTCGAGCGGCGTTATGCGCGCCTGTTCGAGCAGGAAACGAAGCTGTCGTCCGGAACGGGCAACCTGGTTTTCACCGGCCAGGGCGACGATCCCGACACGCTGGAGACGCTTCGTCGCCTCGGCTTTGAAAGGCCATCCGACATCGCCAATGTGATCCGCACCTGGCACTATGGCCGATATCGCGCGACCCAATCGGTGGAAGCGCGCGAGCGGCTGACGGAGCTGACGCCCGAGCTGTTGCGTGTCTTCGGCGAAAGCAAGCGTGCCGACGAGGCGCTGTTGCGCTTCGACAGTTTCATTTCCGGCCTGCCGGCGGGCATCCAGCTCTTCTCGCTGCTCAGCACCAATCCGGCGCTGCTTTCCCTCATCGTCAACATCATGTCCTCGGCGCCGCGTCTTGCCGAGATCATCGCGGCCAAGCCGCATGTCTTCGACGGCATGCTGGACCCCGGCCTCATGGCCGAATTGCCGACGCGCGATTACCTGGCCGAGCGCATCAGCAGCTTCCTGGCGCCGGCAAGACATTATGAGGAGGTGTTGGACCGCCTGCGCATCTTCGCATCCGAACAGCGTTTCCTGATCGGCATCCGCCTGCTGACGGGCGCGATCGGTGGGCAGATGGCGGCCCGAGCCTTCACCTACCTTGCCGATCTGATTGTCGAAGCGGCGCTGGATGCCGTGATGAAGGAAATCCGCGCGGCGCATGGCGAATATCCCGGCGGTCGCATCGCTGTCGTCGGCATGGGCAAGCTCGGCAGTTTCGAGCTGACGGCGGGGTCCGACATCGACATCATCCTGCTCTATGACTACGACGAGGCGGCCGGTGAATCGACGGGACCGAAGCCACTCGACGCCCTGCGTTATTTCACACGCATTACCCAGCGTCTGATTGCTGCTCTCTCGGCGCCGACCGCCGAAGGCATCCTCTACGAGGTGGACATGCGCCTGCGCCCTTCCGGAAACAAGGGGCCCGTCGCCACGCGCATCAACTCCTTCGAGAAATATCAGCGGACGGAGGCCTGGACCTGGGAGCATATGGCGCTTTCGCGGGCACGCCTGATCGACGGGGATGAGGCGTTGGTGAACGATGCCGAGCGCATCATCGGCGAAGTTCTCTCGGCAAAGAGAGATGCGGCCAAGATCGCCAGGGATGTTCGCGAGATGCGCGGCCTGATCGAGCAGGAAAAGCCGCCCGAAAGCATCTGGGACCTGAAGCTGATCCCCGGCGGCCTGATCGATATCGAATTCACAGCGCAATATTTGCGGCTGATCGCACCCGAGCATGGCGTCGGCATCGACGCGAACGGTCTCAGCACGGCGGAAGCGTTGAAACTGTTGGGCGCCAGCCTGATGAATCGCAATGATCTCGATGTCTGCCTGGAAGCTTTACATCTCTATACGGAACTGTCGCAGCTCATCCGGCTCTGCATCGACGGCTCGTTCGATCCACAGAACGCGCCTTCGGGACTGGTCGAGCTGGTCTGCCGTGCCGGCGACTGCCCCGATATCCGCGCCTTGGAAGCGGAGCTGAAGCGGTTGTCGAAGACGGTGCGGAAGGTATTTCAGGCAACCGTTGGAAGCTGAAGCATGTCGCGCAAAAGTGCGCAGCGGTTTGCGACAACGACATGCGCAAAATCAAGGACGTAAAGCGCCGGAAGCGAATCTGAAAGATCGCGACGCGCTTTAGCGCTGATCCGGGATACGGATCGCAATGACCGTGCCGATGCCCTCGCGGGAGCGGATGCGCATGCGGCCATGATGCAGCGCGGTCAGCGATCTCGAAATGGCAAGCCCAAGCCCTGAGCCTCCCTTGCTCTTGGCATATTGGCTCTGCACCTGTTCAAAAGGTTGGCCGATCTTGCTCAAGGCCGATTTCGGAATGCCGATGCCCGTATCGGCGATGACAAGCATGACAGCATCTTCGACCTTGCGCGTGCGAACCGCGATACGGCCTCCGTCATTGGTGAATTTCACGGCGTTGGAGAGCAGATTGAGGACGATCTGCTTCATTGCCCGGCGGTCGGCACTCAGCTTGATCTCCGAGGAAATGCTCTGCTCGACGAGGATGTTCTTCTGAGCGGCCGGGATGCGGGTGAAACGCAGGCACTCCTCGATGAGCGGCGCCAGATTGATCTGCTCGCAAGAGAGCTTCATATGCCCGGCCTCGATCTTGGACATGTCGAGAATGTCGTTGATGACGTTAAGCAGATGCTTGCCGCTGTCGTGGATATCCTTGGCATATTCGTTGTAGCGGGCGGAGCCGAGCGGACCGAACATCTGGTCCTGCAGGATCTCCGAGAAGCCGAGGATGGCGTTGAGCGGCGTGCGCAGTTCATGCGACATGTTGGCGAGGAATTCCGATTTGGCCCTGTTGGCCGCTTCGGCGCGTTCTTTTTCCGCAAGATAGTTGGCATTGGCGGTCGAAAGCTCGGCCTTCTGCCGTTCCAGGATCTGCCGCGAAGCGGAGAGATCGTTGATCGTCGCCATCAGCCGGCGCTCGGACTCGCGAAGGCGCTCCTGATTGCGCTTCAGCTGCGTGATATCAGTACCGACGGAGACGAGGCCGCCGTCACGGGTGCGACGCTCGTTGATCTGCAGCCAGCGCTCATCGGCCAGCTGCACTTCCGTCGTCTGCGAATGGCTGATGCGCCCGGGATCGACGATGCGCCGCTCGATGACCGGCCGCGCTGCCGCGGCATTGACGACAGCGCGCTCGGTACCGGGCACGAGCACATTGTCGGGCAGGCCGTAAGCCTGCTGGAAATGCGCGTTGCACATGACGAGGCGGTCGTTCTTGTCCCACAGCACGAAGGCTTCGGACGTGCATTCGATGGCATCGGCCAGTCTCTGATCGGCTTCGGCATAGCGCTGAGCCAGCCGGTGCTGTTCCGTCACGTCCATGGCGATGCCGATCATGTGCACGCGGCCGGAGTTGGTGCGGATCACCTGGGCGCGGGCGCGCATCCAGACATAATGCCCCTTGGCGTGGCGGATGCGCAGGATTTGATCCACCTGGCCGGCATTGCCGCGGGTCACGGAGCGGGCGAGCATATGAAGGCTATTGTCATCCGGATGCATCAGCCGCGCCGCGTCCGTAAAGGCGAGCGGCTTGTCGGCGGCTGGTAGCCCGAGCATGTCGTACATCGAGCGCGACCAGAAGAACTTCCGGCTGGTGAAATCGAAATCCCAAAGACCGCAGCGGCCGCGCGAAAGCGCCGTCTCGACGCGCAGGTTCGATTCGAGGAAGATTTCATCCGCATCCCGGGCCCGCTTCACCTGGGTGTAATAGGCATAGAGAATGACGAGCAGGATGGAGGAGATGCCGGCAAAGAGCGTGACGTTGAGCGTGAGTTCGTCGCGCCAGAGCTTGTCGATCTGATCCATCGATGCGGCCGACAGAATGAAATCGCCCTTGTCGCCGATCAGGGAAATCGCCGCATAATAGGGCTCGCCGCCAATCATGGTTTCGATCACGCCGGCATGGTCGCCGAAATTGCGGATGGCCGATACCTCAGGAAAGAAGTCGGAGATCAGCATGCCGATATAGCTCGAGCCGGCGGCCGACGAGCCGAACACCCGTCCGCTCGACTGTACGAGCAGCACGAATGCGCCGGTATCCAATCGATCCTGCGGTAAAAAGGTGGCCAGCTTCCGCTCCGCGCTGCTGCGGTCGCCGGCCTGGAACAGGCTGGCATCGTTCGAAAAGGCGGCGGATGCGGCGGCGATGGAAAGCGAAGTCGTGCGGCGGGCAGACGCCGCCATCCGACTATGTTCGGTCACCATGCCGAAGAAATGCGAGGCGGCAACGACCATCAGGAAGGAAACGATGAGGACCGGAATGATGCGCTTGAGAATATGTTCCGTCTGCGGGAAGTGACGCGAAATCGCCTCCACACGCACTCCGGTTCGATCGGTAACGCCGCTATGCCAGGATTTCAGACCGTCGAAATTAACACGCAGCCGTCCATCGGCCGCGGTTGCCCGCCGCACGTCCACCATTGCTTTAGCCTTGTCCCTCGTGTGATTCGCTGCGCCGCTCGCCCGAATCTGCCTTAATGAATCACTCGTGATTCGGCTTGTCCAGAGGGTGTGGTAAAACTTTCTTAACCAGCTGCGATTTCGATATATTTTGCACACGCAGCGGTAAGTTGCGCAGATGCGGGACTCGTTTGAGATGAAAAGGCCGATGCAAATCAGCCTTTGAGATCGGTATGCGGGGAGGTCGCAGTCACTCCTTCAGGATGCGGTCCACGATGTCGCGCACGTCGGTCGAAAGGCTGTTCGAGCGTTCGATCCGCATCAGTGCCGAGCGGGCATGGTCGGCACGCACCGGCTCCAGCAGCCGCCAGGAGCGCATCGATGTCAGGATGCGCGCGGCGAGCTGTGGATTGCGCGGATCGATCTCGAGAATTTCGTCGGCCAGGAAATGGTATCCGGCGCCGTCGGCCCGGCCGAAACCCGTGGGGTTTGCGAAGGCGAAGGTACCGACCAGCGCGCGGACGCGGTTCGGATTGGTGTGCTTGAACAGCGGCGTCTCCATCAGCAGCCGAATGCGCTCCAGCGCGCCCGCGCCGGGGATTGCGGCCTGAATGGCGAACCACTTGTCGATGACGAGCGCGTTGTCTGCGAAGCGGTCGCGGAAATGCGCAAGCGCGGCCGCCGTCTCTGCCGTATCCGGGAAGCGCTGCGCCAGAATGGTGAGCGCCGCACTGAGATCGGTCATATTGTTGGCGGCATCATAGGCGGCTTTCGCTCTCGCTGGCGTCTCGTCCAGCTGCGACAGATAGCCCAGCGCCGCATTGCGCAAGGCGCGGCGGCCGGCGCTTGCTGCATCGGGCGTGAAGGCGCCCGACATCTGCATTTCATCATAAAGCGCGGTGAAGACCTGTTTTCCGGCCTCGGCCACCCGCTTGATGATTGTCTGGCGCGCGGCGTGAATGGCATCCGGATCGTTGTTGCCGCCGAGTTCGCGGGCAATATCGGCCTCGCTCGGCAGCGCGAGCGCCTGCGCGCGGAATGCCGGCTCCAGGCTTTCGTCGGCCGCCGCTGCAAGCAGTGCATCGATGAAGGCTGAATCGCAGGTGATATCGATGCCCTGGCGTGCGTCACGCGCCGCCTGCAAGAGGTTGGGCAAGCCGAGATCGGTCAGCGCCTGCCAGCGGGCGAAATGATCGGTCTCGTAGCGGGCGATCAGCGCGAGATCGCGGGCGCCCTGGCTGAATTGCAGGTTGATCGGCGTCGAGAAGCTGCGATTGAGCGACAGGACCGGGCGCGAGGGAATGCCGTGGAACGTCACCGTCTGCGTCTGCTTCGTCAGGTGCAGCACGTCGTCGGTGAGCTCCGCACCGATGACGGATGTTGGTGTGATGAGACTGCCGTCTTCGGCAAGCAGACCCATGCGCAGCGGAATATGCATCGGCTTTTTGGCGGTTTGACCAGGCGTTGCCGGCACCATCTGCTCAAGCGACAAAGTGAACGTCTTGGCATCGGCATCATAGGCGCCGGATGCGGTGACAAGGGGCGTCCCGGCCTGATGGTACCACAACGAAAACTGCGCGAGATCGCGGTCGCTGACATCCTCGAAGCACTTGATGAAATCTTCGATCGTGACGGCCTGTCCGTCGTGCCGATCGAAATAGAGGTCCATACCCTTCTTGAAGAGATCGCGGCCGAGCAGGGTTGCGATCATGCGCGTGACTTCGCTGCCCTTCTCGTAGACGGTCGTCGTATAGAAGTTGTTGATTTCACGATATGTCGTTGGCCGAACGGGATGGGCGAGCGGCCCGCTGTCCTCCGGAAACTGTTCTGACTTGAGATGACGGACTTCGGCGATGCGCTTGACGGGACGCGAGCGCTGGTCGGCCGAGAATTCGTGATCGCGATAGACGGTCAGGCCTTCCTTGAGGCAGAGCTGGAACCAGTCGCGGCAGGTGATGCGGTTGCCGGTCCAATTATGGAAATATTCGTGGGCGATGATGGCTTCGATATTGGCATAGTCGGCATCGGTCGCCGTCTCGGGATCGGCGAGCACGTATTTGTCGTTGAAGACGTTGAGCCCCTTGTTCTCCATCGCGCCCATGTTGAAGTCCGATACGGCGACGATCATGAAGATATCGAGATCGTATTCGCGGCCGAACCGCTCTTCGTCCCACTTCATCGAGCGCTTCAGCGCGTCCATGGCATAGGCGGCACGCGGCTCCTTGCCATGTTCGACATAGATCTTCAGCGCCACTTCGCGGCCGGAAAGAGTGGTGAACGTATCTTCGACAACGCCGAGGTCGCCGGCGACGAGCGCGAAGAGATAGCTCGGCTTTGGATGCGGATCGAACCAGGCGGCGAAATGCCTGCCTTCACCATAGCCGGCGCCGCCGAGAAAATTGCCGTTCGACAGCAGCAGCGGATTGGCGGCCTTGTCCGCGATGATATTGACCGTATAGGGCGCGAGAACGTCCGGCCGGTCGGGGAAATAGGTGATGCGACGGAAGCCCTCGGCCTCGCACTGCGTGCAATAAATGCCGCCGGTGCGGTAGAGGCCCATCAGCTGCGTATTGGCTTCCGGGTTGATCACGGTCGTGATCGTCAGCTCGAAAGGCGTGCTTTCCGGCAAATCGCGAACGGTGAGGCTCTCCGGCGTGGCGTCATATTGCTCGGCGGGAAGTTCTCCCTGGTCGAGCAGCAGCCCAGACAGAACCAGTTCGTCGCCATCGAGCACGAGCGGTGCCTTGGGATCGATGCCTTCGCGACGGTGGAAGATCAGCCGCGCTTCGACCTTGGTTTCGGTTGGATGCAGATCGAAGGTAAGGTCCACGCGTTCCAGAACGAAGTCGGTGGGACGGTAGTCTGCCAGATTGACGATCTGGCCGGTGTCTGTTCGCATGGTCTATCCTGATCAGGCTAAGCTATGGCGGGTGCAGTCCGAAGCCTCCCTCGGACTGAGGTGTCGCATCATTACATCGAAATCTGAACCAAAGTTAAAGTCATGTCGCGACATCAATATGTTTTGATATGGCACAATAAGTATTCGCTTGGCAGGCTGTCTTCATTTTAGGTTGAATGCAACTCTTTAATGGATATCGGCTTGATCAAGCGCTAATTTCCGCCTGCAATTTGCAAACTGATGTTATAATTCCCGCGCATTCAGACGGATCATCATGGCGGCATTACGGGCAAAGGCCGCTGTTCAGTCGAGGAAACAATAATTTAAAGTAAATTATTTGTTTAACCTCTTGCGATATAAGCGCGGTTGCATAACTATAGCATGCTATTAGATGTCGGAATTATGATCGATTCCGGTGAATTTGTTCACAAAAATGAAACATCCCTGTTATCGCTGATTGAAATGGGCACCCCAAGGAGGCCCGATTGAGTTTTTCCATCGAGCAGCTTGCTCGCCATCCCAAATTCGTTGCGTCATTGCGCTTTCTTGCCGAGGCGCTGCGCAACCGTTACGACAATGGCCCGAGAATTGCGCGCATGCTCGCCTCGCATCAGCGCTGGCTTCTGACACAGACGGCATATGCGCTTCACCTTGAGCATGACCCGGCCATTCCCGGCTCGGGGTTGACCGTCGTAGCGCTCCGAGACCTCATCACGCGGTATCGTGTCGCCAGCCGCAATACGGTCTTGAGCTTCATCGAAGAGCTGCAGACCTATCGTTTCCTCGAACTGGCTCCCGGCCCCGTTCGCCGCCCGCGCCGTTATGTGCCGACGGAGATGAGCTTCACCGCGATGTTCGGTTGGTATCTCGCCAACCTGACCGCACTCGATCTGCTTGACGATGGCGCGCGGGCTGCGGCTCTTGCCGCTTCACCGGCACTGATGGATCTTGCCCAGCCACGCATGGCACGCAATTGCCTGGAAATGGAAATCTGGCGTGAACCGCCCGAATGCATTGGCTTGTTTCTTTGGACGGAAGCCGGCGGCCTTGTCGTCGATCACATCATATCGAAACTGGATCTCACCGAGGAGGGAGACAGGATCGATATCGGTCGCGTGGATGCGCGGGCGCTGGCCGCCCACTTCATGATATCGCGAACCCATCTGCAGCGCCTGTTGCGCAAGTCGGCCGAGCGGGGGGATATTGGCTGGCACGATGAGGTCAAGACTCGTATGTGGGTGTCGCGCAATTTTCTGGATGAATATTGCGGATGGCAAGCCGTGAAGCTGGCCGCGATCGATGAGGCTTTTGCCTGGGCGCGATCGGCCCAGGGACGCTCCGCTGTCGCTATTGACGAGTAAAGGTCGGCGCTGGCTTGGCCGTTAGGCCGCAGCCAACGGGATGCGGATCCATCCGTGAAATTTCAAAGAGGGATGCTCGCCGATACCCGCGCGGCACCTGTCTCGCGGCATTCCTCCTTGCGGAAGGTGCGCGCGCGCTCAAACTCCTCGGCAGCTCGCACAGCGGTGCCGATATGGCCGACCGAATCGAATAAGGCGATGAGTGAACGAAAACCGGACGACATGATACAATTCCTGATAATCAAACGCTACGCTGCGGCGCCAGCGGCGCCTGTGTTCAGCAGGTTCGGAAATCCGCGAAGATTGCCGTCGGGCGGCTGACGCGAGCCGAAACACCTGTCCCTCGAGCGATCATCTGCTCATTGGCAGCGATGCCGAAATTGCGATGTCCATTTATCGCGCGCACGGGCTCGATGGCTCGGCGTAGGGTATCAAACCCGCAGTGAATAGGGCGCAAACGTGCAGTCATGGCCTTGGTTCCTTTCGATTCCTCCCAAGACGCCACTCTATATTGCAACGCAACATTGATTCCGCAATGCACAACGCCAGAAGACTGCCATGCATAAAATGCACGGCTAGCGTCATTTTTCGTTAACTGTGGCGAAAATCAGCCTAATATTTCGGCGTCGATATAATGTTTGAAGGCCAGCAGGTCGTTCCAAGCCAGGCGCTTGTTGATCGGTGCGGTCAGCAGTTCCTGCGGATGGAGACTGGCGATTGCCGGCACGGCCCGGCCAAGAATGCTTAATTCGCGCCACTGTCCGCGCAATCCGTGAATGGTCTCGCCCCCTCCGAAGAAGTATCTGGCGGTAAAATTGCCGAGCAGCAGCAAGGCCTTCGGCTCGGCGAGCGCGATCTGCCGTTCTATGAACGGACGACATATCTCGATTTCGGGCGCGGATGGCGCCCGGTTGCCGGGCGGCCGCCACGGAATGACGTTGGCGAGCAGAATCCCGTCACGTTGCAGGCCGATGGCGGCCAGCATCTTGTCCAGCAACAGGCCGGCGCGGCCGGAAAACGGTGCGCCTTCCCTGTCATCGTCGGCGCTCGGCATCGGACCGATCACCATGATTCGGCCTTCCGCGGTACCGCTCGCAAAGATCGTCGAGCGGGCGCTATTCTTGAGATTGCAGCCATTGAAGGCTTCGATCGCGGTTTTTAATTCGCTGAGCGAGCGTGCACTTTCGGCGGCGAACCGCGCCTGTTCCACAGCCTGCTCATCGGGAATGGCGGGCGCGGCGCGCGGTGGTGCGGCAGAAGGTGCGGCCGGCTTTGCAGCCTGCCGACGCTCCGGCTGCGTCCGCGTCGCAGGCGCCGAAGCTTCAGCGCGGGGCTGCGCGGCGCGCGCGCCTTCCCTGGCGGCACGCATGGCCTCGAATTCGGCAAACCGATCCACCGGTTGTTCTTCCAGCAGCCAATCGACACCGGCATCCGCATGAAAATGCAGAAGCGCGGCAAGTTCGGCCGGGGTGAGGTCGCTGGCGGAAATCATTAGCGAACTCTAGCCAAAGCGACACAGGAACGAAAGAGCGGGGCGGGTGCTATGTCAGGCCGTCCACTGAGCGATATCGTCGCGCTCGCCGATCAGGGCAAGACCGTGGGCGATCGATAGCAGTTCGCCACCCGTTTCGATACGCTCCTGGCCGAAGCGTTCCGTGAAGATGCGCCGAACTGCCGGCACGAAAGAGGTGCCGCCGGTCAGAAACACCTTGTCGATCGAATCGGGCAACGTCTTCGTGGTCGTCAGAACGTCGTCCAGCGCACTCTCGATGCGGGCGAGGTCGTCGGCAATCCAGCTCTCGAAATCGGCCCGGCGAACATGCTTGCGGCCGGCCTTGCCGAGCGGCGGGAAGTTGAATTCGGCTTCTTCTTCGCGCGAAAGCGCCATCTTCGTCGCCGATACGGCCTGATAGAGCGGATAGCCCTCATCATGGTCGACGAGCTCGATGAAGGTTTCCAGCTTTTCCGGTTCCAGGCTGCTGCGTACGAGTGTCTTCAGATCGGCATATTCGCGCGAGGTCTTGAAGATCGAAAGCTGGTTCCAGCGCCCGAAATTGGCGTAGTAGGAGGTCGGCACTTCCAGTAGTTTGTCGAAGCTCTTGAAGAAGCTGCCCTTGCCGATCGCAGGCGAGACGATGTTGTCGATCATCCTGAAATCGAAATGATCGCCGGCGATACCGACGCCCGAGTGGCCGATGGGGGTGGCCGTCAGCTTTCCGGCATGCGTTTCGAAGCGGATCAGCGAATAGTCGGTCGTACCACCGCCGAAGTCGGCAACCAGCACGGTCGCATCTTTCTCCAGATGCTGGGCGAAGTAGAAGGCCGCCGCCACCGGCTCATAGACATAATGGATTTCGGGAAAGCCGAACCGTGCAAGAGCGGCGTTGTAGCGCTCCGTCGCAAGGGCTGGGTTCGGATTGGCGCCGGCAAAGTGCACCGGCCGTCCGGTGACGATGCGCGAAACATTTTCGGGCCATCCCTCTCCGGCGTAGGCGCGCAGGCGGCGCACGAAGATCTCCATCAGATCCTCGAAGCTGTGCCGCTTGGCGAAGATCAGCGTGCCCTGGAAGAGGGCGCTCGCCGCAAAGGTTTTGATCGACTGCAGGAAGCGACAGTCGCCGGGGTTGTCGATGAATTGCCGGATCGCCGCATGCCCGGCCTCCACCTTGAGCGCGGTCGCGCCCAATCCCGGATCTTTCATGAAGGAGAGCGCCGTGCGCATGCTGTCGGTTGTGCCGGCTGCACTATGGAAGGCGACCGACTGTGTCGCGGACCCATCGGCCATCGCCAGAACCGTGTTCGTCGTGCCGAAGTCGAAACCAAGCGCCCGAGCCATGCCCGCACTCCTTTCCGTCGAAATTGTCTGGATTGGGGCCGAGCCCCTGTGAGACGCTGACGCGCCCTGTCGCAAAGAGGGCGCGTCATGACATGGCTAAGCTTCAAGTTCAAGCCGGAAGGGTGCTTTTATTTTTACTCGCTATGACATCCCCGGCAGTATTTCACCGGCGATGCGTTTCGCTTTGCTTGAAAAGGAATGGGCGCCTTTCGGCGCCCGCAGACTGCTGACAAACCTCTGGCGTCAGCCGGAGGTTTTTGATTCAATGGGACATGCTGAAGAAACCTGCTCCCGAACAGACGGCTCTCGAGATGGTGACGCTCGACAGTCTTGTGCCGAAGGATCACCTTCTGCGCCGAATAGACGCGGTGATCGACTTCTCGTTCATCCACGATCGCGTTGCCGGCTTGTACTGCGCCGACAATGGCCGCCCGCCGCTTGATCCGACGCTGATGTTCAAGGCGCTGTTCATCGGCTACCTCTACGGCATTCGCTCCGAGCGGCAGCTGGTGCGCGA
>NZ_JAQJCI010000031.1:0-37959 GCF_030182495.1 Rhizobium aureum | reverse complement strand
CATTGCTGTCATATCCCTTGTCGGCCAGCAGGATATCTCCTTCACCCAGTTCGTCCGTCAACGCGTCGGCCTGGGTACAGTCGGCGACCTGCCCACCGGTCAGACGAAGGTTGACGGGGCGACCTTCGGCATCGACGAGCGCGTGGATTTTGCTCGTAAGTCCGCCGCGGGAACGTCCCATGCCGCCATCATCTCCATCCCCTTTTTTCCCGTGGCCGCATGCTGATGAACGCGGACACAGGTCGAGTCGATCATGACGATGTCACCATCGTAGGCGGCCGAGACTGCTTCGAGAAGCAGATCCCATACTCCGGCTTTGCGCCAGCGCACGAAGCGGTTGTAGCAGGTGGTCGGCGGGCCATAGCGCTCCGGGACTTCCGCCCAGGGCGAACCTGTCCGGAACCGCCAAAGGATACCGTTCAGCACCCGCCGGTCATCCACGCGGGGAACACCGCGGGGCTTGTTGGGCAACAACGGCGATATGATCGACCATTCATGCTCGGTAAGTTCGTAGCGGCGACGCGTCATCAAAGGCCTCCGTAGTTGGAAGCCTTGAATCAGAGCCGACCATAAACGACAAGCAATTTTATGAGTTTACGCCGTAAGCCGGCTCAGTTCTGCGCCGCGTGAGCGTAAACTGTTCGCCAGCGCTCGCGTCAGTTCTTGGGCGAGCGTTAAAGGACGCCGGTTGCCAGAATAGGTCCGCTCAAAATCCCGGCGACAGTGACCCACGAAAGCCGCACTGCCCAGCTCTTGATGGGACATGAACCACCGACCCACCATTAGAATCTCCGTCTATAGCAAATTCATGAGGTGTGCCAATAACGTGACTCGTCAGAATAACCGATTGATGGGCGTATGCTGACTGCCAGCATCCTGCCGGATGCCAGCGCGAAAGCCGCCCTCGCGACGAAGTGAGTGGAGGGTTCCCTTCCGGGGTGACAGAGGGACCGCAGGTTCTCTACCCTGATCAAATTCGCTTCAACTTCCAAGCTTCTAGACCTTGAGAGTCAACGCGCCGTGAACATACTGGCCTTGTCGCGGGGGGACCATGCGTCTTGGGTAGGTTTCTTCGGCACTATTGCGACATCACTCTCTCCGGTCCTGCAAGGCTACGCCCCAACTTCTCGTCGCGGACCGCGAGCTTCCTTTGGTGGGCGAGCCCCGGAATGCCGCAAAACTTCCGCTGAAAGCTGCTGGCCGAAAATCACTGCTTCGCGTAAAGCCATCCCGCCAACACAAGCCGCCAGAAAACCTTTGTTGAAAACATCGCCGGCCCTGTCGTGTCCCGGATTCTTGCAACTTCCGGAGTCACCATCTCGCCGCTCTCGTTGCCAGAGGTGAAAGTATCTGGATTCGTTCCATTCTTGACGATAATCTCCTTCCGACCCCAGCGTCGATCATTGAACGTGTCGCCCGCGTAACCGAAGCGGAACATGTTCGCACCATCGGGCGCCATTTCGATCATCGCCTCGGCGATGGCGACAATCTTTCTCGATGCAAACTCGATCTCCGGGACACTCTCAACGAGTCTCGAGATCGTAGATGCGCCCTGTGAGCCACGCCGGCCAGTCCCGTTCGAAGAAGGACTTAGCGCTCTCGTCGAACGTCCGGTTCTGACGAGTATGGATATCGAAGCCTCCGGTGCCCATTCGCACCACTATCTGCTCGTGACGGTGCTCGTCGCGCTCCTTGCGGAAGCGAAACTCCTCGAGCGGACCCGACTTGGAAAGAGGCAGGAATTCACCGTTGCGATCACAGATCGCCCGCGCGCCGCGGCTACCGCCGCCGTTTACGATGAAGAAGTCCAAGGCGGCGAGGACGGCTTCGGATGCGACCGCCATCTGGCACCATTGAACGGCGCGGGCTGCCTCTGCGGCCCGATCGTAGGCTATCCCATGCGCGCTGATGCTCTTATTGAGCAGCCGCGCCTCCTGCAGCGCCTTGGTGACGCTGCGCGGATCGCAGATCAAGCCGGCCTTGTCGCTCATGCGCGCCTGTACCTCGACGCGGATTGCCTTCACAGATAGCTCACTGTCGGGGCGAAGGAGCGCGTTGATTTCGGCCATACTCCGTTCGGCAGCATCCCTGATGTCCGCACCAGGTGCTGTGCGAGCTTTCCCGCCGGCAGATATGTGCTCCGCGACGCGTGTCCCGAACACCTGTCCTGCGTTGAGTGCCGCGCCTCCTGGACGTGTAACGCCATGAGTCCCGGCCGCTTCGCCGATTGCGTAGCAACCGGCAAGGTTGCTGCGCCCCCAAATATCGACCATGATCCCCCCGTTCATATGCTGGTTGTTTACAGCAAACTCCAGGGGCTGTTCAGCAACATTGATTTTGTAGCGGCGGTAGAGTTCGATCGAAAGCGGGTTCATGTGCCGAAGACGATCAATCGGCATCTCCTGGCGCGCCCCTGCGTTTCCAAGATACTGGCTGACATCATGGTCGAGCCGTTCCAGCGAGAATGGCAGGTCACCGCGAACAGGCAGCGGGTTCCTGTTGAAGTCCATGAAAACCCGACGACTGGCAATGCTCTCTCGATAGATGGCGAGATCCACAAGGCTCGATCCGAAATCGAGCATGCGGGTGGAATGGAATGGCCATTGGTAGCCTTTCCGGAATATGTTCGATGCCAATTCCTGGGTGGTCCGGTAGTACTCGGCGAGGAAATGATGCTCGTTTCCTTCGGCGTCGACCGAAAAGATATGGGGAATGGCCTGCACGTAGGTACCGGAAAGATTCCACGGGAATCCCTCCCGGCGAGTGCCGATCCCGAACTGGCTCTCCGTCAGATTCACCAGTTCGATGCCCGCTTCAAGGGCCAGGCCCAGAGATCCGAAGCAGCCGTTCGGATAGACACTGTCTCGGTAGAGTTCTCCGGGTCCACCGGCGGCCAATACCAGAACGTTGCAGACGAAGAGAGCCAAGCCGAGGGGGTTCTTGTCGCGTCGGTCGCCCGCCTTCATGACGAGCACGCCGCAGATTCGGCTTTCGCCCCCCTGCTCGTCCTTCAGTATCTTCACGGCCGTTGCGTGGTTATAGAACGGGATCCCAAGACGTATCGCCTCCTCGGCGAGCACCTTGACCATCAGCCTCGACGTTCTTGGTCCGCAGCTCGTTGCGCGACCGACCTCGTCGTGGTCGGTCTGATATCGCAACGTCCCGCCAAGCGGCTCCTGCGGAAGTGGCAGGCCCAGGAACTGCAGCGACGCCATCATGCGTGACGAGCCGACAGCCTCGACATAGGCCGTGTCCTCGTCCATCGCACCACCTGCACGGATTGCGCGGGCCATCGCCTTATAATTGTCGCCTCGGTCAGCGGTATTTGCGGTGTGCAGCGTCTGCTTGTCGGAGCCGGAACAAGCCGAGGTACCGCCCCAGGCGCTTTGGCTGACGATCACCACATCGTCGCCGCGCCGTTTCAGTTCGACCGCCGCGCGCAGCCCCGCCGCGCCGGATCCGACGATCACACAGCCGGCGCGATAGACGGGCACGTCGATGCCCGCGAGGCGGACTATCTCCGTGGACACCGTCTCGGGGGCCAGCCGCGGCATGTCGACATCCGTCAGCGCGTCGAGGATGTGTTGTGGAACATCGATGGTCATTGGAGTAGGTCCTTGCGACGTCTGAATCAGGAGAGCGGGATGTCGACCCAGCGCTTCAGGCGCGAGGATTCCATGCAGGCGTCGACGATCTGGCAGATGTGATGGCCGCTTTCGAACGTCGGCCACATGGGTGTCTTCGTCGTGATCGACTTGATGACTTCTGCAGCCTCGATGATTTTGGTCTCATTGTAGCCAAGCGCGAAGTTCGGCAGTGGCAAGAAGGCCCTGAAGGTCGAGTTTTCCGGACCAACGTCGATCTCGCGGAAGCCAGCGCGGCCATTCCGGTCGTCGTTCGTATAGAAGCGAAGACGGTTCACTTCATCATAGTTGTAGAGGATGCTGCCCTTGGTGCCGTAGATCTCATAGGTCTGCATGAACTTGCGGCCAGTGGCAACACGGCTGAAGTCGACGATGCCGGCCGCGCCATTCTCGAAGCGGCAAAGCAGATTGGTGGCATCGGCGTTCGTGATGTCCGCCCACGTCTCGTCCCCCTTCAGCGCGACCTTTTCCCCATAGCCAAGTCCTTCGACTATAGGGCGTTTGGAGGTGATAATCAGGTTGTCGGCGATCAGCGAACTCACGCGACCGACAAGGAACTCCATGAAGCTGAAGACATGCGAACCTGTGTCTCCGATGATCCCCGTCGGGGCGAGCCTGCCGTCAGCACGCCACATAAAGGGTGTCAGAGGATCACCGTAAATGTCGATGTGCTGGCAGCCCTTGAACATCTTGATTGCGCCGATCTCGCCAGCGTCGATGATTTCCTTGGCGAGATCGTGAACCGGGTTGCGCGGGAACGCATGCCCCACTCTTGTGATGACGCCTTTTTCCCTGGCGATGTCTGCTAGTTCACGGGCTTCGGCGGCCCTGTTCGCGAGTGGCTTTTCGCAGTAGACATGCTTTCCGGCGAGCAGCGCGGCTCTCGCCACTTCATAATGCAGGCTATCGGGCAGACAGATGTCGATAAGGTCGATTTCCGGGTCGTTCACGACCTGCTGCCAGGACTGCAATATCTTGGCGCCGGGAGCCCGACAAGCGAGATCGTCTGCGGCTGCAGCGTTGGCTTCCACGATCGCCACAACGCGAGCGGTCCCGCCTGAGGTTCCGAAGAAGTGTGGGAACGTCTGGTAGGCCATCGTGTGCACTTTGCCCATCCAACCCGAACCGCCGAGAACCGCTACCTTAACTTCGGTCATCACGAGAAACTCCTCTCAAATCCGGTTCCACTCACCGGAAGCTGGTTTTCGCTTGCACCGCACGATGGCGATGGCGTTTTCTGCTTGCAGGTCTCTACCGGACAGCGGCTCGCGCCCTCGGGCGGGAGTCATTGCGCTCGTGGGTAAAGATTGCCGACGGAAGTGGCGGCAGGCCGCGGATGATGTCCGAGCCCTTTTCGCCAACCATGATCGTCGGTGCGTTCGTATTGCAGGAGGGCACCCTGGGCATGACCGAGGAATCGCAGACACGCAGCCCTTCAAGCCCATGGACCTTGAGATCGAGGTCGACGACGGCGTCGTGCCCCGTGCCCATCTTGCATGTCCCGACGGGATGGTGGTCCGTCTTGGCGTTCGCGCAGCCGTATTCGAAAAGCTGCTCGTCGGTCATGACCTTGGGGCCGGGAAGACGTTCGGCCAGCACGAACGGCTTGAGGGCGTCCTGCTGCATGATTTCGCGTGCGATCTTCAGGCCTTCGACGGACATTTTCCTGTCGTGCGGGTCCGACCAATAGTTCGGATCGATAAGGGGTGCGGCCGTTGGATCGGACGAAGACAGACGGACCATCCCGCGCGATCTCGGATGAAGGTACGCGGAGTTCAATGTGACACCTGCATTCTTCAGACGCTCGACGCCAGCCTCGATGCCGGATCCGAGGCCGAGATGAAACTGGATATCCGGCGAACGGGCATCAGGGTCGGCATACCAGAAGCCGCCTGTCTCGAAGAGCGACGATGCGACAGGACCGGTGCGGAAGAGCATGTATTCCATGCCCGCCCACAGGGTGCGATGCAGCTTCGCGACACCATCATAAGTGTGGTCGCCAGTGCATTCGGCAATGACGAATAGATCGAGATGGTCCTGCAGGTTGCCACCGACGCCCGGAAGATCGTGAAGGACCTTCAAGCCGACTGAACGCAGGTGTTCGCCGGGTCCGATGCCAGATTGAAGAAGAAGCTTCGGCGAGCCGATCGCTCCTGAGGAAACCAGAACTTCCCGATCGGCACGAATGATCTCCAGGCCCCGTCCGGCCGCAATCTCGACGCCCACGGCCCGCGTGCCTTCCAGCACGATGCGCGTGACGCGCGCTCCGGTGCGGACCTTCAGGTTCTTGCGGCTCTTGATCGGCGAAATATACGCCATCGAAGCCGAGGAACGGCGATGGTCGCGCTGGGTGACTTGGTAGAAGCCAACGCCCGCCTGCTGCCGGCCGTTGAAGTCGGGGTTGTAGGGAATACCTAGTTCCTGCCCCGCGCGAATATAGGCATCGCAAATGGGCAGCGGCGCGGCCGGCATGGATACGCCGAGCGGACCGCCATAGGAATGATAGTCGTCAGCGAAGCGCTGATTGTCCTCGGCACGTTTGAAGTAGGGAAGGATCGAGCGATAGTCCCAGCCTTCGCAACCGTCTTCGCTCGCCCAGAGGTCGTAGTCGGCGGAATTCCCGCGGGTGTAGAGCTGGGCGTTGATCGACGAGCCGCCGCCGATGACCTTGGCCTGCGTATACCGCAGAACCCTGCCGTTCATGTGCTTCTGAGGCACTGTATGCCAGCCCCAGCTCGCGACGCCCTTCGTCATCTTTGCGAAGCCGGCCGGCATATGAAACAATGGATTCCAATCGCCTCCGCCCGCTTCCAGGAGGAGAACGTTGACGTTTGGGTCTTCGCTAAGCCGGTTTGCAAGCACGCATCCGGCCGGACCCGCTCCCGTGATAATGTAGTCGAAACGCATTTTGCTAATCCTGTTGGATGCTAGGCAACGATGGCTCCATGTCGGCATTGATCATGACCCGAGATCCTTCGATGCTATGTGGTCCGCCACGCGAAGCGCCTGGCTCGCCACCGTCAGAGCGGGATTGACCGCTGCCGATGTCGGCAGGAAACTGGCGTCCACGACGAAGAGATTCTCATGGTCGTAAGAGCGACAGTATGGGTCCAGAGGCGCGGCGGCGGGATCATTTCCGATCCTGATGGTTCCGCATTGGTGCGACGGGGTGCGCTTGTCGAACGCTCTGGCCAGCACGATCGGGAACCCGATCGACTTCAGGATCTGCTTCAGCTTCGCGACGAGTGCGAGGTGTGCGTCCCAGTTCGTCCGCTGCCAGTGCAGGATGACGCGATCGCCATCGACCATAACTCGACTGTCCGGATTGGGTATGTCCTCGCTCATCGCATAGAAGTCGATTGCATGTCCCGTAACGAGATTGAGAAGCCATTCCGGCACGCTTGGGAGAGACCCCTTGAGGATTTTGGCTGACACGCGTCCGAGAAGCTGCACATTGCCGAGGGGAAACCCGCCCTCTCCGTCTGAAAGATAGAAGTCGTTGAATGCGAACGTCTTCTGATAGACGGACGTGTTGCGGAATGTCGGCGAAACGCCAATCACGGCCGAAGCGTTGTGATTCATGAAATTGCGCCCGATCTGATCGGAAGAATTGGCAAGACCATTCCTGTAGCGGTCGTTCGCCGAGCGCAGCAGCAGAACCGACGACTGAACGGCACCCGCAGACAGGACGACAATTTTCGGGGTGACGGACAGCGTCTGTCCGTTTCTGACGTAGACGACCTTCTCAATCTTGCCGCCTTCACCGGTCTCCAGTCGGACCACGCGCGAGTTCGTTTGGAGGACGACACTCGGATGCTTCATTGCGATGGAGAGCGCCGCCGTTTCGGCATCCATCTTGCCGTCCTTCGAATTCGGATGAGCGTCCCACGGTGTCTTCGCCTTGGCCAGCCAGCTGTCGATATCGATGCCAAGCGGCAAAGAAGACGGGTGCAGCCCCTTGCTCTTGAGACGCGCTCTTACGTCGGCAATGGGAGCTTCATCGGGAACTGGCGGGTATTCATATCCGAGCGAATGGTGCGGCTCGGTCGGGTCTTCGCCGAGAGTGCCGCGTACGTTGTACATGCGCTCCGCACGGCTATACCAGGGCTCTAAAACCTCGTATGGAAACGGCCATGCCGGGGAAACGCCTTCCCGATGCTTGACAACCCCGAAGTCCTCCTTGCGATAGCGGGACAATACCGCGCCGTAGAATTTCGAGTTGCCGCCCACGTTGTAGTAGTTGCCGGGATTGAAACCCTTTCCATCGGCTTCGTACCATGTCTCCTTCGGTCGGAAGTGTCCGCGTTGGAAGATGGCTCGCTGGTCGCGATTGACCGGCAGGTCGGCTATGTGATCACCCGCTTCGAGGATGAGGATCTGGGCGCCGCTCGCGGCCAGGCCGGCCGCCACGGTCGATCCGCCCATGCCTGAGCCAATGATAACGATATCGGGGGTGACGTTCATTTCAATTCCTGTCCTACGCGATCCGGACCTGGGTCTGCGGATCGAAGAAGACGACCTTGTCGAGGTTGAACGCCAGGCGTGCCGTCTCGCCCGCGTTGATCCGGGCATCGGCCCGCAGTCGCGCGACGACTTCCTTGCCGCCAAGCTTGGTGACCGCGAAAGTGTCCGATCCAGCCGGCTCGACGACCTCGATAAGGCAATCGTTTTCCGCCAAGCTCCGGGCATTTCTGTCCGCACCTTCCGGATCGGTCAGAGCTTCGGGACGAATGCCGAAGACAACATTGCGGTCCTCATAGGCCGCCAACGACGTCAGGCTGGGGGCGATCGGGAGCTTCATAGCTTCTCCGGCAGCTCGCTCGAGCGATACTGCAAGGCCGTTTGAATCCTTCAGGATCTTGCCCGAGAGGAGGTTCATGGCCGGCGATCCCATGAAGTCCGCGACAAACATATTCGCCGGATTGTTGTAGATTTCCGCGGGCGTGCCAAACTGTTGAACAACACCGTCTCTCATGACGGCGATCTTCGTCGCAAGCGTCATAGCCTCAATCTGATCATGCGTGACGTAGACGATCGTCTTGCCGGTCGTCTGGTGAAGGCGCTTGATTTCCGTACGCATATCGACACGAAGCTTGGCGTCGAGATTGGAGAGCGGTTCGTCGAAGAGAAACAGCTTCGGGTCGCGGACCAGGGCACGGCCCATTGCCACGCGCTGCCTTTGCCCCCCCGAGAGCTGGCTCGGCTTGCGATCGAGCAAATGGCCGATCTGCAGCACCTTTGCGACCTTGTCGATCGCCTGCTTGCGTTCTTCGGCGGGTACGCCGCGCATTTCCATCCCGAAGGCAATGTTTCCTGCCACCGTCATGTTCGGATAGAGCGCATAGCTCTGGAACACCATTGCGATGTCACGCTTGGACGGATGCAGGTCGGCGATGCTGCGGTCTTCCACGCGAATATCGCCTTCAGTGATGGTCTCGAGACCGGCGATCGTGTTGAGCAGCGTTGACTTGCCGCAACCGGACGGACCGACGAGCACGAGGAAGCCGCCCTTTTCCAGTTCAAGGTCGATGCCCTTGAGTATTTCAAGGGCGCCGTAGCGCTTTTTGAGGCCGGAGATGTTGAGGAAGGCCATTGTGATTATCCTTTGACAGCGCCCGCCATCAGTCCGCGAACGAAATAGCGGCCGGCGACGATATAGACGATGAGGGTGGGCATGGCGGCGATCATCGCGGCGGCCATGTTGACGTTGTATTCAACCACGCCAGTCGAGGTGTTGACGACATTGTTCAAAGCAACGGTCATTGGCATCGAGTCACCTGAGCCTGCGTAAGCCGACGCAAACAGGAAGTCGTTCCAGATATTAGTGAACTGGTAGATGACCGTGACGACGATGATCGGCAGCGAGTTCGGCATCATGATGCGGCGGAAGATCTGGAAGAAGCTTGCTCCGTCGACCTGGGCTGCGCGCACGAGCTCGTTTGGAAAAGCCTCATAGTAGTTGCGGAAGAACAGCGTAGTGAAGCCGAGACCATAGATGACATGGACAATGACGAGATTAACCGTCGAGTTGCCGAAGCCCAACGATGTACCGATCTCGTCACTCAACGTCGCTCCGAACCGGCCGAGCTCGCCAAGAATGCTTGCCATGGGAAGCAGCACCGCCTGGAACGGAATGAAGCAGGCAAATAGCATAAGACCGAAGACCAGCGTGTGTCCTGGAAAACGCCATTTCGTCAGAATGTAGCCGTTCAACGCGCCGAGGATGGTGGAGATCGCTACGGCGGGTACGACCATCTTGATCGAATTCCAGAAGTAGCCTTTGATGCCGGCGCACGTCAGACCGACACATGCCTCGCCCCAGGCCTTGAACCAAGGATCGATGGTCGGAGACTGAGGCAAGGCCAGCATGTTGCCGTTCTGGATCTCGTCCATGGTCTTGAACGAAGTAACCAGCATGACGAATAGTGGCATCAGATAAATGATCGCAAATATGACCAGCAGGCCGTAGATGATCGTGCGGTTGATCCACCTCCTACTGGCGATACTTTCCGATGGTGAAGACAGGATGGAAATGGAGGTCATCGCGCCTTCTCCTTCAATTCGGAATAGAGGTAGGGAACGATGATCGCGGAGATCGTCATCAGCATGATGATCGCGCTCGCCGAGCCTACGGCCATCTCGTTGCGCTTAAAGGTGTATTCATACATGAAGTTGGATGGCAGCCACGCCGAGCCGCCAGGCCCGCCGGAAGTCAGAGCCACGACAAGGTCGTAGGACTTGATCGCCATGTGAGCAAGCACGATGAAGGCCGACAGAAAGACAGGGCGCAGCAACGGAATGATGATGCGGCGATAGAGTTGACCAGTCGTCGCGCCATCAATCTGGGCGGCCTTCATGATCTCGCTGTCGATGCCGCGCAGGCCGGCGAGGAACACTGCCATGACGAAGCCGGAGGCCTGCCATACGCCGGCGATGACGACGGTATAGATGACGAAGTCCTTGTTCTTGATCCAGTCGAAATGGAAGCTCGTCCAACCGAAGTGATGCAGCGTCTGCTCAAGGCCGAGGCCCGGATCGAGGAACCATTTCCAGGCAACGCCGGTGACGATAAACGACAGCGCCATCGGATACAGGAAGATCGGTCGCAGCATTCCCTCGCCACGAATCTTCTGATCCAGTAAGATCGCCAGAAACAGGCCCAGCGCCAGGCAGATGCCGACATAAAGCACGCCAAAGATGCCCATGTTGGTGATGGATGTGTACCAACTGGAGGGCGGATCGCTTTCGAAAGTCCAGCGCCACAGGCGCTGGTAGGCACGCGCGCCGGTCAGGGCGTAGGATGGAAAGGTCTTCGAATTGGTGAAGGACAGATAGGCCGTCCATGCGATAAAGCCATACACGAAGACAATGGTAATCGCGAAGCTTGGAGCAAGCACGATCTGTGGCAGCGCGTTTTGGATCCGCATGCGCATGGATGTGCGCTTCCCGCGTACAAGAATCGGTTCGGTGGTGGCGACAGTGCTCATGATAAGCATCCCTTCGGGCGGTCTCGAGCGGGCATCTTCCCCGCGATTTCCGCGGGGAAGCTTGCAGCCGCACTTAGCGTGCGTCGTCGATTGCCTGGACGAGTTGCTTGACAGCTTCGTCGGAGGTCTTGATCTGGCCATGGACGAATTTAGACACGACGTCCTTGTAGGCATTTGCGATTGCCGGAGGCGCGCCATAACCCTGCGCCAGCGAACCGAACAGCGTGCCCTTCTCGTTGGCGGCCTTCAGGTCGGCTATACCCTTCTTGCCGCACGCATCGAAGTCGGTATCGGGAACATCAGTCCGGGCCGGAACCGACCCCTTGACGACATTGAAGGCCGACTGGAAGCTCTTTGACAGCGTTGCCGTCGCGAGCGCAACCTGCGCCGCCTTACGATCCTCCGGCACCTTGAACATGCCGAACATATCGGAATTGTAGATCACGCTACCTTCGGTGCCGGGGAAGCGATAGCAGAGGAAGTCCTTGTTCGGCGTCTTCTTGGCGGCAACGAATTCGCCCTTGGCCCAGTCGCCCATGACCTGCACGAGCGCATCGCCCTTGATGACCATCGCGGTCGCGAGATTCCAGTCACGACCGGAGAAGTTCGGATCGACGTACTTGATGATCTTGGCGAGATTGTCGAACGATTTCTTCATCGTGTCCGACTTCAGCGTCTCCTCGTCGAGGTCGTTCATCGCCTTCTTGTAAAATTCTGGACCGCCGGTCGACTCCACGATCGAGTCGAACATCGTCGCTTCCTGCCAATTCTGGCCGCCCAAAGCGAGCGGAACGACGCCCGCGGCCTTTGCCTTTTCGAGAAGCGCGATCAGGTCGTCGAACGTCTTCGGTTCCGTGCCACCGATCTTGTCCATGACGGCCTTGTTGATCCACAACCAGTTCACCGAGTGAACATTGACCGGGGCTGCTACCCATTTGCCGTCGTATACGGAAAACTTCTGCAGCGCCGCCGGAACGGACTTGTCCCAGCCTTCCTTCTTGGCGGTTTCAGTCAGATCACCCATGACGCCGGCCTGGGCGTAGTCGAGAACGGTGTAACCGAGCATCTGCGAGGCGGTCGGATAATTGCCCGCAGCAACCATCGCTTTCAGCGCGGTCATTGCCGCGTCACCGCCACCACCTGCAACGGGAACGTCCTTCCACGCGTAGCCTTCCTTGGCGAGATCCTGCTTCAGAACATTGAGTGCCGCAGCCTCGCCGCCGGATGTCCACCAATGCAGCATCTGCACTTCTTTCACGTCGGCGGCGTGTACCACAGCAGTGGCACCAGCAAATGCAAGTGCAATCACAGCAGTAGATGTCAGAAACTTGCGCATTCAATCCTCCCAGTGCAAGTTCGAGGTACGGGACCCATTCCCGCACCGATCACCCGCCCTCCTCGGGCGTAGTACTGTTGCCGGCCTAGGCCAGCGTTCCCTTTTTCGGCATCCACCAGTTCGTCCGGGTGCCGATATGCATATTGAGCGTCTTAGTTTCGGTGTAATCCTCGACGGCATGGCGGCCCAGCTCGCGGCCGAGGCCGGATTGCTTGTAGCCACCGAAAGGAAGCTCCGAAGCACCGTCCATGAAGGTATTCATCCAGACCGTCCCGGCACGGACCTTTCTGCCGATCGTTAGGCACGTGTCAAAATCGCGGCTCCAGACGGCGGCCGAAAGGCCGTAGTCGATGGAATTCGCGATTTCGATCGCTTCCGCGCTTGTCTCAAATGTCAGAACAGAAAGAACTGGCCCGAACACTTCGTCGCGTGCAACCGCCATATCCGGCGTGACAGCTTCGAGAATGGTCGGAGCCATGAACTGGCCGATGCCGAAGTCAAGCGCTTCGCCGCCATGAGCGATCCGCGCGCCGTCGCTTCTCGCGCCAGCCACATAGGTATTGATCTTTTCGAGGTGCTGGGGCGTGATGATGGCACCGACCTGGGTGCTTGGATCGAGCGGATCACCGACCTTGACGTCCTTCGTCAGCTCGGCGACGCGCTTGACGATGTCTGATGCAATCGCGTTGTGCAGGATTAGTCGCGAGCCGGCGTTGCAGCATTCGCCGGCGTTGAAGTAAGCGCCGAATACGGCAGCATCGATGAAGGCATCGAGATCCGCATCCGGGAAAACGATCTGCGGGTTCTTGCCGCCGAGCTCGAGCGAGACCTTCTTCAACGTCTGGGCAGCGTTCGTCATCGTCAGCTTGCCCACTCCCGTCGATCCCGTGAAGGACACCATGTCCACGTGCGGATGCGTTGTCATGATCGCCCCTACGTCCGCTCCAGTGCCCGTGATAATGTTGACCGCACCGTTCGGAAGGCCGGCCTCTTGCAGGATCTCACCCAGTAGAAGCGTAGATCCGGAGGTGAGTTCGGAAGGTTTGACGACCGTCGTGCAGCCGGCAGCAAGGGCGAAGGGCAGCTTCTGGCCGACGATCAGGAACGGGAAATTCCACGGTGTGATGATCGACACCACACCGATCGCTTCACGAAGGACGACGCCCAGCGTGCCGTCGCCCAGGGTGTTATAGCTCTCGCCATGCAGGTCGCGGGCGAGCGCGGCCGCATAGCGCCATATGTCAATAGAACCGGCAATCTCTCCGCGAACCTGGGAGATCGGCTTTCCGGCTTCGATGGCGTCGAGATAGGCGAGTTCCTCGGAGCGCGCAGCGATCAGATCGGCGGCTTTCAGAAGAACGGCGGACCGTTGGGACGCCGTCATCCGAGGCCAGGGTCCATGATCAAAGGCTTTGCGCGCAGCGGCAATCGCGCGCTCGGCATCCGCCTTCGTGCCCTTCGGATAGCGGCTGACGACGACGCCGTGGCTCGGTGCAATGCGTTCGAGCGGGTGTGAAGAACCAGCTTCCCACTTGCCGTCGATCAGCATCCTAAAGTCGCGCGCCTTGTGGTCGGCAAGTGCCTTCGGTGTAACCAGAACCGTCATTACCATTCTCCTTTGAACTGTGCCGGGCGCTTTTCAGTGAAGGATGCAATCCCTTCCTTGAGGTCTCCGGTCTTTGCGACGAGGATCGAGCCCAAGGCCTCGACGGCGGCCCCATTGTCCTCGCCATTGGCGCAGGCGATCATGAGCTTTACGACCTCCAGGGCCGCCGGACCGCGCGCCGCGATACGCTCCGCGTATTCCGTTGCTGCAGCCACGCCATTGCCTGGGGATGTCACGGCGTCGACAAGCCCCAGTGCTTCCGCTTGGTGTGCGGTGAAGATTTCTCCACCGAGCGCCATACGGCGAACGACCTGGGCGCCGAAGCGTTTCACCAGACGCTGGGTACCCGACCAGCCCGGCACCATACCAAGTCCCGTTTCGGGAAGCCCGATCTTGATGTGCTTTTCCGCAATGCGGATGTCGGCAACGCCGGCAAGTTCGAGGCCGCCGCCAAGCGCGTGTCCATTGAGAGCCGCAATGAGTGGGACGCGAAGCGTGGCGAGGCGCTCGAAGATGCGATGGCCATGACGGACCCATGCGTGACCGAATTCCTCTGGACGCATCCCGCCCCAGGCCCTGATGTCGCCGCCCGACGAGAAGCCCTTCCCCTCGCCCGTCAGGATGGCCACCCGGACGTGGGAATTGGCTTCGACGTCGTCCGCGGCGGCGGCGAGCGCCATCAGCATGTCCAGGTCGAGAGCATTGAGCTTCTCCGGCCGGGAGACCGTCATGATCGCGATGTGGCCCTGCACATCAATCTTCACGGCACCGCTAGCCATTGAAGACGCCCTCCAGAACGCGGGCCGATTTCTTGGGAAGCGAAAGACCGATGTTCGCTTCCACGAAAAGGCTTGCCTCCATCGTCTTGAGATTTTCGGACACGATCAGCGGGAATTCCGACTGATCGAGAATGTGCTGCCGGAGGTCGACACCGGGTGCGATCTCGGTCAGGACGATACCGGCAGGCGTTAGCTTCATGACGCACCGCTCGGTGACGTAGGTGATGTCCTGCCCTTGCTCGACGGCGCGCTTACCCGAAAAGGTGACGTGCTCGACCTCGCTGACCAGTTTCTTGAGTTTGCCTTCCTTCTCGACAACGAGCTTGCCGTCTACAATGTCAAGCTTGGCGCCTGCGTTGAACATGCCGGAGAAGACGATCTTCCTCGCGCGGGCCGTGATGTCGACGAAGCCACCCGCGCCAGCAGTGACATGGGGACGGAACGACAGCTTCGAAACGTTGACAGAGCCATCCTTACCGATCTCAAGAAACGAGAGGAGCGAAGCATCAAAGCCAGCACCCTGGAAGTAGGTGAACTGATAGGGCGACGGCATGTAGGCGTCAGCATTCGACGCGCAGCCGAAAGCGAAGTCGAGAAGCGGCACACCGCCAACCGCTCCCTGCTCGATCACCCAGGTCACGGCGCCATGCAGACCTTCTTCCATAAGGATGCGCGGAACGTTTGCTGAGATACCGAAACCGAGGTTCACACAACTTCCGACCTGCAGCTCCTGCGCGACACGACGGGCGATGACCTTCTGGATATTGAACTCCGGCACCCGGAACGAGTCCAGCGGTCTGAAAATTTCGCCGGATATCGCGGGATCGTAGAGCGTCTGCGTCGTCTGCTTCTGCTCCGGATCGACGACGAGGTAGTCGACGAGCATGCCGGGCACGCGCACGTCGTGGGGCCTCAGCGAGCCTTCCTTTGTGATGCGCTTGACCTGCGCGATGATGAGGCCGCCATTGTTGCGAGCGGCAAGTGCCTGGTCGAGACCACCCAGGTATGCGCCCTCATGTTCATAGGTCAGGTTGCCGCGCTCATCGGCGGTCGTTGCGCGAATGATCGCAACTTGAGGCACGATCGCCGGGAAATAGAGGTATTCTTCGCCCTCGAAAGACACACGCTTGACCACGGCTTCCATTGTGCCGAGGTCGTTCATCGCGCAACCCTGACGGTTCGGGTCGACAAAGGTCTCGAGGCCAACCTTCGTGAGGACGCCCGGGCGCTTCGCCGCGGCTTCGCGATGGATATCGAACATGATGCCCGATGGAATGTTGTAGGCCGGGATTTCGTTGTTGGTGATCATCTGCCAGATGAGCGGCGGTTCCGCGCTCGACGGGCCGGAGGGATAGGATCCACCGATGATCTTTTTCATCAGGCCCTTCTTCGCGATGTAGTCGACGCCCTTGATACCGCTCATGTCGCCGGCGGCGATCGGATGAAGCGTCGTGAGATCGCGCGGATGCCCGGTTGCGTCGAACCGCTCCCCGATGGCCTTCAGCACCAAGTCGGGGCAGCCGAGGCCGCTCGACGACGAAACTGAGACAATCGCGCCGTCGGGGATGAGGGCAGCGGCTTCGGCTGGTGTGATATGCTTGGTCATTTCCGTTTAGATTCCTATTTCAACTTTGACGGATGGACCTGTCGCCACCGCCTTATTGAAGGCGAGCGCGATGGCAGGCGACCAGAGCCCGGCCTCGGCCGTGACCGATGGCGATCCCTCCTTCATTGCGGACAGGAACGCTTTGAGGTTCGTCGCAAAGATAACGCCGACCCTTGCGACCGCCGCAGCGATTGCCTGGTTACGATGAAGTTCGTTAGTCGTGGAAATGTAGACGGCACCGTTCTGAGGATCGGAGACGAGCCCCGCGAACTCGGAGGTGCGTCCACGATACGGTTTTCGGCAGCATGGCTGCGAACCCGTTCGGCGCTCGACCTCATAACCGACACGGCTTCCCCCAGTTTCGCGATTCGCACCGAATATCCACTCGCGCACAATCGTGCTTGCGCTTATAAGTCGCCAGCCAGGAGTCATGCCTGTTCCCTCGCTCGTGAGACTCCGTTCGCAGCGCCGCAAGTTTCACGGACCACCAGCCGGACCGAGGAGACAATGGCTTCGGCTTCCGCCTTTCCGGCACTGATCTGTTTCAGGAGAAGCTGCGCGGCACGACGGCCTATTCCTTGAGGATCGACCGAGATGGTTGTCAAAGCGGGAACGGCGGTTTTTGCCTCGATCACGTCGTCGAAGCCGATGACTGCGAAGTCCCTGCCAGGCTCCAGCGCTCTCGCGCGAAGGCCGTCGCAAACCCCAAATGCGACTGCGTCGTTGAAGCATACGGCGGCCGTGGGCTTATCTCCGATCGACAGCGCGCGCTCGATCGCTTCTGCTCCACCCGCACGCGACGGCGGGGAATCGACGATAAGATCCTCGCCGCAATCCAGTCCACAGGCAGCAGCAGCGGCCCGATAGCCGGCCAGACGCTCCCCGAATACCGCGGTGTCACGGAAACCGCCGAGAAATGCGATGCGGCGATGACCAAGGGACACTAGGTGCTGCACGGCTACGAAGATGCCCTCGCGATTGTCTGAAACAACTGACGAAGCCTTTGCTCCCGGCACATTTCTAACGGCGACCACAACCGGAATGCCGGCAGCTACAAGCGGCTTTAGGTCGGCAGCCTCCGTCGCGCGCGCTGGTGAAAGGATGAGCCCAGAGATGCCATGCTCGCGCATCGACGCAATGACCTCCCGCTGACGGTCGAGATTCTCGCTTGTGTTTGACAGGAACTGTACGAACCCGGCGGACTGCACGACCATATCTACGCCCACCGCTAACTCGGCAAAGAAGCCGTTTGTCAGGTCGTTGACGACGACGCCGATGATCTTCGACTTCGACCCGGACTGCCTGAGATTAGCGGCACCGCGATTATAGACGTAACCGAGCTCGCGCATCACTGCGTTGACCTTTGCTCTCGTGCCGTCGCTGACCTGCGGAGAGCCTTGCAGGACCAGCGAGACGGTCGACTTCGACACGCCCGCCGCCTTCGCAATATCAATGACGGTGACCCGCCCCTTTGTCATGAGCCCCTCCCATGGCGCGACTATATTCAGGCTTTTAATTGGAACGTTCCAATTCTGCAAGCGCGATTTATTACGAATTCCACACCCAGCGCGGTGATGAACATTTATCTATATGATTTTTAACGTGCATTCTCATAAAAATAATTTAAGTATGAAAACGGCATGCATTTTCGACATCTGGAACGATCCAATTTGCGCGTTATTCAGATTACGTGACACGCCGTCATCCTCGAGCTTTATGGCGCTCAGCTACATTGGATACAGACCATAATATCTGAACAGCTGACATGAGGGCGCAAAACGTCGACCCACGCTTGGCGGTAACGCCACTTTTAAAAATCACGAGCTAGAGTCGATAAAATGAGATCTGTTGATGTGAGGGGATCAGGACCCGCGACCTTGGTATCAAAAAAACTCCCTCTATGCGAGCTTCGTCAGCAAGCCAAAGGCTTGATCTAGCTGAAATTTTCTGCAGTTTATTGAAACTCTTTTTTCACTAATAAGTCTTCGATCCGATTTCGTATGTCACCGTTAGGTTCGATTTCCTTCAGCCGATTTAGGGCAGCTAAGGCTTCCTGAGGCCAGTCTCTTCGATCCCACTTTGGCCGAGGCCAAGGGTTTCCCTGCTCCAGCGTCGGGGTCGTCGCCAGATCGTCGCGATTTTCGATCATCAGGCAGTGCGATGCCTTGAGAATGGGCGCCCGTTCCCCGGCCGTCTTGCTCGCCTGAAGCTTCTTCGCAATGTCGGCCGATCTGATCGCCTCCTCCGTCTCCGCGGCGCCGAGATCGGGGACCGGGCATGACTGACGGAAAAGCGAGGGATCAGCGAGCTTCATATAACGACTTTTCAGCAGAACACGTGAGCAGCACCGGGATCGAATTCGAGATGAACGCTGTCGCCGCGGCTCAACTGCGAAATCGCCTCATGCCCAAACGGCAGGCGCACCGACAGGGCTTCGCCGGTCGCCATCTGCGTTGCCACATGCACGTTGTTGCCGAGGAAGGTGATGTCACTGACGGTGGCGCTAAGGCCTTTGCCCTCACTATTGCCGCGTCCCAGCCGAATGCGCTCAGGCCGCAGCATCAGCGCCGCCTTGCTGCCGGAAGCCGCGCGGCCATGCACGGGAATTTGCTCGAACACGGCTTGGCCACCGAGCGAGATCGTCGCCTGACCATTGCCCGACGACAACAGGACGCAGGAGATGAAATCGCTATCGCCGATGAATTCAGCGACAAAACGCGTGCGCGGATTGGCGTAAAGTTCCGGGCCGGTGCCGATCTGATCGATGACGCCCTTGGAGAAGACGGCGATGCGATCGGACAGGCGCAGCGCCTCCTCCTGATCGTGGGTTACATAGAGGACCGTCACCTCCGTCTGCTGATGGATGCGCCTGATCTCGTGCTGGATTTCCTCACGCAATTTCTTATCGAGCGCCGAGAGCGGCTCGTCCATCAGAAGCACCGGCGGATCGTAGGCGAGCGCCCTCGCCAGGGCGACACGCTGCTGCTGACCGCCCGACATCTGCGCCGGCTTCCGATCCTCGAAGCCTTCGAGCCGGACAAGGCGGAGCATTTCCCTGACCCGGCTGTCGACCTCTGCTTTGGATTTGCGGCGCACCTTCAACGGAAAGGCGATATTCTCTCCGACAGTCAAATGCGGAAATAGCGTATAGCGCTGGAATACCATGCCGATATTGCGCTTGTGCGATGGCGTCGACAGCAGTGTCTCGCCGTTCAGCAAGATATCGCCCTCGGTTGGGCTCTCGAAACCGGCGAGGATATAAAGCGTCGTGCTCTTGCCCGAGCCGGAGGGGCCGAGAAAGGTCAGGAACTCGCCGCGCTTGACCTCGAGATTGACGTCGTGGACTGCGACGACGGGACCATATTCCTTGCGGATGCCTTTGATCTTCAGGAAGGATTCGCTCATTTTTTTAGAACCTTGCGCACGGTCGCGGCCAGCGTCATCAACATGACCGTCAATAGGATGAGAAGAGTGGAGGCGGCAGCAACCACTGGCGTCAGGTCCTGCCGGAGTGTAGCCCAGACTTTGACGGGCAGCGTCTGCAGCGTCGGGCTTGCCATGAAGATCGCCACGACCACCTCATCCCAGGACGTGAGGAACGAGAAGACAGCAGCCGAGAACAATCCATGGCTGATGGCGGGTAGCGTGACCCTGATCTTCGCCTCGAACGGAGACGCGCCGCAAAGCACGGCGGCATCCTCGATCGACTTGTCAAAGCCTTCGAGCGCGCCAGCGATCGACAAGATGGAAAAGGGGAGCGCCAGAACAAGATGGGACAACACGAAGCCGACCAAGGTGCCGCCCAGCCCAATTCGCAGGAAGAAGGCGTAGAGAGCGACGGCGAAAACGACGACGGGAAGGATCATCGGCGTCAGGAAGAGAGCCTTCAGCGCATCGCGAAACATGAACTTCCCGCGCACCAGGCCGAAGGAGGTCACAAGACCGAGCAGCACCGAAAGCACGGTGACGATCGCAGCGATCTTGAAGCTCGTCCAGGCGGAAGCCAGCCATTGCGGATCGGAAAGCAGTTCTGCGTACCAGCGCCAGGTCCAGCCCGGCGGCGGAAAGATCAGCCATTGCGATGAACCGAACGACAAGGCTGCAATGAACAGGATCGGCAGAAGAAGAAAGGCCGCGGTCAGGACGGTGATGGCAAGCAGCACATATTTCCACCAGCCGAGACGATCGAAATTCAGCAGCATCTCAGCGTCCTCCCGTGCTCTGAACGCCGAAGAGCCGCAGCTGGACGGCATAAAGCGTCAAAGTGACGACGAGCAGGACGAAGGCCGCCGCGCCGCCCATGCCCCAATTGACGAGTGATTGCACGAACTGGGCGATGAGTTCGGCGAGCATCATGTTTGCGGTGCCCCCAAGCAGCGACGGCGTGACGTAGTAGCCGAGCGACATGACGAACACCATCAAGGCCCCCGCCATCATGCCGGGAGCGGCAAGCGGTATCAGAATGCGAGTGAGGCACTGCAGACGGCTGGCGCCACAGAGTGCTGCCGCCTGCAGCACGGCCGGATCGATCTTCTTGATGACGCCGTGGAGCGGCAGGATGATGAAGGGCAGCATAATATAGGTCATGCCGATCGTCACACCGGTCAGGTTGTTGACGAGGGCAAGCGGCTTGTCGATCAGGCCCATGCCGACGAGCATCTTGTTGATCAATCCCGTGCGCTGCAAAAGCACCATCCAGGCATACGTTCGCGCTAGCAGGTTGGTCCACATCGACAGCAGCAGGATCGCAAAGACGACGGAAGACCAGCGGGACGGCATGATCGCCAGCGTCCATGCGACAGGAAAACCGATCAGCAGCGACAAGACGGTCACGACACCCGACACGATGAATGTATTTCCGAAGATCTTCAGATAGGTCTCGGAGCCCAGCAATTCCGCGTAATTGCCAAAGTCGAATGCCGGCTCCATCACGCTGCGCAAAAGCAGCGCGATGACCGGAAAGATGAAAAAGATCGCGACGAAAGCGAGAGCCGGCGCCACCTGGGCAAATCCGGTAGGCCTTGCCGCCTTGCGCGCCGGTGCGGCCTCGTCCGCAACGTCTATGTATGTCGACATGGCAATCCTTTCCCATCATGGGCGCCAATGAGCAGCGATCGCTACTCGCGGGCCTGGACCTCGCATTGCCCCACCGCGGAGATTTTTCCGCGGTGGTCTGATCATCTCCGCCGCTTACTGCGCCTGCCAGGCGTACCACTTCTTGCCGATGGCATCCCGGTTCGCGGCCCAGTAATTCATGTCGGCATTGACCTGACTGGCGGTCTGCTGGTCGGGCAATGTCTTGGCTATCTCAGGGTCCATGAGTTTCGCCGCACCGAGGTTGGTCGGCGCATATCCGGTGGCCTTCGCCAGATCGGCCTGCGACTGTGCCGAGGTCGCGAGCGCGATGAACTTCATCGCCGTTTCGAGATTCGGCGCACCCTTCGGGATGACAAGGGAATCCGCTGCCGTGATGTTCTGGCTCCAGGAGGTCTCCGTCTTGACGCCGCTATTGGCAAGCGCGGTCATGCGGCCATTCCAGAGACTGCCGAAAGGCGCTTCGGCCGACGCCAGCAGCTGCTGCGATTGCGCGCCGCTCGACCACCAGACAATATCGGATTTGATCGTATCGAGCTTCTTGAAGGCACGATCGAGATCGAGCGGATAAAGCTTGTCGGCGGGAACGCCATCGGCCAAGAGCGCCGCTTCGATGACGCCCGGCGCGGACCATTTGTAGAAGGTCCGCTTGCCGGGGAATTTCTTCGTGTCAAAGAGATCAGCCCAGGTCTTCGGGCAGGCGCTGACCGCATCGGCGTTGCAGCCGATGACAAAGGAATAATAGAAGCTACCGACGGAGTAGTCGCTGACGAAACGCGGATCGAGCTTGGACTTGTCGATGACGGAAAAATCCAGCTTTTCGAGCAGACCGGCCTTGCCGGCCTGTGCGGCATAGTCGCCCTCGACATCGACGACGTCCCAGCTGACCTGACCGGCTTCGACCATCGCTTTCAGCTTGCCATAATCAGTCGGGCCGTCCTGCATGACGCCGATGTTGGTCTTTGCCGTGAACTGGTTGGCCCAGGCGACCTTCTGTGCATCCTGCGTCGTTCCTCCCCAGCTCGTAAAGACCATTGTCTCGGCCTTGGCGGGCATGGATGCTGCTATCATTGCGGCAAAGGCCGCGAGTGCAATTCTTGCTTTCATGTTCCCTTGTCCTTGTTTTTCAGTTTTTGGAGGCATGCCTTATGCGCCACCGGTTCATCGCAACGGGGAGAAACCGGCCGCCTTCATAATCTTGTTTTCCGCTTGGTCGATCAGGTCACGGATCTTCGGCAGGAAAGCCTGCCACTCGGGGTCTGCCGCCAGCCGCCCGCGCCGCGCTTCGCGATCGTCGAGGCTTGCATAGGCCCAGATGTGGACGATCTCGTTGATCGTGCCGATTTCCGAATAGAAGTAGCCGACGAGATTGCCGAGATGGGCCTTCTGGATGGCAATTCCTTCCTCCTCGACGACTTTCAGATATTGCGGGGTCGTGCCGTTCTTCAGCCGGTAGGTGCGGATCTCGTAGAACATCGGCCTACCTCATGACGAAGGGATCAGGGATCGGATCATCAGACGTGCGTAGCCAGATGGTCTTGGTACGCGTGTAATCGAGCGCGGCCGCAAGGCCGCCTTCCCTGCCATGGCCGGAAAGGCCGAAGCCGCCGAAGGGTGCGATCGGCGATACCGCGCGATAGGTGTTGACCCAGACGACGCCGGCGCGGATCCCCTTCATCAGGCGATGGGCACGTGTGAGGTTCTGGGTGAAGACACCGGATGCCAGGCCGTAGCGAGTGTCGTTTGCAAGCCTCAGCGCGTCTACTTCGGTCTTGAACGAGACAACCGACAGAACCGGCCCGAAGAATTCCTCGGCCAATGAAGGCGAGTTGACGTCATCGCAATCCAGAATCGTCGGCGGGAAGTAATAGCCGACGCCATCGGGCTTTTGACCCCCGGTCACGAGCCGGGCTCCGCTCTGGAGGGACGTCTCGACGAGGGTCGACACATGGTCCTGCTGCCTCTTGGTGGCGAGCGGGCCGATCTCGGTTGCCATGTCGAGCGGCGAACCGATGCGGATCGCCTCGGCCTTGCGCTTGAGGATCGAGAGAAACGCTTCCTTGACGCTCGCCTCGACGATCAGCCGAGAGCCGGCAACGCAGCTTTGACCGGTTGCCGCGAAAATGCCGGCGACCTGCGCATTGGCAGCACTTTCGAGATCGGCATCGGCAAAGACGATGAAGGGCGACTTTCCCCCGAGCTCCAACGATGTCGAGGCAAGGTTTTCGGCCGAGTTACGGATGACGTGGCGCGCGGTCTCCGGCCCGCCGGTAAAGGCGATATGCGCGACCTTTGGGTGCCGCCCAAGTGCCGCACCGCAGGAAGGTCCGAAGCCGGTGATGACGTTGACGACGCCGGCCGGAAAGCCGGCTTCGTGGACCAGGCGCGCGAATTCCAGCAAGGGCGCAGGGCCATCCTCCGACGCCTTGACGACCATCGTGCAGCCGGCGGCGAGCGCCGGGCCGATCTTGACAGCCGACAGGAAGAGCTGGCTGTTCCAGGGCACGACCATGGCAACGACGCCGACCGGCTCGCGGCGCAGCCAGACATCCATGTCCGGCTTGTCGATCGGCAGATACGAGCCCTCGATCTTGTCGGCGATGCCGGCATAGTAGCGATAATAGTCGGCGACGTAAGCGATTTGCGCCGAGGTCTCGCGGATGATCTTGCCGGTGTCGCGCGTCTCCAGTTCGGCAAGTTTCTGCGCATTGGCTGCCACAAGATCGGCGAGCCTGTAGAGGAGCTTGCCGCGCTGCGTCGCCGTCATCTTCGCCCAGGGACCATCGTAGAGCGCCTTCTCGGCGGCATTGACGGCGCGGTCGACATCAGCCTCGCGCGCCTCCGGCATATCTGCCCAGACGTCGCCGGTCGCGGGATCGATACTCTGGAAGCGGGCTTCCCCATCCAGAAATTCACCGTCGATATAATATTGGAAGCGCTGCATGGCGTTCACTCCGCAAATGCCGGCATGACGTCGGCGATGAAGCGTTCGAGCGAAGCCTTCTTGCGCTCGAACGACATGCCGGTGTCGATCCAGAAGGAATATTCGTCGTAGCCCATCGCCTGATAGGTCTTCAGCCGGGCAATCACGGTCGATGCATCGCCGACGACATTGTTGCTGCGCATGACCGCATCCGACAGCATGGCATTGGCGCGAATCTCCTCTTCGGGAATATGCTCGATCAGGCCCTGATGGACCGGCTTCTCGTGCTTGAACCAAGCGAAGAAGTAATTGTAGTAGACGCTGAGCTCATGGGCGGCCCTTGCAATGTCGTCGTCGGACGAGCCGACATAGGTATGCCGCAACAGCATGATCTTCGGGCGCTCGATGTCAGGGTTCTTGGCGCAGGCATCGTTGAAGCGACCCATCAGCGCTTCGACCTCGTCATCGCTCTGCCAAAGCGGCGTTACCTGGACATTGCAGCCATTGGCGACGGCAAATTCATGTGAATTCGGGTCGCGGGCAGCGACCCAGATCGGTGGGTTCGGCTCTTGCAGCGGCTTCGGCGCCGAAGTGGTCGACGGGAATTTGAAGAACTCGCCATCATGGGCGTAGTCCCCCTGCCAGATGCCTTTGACGGCAGGGATGAGCTCGCGCATACGCTGACCCGCACCCCAGGCATCAAGACCCGGCAGCAACCGTTCATATTCGAAGGAATAGGCGCCGCGGGCAATGCCGATATCGAGCCTGCCGTCGCAGATGATGTCGGCCATGGCCGCTTCGCCGGCAAGCTTGATCGGATGCCAGAAGGGCGCGATCACTGTTCCCGTGCCGAGCCTTGCCCGCGATGTCCGCCGCGCCAGATCGGCGATCGTCACGAAGGGATTCGGCGCGATGGTAAAATCCATCCCGTGATGCTCGCCCGTCCAGATCGCATGCATGCCGCCCTTGTCGGCGATCTCGCAGAGCGCGACGAATTCCTCATAGAGGCTCTTATGCGTCTGGCTCGCGTCGAGGCGCTCCATGTGAACGAAGAGAGAAAATTTCATGCCCGCACCGCCTTTCCGGAAACCGGTCGCACCATGCCGGAGGTCTCGTCGCCAAAATAGACCCCGAAATTGCCGATCTGGCTTTCCAGCGCGAATCGGGAGACGATATCGGCCGTGGAGCTGGTCTTGAAATGCGCAGTCTTGAGCGCATCCGGCTTGAGGAACCGGCCCTTGCGCGGCTCACCTTGTGAAGCAAAGGCCCGATAGACGATGTGATGCTTGCCATCGCTCCTGCCTTCATAGACGGAATAGAGAAAGCCAACGGTCACGGTAAGGCCGGTCAGCGTCTGTAAATACTGACCGAGAATATCGGCGGGGCTGCCCTCCCTGCCCTCGCAATTCGGAAGAGCCAGAACATCGTCCCCGAGCAGCAGGATCTCACCGTCGCGCTCGAGAACGGCACCCAGCTCGATATTGCCCTCCGCCGCAGCGGAGACCGCCTTGCTCGCCAGGATCGGCGTGAAATAGCCGCCACGGGCATAGCCCAGCCCATTGCGGCCGCTATTGTCGAACGAGACGATACGTCCCATCAGGACAACGTGATCGCCTGCTTCGATCACTTCGCTCATGGCACATTCGAACCAGGCGGCGACATCGGCGAGGATCGGACAGCCATACGCCCCGGAAGTCCACTCGACGGCGGCGAACCGGTTTTCAACGGGTCGGGCAAAGGTGTTGGAGACGGCCTTCTGCGTCTCCGAGAGCACATTGATGGCAAAGTGCTTCGCGCTCGTCATGGCCGCAAAATTACGCGAGGTCTTGGCGAGGCAAACAAGAAGAAGGGGCGGCTCAAGCGATACCGACGTGAAGGAATTCGCCGTAAAGCCGATCGGCAGACCAGCCTGATCGCGCGCGGTGACGACCGTCACGCCCGTCGGAAACGCGCCGAAGGCGTCGCGCAGCGCCCTTGGATCGAAATCTTGTGCCGTCATCTTGCGTCCTCCCCGCATGAAAGCCACTCGGCAAGCAGCTCATTGACGATATCTGGCGCGGTCAGGTTCACCATATGGCGGTGCCCTTCGACGATCCGTGCCCAGCCTTTGGGTGCCGCCGCGGCCATCTCCTCCGCCATCCGCGGCGTCGAGTTCGGATCGTCGGATCCCGTCAGGAACAAGGCCGGCGCCCCGACATCCGGCCAGCGATCGGCATAGGTCTCATCGCCACCGGCGAAAGCCGCATAGGCCGTGGCATAGGCTTTCGGATCGACAAGGCTCAACCAGTTCCGCGTGAGTTCCCGCGCGATTCCACTTCGAGCATCATCGCCGAACCAACGCAGCAGCGGGCCTTCCTTGTCGACACCTGAAATCGGTATCGCGGCTGCGCGTGCGAGCACGGCCGCCTTGGCCTCGGGATCGCGCCGATAGACGCCATTGAGATAGGCGACCCTCTTGATCCGCTCTCCGAAGCTTGCGGCCGCCCCTCCGGCAACGAGCGCGCCCATCGAATGGCCGGCGATATTGACCTCACTGAACGCCATCTCATCGAGAAAGCCGCCGAACCAGGCGACAAAGGCTTCCAGCTTGCTGCCCGGAGGCAAACCAACGCTTTCCCCATGACCCGGCATATCGACGGCGATGACGCGATGGCTTCTGGAAAAAGCCTCGATCTGTGGCGTCCAGGCTTCAAGCCGCATGCCGACACCATGGATCAGCACCAGCGGCTCGCCTTTGCCGACTTCATGATAGGCTGTGCCGCGCGCCGTGTGCTTGCGAGGCAAACCTCCCACATTCAGAAGATCGGCCTTGTTCTGATCCATCGTTTCCATCGCCGGCATCCAGATGCCCGATCTCTTAAACGCCGGCCGGATTGGAGACGTCCTGTCCCAGATCCTTAAGATCCTGATAGCGATCGCCGATGCGATGATGCGGCCGACCACCGATCGAGGCACCAAGCGCAATGACGATTTCGTCGGCGGCCGGTGCATCGGGTATCGACGTCTGGATTGTCAGGTAATGCGAGCGGCGACCTTCATCATTCTTGTCCATGAGCGGGATCATGATCGGCGCATTGGCCGGTCCGCGCGTGTTGCAGAAGGCGAGATAGGATTTGGCGCCGACGGCATGGCGATAATGATTGCCGAAGCGAAGAGTGTGGATCAGCGCGGATGCATGCTCGATCTCGCCGTCGAGACCGACGACGGCGGATTTGCCATAAGCTTCGACGGCCTCGCCCGATCCGACCGCATCGATGATCATCGTGGTGAGCAGTTCGCCGAGAACGGGTGCCGCGGCATGAATCTCGGGCTTCAGATCCGCGACGAAGCCGCGACCAGCCCAAGGGTTTTTGACGATCGCGCATGCCGAGAAGAGCTTCAACGGCGTGGCCGCCGCCCTGCCCCCTTCAACAAGCGTCGTTTCGATCTGCAGGACGGTTTTTCGGATCTGAAGGTTCATGGCTCGCTCTCATCTAAAATTACATATGATGGTATGCCATAATACATTGCTGTCAAGCGGCTTTGAACGAACGAACCCGAAAGTCGTGTCGATTTCAAAATTAAATCATATATAACAATGGCTTGGCGACACTCAGAACAGCGCTTGCGCAGGCGCTGCCTGTTCATTACACATCACCAGTTACCCATGGTCCGCTTTTGTATTAGTTATTATGGTCTACCATCACCTCGAACGCGAAAATGAGTCAATCCGCGTCGACGGCCAAACGACAATTTGATGAGGTCGAATACCGCCGACGGTGCGGTACGTTTTGAGCCAGGCTTCGGGGAAACCGATCGGGTTCAAACCTGCCGCACGATGGCGCCGATCGCGTTGACGAGAACACGCGCGGCGGTCACGGCCGACAGGCCATCGATGTCGGCGGGAGGATAAAACTCCACCAAATCGAAGCCGGCGATCCTTGCCCGCCTGCCAAGGCCGGCAATCAGGTCGATGACCTCGGTATAGATGAGGCCGCCGGGTGTCCGCGCCGCAACTCCCGGCATGATGCTGGGATCGATGCTGTCACAATCCAGGGTGACGACAACACGCGCTCCCTCCGGAATATGCCGGAGAGCCGCGGCCACTCCCTCAGCATGGATCTCGCGGGCGGTCACGAAACGGCTACCGTAACGCTGCGCGGCTTCGATCTCTTCGGGCCGGGCACTTCCGACACTGCGAAGGCCAACTTGCACCATCCCGGCGACATGCGGCATTTCGCTTGCCCGCCGCATCGGGCTCGAATAGCCGTAACGCTCGCCATGCAATTCATCGCGCCAGTCGACATGGGCATCGATCTGCAGGACCCAGACCGGTCCGTGATCGGCAAAGCCTGCGATAAACGGCATGGTGACGGAACAGTCGCCGCCGAGCAGGATCGGCACGGCCTGCAATGCCAGCACCTCGCGCGTCTTAGCCTCGATCCGGGCTCGGTTTCCGGCATTGTCATGCATGGTGGTTTCGATGTCGCCCGCATCGATGCAACTGGGCGGTCTGCCATCGAACAGCGGGCCGCCAAGATCGAAATCCCAGTGATCGATCAGCGCCGCGTCCGCCTGGCTTGCAGCACGGATGGTGCCGGCCGCCAGCGCATGGCCGCTGCTATCCTTGCCGGCATAGGTGCTGCCGTGACCGGCAGCGAAGATGACCGCGCGCGGTATGCGCCCCTCATCCAAACGATCTGGAAGGCCGAGAAAGGAAAGAGAGTTGGTCATTTCGCATCAGCCTCGACGATGTTTTTCCCGGAACACGGGTAGTGGCACGAAGATCAGTCGGCCGGTTGGCGATCGGAAAGCACGGCCTGGGCGATGGCACTGGCGCTTGCGACATGTTCCATCGCCGCCCGATAGGCGCCTTCGCCGTCACCGCGCCGGATAGCATCGACGATGCGCGCCATCTGTGCTGGCCCCTGAACGTCACGATCCCTGGTCTTGATCGTCATGGAACGCAGATGATTGATGCGCACCGTCAGTAGATTGACGACGCCCCATGCCACGTGGCGGTCGACGCTGCTGAACAGCGTCTGATAGAAAGAGGATGTGTGAGCAAGCACGCCGGCCATGTCCTTGCCGCGATAGCTCTGCCTTATGTCTTCGAGCGACTTGTCCAGGGCATCGGCGATCGCGGGATTGTTTTGCTCGGCGCAAAGCCGCGCCGCCATCCCTTCCAGTGCTGCGCGGATCTCGTAGATCTGTTTGGCTTCGTCGTGATTGAGCTGGGCGACGATCGGCCCCTTGTTCGGGAGATTGGCGACAAGGCCTTCGGATTCGAGATGGCGCAGAACCTCGCGAACGATGGTGCGGCTGACACCGAGCTGGGCACAGAGATCGCGCTCCACCAGCCGATCTCCCGGCCGGAAATAACCATTGACGATCGCTTCTCGTACCTTGTCGAGCGCAAGTTCACGCAGCGTCTTGGCCGGACGTTCCACGCGAATTGCAGTGCTAAGCCCATCGTCATTCATTTTCCAACCCTCGGCTTCGGATACCATAATATGGCGTACCAAAATCATCCATTCCCGCAATGAAGTCAATGCAGCAGAGCGCCCGACAGTCAGAGCAACGCTTGTTCGTGAATGCCTAAATGCTCCTTCAGCACCTTCTTATGGTCGACACCGATTACGAGATATCGCTGTTCTCCGGCCATTATCACGTGGTCGACGAAGCAGTGGAGGCAAACATCCGGCAATATGCGCGCAGCGGCATCCGGATTATCTTTCTGGATGTATGCGCCAATCTCAACAAGCGGTCGCAGCGCTCTCCTCGTGCAGCAAATATGCTTTTCGCTCATGATTGATGAGCAGACCTGGTGTATTTTCGTATAACTTTCGTCGTTTCTTCATCGGTCACGAATTCGCCTCGCTTGGCTTCAGCCAATCCGGCTTCGACTTCAGCAATTTGCCACTCTTCACGAGCAACATAATCCTCGATTTGCTGGGCTGCCATATCAGAGCGCGAGCGATCAAGCGTCTCCGCGATCTGGTCGTGTTTACTAGCCGTCTTGTCTGAAACACGCACGTTGAATGCGGCCATAACACCCACCCTTTCTTAGCTCAGTAAGATTATCTGTGAACCGTCAAGGTTCAGCATGAACTCACATCAAAGCGCCCGAGAGGGCTTACACAAAAAAACGCAAATGGCTTTGATTGGTCTTGAAGGGTTTTGAACCAGCGATCCGCGCGCTTAATGCGCTGAGCGATTGAAAACCCGATCTGTTGATTACGGTGCGTTGTTTGGAGCGTAATCCAGTTTATGGAACCAACAGTCGACATTACGAAGTTGTTTGAGGCTGGGTCGCTTGTCACCACGGGGCGAGTATTTTGCGCCCCCATTTTCAGCGATTTATTCGGCCCACAGGCTAAATGCGTCGATCCCAGTGCATGGCGGGTATGCAATGGAGGTGAGATCGTAGCGGTGAGGGCTGAAGATCGCATTGATTTGGTCAAGGGCCGACAGGAAGCGTTGCGCCTGACGAGGCGATTTGAACCACCCCATGATGTTGTCGCGTTTCGGGTCGACCGGTGTAAGTTTTCAATTCTGTTGTTCAGACCGTTATGCGCCTGATGATCGGCGTCCGCCGCCAAGATCTACACAGGCTTGGCGTAGCTGCCAAGCTTATCTGTCACGACGATGCGCGGCTCGCAAAATTGCCTGACCAGTCTGGAGAAGAGGCGCTCGTCTGCCTTGGTGGTGCGGCGCCGCTGAACCAAGATGTCGAGCACATCGCCGTCAGCATTGATCGCTCCTCAGAGCCAGAACTTCTGTCCGCCGATCGCAATCACGGCCTCATATATACGCCACTTGCCATCGGGCTTGCGGCTGTCCCTGCGAATGCGGGTGACAAAGTGGCGGCCAATGCGATTAATCTATACACAAACAGTTTTCCAGCTGACGATCACACCGCGTTCGGCAAGCAGGTCTTCTACATCCGCCATGCTCAGCAAAAAACCGGTGATCGTCCCACCCCATATGTTCAGCAATCTCACGCGGAAAGCGAAACCCCTTCAACCGCGGAAGAGGCTTGGAAACTTCATTGCGCCTCGGCACCTGATGCACCGGCTTCAACGAGCCGGGCAGTATCAGACGGATAAGTGCAATGTGATCCACTCTCGTTTATAGCTCGGCAAACGCCGAAGAAAGAAGAGCACCGCCATTACCGCCTTTCGAGACGTCCCGCTTGACCAGTGCCGCATCTCCCGTGACCATGTCAGAATAGAAAAGTGTTAAAGCACGAGATCGTTACCTCGCTTTGCTATATCACTCGTCCGTTATCCTGGATCAATCCGCCAGGTGGCCGCTGAGGTGGAATAAAAAAATGAAGCCAACATTCCAGAATATCGCGCGCCTCGCGGGTGTCGGAACGGCAACGGTCGAGCGGGTGCTGAACGGGCGCGGAGGAGTGCGTCCCGCCCTTGTGGAGAAGGTCACCGCCGCTGCACGTGCACTCGACTATCCGAAGCGGCTGCCGGATCTCCATCGCGGTATCGTGCGTATCGATGTCCTTCTCATGCGACCTGAGACGACGTTCTACTCCCGGCTCGCGCAGGCCTTCGGGCGAGGTGCCGCTTTGCTCGATTCAACGATTGCGGTGCATCGTACCTTCCTGGATGAGCAAGATTCACTCATGATTGCGGATTGGATCGCAAGACCTAAGGAAAAACGTGCCGGCCTAATTGTCGCTGCACCGGACCAATCGGAGGTCCGCGCCGCGCTTCGTTCGGTCGAGGCTGAAGGCGTTCCGGTCATCCAGATCGTCACGCGGGCAGAAAACGTCGAGGCTAACTATGTCGGGATCGACAACTACGCCGCCGGGCGAAGCGCTGGCCTATTTATCTCAAGAATGCAGCCGCACGACGGTACGGTCGTCGCGCTCTGTCACAGCCAGATATACCAGGTTCACCGCGATCGCATTCGCGGTTTCTCCGACTATTTCGCGGAGCGCCCGCGCGACGGAATGGAATTTGTCGCTGTTCTTTTTGGGCAGGACGAGGCCGTCCGCAGCGCAGAAATGCTGGTAGAGGCGCTCAACGTGTGGCCGGACCTAGTGGGCTTCTACAATGCGGGGGGCGCCAATTCCTCGCTCGCATCGGTCCTGCGCAAGCACCCACGCGGCCGGGACATCTTCTTCGTCGGCCATGAACTTACCGAGCGAAGTGCAACCGCCTTACGCGAAGGTGTCATGTCCGTGGTCCTGGACCAGGCGCCAGAGGCTCAGGCGCGCCGCGCGCTTGATCTGATGCTCGCCCGCCTCGGCCTTGTCAGCGAGCCCGTCGCCAACGATCCGATCCGGTTCGTTACAATCACTCGGGAAAATCTCTGATACCGCTTGATCTGATTTGATCAGAAAACTAGCGGCGGATGTTCCACCTCCATCCTATGATCGCCCCATAAATCGAGGGGAGATCTGATGACAAGACGCATCACGGTCCATGATCTGCAGAGCCAAAAAGGCTCGCGCAAGTGGCTTCAGCTGCATGTTGACAACGCTGAGGAAGCCGCCGCAGCGGTGGAGTGCGGGATCACCATCCTGTCCTGCGAACCGGATCACCATCTCGAAACCATTCGCTCGGCCGTGCCGTTCGCCTTCTTGTCGGTGGGCATGCCTCACGGTGCCGTTTCATCGCAGGAAGAAGCAATCCGTCTCGGTTTTCAGATGTTGAAGCGTGGTGCAGACTCCGTCTATTGTTCGCATTCTCCCTATTTCATCGAGGCGATGGCGCGGGAAGGCATACCGGTTACCGGTCATGTCGGGCTCGTGCCAAACCGCGCCACATGGACAAATTTCCGAGCGATCGGCAGGACACCGGAGGAAGCGCTGCGTGTGCTACGCGCCGTGAAAGATCTCGAGAATGCAGGCGCCGCAGCGATCGAGGTCGAAGTGGTGCCAGTGCGCCTGGCCGACTATATCACCCGCAACACACCGATGATCACCATGGGGATGGGCTGCGGTTCGGCCTGCGACACGCAATATCTCTTCTCGTCGGACGTGCTTGGCACGCATGCGGACCACTATCCCCGTCATGCCAAACGATACGCCGATTTCGTCGCCCTCACGGCCGAGTTGCAGAGGAAACGCGTTGAAGCTTTCCGCGCCTTTGCTGCCGATGTCGCCAGCGGCGCCTACCCCGAAACGAAGCATCAGGTGGACATGGATGACACCGCCTTCGAACGCTTCTCCACTCTCGCCCAATCAATCTGACGGAGACCCCGATGGATGACCTCAGCTTTGGCAAACGTAACAAACGGGGCGATTGGGCTCCCGACGGACGGATTGAGACCGCCCCCGTCTTCACCCTTCCTCCGAAGCCGGTGGCCTTCCTGAAATGGCTGCCACACTATTTCTTACCGTGGAACGTGCTCTTCGCCGCCTCCGCTGTTGCCTATTGGCATTTCATCGTGCCGGAAGCGGAGGTCCTGAAAACCTTCCACATTGCGTGGATCCTGCGGCTCTTTCTCGTCAACTGCGTTGCCGTTTTCCTGTTTTACGGTGCCTTTGAACTGCGCCTGTATATCCTTCGCACCCAGGAAAACCGCTTCAAGTACAATGGCAAGTTTCCCGGCGACAGCAAGAACCCGGCCTTCCTCTTCGATAGCCAGAATGCCGACGGCATCATCCGGACCTTCGGCACGGCTCTTCCAATCTGGACGGCACTGGAGGTCGGTATCCTCTATGCCTTCGCCAACGGGCTCGTGCCATGGGTGTCCTTCGCCGCGAAGCCTTGGTACCTGTTCGGAATCGCGCTTGTCATGCCGATTTTCCATGAGGCGCATTTCTTCGCGATTCATCGGCTGATTCACTGGGGCCCGCTTTATCGCTGGATCCATTCCGTCCACCACAACTCGGTCAATCCGTCGCCCTGGTCATCGCTGTCGATGCACCCGGTGGAGCAACTGCTCTATTTTTCCTCCGCGCTGATCCACCTTGTCATTCCATCGAATCCCATTCTTGCGATCTATCAGTTGCACTATTCCGGCTTCGGGGCAGTCGTCGGCCATCTTGGTTTCGACAAGATCGAACTGGGCGCGGAGGCAGCGATCGACAGCCATGCCTATACCCATTACCTGCATCACAAGTTTTTCGAGGTGAACTACGGCGACGGCCTTGTACCTTTCGACAAGTGGTTCGGTACCTGGCACGACGGGACCAAGGAAAGCGATGCGCGGATGCAAGCACGATATGAAAAGCGTAAGGCCCGCGCCAATGCGGCAAGCGCCGCAAAGTAACGAGGACATCATGACTAGCTGGATTCCCGCCTGCCGCCTCGACGATATCGAACAGGAAGGAGCGCGCCGCTTCGACCACTCCGGCCGAACCTATGCGCTCTATCGCTCCCCGGACGACGAGGTCTTCTGCACCGATGGGCTGTGCACTCATGAGGCTATTCACCTCGCCGATGGACTCGTCATGGACTACGAGATCGAATGCCCCAAGCATTCCGGCATTTTCGACTACCGCACAGGCGAGGCCAAGCGCCTGCCAGTATGCAAGAACCTCAACGTATACGCCGCGCGCATCGAGGATGGAACGGTGCTGGTCGAACTGCCGGGCTGAGGCATCCGGTCGGAACACGTTTTACTTTCTCTCTCTCACGCGAGGCTTGGTCATGTCCTCTTTTGTCATCGTAGGCGCCGGGGAGTGCGGCGCACGCGCAGCCTTTGCGCTGCGTGAACGGGGTTTCGACGGCACTGTCACACTTGTCGGTACCGAACCGCTCTTGCCCTATGAGCGGCCACCACTCTCTAAAGATGCCATCGTCGCGGGTGCCCAGCCGACTTTCGTTGCCGATGCCGCTCGCTTCGAGGCGGAGCGCATCCGCATAGTCACCGGCGTATCGGTGACCGCAATCGACCGGAACGGAAGAAATGTAGCGCTTTCGAACGGCTCCCGACGTCCGTACGACAAGCTTCTTCTGGCAACTGGCGCCAGTGCGCGAGAACTACCAGGGATGCCGTGTTCGAACGGCCGCATCCGCGTCCTGCGCAGCTATGGCGATGCCTCCGCCATCCGCCCGCACATGGCCGAAGGCAACCATATCGCGATCATCGGCGGCGGTTTCATCGGCTTGGAGCTTGCTGCTAGCGCCCGAAAACTGGGCGCTAGCGTCACGCTTCTCGAAAGCCTACCGCGCGTTCTTACCCGCGGCGTCCCAGCCGAAATCGCCGAGGTGGTCTGCAAGCGCCATCGCGACGCGGGCGTGGACCTTCTCTTGGGTATCAAAATAGCCGCGATCGATGAACGACCGAGTGACGTGCGCATCTCGTTGGAAGGAGGCCGGGTGATTGCGGCCAACCTTTTGGTCCTCGGTATCGGCTCGATTCCGAATGTGGCGCTCGCCGATGCAGCCGGCCTTGTCATCGACAACGGTATCGCGGTCGATCAGCATATGCAAACAAGCGATCCCGATATCTTCGCGGCCGGGGACTGTTGCTCCTTTCCGATCGGCCACTACGGTGGTCGGCGTATCCGGCTAGAGTCCTGGCGCAATGCGCATGAGCAGGGCGCGCTTGCCGCCGCCAACATGATGGGCGCACAAGAAACCAGCGCCGCTGTGCCGTGGTTCTGGTCGGACCAGTACGACCTGACGCTGCAGATCGCGGGGCTTGCCGAGGGGGCTGTAACGGCGGTTCGACGTGATCTGTCGACTGAGGCATTCATCCTCTTCCATCTTGGCGCCGATGGCCGCTTGCTTGCCGCGAGCGGCATCGGACCGGGCAACGCGATCGCTCGCGATATCCGGCTCGCCGAGATGATGATCGCCGCTGGACGCCATCCCGATCCGGCAGCGCTTGCCGCACCGGAGATCAAGCTGAAACAACTGCTCGCCGCCTGATCTCCCTCATCTCGTCAATATCAACTCGAATAGACCGCTCGATGGCGGTTCGACAGAGGATTGTCATGACCACCCATGTGCTCACAGTATCCTGCCAATCGACGCGTGGGATCGTTGCGGCGATCTCGAACTATCTGGCCGAGCAGGGCTGCAACATCGTCGATTCCAGCCAGTTCGACGATCTCGATACCGGCAAGTTCTTCATGCGCGTCTCCTTCATCTCCGAGGAAGGGGTGGGCGGACCGGCGCTTGCCGAAGGCTTCAGGCCGATCGCCGAGAAGTTCGCCATGGATGCGGAGATCCACGATGCCAAGAAGCGCATGAAGGTGCTGCTCATGGTCTCGCGCTTCGGCCATTGCTTGAACGACCTGCTCTATCGCTGGAAGATCGGCGCGCTGCCGATCGACATCGTCGGCGTCGTGTCCAACCACTTTGATTACCAGAAAGTGGTCGTCAATCACGACATCCCCTTCCACCACATCAAGGTGACGAAGGACAACAAGCCGCAGGCCGAAGCCCAGCTTTTGGAACTGGTCGAGCAGACCGGCACCGAGCTCGTGGTGCTGGCCCGCTACATGCAGGTTCTGTCGGATGCTCTGTGCCGGAAGATGTCGGGCCGCATCATCAACATCCACCATTCCTTCCTGCCGTCCTTCAAGGGGGCCAACCCCTACAAGCAGGCCTATGAGCGCGGCGTGAAGCTGATCGGGGCGACGGCGCATTATGTGACGGCCGATCTCGACGAGGGTCCGATCATCGAGCAGGACACGGCGCGCATCACGCATGCGCAGTCGGCCGAGGATTATGTCTCGATCGGCCGCGATGTGGAGAGCCAGGTGCTGGCGCGCGCCATCCATGCCCATATCCACTTCCGCACCTTCCTCAACGGCAACCGCACCGTCGTCTTCCCGGCAAGCCCGGGCTCCTATGCCTCCGAGCGCATGGGGTAAGCGATGGCGCTCGCAACGGTGATCGACGGGAAACAAGCGGCCGCTTCGGTGATCGAGGCCGTGAAGGCTGCGGCGGCTGGACTTGAAGCGGAGGCCGGTGTGAAGACCGGGCTTGCGGTCGTCATCGTCGGCGACGATCCGGCCAGCCACGCCTATGTGAACTCCAAGAGCAAGATGGCGAAGGAATGCGGCTTCAAGTCGGTCCAGCACACGCTGCCGGCCGAGACGACGCAGGAAGCGCTTGCTAGTCTGGTTTCCTCCCTGAACGACGATCCGTCCATCCACGGCATCCTGGTGCAGCTGCCGCTGCCGAAGCATCTTGATTCGGATGACATCATTCAGTCGATCAAGCCGGAGAAGGATGTCGATGGCCTGCATGTGGTCAATGCCGGCAAGCTGGCGACCGGTGATCTCGAAACCGGGCTGATCTCGTGCACGCCGGCCGGCGCCATGCTGCTGGTGCGTTCGATCCACGGCGAGGACCTGTCGGGTCTCAATGCCGTCGTCATCGGCCGCTCCAACCTGTTCGGCAAGCCGATGGCGCAATTGCTGCTTTCTGCCAATGCGACGGTCACGACGGCGCATTCGCGCACGAAGGATCTGGCTTCGGTCGCGAGGGGTGCCGATATTCTGGTGGCGGCCGTCGGCCGTCCGGAGATGGTCAAGGCCGACTGGATCAAGCCCGGCGCCACCGTCATCGATGTCG
>NZ_JAQJCI010000004.1:0-570123 GCF_030182495.1 Rhizobium aureum | reverse complement strand
CGCTATGGCCCCTATACGACCTGCGTAAACCGCTTTAACCGGTGGCGTCATGCGGGGCATTGGGGGCGTATTCTCGACGCAATATCAGAAGCTTACGATGGCGATATCCAGATGATCGACAGCTCGTCAATCCGCGTTCACCAACATGCTGCCAACGGTCAAAAAAAGACGAGCGATCCGGTTGCATGGGTCGCTCGCGCGGCGGGCTGACAACCAAAATTCATGCTCTTGTCGATGCCGATGGTCGACCGATCCGCTTAAAGCTGACAGCCGGCCAGGCCCATGACGGACGCTCGGCGACCGATATGTTGGCGACTGTCGGGGCCGGTCAAACACTTCTGGCTGACCGCGCTTATGACAGCGACAGGCTGCGACAAGACCTCAAAGCACGCGGAGCATGGGGCTGTATCCGCCCCATGCCAAACAGGGTCAATATTCCCGACTTCAGCTCATGGCTTTACAAACAACGCAACGCTGTCGAGCGGTTTTTCAATAAACTCAAACACTTCCGAGCTATCGCAACCCGATACGACAAACGCGACGACAATTTCCTCGCATCGATCCAGCTCGCCTCAATTCGTATCTGGCTACGATCTTATGAGTCGGTGTCCTAGCCGAAAACCCGCTTGAAGATCGTGTCGACATGCTTGGTGTGGTAGCCAAGGTCGAATTTCTCGCGGATATCCTCTTCGGAAAGCGCTGCGCGCACTTCCTGGTCGGCCAGCAGCTCCTCGAGGAAGTCCTTGCCTTCTTCCCAGACCTTCATGGCGTTGCGCTGGACGAGCCGATAGGAATCCTCGCGGGAGACGCCGGCCTGGGTCAGCGCCAGCAGCACGCGCTGTGAATGAACAAGCCCGCGGAACTTGTTCAAATTCTTCATCATATTGTCCGGATAGACGAGCAATTTGTCGATGACGCTGGTGATGCGGGCGAGCGCGAAATCGAGCGTGACGGTCGCGTCCGGGCCGATCATGCGCTCAACGGAGGAGTGCGAGATATCGCGCTCGTGCCATAGGGCGACGTTCTCCATGGCTGGGATGGAGTATGAGCGGACCATGCGGGCAAGGCCCGTCAGGTTTTCCGTCAATACCGGATTGCGCTTATGCGGCATAGCAGACGAGCCCTTCTGGCCCGGAGAGAAATATTCCTCCGCTTCCAGAACTTCTGTGCGCTGCAGGTGGCGGATTTCGGTGGCGAGACGCTCGATCGAGGAGGCGACGACGCCGAGCGTGGCGAAGAACATCGCATGGCGGTCGCGCGGGATGACCTGGGTGGAGACCGGCTCCGGCTTCAGGCCGAGGGCGGCGGCGACATGTTCCTCAACGCGGGGATCGATGTTGGCGAAGGTGCCGACCGCGCCGGAAATGGCGCAGGTGGCGACTTCCTCGCGTGCCGCGATCAGGCGCTGCTTGCAACGCTCGAATTCGGCATAGGCAAGTGCCAGCTTGACGCCGAAGGTTGTCGGTTCGGCATGAATGCCATGCGAGCGGCCGATGGTGACCGTATCCTTGTGCTCGAAGGCGCGCCGCTTCAGGGCTTCCAGAAGCTTGTCGATATCGGCAAGCAGCAGGTCGCTGGCGCGCACGAGCTGGACGTTGAAGCAGGTGTCGAGCACGTCCGACGAGGTCATGCCCTGGTGCACGAAACGGGCGTCCGGTCCGACGATTTCGGCCAGATGCGTCAGGAAGGCGATGACATCGTGCTTGGTGACGGCCTCGATCTCATCGATGCGGGCGACATCGAACGTGGCTTTGCCGCCCTTTTCCCAGATGGTATCCGCCGCCGACTTCGGGATGACGCCGAGAGCTGCCAGCGCATCACAGGCATGGGCCTCGATCTCGAACCAGATACGGAACTTGGTTTCGGGCGACCAGATGGCGACCATTTCCGGTCGGGAGTAGCGCGGGATCATGGGCTCAAAGCTTTCTTGGCTAATGGAAAGGAAACCTCGGCGCCCCCATAACAAAGACGAGCGGCAATCACAATGTTTGGCACAATGTTTGTTGGGCCAATCCTTCGTACGCTTCAACGCGTCCGTCGCGCAAGATAGGCTGAAACGGCGACCAGGCATAGAAGGCCGAACGGCAGAAACAGAGGCAAGCCGAAAATAGCGAACTGGTAGACGGCGCTGGCGCCGGTGTACAGGAATTGGAATGTCCAGATGAGTGAGCCGAACGGCGCATGCCAGCGCGAATAGAACCAGCGATAGTCCATGGCAAAGAGAAACGCCGTCATGGCCGCGGTGCCGATGGAGAGCACAAGAAAGAAAGCGGCGAAGCGCGCGCTTGCCGGTCGGCCACGGGCGAACCGGCGGGTTAGCGGCACGAGGATGGCCCAGGCGAGGGTGCCGCCGAAGAAGTAAACAAGGGTAAGAGCCGTGAGATGACTGGTCAGAAGGCCGTTGCGCCAATAGAGGGCGGCGAGCGCCGAAGCGGCCATGGCCGCGCCCCAGCCGACGGCGTTGCCCAAAACTTCGAGGCAATGCGAAGCGACGGTCCGTGTCCGGCCCGTCGTCGCGATGAAGGCATTGGTCGGATTAGTTTGATCCAACGCGGCCTCGTTCGGCAGCGGCTCGGAGATCGCCGATCGTCTGCCTGTAGGCATCGACCGATTCGCCCTTGAAGATGGCAGAGCCGGCGACGAGCACGTTGGCGCCGGAAGCCGTGATGAGAGGTGCGGTGTCGACCGAAACGCCGCCATCGACTTCGAGTTCGATCGGACGGTCACCGATCAGAGACTTGGCGCTGCGGATCTTGTCGGCCATGGCGGGAATGAATTTCTGGCCGCCGAAGCCGGGATTGACCGACATGATCAGGATCAGGTCGATATCGTCGAGTACATTTTCCAGCACGGAAAGCGGTGTTGCCGGATTGAGGGTGACGCCGACCTTCTTGCCGAGATGACGGATGGTCTGCAGCGAGCGGTGCAGATGCACGCCGGCTTCGGCATGAACGGTGATGCGGTCGCAGCCGGCCTTGGCGAAGGCTTCCAGATAAGGATCGGCGGGCGAGATCATCAGATGGCAGTCGAAGGTCGCGGTCGTATAGGGGCGCAGCGCCTTGATGACATCGGCGCCGAAGGAGATGTTCGGCACGAAATGCCCGTCCATGACATCCAGATGGATCCAGTCGGCTCCGGCTTCGGTCACGTCCTTGACTTCCTGCCCAAGCTTGGCGAAGTCGGCGGCGAGAATGGAAGGGGCGATGCGGATCGGCAAGGTCATGGGTGGCTGAGCTCCAACTGATTTCTACAGCGCCGCGCGTCACATGTGACGCGCTGAGGTCGCTATAGCGCTTTAAATTATGCAGTGGTGTCTGGATTAGCACCGCTGTCGCGGGCAAACAACCGCCCGAGGGGATCACCTCAGTTCGACGGCGTCGTCACCGGCACGAAAGCGTTGCCGCGCCATTGCAGCAGGCGGTAGGGGTTTTCGTTCAATTCGTGGTTCTGGCCGAAGGTAATCGAGCCGATCGTCGTCTGGAATGTCGCGCCAAGGAGCTTTTCGGCAACGGGCTTGTTTTCCGCCTTCGCGCCTTCGGCTGCCTGGCTGGCGATCTGCGCCGCGGCCGCGGCCGGCAGGGTATAGCCGTCCGGCTCGATGCCGCCGGCACGCATGGCCTGTGCGGTCTGTTGTGCTGCAGGCAGAGTGGCATAATCAGGCAGGGCAATCGCCTGCACGCCTTCCTGCAAAGGCACGGGCAAATCGGCAGCACGCATCGCATCGCCCCCCATCAGCGCCAGCGGAATGTTTTCGTTCCTAGCGTCACGCGCGATCACCGCGACATCGCTGCGATCGCCACCGATGAAGACATGCGTGGCGCCGGCCTTCTTCAAGCGACGGACAAGCGCGATCTGCTGATCCTGGCCGGGGCGGTAGGTATCGGTGAAGACCGGCTTCAGCCCCTTTTCCTCAAGCGCGCTGCGGATCGCCCCCACCAGTTCGCGGCCATGGATCGTGCCGTCGTCGATCAGCGCAATCGGCTCGGCCGCCCAGTTTTTCAGGATGGTATTGATCGCGATGGCAGCCTCGGCACTATCCACGGGTGCGAGGCGAAACAGTGGCCAGCCATTCTTCAGCGCATCCTCCATCAAAATGCGGGAACGGATGGAAACGGTGATGGCCGGTATGCCGGCCTCCTTAAGGCGTGGAAGCGCACCTTCCAATGTTTCCGTGCACAGAAAGCCGATCACGATCTGCACTTTCGCCGCGATCAATGCTTCGGCGGCAGCTCGGCCGCCATCCTCGGTGCAAGCTTCGTCGATGACCGTCGCTTTATCCTTTTGGGCCTGGATCTCGAAATTGGCCCCGGTGGTGATTTCGGCGCCAAGCATTGCGAAATTGCCGCTCTGCGGTGCCACCACGCCAATATGGATTCCCGCGGCATGGCTGCTGCCGGCCGCAGAAAGCAGTACGAGCAGAAGCGGAAGGCGGCGCAGAACGTTCATCGATGGATTATCCCGGACAATTTTCCGCTCTATTTATCCGCCTGATGGGCATCGTCAAAGAAAAAGCAACAAAATCGCTCTGTTTTCAATGGCGTTATTGTAGAAAAGCTAACACCTGGCCGCCATATTGAGCGAAAGATAAGGTGTCACAGGAATATGGAGACGGTGATGCTAGACAGGCAGCGTATGGATCCGGCGCTTTATCGAGATGCCATGAGCCGCTATGCAGGCCATGTGCAGCTGGTGACGACGGCGCTCGGCTCGGAGCGGCGCGGCGTGACGATCACGGCTGCCTGCTCGGTGTCGGACAGCCCTGCGACGGTTCTCATCTGCGTCAACAACAGCAACGCCAAGAACGAGATCTTCTTCAAGAGCGGCATTTTTGCCCTGAATACGCTCGGTGCCGATCACCAGTCCCTGGCCGATGCCTTTTCCGGGAAGACGCAGCTGACCGCCGACGAGCGCTTCGCAACCGGCAGGTTCGAGACGCTGGTGACTGGTGCGCCTGTCCTCAGCGACGCGCTTGCCGCTTTCGATTGCCGCGTGATCGAGATCAAGCAGGCTTCCACGCACAACATCATCTTCGGCGAGGTGATGGCCATACGCTACAGCGAGCCGAAGCCGGCATTGCTCTATATGAACCGGGGCTATCACACGCTATAACCCCTTCAAGGGAGTTATCATGGCGGATCAGACATTACCTTCGCTACCGGGTTCCATCGATGAAACGATGGCGTTGCTCGGTGCGCACGACTATCTGGCCGGGCGCGCGCTCGGCACGGTCCTGTTTCTCGCATTGAAGATGAAGCGGCCGCTCTTTCTCGAGGGCGAGGCCGGTGTCGGCAAGACCGAAATTGCCAAGGTCCTGTCGAAGGCGCTCGACCGGCCGCTGATCCGCCTGCAATGCTATGAAGGCCTGGATGTTTCCTCGGCCGTCTATGAATGGAACTATCCGGCGCAGATGCTGGAAATCCGTCTCGCGGAAGCTTCCGGTCTCACCGATCGCGATCGCATCGAGGCCGATATCTTCTCCGAGCGCTATCTCATCCGCCGGCCGGTGCTGCAGGCGCTGTCGGGTGTCGGTGGACGCGCGCCGGTGTTCCTGATCGACGAGCTTGATCGCACCGACGAAGCTTTCGAAGCATTCCTGCTGGAAGTGCTGTCCGATTTTCAGGTAACGGTGCCGGAACTCGGGACGATCCGGGCCGCCGAGCCGCCTATCGTCATCATCACGACGAACCGCACGCGCGAAGTGCACGACGCCCTGAAACGGCGCTGCCTCTATCATTGGGTCGATTATCCCGGGGCCGAGCAGGAGCTTGAAATCATCCGGCGCAAGGTGCCAGGCTGCAATGAAGCGCTGTCGCGCCAGATCGTCGCCTATGTCCAGAAGCTGCGGACGCTCGACCTCTTCAAGAATCCAGGCGTCGCCGAGACGATCGACTGGGCGACCGCCTTGACGGAACTCGATCGGCTGGCCCTTGATCCGGAGACGGTATCGGATACGCTCGGCACTTTGCTGAAATATCAGGACGATATCGCCCGTATTCAGGGCTCTGAGGGCAAGCGGGTGTTGGACGACGTCAAATCCGAACTGCTTGCAGCGGGATGAACCATGGAACCGGGCGCGCAGGATGGCATCGTCGTTGCGCCGTCACCGCCCGGTGACGGGCGCCTCGCCGACAATATCGTGCTGTTCGGCAGGGTGCTCCGCAAGGCCGGCCTGAAGATCGGTCCTGGGGCGATTGCCGATGCCATCGAGGCGGTCGAAGCGATCGGCATTGGTTCTCGCGAGGAGTTCCATGCCGCCCTCTGTTCGGTCTTCGTCAAGCGGCATGAAGATCTGGCCGTATTCGACGAGGCATTCCGGCTATTCTGGCGCTCGCGTGATCTCGTCGCGAAAATGATTGCGCTGATGTCGCCCGTCGCGCCCGATTATCGAGAGAAGGAAAAACCGAAGCCGGGCGAAAGCCGCGCAAGCGATGCCTTGCTCAATGACCGCAACGACCAGCGCCCGCCGCGCGAGACGCCGGATATCGAAATCGATGCGCGATTTACCAGTTCTGGCAGCGAGGTATTGCGCCATCTGGATTTCGCGCAGATGTCGGCGGCGGAAATTGCCGTCGCCAAGAAGGAACTAGGGAAGCTGCAACTGCCGCTGGACCGCGTGCGCACGCGCCGTTTCGCACCATCTCGCACAGTGGCCAAGGTTGATCCGCGCGCCACAATGCGCTCGGCCTTGCGTACGGGAGGGGCGCTGATCCTTCCGCGCTTCCGGAAGCCGAAGGAAATCCAGCCGCCGCTGGTCGTGCTTGCGGATATCTCCGGCTCGATGAGCCAATATACGCGCATCTTTCTGCATTTTCTGCATGTGCTCACCGAACGCCGCCGGCGTGTGCATACGTTTCTGTTCGGAACGCGCCTGACCAACGTCACCAGAGCGATGCGCCACAAGGACCCGGATCAAGCGCTGGATGAATGCGCGGCGGCGGTGCGCGACTGGTCTGGCGGAACGCGGATCGGCGAGACGCTGAAGGAATTCAACAGGCTATGGGCGCGCCGCGTGCTGGGGCAGGGCGCGATCGTACTGTTGATCACCGACGGGCTGGAGCGCGAAGGCGTGGAATTGCTCGGGCAAGAGATGGATCGTCTGCATCGCTCCTGCCGGCGGCTCATCTGGCTCAATCCGCTCCTGCGCTTCGAGGGTTTCGAAGCTCGGGCGCGCGGCGTAAAAGCGATGCTGCCGCATGTTGACGAATTCCGTCCCGTTCACAATCTATTATCTCTGGCCGATCTCGTATCGGCTCTCACCGCCGGCCGCGCGGATTTCTATGATCCCAAGCGGTTTCTCGGCAAGCAATGAGGCTCCGATGTCAGATATATCCGAAAGTCTGGATCCGCTCGTGATTGCGGAGGAATGGGTGTCGGCGGGCCGCAATGTGGCCATGGCGACAGTCGTCGATACCTGGGGCTCCGCGCCGCGCCCATCGGGCAGTCATCTCGTGATCGACGGCGACGGCAATTTCCATGGTTCCGTTTCCGGCGGTTGCGTCGAAGGCGCTGTCATCACCGAGGCGCTCGACGTCATCGAAACGGGCAAGTCGCGCATGCTGGAATTCGGCGTTGCCGACGAAACGGCCTGGCGCGTGGGACTCTCCTGCGGCGGCCGCATCCGCGTCTATGTCGAAAGGCTCGCCTGATGGACCGTCAGATACTGGCGCGGCTGAATGAAATGCGGCGCAAGCGGCAGGCAGCAATCCTCGTCACCGATCTCTCCGGAGGGCCGGATCGGCTCATCGTCGAAGGCGATGCGCTGGAAGGCGCGCTCGCCGATGCCGCTGCAGCGGCATTCCGCTCGGGCAAGTCCGCAGCACTCGAGGTGGACGGACAGAGCCTGTTCTTCAACGTGCATCTGCCGCCGCCGCGCATCGTTATCATCGGTGCCGTGCATATCAGCCAGATCCTGGCGCGGATGGCCGCACTTGCGGGCTTCGACGTGACGATCATCGATCCCCGCACCGCCTTTGCAACGTCGGAGCGCTTCGAAGGCATCGACCTCACCGCGGATTGGTCGGTCGATGCGCTGAAGGAGCGGCCGCTGGATAGCTATATGGCGCTGGTTGCTGTCACTCACGATCCGAAGATCGATGATGAGCCGATCATAGAAGCGCTGAGAACGGGCTGTTTCTACGTAGGGGCACTCGGCAGCCGCAAGACGCATGCCGGCCGGCTGGAACGCTTGAAGCGCGAGGGGTTGGGCGAGGCGGAGCTTTCCCGCATCCACGCGCCGATCGGGCTCCCCATCGGAGCCGCGAGCCCGGCCGAGATCGCAGTCGCCATTCTGGCCGAGATCATCGGCTCCCTTCGTGGGCGCGACGTGTCTTCGCCAAAGAGCGTCAAGCCATGATCTTCGGTGAATTTCCGACGATAGAGGCTGAAGGTGCGGTTCTCGCGCATTCTCTTCGGCTGCCTGATGGCAGTTTTTCCAAAGGGCACAGGCTCGGTCGTGACGATATAGACGTGCTGACCGCCGCTGGAATTGAGCGCATCATTGCCGCGCGGATCGAGCCGGGCGATCTCATGGAGGACGAGGCAGCGGAACGGCTGGCGCGGGCAGTTGCGCCCGATCATCTGACCTTCTCTGAGGCGGCGACTGGGCGCGTCAATGTCCACAGCGCCGTCGATGGCCTTTTCGTTGCAAATCGTGCAGCGGTCGATCGGATCAACAGCATTGATCCGGCGATTACCCTTGCCTGTCTTGCCGATCACGTGCCGGTTCGCGCCGGCGACATGGTCGCGACCTTCAAGATCATTCCGCTCGCCGTTTCCGGGGCCAAAGTCCGCGAAGGCGTCGAAATTCTTCAGCGAAAGCCGGTCTTCGAGGTCAAGCCGTTCGTGCCGCACGCTATATCGCTCGTCGCCACGGAACTGCCGTCGCTGAAGGCTTCGGTGATGGACAAGACGGCACGGATATTGTCGCAGCGGCTGCAGCCTTCGGGCAGCGTGCTGCAGCGGGAAGAGCGGGTTGCACATCAGGCGACCGCCGTTGCCGACGCGATCCGCCGCGCCCTGGCAGCACCGGACCGATTGCCGAAGCTGGTGATCGTTTTCGGCGCGTCCGCAGTCATCGACGCCGGTGATGTCATTCCCGAAGCGATCCGGTTTGCCGGCGGCGAGGTCATTCAGGTTGGGATGCCCGTCGATCCCGGCAATCTGCTGGTGCTCGGCAGCGTAGGCGACGTCTACGTCGTCGGAGCACCCGGATGCGCGCGCAGCCCGAAGGAGAATGGTTTCGACTGGGTGCTCGATCGTATCTTAGCCGGCGAACGACCGGCGTCGCGGGATATCACCGGCATGGGCGTTGGAGGGTTGCTCATGGAAATTCAGTCACGGCCGCGGCCACGCGACATCGCTGCGAAGCCGGCGTCGCAAATTTCGGTAGCTGTCGTTTTGCTGGCTGCCGGAAAGGCGAGCCGCATGGGCGAGGGCGGTGCGCACAAGCTTTTAGCGGAGTTCGACGGTGTACCGTTGGTTCGCCGTTCGGCATCGATTGCCATTGCGAGCGGTGCATCGGATGTCGTGGCAGTCACCGGGCATCGCCGCGACGAGATCGAAGGTGCTTTAAGCGATCTTGCCGTCGAACCGGTATTCAATCCGGATTATGCCTCGGGCATGGCGAGCTCGCTTGTTGCCGGCGTGAGTACCGGCGCGGCGCAAAAGGCCGATGGTGTTCTTGTCATGCTGGCCGATATGCCTGGTGTCACCAGCGACGATCTAAAAAAACTGGCTGCCGCCTTTCGCAAGGCGAATGGCCACGCGATCGTGCGGGCGGTATCCGGTGGTAAGCGCGGCAATCCCGTCATCCTGCCGCGCGCCGTGCTGAATGCGGTAATGCGTCTGGAAGGCGATGTGGGCGCCCGGCATATCATCGAAACATCGGGGCTTCCGGTGGTTGACGTCGAGATCGGCGAGGCGGCTCATCTCGATGTCGATACGCCTGAGGCCGTTGTCGCGGCCGGCGGGATTTTGAAGGGGTAGGGAATGGACAATATCGATATCGAAGAGATGTTTCAGTCTCTCGGGCCGATCACCATCAAACGGATGTTTGGCGGCAAGGGCATCTACCACATGGGTCGAATCCTGGCTCTGGAAGTTGGCGACGAAATCCTCCTGAAGGCGGACGATACCAGTGCTTCAGAATTTGAAGCGGCCGGCGCGCGGCGCTGGGCTTACGAGGGCAAGAAAGGCAAGGCGGTCAACATGCCCTATTGGTCGATACCCGACGATGCATTCGACGATCCGGATGAAATGGCGCGCTGGGTAAGGCTTGCCTATGAAGCAGCCTTGCGCGCCGAAAAATAGCGAATCTCGCGGAGCTTGATGGTAGCGCTACGCCCAACGTTCGCAAAATGCCTCGATGTCGCTTGACTGAAAATCTGCAAGCCGTTCCATGATGGTTTCGAACGGCCAGTCCCACCAGGCGATGGATGCAAGCTTTTCCGCGGTGGCTCGCGTAAACCGCTCGCGAATGAATTTCGCGGGAACGCCGCCGACGACCGTATAAGGTTCGACGTCTTTGGTGACGACTGCTCCGGCTGCGAGAACGGCACCGTCTCCGACTGTTACGCCCGGCAAGACGATGACGCCGTGGCCGATCCAGACGTCGTTGCCAATGATAGCGCGGTCTTGCTTGCGCTGCTCGAAAAAGGAAACGTCGCGCACGGCGCCCGCCGAGTAATATTCAGGGCAATAGGTGAAGCGGTGCATGGAAGGGCGATCCATCGGGTGATTGGGGGCGCCGATCCTGACCTCTGCCGCAATGGCGCAGAATTTCCCGATCGTTGCATCACCGACCATGCAGCGAGGCCCCAGATAGGAGTAATCCCCAAGATCGACCGTGTGCAAGGATGTGTTTGCCAAGATCTCGCAGCACTTGCCGATGCTCGAATCTCTTGTAGTCGCCGTTGGATGGATCACGGTCTCGGCGATCTTGGGGCGATTTTCTTGTGCGGTCGAATGCATGGATAATCTCCGGATTTCGGCCTGCCTAACCGGAGACGATGAAGGGCATGTGACGCAGGACTTCGGACGTCAGTGGAAATCGTCTTCGCTGAGATGGGCGATGGTTGCCCTGGCGAATTCGGAAAGCGGAGCCGGCAGCTCGTCGCGGCCAAACCAGCCGAAATCGGAGAGCTTATCCGGTTCCATCAGTCGCGGCTCTCCGGAAAAATCCCTGCAGACATAGATCAGCGAGATCCAGTGCTGCCGATCGGCCTCGATGATGACTTCTTCCGTGCAGAGATAGTCGATCCTGCCGATGGCGAGGCCGCTTTCCTCTTCAGCCTCACGAATGGCTGCCTTGGCGGCCGGCTCCATGTGATCGACCTTGCCGCCGACGATGCTCCAGCATCCGGCTTCCGGTGCCTTGAGGCGCCGATATAGCAAAAGCTTGCCGTCCCGCAAGATTGCGAGACCGGTTCCTAGTCCTGGGAAATCGATGCCAGGCTTGCCCATGCCGGACTTCCGAGATTTGCCGCGACTTTCCGGCGCAGTGGTTCGGATCGGCGGCAGGTGAAGATTATCAGCCCTTGGCGTTTGCCACGATGAGCATGAAAGCCGGGATATCGTCGCCGAAGCCGACCGGCGTCGGGCCGTCATCCTGATCGCGATAGCGGTTGCGGCGCTCGCGATGATCGTCATTGGCAGCAGGGAAGGGCCGGTGGCTGTTGCGAGAACCGTTATGGGACCTGTTATTGTTGTTCTCAGACTTGCGCTCGTTCTTCACGCTTTCGGCCTTTGCTGGTGCTGCTTCGATCGCTACGACGTCATTATCCTCGACGTCGATATCAGATTTATGACTCGAGGCATTGCGGCCTCCACGGCTACGATCCCGGTCGCGGCCCTTACCCTTCTGGTCGCGACGGCGGGACGAACGGTTGTCGTCGCTGCTCTCGTCTGCGGGTGGCAGAGCCGAAAGATCGCCGTTCAGCCACTGAACATCTTCACCGATCAGCTTCTCGATGGCGTCGACGTGCTTGGTGTCGCGCTTCGTCACGATGGTGAAAGCGGCGCCGGAACGGCCGGCGCGACCGGTGCGGCCGATGCGGTGAACATAGTCTTCCGAATGGATCGGAACATCGAAATTGAAGACGTGGCTGACATCGGGGATGTCGAGACCGCGAGCAGCAACGTCGGAGGCGACGAGCAGCTGCAGGTTTCCGTCTTTGAAATTCTGCAGCATGGTCATGCGCGAGCGCTGGTCCATGTCACCGTGCAGTGCGCCGGCCGAGAAACCATGGCGGTCCAGCGAACGGAAGAGGTCGGAGACGTCCTTCTTGCGATTGCAGAAGATGATCGCGTTCTTGAGATCCGTCTGGGCGCGAATGAGGTCGCGCAGCGTGGCGCGCTTCTCGTAGTCCTTGCCATGCGAGGCAACGAAACGCTGCGTCACGGTCTTGGCCGTCGATGCCGGCTTGGCGACTTCGACGCGTTCCGGATTCTGCAGGAAGCGATCGGCCAGCTTCTGGATTTCCGCTGGCATCGTGGCCGAGAAAAACAGCGTCTGGCGCGTGAAGGGAATGAGCTTGGCGATGCGCTCGATATCCGGAATGAAGCCCATGTCGAGCATGCGGTCGGCTTCGTCGATGACGAAGATTTCGACGCCGCTCATCAGAAGCTTGCCGCGTTCGAAATGGTCGAGCAGGCGGCCAGGAGTGCAGATCAGCACATCGGCGCCACGCTCAAGCTTGCGATCCTGCTCTTCGAAGGAGACGCCGCCGATCAGCAGTGCGATATTGAGGCGATGGTTCTTGCCGTACTTCTCGAAGTTTTCGGCGACCTGGGCCGCCAACTCGCGGGTCGGCTCGAGGATCAGCGTGCGCGGCATGCGGGCACGAGCGCGGCCCTTCTCGAGCAGCGTCAGCATCGGCAGCACGAAAGAGGCCGTCTTGCCGGTTCCGGTCTGGGCAATGCCGCAAATGTCGCGGCGCTGAAGCGCAAACGGGATGGCACCGGCCTGGATCGGAGTCGGTGTGGTGTAGCCCGCGTCAGTCACCGCGGAAAGGACTTTTTGGCTCAGGCCAAGGTCAGCAAATGTTGTCAAAGGGAAATCTAATTCCGTCCTGGTTCAGTCGAACACTGTGAGTCGACACGCAGGAACGTGCCGCAACGCAGCGCGACATAGAACCAAATACCCGTGAAGTCAAGGAAAGCAGGCGCTTCAACGGACCTGAAGTTCATTCATAACGCAATTTTTGGATTAGTGCCATCTTTGTTGCGCGTTTGTCACAATTCCGGCAGCTAAATTGCGCCCAGGCCGCTAATGTAACTTGCGAGTTTCGTGCCGGCATTGATGAAATACATCGGGTCTACCGGATGCCCGTTCTCGCGAACTTCATAATGCAGATGGGTTCCCGTCGAACGTCCGGTGCTGCCGGCAAGACCCACGACGGCGCCTGCACCGACCTTGTCGCCGACCTTGACGAGCACCTGCTCCATATGGCCATAGCGCGTGGAGATGCCGTCGCCGTGGTCGATCTCCACCATGTTGCCGTAGCCGCCGGTCCAGCCTGCCGAAACCACCTTGCCGGGGGCGGTGGCCTTGATCTTTTCGCCGGGGCTGAAATGGAAATCCGTGCCGGTGTGGAGCGCCAGCGTGCCGAAGAATGGATCCTTGCGATTGCCGAAGGGACTGGTGACGAGCTTGCCCGCTGCCGGATTTCGGAAGGGCAGGCTTTCGGCCGTGCCTCGCACGGTTTCCAGATGCGTCAATGCCGTATCGAGGTTCGCCATCGACCGCTCGAACTGATCTACATTTTCGGGCGGCACGTAAGGCCCGCCCACGCCGTTGTCCGCATCCTCGCCCTTCGCGGCCACGACCTCGTTCGGAACCTTGATTCCGACATTGTGCATGATCGCCTGGATTTCGCTCGCTGTCTCGGAGGCATCGGCCGTGAGGTTACGGATACGGATCAGTTGATCCTGTTCGACATGCTTCAGCGACAACGTTACTTTCGAGAAGACACGATCGGCGCGATCGGCGACCGTTTCCGGCGCGGGGACATATGCGAGGGTGGAGTTATCGGGCGTCGCATCGGCCGGCTTGTCCCCCAGAAGAAGTGTCTCGATCGCCTTCGGCGCGGTCAGTCGGGCATGCTCGTTGCCGGGAACGGTGGCATTTGCCTCCGGATGCTGGCTCTTGTCGGTCAGGCCGGAGCTTTCGGCCCTGTCGAGCAAGGTGCCGAGTTTGCCGTTGCGGGACGACAACTGCTGCTGCTGTTCGATCAGCTTGTCGACCTTTTCTTCCACGACCTGCTGGTCGAGGAGCTGGCGGGACGTGACGCGGTCGACCTGGGCGCGCAGTGCGGCGATGCGGTCTTCATAGTCATATTGCATGCGCGCCTGGCGGGCCATCGTCGCGCCGATCAGATCGTCGCGCAGCACGAGATAAGAGGTCGCAAGCAGATAGCCGATTGAAAATATCCCGACTAGGCAGACGGCAATGGCGGCCATCCATGGACGCACGGTCATATGGCGCACCGTATCGCCGCTGGCGAGAATAATGGTGTGGTGTCGCCGTTGCTTGCCGAAAACCCGATGCTGAGGCTTTGCTGTCACCGAGAATCTCCCAATCGATGCCTTGTGGCATTGTCTGGAAGTACACGGCATTATGGTTAATGAATACTTTCCGGCGCATCGTTAGATACCGGAAAAAGCCTTTAATGTGAGTGGATTATGCGCTGTTCGTAGAGGTTAACGAGCGATAGAAGGAGGGAGTCAGTCCCGCTTCCGCCCTTGCAATGTCATTGAATGGCGCTTTGAGGGAGCCGCGGAAGTTGGCGCGCACCAATTCCTGGAAGGTTCGGGCTGGATCACGCTTCTCCCGTGCGCACAGGAATCGGAACCATTTGGCACCGACGGCGACGTGGCCTTTTTCATCATTATAGATGACGTCAAGGATGGCAGCGCTCTCCAGGTCGCCGGTTTCGCGCATCTTCGCCTGCAGCGCCGGCGTCACGTCCAACCCCCTGGCTTCGAGAATCAACGGCACGACGGCGAGGCGGGCGGTCAGATCGGTGCGGGTCGCATGAGCTGCCTGCCACAGGCCGTCATGGGCTGGAAGATCGCCATAATCGGCACCCAGTTCGCGTAGCCGCGCCCGCACCATGCGGAAATGCTTGGCTTCCTCGAAGGCAACTTGCATCCAGCCGTCGAAGAACGAATTCGGAACCGGCCCCGTCGCGAAGCGTGCGACGATATCCAGTGCCAGGTCGACGGCGTTCAGCTCGATATGGGCGATGGCGTGCAGGAGTGCGATGCGGCCCTTGAGCGTATGCAGGGAACGCTTCTCCATGTGTTTTGGCGGCACCAGATCCGGCTTGTCGGGGCGGCCGGGGCGATCGGCGAGCGGCGGATCGAGCGGCGAACGCAGCGACAGGGTCCGGGCAAACCAGCGTCGCGCCGATTCCTGGGCAAGTTCGGTCTTACGATCGAGATCGGCCGAACGGATGGCGGCGATGGCACCGCCGCGAAGCGATGTGATCATCTCGGTGGTATCGGTCATGCCGTCAGAGTTCCGTGGCGGCGGCAAGAACGGCCTCGGCGTGCCCCGCCACCTTGACCTTGTCCCATATTCTGGCGATGCGACCATCGGCACCGATGAGGAAGGTGGAGCGTACGACGCCCATATAGGTGCGGCCATACATGCTCTTCTCCCGCCAGACGCCGTAGGCCGTCGCCATGGTCTTTTCCTCGTCTGAGGCGAGCGGCACGGAGAGCGCGTGCTTCTTGACGAATTTGTCGTGGCTCTTGACCGGGTCTGGAGACACGCCGAGGAGGGCAACGCCCGCCTTGGCGAAATCGGCCGCGAGCGCCGTGAAGGAAATTGATTCCGTCGTGCAGGCGGTGGTGTCGTCCTTGGGGTAGAAATAGACCACCAGCGGTTTCCCGTTAAAATCGGCAAGACGAATTCTGCCGCCGCCATCGCGCGGGAGATCGAAAGCCGGTGCCTTGTCGCCGATGCCGAGTTGAACTGGAAAAACTTCCGCCACGGGAAAACCTTTCTTTTGCCGGTTTTTTAGATGACACTTGAGGGAAGCCATATATACTGCCCACGTGTGCCGTCCAATGGGACGCAGCGTCACCAACAAAATTGTAGAGAGCGAAAGGCACGCGCAGGAGTGATCCGAGGCGAAAAGATAACATTCCGCAAAAAGGATCTCGTGCCGCTCGACAATCTGCCGTCCGCCCAGGCCGAAGATCCGCTGATCGTGCACGTGCCGGAGCGCGTTCGCCGTCGTCGCTCGCATATCTGGCATGTTTGCCGTATCACACTGGTTTTCTTTGCATTTCTCGCCATCATCCTTGGAGCCGTCGTCGCGACCATTGAGGGCGGTATTTTCGACGCGCCGCTGTCGCAGAAGGCGCAGACGGCGCTCGATCATGCCATTGGTCCTCGCTACAAGGCCGAAGTCGGCGCAACCGTGATCCGATTTACATCCGGCCTGCGGCTGACGCTCGAAGCCCATGACGTGAACGTCGTCGATCAGGAAAGCGGCAAGCATCTGTCGACCATGTCTGCCGTCAACATGGAGCTCGATCCGCTGGCTTTGCTTGATGGCCGGGTGGAAGTTGCAAGCGTGGCGGCGGAGGGCATCGCGCTCGATACGTCGCTTCTGCCCCAAGGGGATCCCGTCGATCTGACGAAGCTGCGGGTCGATGCGCTGCCGCAGGCGCTGAACGCTGCCTTCGACAATCTCGATTTCCTGGAGCATTTCGTGCAGCGCGGCGGCACGAATTCTGTGCGCATTTCCGGATTCTCGATGAAGCTGGCGCGCCAGGAAGGCGATCCGATCTCTCTCGTGGTCGACAATCTTACCTTCGAACGCGCCGAGCCGAACGCGTTGCATCTCTTTGGCGAGGTTGCCGTCAACGGGTCGGTGGCGACACTGGATGTGAAGGCGACGCAGCAGCAGCCCGGCCACAGTTCTTCGCTGACGGCGAAGATCTCCAATCTCGATCTCAAGCCATTGACCATGGCCTATGATGCGAACGGCGCGCCGCGGCAGGGCGTCATCAGTTTCGCCGATGTGACACTGTCCGCCGTCAAGGGCGATGCCGGCATCGATCCGAAGCTGGAAGCCTCGATCGACGTGCAGCCCGGCACCCTCTATATGGACCGCGACGTCCAGGACCTGACACAGGGCAACATCAACCTCGCTTATAATTTCGATCATCAGACGCTGGAGATTGCGCCTTCGAAGGTGCAATTCGTCGGCACCATGGTGCCGTTCTCCGGTGCGGTCATCGATCTCGATCGTGTCAATGCCAATGCGGGCAAGGGTTTCGGCATCGATTTCGTCATTAAGGATGGCGTTGCCGCATCATCGATCTCCGGGGAAAAACCGGTCAGCTTCGATGGTCGCGCCACCGGGCACTTTCTTTCCGAGACCAAGGAACTCCAGCTCGAAAACCTCGGTATATCGACACCGCAAGGCGCGCTGTTCGGTTCCCTGCACGTGAAGCTCGGTGACAGCTCGCCGGAAATCAGCTTCGGCGGCCGTGCCGACAAACTGGATACGACCGTCGTCAAGCAGCTTTGGCCTTTCTGGATGGCCTCGAAACCAAGGACGTGGGTCGAGGCCAATCTCTTTGGTGGCTCGGTGACCAATGCCGTCATATCCGTCTTTATTCCTGCCGGAAGGCTGAGGGAAGCTTCACAAAACGGCAAGCTGCAGCTCGGCAAGAACGAGCTGCATATCGCCTTCGACATCGCCGGCGCGCGCATGAACGTCCCGGGTGACATCCCGCCGTTGCGAGACACCAAGGCCCATTTCGATTTGACCGGGCCGAACATGGCCGTCAATATCGCGACGGCAACCTCCTATTTCGCCACTGGTCGGACGATCACTCTAAACGACAGCAGCTTCTCGATCCCGGCGACATACGACAAGCCGTTGATGGCCGATCTCGACCTGACGATATCGGGCTCCGGTGACGCCATAGGCGAGCTCCTGACCTATAAGCCGCTCGAGGTGCTGCAGCGGACCGAGTTCAAGCCGGAGGATTTCAACGGCAAGATCGTCGCCAAGGTCGATGCCAGGATCGGATTGATCAGGGATCAGCAGCCGCCTCCGCCGGACTGGCAGGCGAAGCTCGAGCTTGACAATGTCGATCTGCTGAAGCCGATGAACAATCGCAAGATCGACAATCTGACGGGTGAGATTTCAGCCGATCCGCAATCGGTTCATCTGCAGGCCGAAGCCCAGATCGATGGCATTCCCGCAGAGATCGACATGGTCGAGCCGACCGACAGCAAATCGCCGGTAAAGCGAACGCGTGTGATTACGGCCACGCTGACGGATGCGCAGCGCAATGCAGTTCTGCCCGGCCTTCGCGATATAATCGATGGACCCGTCAAGGTGGAGTTGACGCGCCTCGACGAGGATCGCCAGGGCGTCAAGGTCGATCTCGGCAAGGCGGCACTGACGGTGCCCTGGGTCGGCTGGTCGAAGGGCAGCGGTATTGGAGCGGTCGCGCAGTTCGAGGCATCCGGCCCCGACAATCAGACGACGCTCAAGAATTTCACGCTCAAGGGCGACGGCTTCGGCGTCAGCGGCGATCTGCTGATCAGCAAGGGGACTCTGACATCCGCGAGTTTCGACAGCGTCAAGCTTTCCGCGCTCGACGATTTTGCGCTTTCCCTGAAGCGGAGCAAAAGCGGCAGTTACGATGTCGCCATATCGGGCAACTCCGCCGACATACGTCCGATCCTGGCGCGTCTGAAGTCGTCGACCTCAGGTGGCCAGCAAAATTCGGATAGCGATGCTTCGGCGAGCGCGACCGTTCGCGCCAATATCGACAAGGTCATCGGTTTCAACGACGAGACCGTGGGCAACGTCAAGGGCGTCTACTCGATCGCCGGCGGCAAGACGACGGCAGCGGATTTTTCCGGCGTGACGCGTAGCGGCGAGGCGCTCGTCACCCAGATGAGCAAAGGCAATAATGGTGTGATTCGCATCACGAGCGGCGACGCCGGCGCAGTCGCGCGCTTCACCGATCTCTACAAGCACCTGCAGGGGGGGCTCCTCAACCTATCGCTGCGGTCGACCGGCCGAGATGATTGGGATGGTTCGCTCGATATCCGCAACTTCGCGATCATCGATGAAAAGAAGCTGTCCACCATCGTCTCGACCCCGAGCGGCAAGAACGGAAAGAGCCTGAATGCGGCGGTGAAGCAGAATATCGATACGCGTTCGCAGAGCTTCGAGCGGGGCTTTGCGCGGCTTGTCATGCGTGACGGCACGCTATCGGTCGAAAACGGCGTGGTGCGCGGCGTGCAGCTCGGCGCGACGTTCCAGGGAACGCTGAAGGATGCCAGCGGCAAGATGGACATGACCGGAACCTTCATGCCTGCCTACGGCCTGAACCGGCTGTTCGCAGAGGTTCCGATCGTCGGCTTCATCCTCGGCAACGGCAGCGACCGTGGCCTCATCGGCATCACCTTCAGGCTGACCGGCACGCTGGAAAAATCGAACCTCCAGATCAACCCGTTGTCGATCATCGCGCCGGGTGTCTTCAGGCAGATATTTGAATATTGACGAATGTGCTGCAGGGCGACCGCGGCTTTCTTTCATGCAGAAACCATAAAGCCGGCGAGGGGACGCCGGCTTTATTCATTCTCAGACTGTTCCGCGGTTTAGGCAGCCGGGCGGATCAGGATGTGCTTCTTCTTGCCGAGCGACAGCTTGATGACGCCGTCGGCCGTCACTTCGCCGCTGCCAATGATCTTGCGTTCGTCGCTGATGGCTTCATCGTTGATACGAACCGCGCCGCCCTGAACATGACGGCGAGCCTCGCCGTTGGAAGCGGCAAGGCCGGCGCGCACGATCAGCGAGAGAAGCCCGATGCCGGCTTCGAGTTCGGACGCCGGAACGTCGATCGATGGCAGGTTTTCGGACAGGCCGCCTTCCTCGAAGGTCTTGCGGGCCGTTTCGGCGGCCTGTTCGGCTGCCGCGCGGCCATGCAGGATCGCGGTCACTTCAGTCGCGAGGATCTTCTTGACTTCATTGATCTCGGAGCCGGCCAGGGCCGAAAGCCGTGCGATCTCATCCATCGGCAGCGTCGTGTAGAGCTTCAGGAAGCGCGAGACATCGGCATCCTCGGTGTTGCGCCAGTACTGCCAGAAGTCGTAGGCCGAAAGCAGGTCGGCATTCAGCCAGACCGCGCCGGTGGCGGACTTGCCCATCTTGGCGCCGGACGCCGTCGTCAGCAGCGGCGAGGTCAAGGCGAAGAGCTGTTTCGTCCCCATGCGGTGACCGAGGTCGATGCCGTTGACGATATTGCCCCACTGGTCCGAACCGCCCATCTGCAGGCGGCAATCGTAACGCTTGGCCAACTCGACGAAGTCGTAGGCCTGCAGGATCATGTAGTTGAATTCGAGGAACGACAGCGACTGCTCGCGATCCAGGCGCGTCTTGACGCTGTCGAAGGACAGCATGCGGTTGACCGAGAAGTGGCGGCCAACATCGCGCAGGAATTCCAGGTAGTTGAGCGAGCGCAGCCATTCGGCGTTATTGATCATCAACGCGTCCTTCGGGCCTTCACCATAGGTGAGGTAGTTCGAGAAGCAGCGCTTGATCGAGGCGATGTTGCTCTCGATCGTGTCGATCGTCATCAGCTGGCGGGCTTCGTCCTTGAACGAGGGATCACCGACCATGCCGGTACCGCCGCCCATCAGCGAAATGGGTCGATGGCCGGTCGCCTGCAGCCAGTGCAGCATCATGATCTGGATCAGCGAACCCGCATGCAAGCTTGATGCAGTCGGATCGAAGCCGATATAGGCCGTCACGGTTTCCTTGGCGAAAAGGTCATCGAGGCCGGCTTCATCGGAAATCTGATGAATGAAGCCGCGCTCGTGCAGGGTGCGCAGGAAATCGGATTTGAACTCAGCCATGATCTTGGTCTCTCGAAGCCGCATCGATGAAGGATGCGGCGAAGTCGCTGTTGTTGAATATTGCGGAGGCGCGTTTAGCACCGATTTGCCGGCACGTCATCATTTTGGTGTCGCGGGTGGCAAGTTTCGATTGAGGCGGGATTTGTAACCGAGCGCGTCTGAACGTGAATAGACCGCGACATCGCCGCCATGCCGCCGGGAATATGCCGCGTATCCGCCCAAATCCAATCCTAGCCATTTCCCATTCATCCCGTGTGCGTCACATGTTTCGCGAAAGAAGCCGGTATGTCACCTCTGCTCTCGATGATGGGATTGTCATCTCAAAGGACGATCTGGGCATTTCTTGCCATGATGTTGGTTTTGGCCGGTATCGCTGCTACGAGTCCGGCCGAAGCGCAGGGTTCTCCCGAAAAGAGAATAGCCTTCGTCGTGGGTAATGCCGTCTACAAGGCTGGCGCGCTTCCGACGCCGGCCAATGATGCCGGCCTGATCGCGCAGACGCTGCAGGCCGCGGGCTTCGATGTGATCGGCGCGCGCGACCTCGACCAGAACGGGCTGCGCGACGCCATGCGCGACTTTCTGACGAAAGCCAACGCATCAGGCCCCAACACCGTCGTCTTCGTGTATCTGGCGGGCTATGGTGTGCAATATGAGGGCGACAATTATTTCGTTCCTGTCGATGCACAGATCACCAATGCTACGGATGTCCCCGTTCAGGCGATCCGCGTGAGCGACTTCACGAAGTCGCTGGCCGCGATCAACAATCGCGGCAGCATCGTCGTGCTGGATGCGGCGAGGGCCAATCCATTCGTGCAGTCCAGCCAGCCGCTGGCCGGCGGTCTGGCCTTGGTCGATCCAGACGCCAACCAGCTGATCGCCTTCAATGCAGCGCCCGGCACGGTGGCGCCGCAGGAGGCCGGTCCCTATGGTTCCTACGCGCATGCGCTGGCGGAGATGATCCGCGTCGGCGGTCTGCCCCTTGACGACGTATTCGATCGCACGCGCCTGCGCGTCAGCGATCTGACCAAGGGCGCGCAGATCTCCTGGGATGCCTCCAAATTCAGAAATGCCCTTACCTTCTTCGATCGCGGTCCCGATGCGCCGGCCACCCAGGTGGTGAGCTACGATAACGCGGCAATCCGCACGAAGGCGATCCGCGATTTCGACGAGCGGGATGCCTATTTCGCCGCGCTCGATCGCGACACGCTACAGGGCTATGAGGATTTTCTGGCAGCCTATCCCAACGACTCCATGGCAAGGCGCGTGCGCGCCATTGTCGCTGCCCGCCGCGAGGCTATCACCTGGCGCGAGACCTGGATTGCCGATACGCCGGAGGCCTATTGGTCCTATCTCAGGCGTTATCCGCGCGGTCCCCATGTGTGGGATGCCCGCCGCAGTCTCGAACATTTCGAGGCAGCGCTTGAGCCGCCGCCGTCCTTCACCGTCATCGAATATGACGTGCCGCCACCACCGCCGCCGGAGGTGGTCTATGTCGAGCGGCCAGTGCTTTATTTCGATGATGCCGACTTCGGCTATGCACCGCCGCCGCCCCTCGTTTTCCTCGCGCCGCCGCCACAGGATTTCGTCGTGCTGGCACCGCCGCAGCCTTCGGTCAATCTCTATGTATTGCCGGCGCCAGTCTTCGTTCCGGTCCCTCGATGGGTCGAACCGCCGCGCGATATCGCACCGCCCGAAAACAACATCATCTTCAACAACATCCACAATACGGTCGTGAACAACACGACGGTCATCAATAACAATACTGTCGTCAATGAAAATGGCGCTGCGCCTGCAGCACCCGGGCTGACGACGGGCCAGAAGCTTGGCGGCGCAGCCGTCATTGCCGGAGCAGGCGCCGTGGCGCTGCATGTCGCCCTGCCGCCATCAGTGCAGAAGAAGGCGGCGATTCTGCAAAAGCAGAATCCGGCCGCAGCGGTCAAGGCGGCGCCCGGAACGGCTCCGGCGGCCGCACCTTCGGCCCAGCCGCAAGCCGGAAATGCTGCAGCTCATGCACTGCCGGGAGCCGCTCAGACGAAGCAGGGGCAATCGCCACAAGTCGCACCGAATGCATCGCATAATCCGGCTGTCGCCACGCAACCTGCTCAGCAAGGCACAAATATCAATGTACACGCGCTTCCCGGCGCAAATGGTCAGCCTTTGCCAACCACGGGCAAGCTGGCCAATCCGGGCGGAGCGCAGACGAAACAGGCTCAACAGCCTCAGGCTGCACCGAACGCCAATGCTCATGCACTTCCCGGTGCCAAGGAGCAAAACCAGATTGCCAAGACCCCGGCACAGCAAACAGCGCCGAGTGGCAAACCGAAAACGGTTGCAGTTGCACCGAAGCCCAGTGCCCACGCTCCCGCTGTTGCCGCCCGAACTCCGGCGAAGCCCAAGGCCATCTCCAACAACCAACCTCGGATCAGCAGTCAACCTCATGTGGCCGCCGCCCCGCCCAGGCGAGCCAATCCGACTCCTGCGCAGCCCAGACCCTTGCCGCATGTCGTGGCGCAGGCGAGGGCGCCAGCGCCGAAGCCGCAGGCTCAGCCGAGGCCCCAACCGCAGGCGAAGGTCGTGCAACAGGTTAAAAGACCGCTTCCGCCGCAGAAGTCTCCGGAAAAGAAGAAGTGCGGCGCTCCTGGCCTGCCGGCATGTCACTGACCGATGATATCAAGCGATAATTTCAAGGCTCGCTTCGGCGGGCCTTCGCACGCGATATTGTCACTTGATCGGCTTGTTGAAATCGGCCCGAGCGGTTAGCACTGACCGGCCGGTCGTCAATCGGCGCTGCCATACACCCAGCAGGCTGCAGATCCATCACGAAAATAGGCAGGCAGATGAGTGACACCATCATACTCGAAACCCCGCGCCTCGTTCTGACGATGTGGGACAAGGGTGATGCCGAAGTGATTCGGCAATTGCATTCGACGATCGACACGACGCGCTATCTCTCGGGTGCGGCTCCTTGGACGCTGGAGAAGGCCGAGGAACGGCTGAAAAGCTGGTTCGATGAACATGCGCGAGATGGCACGACCAAATACAAGCTGCTGCGGCGCGAGGATGGACGCTTTATCGGCCGTGCCGGATTTTCGCGCTTCCAGGAGAGAGGGCGAGGCGAGTTCGAACTCGGCTATTCGCTTCGGCAGGACGCGTGGGGCAATGGCTATGCCACCGAAATCGCCGGCGCGCTCGCGCAGTGGTTTTTCCGCCGCGGCTTTACCGATCGGTTCATCGCATTCACGCATCCGGAAAACGCTGCTTCGCAGCGAGTTCTCCAGAAAATCGGAATGCAGTACGAAGCGCCGATCGTTGTCAGCGGCACTTCAGGCCTTTGCTTCAGGATGTCGCGCTAGGAGGAGTTCCGGGAAAAGTTTGCAACGATTTTCGACCGGAATGCGTAAACGGTAAAATTGAGCGTTTCCGTGTTTCAAAGAAACGCGGAAACGCTCTGAGACGGGTACCGCTTCTTAGCGAATGCGTTTGGCGGCCGGTTCCGGCACCAGTTCGCCATTCAGGCGGCGGTCGAGATAATCCTCGCATTCGCTGAGCAGCGTTTCGACCTGGCCGTTGAAGAAGTGGTTGGCGCCCGGCACGACCTTGTGCGTGATCAGGATGCCCTTCTGCGTCTTCAGCTTCTCGACAAGGCCGTTGACATCCTTTTCCGGAGCAACCTTGTCCGCATCGCCGTTGATGATCAGGCCGGATGACGGGCAGGGAGCAAGGAAGGAGAAATCGTATATATTCGGCTGCGGCGCGATCGACATGAAACCTTCGATCTCGGGGCGGCGCATCAGCAGCTGCATGCCGATCCAGGCGCCGAAGGAATAGCCGGCAACCCAGCAGCTCTTCGAATCGGGATGGAGGCTCTGGACCCAGTCGAGTGCCGATGCCGCATCGGAAAGCTCGCCGGCGCCGTGATCGAATTCACCCTGGCTGCGGCCGATGCCGCGGAAATTGAAGCGGAGTGTGGTGAAACCGCGCTTCTGGAACATATAGAAGAGCTGGTAGACCACCTGATTATTCATCGTGCCGCCGAACTGGGGATGCGGATGGAGAATAATGGCGATCGGGGCGCTTTTTTCCTTGGAGGGCTGATAGCGGCCTTCAAGGCGGCCTGCGGGGCCGTTGAAAATTACTTCGGGCATTGATACTCCGGCTCTTCTTTTTCTGCGTCCAAATCCAACGGCACGCAGCAAGTTGACTTGACGAATGCGCTCATCTTTTCTAGAACGCAGTTTAGAACAATTCGAAACTTGATGCGGTGTTCCGCCTGTTGTCTGTGCAACGGTTTGTGGAACGTGTCATAAGGCATGCCCGGCTGAAATTTCAAGGAAAATGAGCCGGCCGCAGTAAAGCAAAGTCGCGCAGGAAGAAGATTATGGCGGCAACACGCCTCTATCTCGACTGGAATGCTACCGCGCCGCTTCATCCGGCGGCGCGCGATGCGATGTTGCGTGCAATGGATATTCAAGGCAACCCCAATTCCGTTCACGGCGAAGGTAGGGCAGCGCGGGCCGCTGTCGAGGCCGCCCGGAGGCAAGTGGCAAGCCTGACGGGCGCGGAACCCGCGCACATCGTTTTCACCAGCGGCGCCACCGAGGCGGCCAATATGGTGTTGACGCCGGAATTTCGCATGGGCCGGACGCCGCTTGCCGTCAGCCATCTTTATATATCGGCCGTCGAACATCCGGCCGTGCGCGAAGGCGGGCGGTTTGCCAGAGATAATGTCAGCGAAATACCGGTAACGCCGGAAGGCACGGTCGATCTTGCCGCACTGGAAGCGTTGCTGTCGGCGCATGACAAAACGGCCGGCTTACCGATGGTCGCCATCATGTTTGCCAATAACGAGACCGGTATTCTCCAGCCTGTGATTGAAGCCGCGAAGCTTGTTCAGGCGGCGGGCGGGCTCTTCGTGGTCGACGCAGTTCAGGCCGCCGGCCGCGTTCCGCTCGATATCGATGCGATCGGTGCGGATTTCCTGATCGTCTCCTCGCACAAGATTGGCGGTCCCAAGGGTGCCGGCGCGCTCGTCTCGCGTGGCGAGGTGCTGATGCCGAAACCGTTGATCCATGGCGGCGGCCAGGAAAAGGGCCATCGCTCGGGTACGGAAAACACGCTTGCCATCATTGGCTTCGGTGCGGCTGCCGCTGCCGCGTTCGACAGGCTAGAAGAACGGAATGTCGCAATTGCCAGACTACGCGACCGGCTGGAAGAAGGCATGCGGCAGAGCGCACCGGATGTCATTATTCATGGCGAGCAGGGTGCGCGCGTTCCGAACACCAGCTTTTTCACGCTGCCGGGACTGAAATCCGAAACCGGCCAGATCGCTTTCGACCTGGAAGGGGTGGCGATTTCTGCCGGGTCCGCCTGCTCGTCCGGCAAGGTCGGCGAGAGCCATGTGCTCGTGGCGATGGGATGCGATCCCAAGCTTGGAGCGTTGCGCATTTCGCTGGGTCCAACCACGACCGAAGCGGAGATTGATCGCGCAATCGCCGCGTTTTCCCGCATCGCGGCAAGGCGCAAGCTGGCGGGTGCGGCGGCCTGACGGCCACAATTTTGCGGAAACCGAAATTTCCGCTTGCCAATCGGGGTGAAAAGTCCCTTTTGGCCGACTACATAGGGGGTAGACATAAGTCTGCCGCAACGTTGACAAGCTGCCGGACCTTGGATCCGGCGAGATTGGAGAACGAAATGCCTGCAGTCCAGGAAACGGTCGATCAGGTTCGCCTGATTGACGTGGACCAGTATAAGTATGGTTTTGAGACCACGATCGAGGTGGAAAAGGCTCCCAAGGGCCTCTCCGAAGACATTATCCGCTTCATCTCCGCCAAGAAGCAGGAGCCGGATTGGATGCTGGAATGGCGCCTCGAGGCCTATCGCCGCTGGCTGACGCTTGAAGAGCCCACATGGGCGCGCGTCGACTATCCGAAGATCGACTTCAACGATATTCACTATTATGCCGCGCCGAAGAAATTCGCCGGTCCGAAGTCGCTCGACGACGTTGATCCGGAGCTTCTGAAGACCTACGAGAAGCTCGGCATTCCGCTGCGCGAGCAGGAAATTCTCGCCGGCGTCGAGAAGCCGAAGATCGCCGTCGACGCGGTGTTCGATTCCGTTTCGGTCGTCACGACCTTCAAGGAAGAGCTGAAGAAGGCCGGCGTGATCTTCATGTCGATCTCGGAAGCCATCCGCGAATATCCCGAGCTGGTGCGCAAGTACCTCGGCTCCGTGGTGCCGACGACGGACAATTTCTATGCGACGTTGAATTCGGCCGTCTTCACCGACGGTTCGTTCGTCTTCGTGCCGAAGGGCGTTCGTTGCCCGATGGAACTGTCGACCTACTTCCGCATCAACGAAAAGAATACCGGCCAGTTCGAGCGCACGCTGATCATCGCCGAAGAAGGTGCCTATGTCTCCTATCTGGAAGGCTGCACGGCGCCGCAGCGCGATGAAAACCAGCTGCACGCCGCTGTCGTCGAGCTGGTTGCGCTCGATGACGCCGAGATCAAGTATTCGACCGTCCAGAACTGGTATCCGGGCGACAAGCACGGCAAGGGCGGCATCTACAACTTCGTCACCAAGCGTGGCGATTGCCGCGGCCACCGCTCCAAGATTTCCTGGACACAGGTCGAGACCGGCTCTGCCATCACCTGGAAGTATCCGTCCTGCATCCTGCGCGGCGATGACAGCCGTGGTGAGTTCTATTCCATCGCGGTTTCGAACGGCCATCAGCAGGTCGACAGTGGCACCAAGATGATCCATCTCGGCAAGAACACGTCGAGCCGCATCATCTCGAAGGGTATCGCGGCCGGTGTCTCGCAGAATACCTATCGCGGCCAGGTCTCGGCGCATCGCCGCGCGACCAACGCCCGCAACTTCACGCAGTGCGACTCGCTTTTGATCGGCGACAAGTGCGGCGCGCATACGGTGCCGTACATCGAGGCGAAGAATTCGTCCGCGCAGTTCGAGCATGAAGCCACGACCTCGAAGATTTCCGAAGACCAGCTGTTCTACTGCCTGCAGCGCGGCATTCCGGAGGAAGCGGCGATTGCGCTGATCGTCAACGGCTTCGTCAAGGAAGTGCTGCAGGAGCTGCCGATGGAATTCGCCGTCGAAGCGCAGAAGCTGATCGGCATCTCGCTCGAAGGCAGCGTCGGCTGACGCACACGAACCAGAACTAGCTTTGGCGCGCCACGCGCGCCGCACACTCATTCCTGCGATAGGATACTAAAATGCTTGAAATCAAGAACCTGCACGCCCGTATCGCCGAAGACGGCACCGAGATCATCCGTGGCCTGAACCTGACCGTAAAGGCCGGCGAAGTCGCTGCCATCATGGGCCCGAACGGCTCCGGCAAGTCGACGCTCTCCTACATTCTCGCCGGCCGTGAGGACTATGAAGTCACCGAGGGCGACATCCTCTATAACGGCGAGAGCATTCTGGAGCTCGACGCCGCCGAGCGCGCCGCCAAGGGCATCTTCCTGGCGTTCCAGTATCCGGTCGAAATCCCCGGCGTTGCCACCATGCAGTTCCTGAAGGTGGCGCTCAACGAACAGCGCAAGGCGCGTGGCGAAGACGAGCTGACGACGCCGGATTTCCTGCGTCGCGTCAAGGATGCCGCTGCCAAGCTGCAGATCAACATGGACATGCTGAAGCGCCCGCTGAACGTCGGCTTTTCCGGCGGTGAAAAGAAGCGCGCCGAAATCCTGCAGATGGCGCTCCTGGAGCCGCAGCTTTGCGTGCTCGACGAAACCGATTCCGGCCTCGACATCGACGCGCTGAAGATCGTCGCCGACGGCGTCAACGCGCTGCGTTCCCCGGATCGCGCCGTGATCGTCATCACCCACTACCAGCGCCTGCTCGACTATATCGTTCCGGACACCGTCCACGTCCTCTACAAGGGCCAGGTGATCAAGTCCGGCGACAAGACGCTGGCGCATGAGCTCGAAGCCAACGGCTATGCCGACATCATCGGAGCTGCAGCCTGATCGAGGCGGAAAGGACACGTCGATGAACATTCAGACGACGAACCGCCTGACATCAGCCGAAACGGCGCTGATCGAGGCGTATAACGACCAGATGGGCGATCTGCCTGGTGATGGCGAGGTTTTCGCCGTCCGCGACCGCCTGCTGGACGAGCTGAAGACGGCAGGCCTGCCGACGCGCCGCGTCGAAGCCTGGCACTATACCGATTTCAAGAACCTGCTGCGCCTGGTTCCCAGCGACATCGGCAAGGGTCTTGTGGAGGCGCTGCCGCCGACGGTCGAGGGATCTCCGGTTCTTGCGGTCCTCCAGGGCAAGGCGAACGAAAAGGCTTCCGTCAAGAATCTGGCGGTCGGACGCTACGCCGACAGCCTGATCAATGGCACGGCAGCCGCCGGGCTCGAAGCACTCGGCAAGGATGACGCCATCGGGCGCATCAATGCGAGCTTCGTGCGCGATGGCTATGTCATCGACGTTCCCGATGGCACCGAACTCGAAGCGCCGCTGGAGGTGCAGTTCGTACACGCCGGCGGGCAGATCCACAGCCGCTTGCCGGTTTCCTTCGGGGCCGGCGTGAAGGCGACGGTCATCGAACGCCACCAGGCTGTCGAAGGTGCTGCCGCTCTCGTCTCGTCGGTGAGTGAAATCAAGATCGGTAAGGGTGCGGAAGTGATCTGGATCATCCTGCAGGAGCAGGGATCCGAGGATACGCATCTCGGTCAGATCCGCGTCGATCTCGGCGCCGATGCGAAGCTGAAGCTCTTCGTCATCAATGCCGGCGGCAAGCTGGTGCGGCAGGAGCTGCATGTGAAGGTGACGGGCGAGGGTTCCGATCTGACGCTGCGCGGCATCAACCTGCTGGGCGGCGACACCCATACGGACGTGACGCTGGTGCTTGGCCATGACGTTCCGCATACTGCGTCGACCGAGATCGTCCGTAACGTGGTGTTCGACCGCGCTCGCGGCGTGTTCCAGGGCATGATCCGGGTTGCGCCCGATGCACAGAAGACCGACGCACGCATGGCATGCAACACGTTGCTGATGTCGGACGACGCTGAATTCTCCGTCAAGCCGGAGCTCGAAATCTTCGCCGACGACGTCCAGTGCGGCCATGGTGCAACGGTTGCCGACATCGACGAGAACCATCTCTACTACCTGATGGCTCGCGGCATTCCGCGGAACAAGGCGCGGGCCATGCTGGTCAATGCCTTCGTGGCCGAGATCGTCGAGGAACTGGAAGACGAAGCCCTGGTCGAGGCGCTGGAAGGCGTTATCTCAGCCTGGCTGGAAAAGCACGCCTGATTGGAGGCAAAGCTCGTGGACAAGATCGTGCCGGCAACAGCCTATGACGTCGAAGCCATTCGCCGGGATTTTCCGATCCTGGCGAAGACGGTGCATGGCAAGCCGCTCGTCTATCTCGACAATGGCGCTTCCGCGCAGAAGCCGCAGGTCGTCATCGATGCCATCTCTCACGCCTATTCCAACGAATATGCGAATGTGCATCGCGGCCTGCATTTCCTGTCCAACGCTGCCACGGAAGCCTATGAAGCGGCTCGCGAAAAGGTGCGCCGCTTCCTGAATGCGCCGTCGGTCGACGATATCGTCTTTACCAAGAACTCGACCGAGGCGATCAACACGATCGCCTACGGTTGGGGCATGCCGAAGATCGGCGAGGGTGACGAGATCGTCGTCTCCATCATGGAGCATCACTCCAACATCGTTCCCTGGCATTTCATCCGGGAACGGCAGGGTGCCAAACTCGTGTGGGTGCCAGTCGACGACGAGGGCGCGTTCCATATCGAGGATTTCGAGAAGAGCCTGACGGAGCGCACCAAGCTCGTCGCCATCACCCATATGTCGAACGCGCTCGGAACCGTCGTTCCCGTGAAGGAAGTCTGCCGCATTGCGCATGAGCGTGGCATTCCGGTTCTGATCGACGGCTCGCAGGGTGCTGTGCATATGCCTGTCGATGTGCAGGATATCGATTGCGACTGGTATGTCATGACCGGTCACAAGCTTTACGGCCCCTCGGGTATCGGCGTTCTCTACGGCAAGAAGGAGCGGCTTGCCGAGATGCGGCCGTTCCAGGGCGGCGGCGAGATGATTTTCGATGTCACCGAGGAAAACGTCACCTACAACGATCCGCCGCATCGCTTCGAAGCGGGAACGCCGCCGATCGTGCAGGCGATCGGCCTTGGTTATGCGCTCGATTACATGGACAGCATAGGCCGGGAAGCGATTGCGCGCCACGAAGCCGATCTGGCCACCTATGCGGCGGAACGGCTGCGGGATATCAATTCGCTGCGTGTCATCGGTACGGCGCCAGGCAAGGGCGGCATCTTCTCCTTCGAGCTGGCGGGAATTCACTCCCACGACGTTTCGATGGTGATCGACCGGCAGGGTGTTGCCGTTCGTGCCGGCACGCATTGCGCCCAACCGCTCTTGAAACGCTTCGGCGTCACCTCCACATGCCGTGCATCGTTCGGCATGTACAATACGCGCGCGGAGGTGGATGCTCTGGCCGACGCACTGGAATATGCACGGAAATTCTTTGCCTGAGGAGGCAAGCGATGTCACTCGACGAAAGCGAACAGAAGATCGACGCACGCGAAGGGATCGTGCATTCCAGCATTCCCGCAGATGAGCTGGCGCGCCTCAGCGACGACATCATCTCCGCGTTGAAGACGGTTTATGATCCGGAAATTCCCGCCGATATCTTCGAGCTTGGTCTGGTCTACAAGATCGATATCGAAGACGACCGCATGGTGAAGATCGTCATGACGCTGACAGCACCGGGTTGCCCGGTCGCCGGCGAAATGCCGGGCTGGGTCGAAAATGCCGTCGGCGCCGTGGAAGGTGTTTCCGGTGTCGACGTCAGCATGACCTTCGACCCGCCATGGACGCCGGATCGCATGTCGGAAGAGGCACAGGTGGCCGTCGGCTGGTATTGAAGCTTTAAGCCGCCGGCTTTACATTAAGACTCGAAGCGCCGGATCTTGACCCCGGTTGCATTTAAGTAGGCATCGGCTGGTCCGAAAACCGGACCACTTTTCGGGCCGATGCCAGAGGAGAATGAGCCCATGGGCTTCGCAATCATGAGCATGACGGATGCGGCAGCAGCCCGCGTCAAGGCGATCGTCGGCAATTCCGGCCCCGATGCCAAGGGCGTTCGCGTCGGCATCAAAAAGGGCGGGTGTGCCGGCATGGAATATACCATCGACCTGGTGACCGAGCCGAACCCCAAAGACGACCTGATCGAGCGCGATGGCGCAAAGGTCTGGGTCGAGCCGTCGGCCGTCCTCTATTTGCTCGGCACGGAAATGGGCTTCGAGACCACGACGCTGCGTTCCGGCTTCATCTTCACCAATCCCAATCAGACATCGGCTTGCGGCTGCGGCGAATCCGTCGAGCTGAAGCCCGCCGATCTTGCGGCCCTTGCGGCTCAGCGACAGGCAGCGCAACCCGCTTAACGCTGGCTCCTCCATAATTCACCCGCAATGCGTTTCGTGCTTTGACATCGCCGTTCCGGTGAACATGCAGTCTGTGATGAATTTATCAGCGCCATCCAGTATTTTTGCGGCAGGGTTCGGTTTCGCAGCTACTGCGGGCGAAATCCTGCCCAATGTCATGCATCGCGGCTCAGATCACGCAACTTTTTCTGCTGGTTTAGATTTACAATTATAGTGGATACGGTCACGGCTGCGGTGCCAATCATGAATGTGCGCAATGTCGCGACGATTGTTGGCTGTAGCCACGGCTGTGTGAGACCTGTAAATTCAACCATGAAGGTAGCGTAGACCATTCCATTCAGGATGGAGTATTCAACTGTCCCGCCGATTGAGCGGTCCTTTATGTTTTCTGGTGGGAAATAAAACTGTAACCTCTTCAGCGCAAGCAGTAGGGCCGGAAATAGCAAGCCAACCTTAAAAAGATTAGTCAATGGAAGGCTATTGTCTAAAAGGTATAAGCCTGCAGGGATACAAAAAGCCGGAACGAGATGAAGGAGGTAATTTCTGAGCACCTGATTTCCTATATTCCCATCCATAGGACAGTTGGCGAATAACACTGGTAGTCAATACAATTTTGACGTTAATGGCAAGAATGCCTCATTAGGGGAGGACATCGGCCCTCACCTGGCGGCTTCCAAACGACGAAAAATAGATGATTTCCGCGACGGGTCGAAATTCAGCTCATGAGCGTTGTCGATATTCGTAGTTTGCGGCCGGTACCGGCGTCAATTTAAGGCCGAGTGCCCTGACGACCTTCAGGATCGTTGCGAATTCCGGATTCCCGTCGCCACTGAGCGCGCGATAGAGTGCCGAGCGGTTCATGCCGACATCCTTGGCAAGCTTGCTCATGTTGCGCGTGCGCGCCACTTCACCCAACGCCTTGGCGATCGAGGCCGGATCGTCGGTTTCGAAGGCGGCGGCGATGTAGCTGTCGGGATTGTCCACGTCGAATCGTTCCGGCATAAATCTGATTTCCAAGACCCCACTGTGACGTCATCAAAAACGCCGCGCATCCTTTCGGACACGCGGCGTTTTCATAGACAAGTTTCGCAATAGATTTATGTCTGTTTCCAGCGAAGCGACTGAACCGCTTCGCTTTTTTGTAAAAATACTATTCTGCGGCCTCGGCGTAGGATTCCAGCGGCGGGCAGGTGCAGATCAGGTTGCGATCGCCATAGACATTGTCGATGCGATTGACCGGCGACCAGTATTTGTCGACGCGGAAGGCACCGGGCGGGAAGCAGGCCTGTTCGCGCGAATAGGGGCGATCCCACTCGCCGACCAGGTCTTCCACCGTGTGCGGTGCGTTCTTCAGTGGATTGTTGGTCTTGTCCATCCGGCCGTCTTCGATGGCGCGGGCTTCCTCGCGGATTGCCAGCATCGCCTCGCAGAAGCGATCGAGCTCAGCCTTGGTTTCCGATTCGGTCGGCTCGATCATCAGCGTGCCGGCAACCGGCCAGCTCATGGTAGGGGCATGGAAGCCGCAATCGATGAGGCGCTTGGCGACATCGTCGACCGTCACACCGGCGCTTGCGGCCAGCGGGCGGGTGTCGATGATGCATTCATGCGCCACGCGTCCGTCCTTGGACTTGTAGAGCACGTCATAGGCACCCTTGAGACGGGCAGCGATGTAGTTGGCGTTGAGGATCGCCACCTTCGTTGCCTGCGTCAGGCCTTCGCCGCCCATCATCAGGCAATAGCTCCAGGAGATCGGCAGGATCGAGGCCGAACCGAAGGCTGCTGCCGAGACCGCACCGCTGCGGCCGTCCGTTTCCGGATGGCCGGGCAGGTGAGGCGCCAGATGGGCCTTGACGCCGATCGGGCCCATGCCGGGACCGCCGCCGCCGTGCGGGATGCAGAAGGTCTTATGCAGGTTCAGGTGGCTGACATCAGAACCGATATCGCCGGGACGTGAGAGGCCGACCATAGCGTTCATGTTGGCGCCATCGAGATAGACCTGACCGCCATGCTTGTGCACGAGATCGCAGATCTCCTTCACCGTCTCCTCGAAGACGCCATGCGTCGAAGGATAGGTGATCATGCAGCAGGAGAGGTTGTCGGCATATTGCTCGGTCTTGGCGCGGAAATCGGCCATGTCGATGTCGCCGTCATCGCTGACCTTGACGACCACGACCTTCATGCCAGCCATCTGTGCCGAGGCGGGGTTGGTGCCGTGGGCGGAGGTCGGAATGAGGCAGATGTCGCGGTGACCCTGACCATTGGCAATGTGATAGTTGCGGATGGTCAGCAGGCCCGCATATTCGCCCTGCGCGCCGGAATTCGGCTGCATGGAGAAAGCGTCGTAACCGGTCACCGCGCAGAGCTTGTCCGTCAGATCGTCGATCATTTCGCGGTAGCCAAGTGCCTGATCGGCCGGGACGAACGGATGGATATCCGAGAATTCCGGCCAGGTGATCGGCAGCATTTCCGCCGTCGCGTTCAGCTTCATGGTGCAGGAGCCGAGCGGAATCATCGAGCGGTCGAGCGCCAGATCGCGGTCCGAAAGACGGCGGATGTAGCGCGTCATCTCGCTTTCGGCACGGTTCATGTGGAAGATCGGATGCGAGAGGTATTCGCTGGTGCGCAGCAGCGTCTTCGGCAGGCGATAGGACGGCTCGAAATCTGCGATGCGGAAATCGCCACCGAAAGCGCGCCAGACGGCTTCGACCGTCGCCGGGCGCGTACGCTCGTCAAGGCTGATGCCGATCTTGGTTTCGCCGACCTTGCGCAGGTTGACGCCTTCGGCGACGGCTGCGCGCAGGACGAGAGCCTGCATGTGACCGACCTCGACGGTGATCGTATCGAAAAAGGTCTCCGGCTCGACGGTATAGCCAAGCTTTTCCAGGCCCTTGGCCATCAGCACGGCCTTCTGGTGGACCTGTTGCGCGATGGCCTTCAAGCCCTGAGGACCGTGGAAGACTGCATACATGGAGGCCATCACGGCGAGCAGCACCTGGGCGGTGCAGATGTTGGACGTCGCCTTTTCGCGGCGGATATGCTGTTCGCGGGTCTGCAGCGACAGGCGATAGGCGCGATTGCCGCGTGCATCGATGGAAACCCCGACGAGACGGCCCGGCATGGAGCGCTTGTAGTCGTCCTTGACGGCCATAAACGCGGCATGCGGGCCGCCATAGCCAACCGGAACGCCGAAGCGCTGCGAGGAACCGATAGCGATATCCGCACCCATTTCACCCGGGGATTTCAGCAGGGTCAATGCCAGGAGATCCGTCGCCATGATGGCGATTGCACCGGTCTGGTGCAGGCGGGCGATCAAGCCGCTGAAATCGTTGATGTGACCGTGCGTGCCTGGATACTGGAAGATCGCACCGAAGACATCGACCGGATCGAGATCGGTGAAGGGATTGCCGACGATGACGGTCCAGCCGAGCGGCTCGGCGCGGGTCCTGATCAGCGCAATGGTCTGGGGATGACAGCCGGCATCGACGAAGAAGGCCTTTGCCTTCGACTTGGCGACGCGCTCGGCCATCGCCATGCCTTCGGCCGCAGCCGTCGCTTCATCGAGCAGAGACGCATTGGCGACATCGAGACCGGTGAGATCGCTGATCATCGTCTGGTAGTTCAGCAGAGCCTCTAGGCGGCCCTGGCTGATCTCGGGCTGATAGGGTGTATAGGCCGTGTACCAGGCCGGATTTTCCAGGATGTTGCGCTGGATGACCGGCGGCGTGATCGTGCCGTAATAGCCCTGGCCGATGAGCGAAACGAGAACCTTGTTCTTGTTGGCGGTCTCACGCAGGCGGTCGAGCGCCTCGCGCTCCGTCATCGGAGCGCCCCAGGCGAGCGGCGCCTTCTGGCGGATTACCGGCGGTAGCGTCGCGTCGATCAGGCCGTCAAGGCTCTTATAGCCGATCACCTTGAGCATATCGGCCATCTCCGACGGAGATGGGCCGATATGACGGCGATTGGCGAAATCGTATGGCTGGTAATCTGTGAAGGTGAACTCAGTCGGCGTCGTCATTATCCGATCAGCTCCTTGTAACCGGATTCATCAAGAAGACCATCGAGATCACCGACGTTCTTCAGCTTCAGCTTGAAGAACCAGCCGGCACCCATCGGATCGGAGTTGACGAGGGCCGGATCGGCAGTAATGGCTTCGTTGATTTCGGTGATCTCTCCGTCGAGCGGACAATAGACTTCGGAAGCCGCCTTAACGGATTCGACGGTTGCCGCGTCGGCTCCCTTCGAGAAACTGGCGCCGACCTCGGGCAATTCAACGAAAACGAGATCGCCTAGCTGTTCAGCGGCATGGGCCGTAATGCCCACGATTGCGACATCGCCTTCGACCTTCAGCCACTCATGTTCTTCGGTGAATTTCAGCATGGATAATCCTCTCTGGAAAAGACGTTCAACGTTTATAGGTTGGTTTGATGAAAGGCAGGGTGCTGACGACGACGGGCAGATATTTGCCGCGGACTTCAGCGTAGACGGTGGTGCCGGGAGCGGTGAATTCGGTCGGTAGGTAACCCATGGCAACCGGAGCTTCGACGCTCGGACCGAAACCGCCCGAGGTGACTTCGCCGATCTCGCTCTTGCCTTCGGCATCGGCATAGAGTTTGGCGTGGCCGCGCACCGGCGCCTTGCCCTCCGGTTTCAGGCCGACGCGGCGGCGCGATGTGCCGTGATCGAGTTCGCCGAGGATGCGGGTTGCGCCAGGAAAGCCGCCGGTGCGGGCGCCGCCGGTCTTGCGAGCCTTCTGGACCGCCCATTCCAGCGCGCCTTCGATCGGCGTCGTCGTCTGGTCGATGTCGTTGCCGTAGAGGCAGAGACCAGCCTCAAGGCGCAGTGAATCACGGGCGCCAAGGCCGATCGGCTGGACGTCCGGATGCTCCAGCAGCCGCTTGGCGATATCCTCGGCCTTATCGGCGGGAACGGAGATTTCGAAACCGTCTTCGCCGCTATAGCCGGAGCGCGATACGAGGCAGGAGACGTCGTGGAGGCGACAATGGCGCACATCCATGAACTTCATATAGGCGATGTCGGCCCAAAGCTCGGCAAGCACGTCGACGGCGCGTGGTCCCTGCAGGGCGATGAGGGCGCGATCGAGTAATGTAACTTCGCAGCTATCGCCGATATGATCTTGAAGATGCTTGAAATCTTGCTCTTTACAGGCAGCGTTGACGACGACGAAAAGATAGTCGTCCATATGGGTGATCATCAGATCGTCGAGGATGCCGCCCTTGTCGTCGGTGAAGAAGCCATAGCGCTGGCGATTTTCGGCGAGGCCGAGAATATCGACCGGCACCAGGCTTTCCAGCGCAAGCGCTGCATCCTCATATTTGCCGGAGTGGGCGCGGATTGTCACCTGACCCATATGCGACACGTCGAACAGGCCGGCGGAAGATCGAGTCCAAAGATGTTCCTTCAGCACGCCCGGCGCATATTGCACCGGCATATCGTAGCCCGCGAACGGCACCATGCGGGCACCAAGCGACAAATGGAGGGCGTGAAGGGGTGTTGTTTTGAGGGCAGCGGTCTCGTCCAAATGACGCCTCCGGGTTTTGCGCTTATCTCGAAGCGCAGAGCTCACACTTTCGGCGCGACTGCGCCTTGCGTTGAGCCCCCTCTGTCTGTTTGCCTGAGATTGTTATCCCTTCGGCGAACGCTTGCGCGCTTCTCTCCAGAGTTCCGTCTGCCCCTTGCTGGTCCTTTGGCCTGAGAGTTTCCGGGGCGGTTGCTCCTTCGGCACCGGCTTGCACCGGATTCTCCCAACAGGGTTGAGAGCCATTATCCGGTCCCGGCCCAAGATGGCAAGGGGCAAATGTCGCCGCTGAACAAATTTTTGTCGCGCGGATCAATCCTGCGTTCCCTAGTGATTACGGGCCTTTGCAACTGCCATCGGAGAGGCTATCCCTTCCGGTCGATTGAGGAACCGGGCAGGAGATGACAATGAACCGCAACCACGCCGCCGCATTGCTGATTTCGATAGGGGCGTTTTCGCTATCCCTTAGCGGAGCGATGGCGCAGGACAGCGGTGCGATGAAATCCATGCCCGGAATGCACATGGATGCGGGTGCGGCCCCTTCCGCCTCCGCAACCGCCAAGCTGGGCGACCTCGACATCAGCGGCGGCTATGTTCGCGCCATGCTTCCCGGCCAACCGGTCGGCGGTGGCTATATTACAATTCACAATACCGGCAAGACCGACGACAAGCTCACCTCCGTGACCTCATCATCCGCCGGCAAGGTGGAGTTGCATGAGATGAAGATGGAAGGCGAGATCATGAAGATGCGCGAGATAAAAGGCGGCATCGCCATTCCCGCCGGCGCGACGGTGACGCTTGCACCCAATACGATGCACATGATGTTCAAGCAGGTGAAGGCGCCCTTCAAGCAAGGCGGCACGGTGCCCGTGATGCTGATGTTCGACAAGGCGGGCATGGTCGACATCAATCTGCCCGTCGTCTCGGCCAAGGGAAATTGAGCCAGAAAATTATCCTGCCGTATAATTCCGGGTTTCCACTTTTCCTCGAAATGCTCTAAAGCCACGTCAAAAGGCTAGGAAATCTCCGGCCGCGGGGCTGAGCGTCCCGTTGTTTGAATTTGCATGACCCGCCCAATGCGCCTTGCCGCTTTTCCGGGACATGCCGAGGTACTTGAAAGAAGAAGAATGGCCGGGATTGAGCATATTAAGGTCGAGCCTGACGAGGCCGGCATGCGCCTCGACCGCTGGTTCAAGGTGCATTTTCCGGGGCTCGGCTTCGGACAATTGCAGAAGCTGATGCGTTCCGGACAGGTGCGCGTCGATGGTGGCCGAGTCAAGACGGATGCCCGCGTGCAGCCGGGGCAGATGGTGCGCGTGCCGCCGCTCGATGTTGATGCAAAGGGACTGAAGAACGGTCCGATCGCTGGCAATGACCTCAAACACTCCGGTGATGCCGAGCTTCTTGCGCGCATGCTGCTGCATGAAGACGACAAGGTCTATGTGCTGAACAAGCCGGCCGGCCTTGCGGTGCAGGGCGGCTCCGGTCTGACCCGTCATATCGACAAGATGCTCGAGGCATGGACGAGCAAGAAGGGCGAGAAGCCACGCCTGGTGCACCGTCTCGACCGCGACACATCGGGCGTACTCGTCGTTGCCCGCACCCGCGGTGCCGCGCAGAAGCTTACGGCAGCCTTCCGCGAGCGCGATACCAAGAAGACCTATTGGTCGCTGGTCAAGGGTGTGCCGCGCAAGCACGAGGACAAGATTTCCACCTGGCTGGTGAAGGAAGCGACGCCGGATGGCGACCGCATGCGCATCGCCAAGCATGGAGAGGAGGGCGCCGATCACGCCATCTCCTACTATCGCGTGATCGAGACCGCGGCGCAGAGCCTCGCCTGGCTGGAAATGGAGCCCTATACGGGCCGTACTCACCAGTTGCGTGTCCATGCGCTGCATATGGGGCATCCGATCATCGGCGACCCCAAATATTTCGATGACGATCCGAACTGGGATTTTCCCGGTGGTGTGCAGAAGCGCCTGCATCTGCATGCGCGCCATATCGATATCCCGCATCCGAGCGGCGGACGCCTGCGCGTCACCGCGCCTTTGCCACCGCACATGGTGCAGACCTGGAACCTTCTCGGCTTCGATATGGAATCGGCAGAGGAGCCGGACGACGAATGAGGCTGGTCCTTTTCGATTGCGACGGCACTCTGGTCGACAGCGCGCGGCTGATCCACGAAGTCATGGCGCGAACCTTTGTCGCCTTTGGCTATAAGCGCCCCGATGTTTCGGCGACCAAATCGATCATCGGCCTGACGCTGGATATTGCCATTGCCCGTCTGCAGGGCAAGCCGCATGTCGACGACGAAGCGATTGCCATGACGACGCATTACAAGTCGATCTTTCCCGATGTACGGGATGAGGCGGACATGCAGACGCCGCTCTTCGACGGCATCAAGCCACTGATCGAGACGCTTGCGGCCCGCGATGAACTGCTGATCGGCGCGGTGACGGGTAAATCCCGCCGCGGCTTGACCCATATCCTTGAGGTCAACGATTTCACGCCCTATTTTATCGTCTCCCGCACTGCGGACGATTGCCCGTCGAAGCCGCATCCGGCGATGGTGACGGAATGCTGCGACGAAACTGGCATGGATCCGCATGATACGATCGTGATCGGCGACGCCATCTACGACATGCAGATGGCGAAGGCGGCGGGCGCGACCGCCATCGGCGTGGCCTGGGGCTATGCTTCCGTCGAGGAGTTGCTGGCGGCCGGCGCCGATGCCATCGCCCACCATCCGAACGATCTGTTGAGCCATATTCTCTGAGGTGACGCCATGCGCGACCTGTTGAACGATCTTTCCGAAGGTCTCAGCCATCCCGATCCGATCCGCCGCGCGCAGATCCAGATGAAGAAGCCCTTGCCAAAACGCTTCTACAAGGACGTGACGATCAGCGCGGACGAGGGCGGCCACGCCATTGCCCTCGACGGCAAGGTGGTGAAGACGCCGGCGCGGCATTCCCTGGCTCTGCCGACGGAAGCGCTTGCCAGACTGGTGGCCGTCGAATGGGCGCATCAGGTTGATGTCATCGATCCCGCGACCATGCCTGTGACGCGCCTCGTCAATACCGCCATTGATGGCGTTGCGACGGAGAGCCGGGCGGTATTCGACGAAATCGTCCGCTTCTCCGGCAGCGATCTGCTCTGCTACCGCGCCGACGCTCCGGAGCGCCTCGTCGAGCGGCAGTCGGAGCGCTGGAACCCGGTAGTCGAATGGGCAGCGCGCGACCTCGGCGCCCGCTTCATCCTGGCTGAAGGCGTCATGCACCAGGAACAGCCCGGTGAAGCCATCGCTGCCTTCTCGGCTGCCTTGCGTAAGTACGACACACCGATGGAACTTGCCAGCCTCCACACGATTACGACGCTTACCGGTTCTGCGATCCTGGCGCTGGCCTTTGCCGAAGGTTTCCTGCCGCTTACCGACGTCTGGTCGCTTGCCCATCTGGATGAGGACTGGACGATCGAGCATTGGGGCAGCGACGAGGAGGCCGAGCTCCGTCGTGCACAACGTTTTGAGGAATTTCAGGCCGCGACCGATGTTTTTTCAGCGCTTCGCAGTTGAACATTGTTGATTTCCAGTCCTTTATATCGATCTTCGTATCTTAAAAGTTCGTAGGTCTGGACGGATATCATGTCGTGGTTGAGGTCGGGTGCCGTTTCGGCGCTCGTAGGATGTTTGGTACTGGCAGCCTGCTCTAGCTGGTCCGTCGACCCTCCACCTCCAACCTATGCCGTGCGCAGTGCGAGCGTCGTCGCCGATCAGGCTCTGCCGCCGGTATCGCCGGCGCTGGTCACCGCCGTCAATGATCGTGTGAATGCGGCGATCGCTGCAACGACCTACAGTCAACCCTTGCCACAGGTCGCAATCACCGTGCGGCTGACCGATGTCCGCAGGGCGCGCGGCTTCAACCGCGACCGCAACAGCGTCAAGGTCAACATCGACGCGGCGGCGCTAGATGGCGGCGCAGTGGTCGCCATGGCATCTTTCGAGACTAAAACCACAGCCCCCGATCCCGCCACGGCGGATGAGCTGATGGCGGAAGATATCGCGGCGCGCGTCCGTTCCATCTTTTCCCTGACCACGCCGCGGCTGGCGGATTGACCCGGCAGCTTCAAACGGTGTTTGCGCCGTGCTAATCCCAAGCGGTGAAGGAGAGAGAGCCGCATGAAGGAAATCCTGCAGGAACTGGAACGTCGTCGCGAGGTTGCGAGGCTCGGAGGCGGGCAGGTGCGCATCGACGCCCAGCACGCGCGCGGCAAGCTGACGGCGCGCGAGCGCATCGATATTTTTCTCGATGAGGGCTCCTTCGAGGAATTCGACATGTTCGTCGAACATCGCTCGACCGATTTCGGCATGGACAAGAGCAAGATCGCCGGCGACGGCGTCGTGACGGGATGGGGCACCGTCAACGGGCGTACCGTTTTCATTTTTGCCAAAGATTTCACGGTCTTCGGTGGATCTCTTTCGGAAGCGCATGCGGAAAAGATCACCAAGGTGCAGGATATGGCGCTGAAGAACCGGGCGCCGATCATCGGCATCTACGATGCCGGCGGCGCCCGCATCCAGGAGGGTGTTGCCGCGCTCGGCGGCTACGCCGAGGTGTTCCAGCGCAATGTGCTGGCCTCCGGCGTCATTCCGCAGATCTCCGTCATCATGGGGCCATGCGCCGGCGGCGACGTTTATTCCCCCGCCATGACGGATTTCATCTTCATGGTTCGCGACACCTCCTACATGTTCGTCACCGGGCCGGATGTGGTGAAGACCGTCACCAACGAGACCGTTACCTCCGAGCAGCTTGGTGGCGCCTCGGTGCACACGACGAAATCCTCGATCGCAGATGCGGCCTACGACAATGATGTCGATACGCTGCTGCAAGTGCGCCGGCTCATCGATTTCCTGCCGCAATCGAATACGGCTGGTGTGCCCGAGATCGAGTGCTATCAGTCCGTGACGGAGCCGGACAACTCGCTCGACACGCTGATCCCGGCCAATGCCAACAAGCCCTACGACATCAAGGAACTGATCCTGAAGGTGGCGGACGAGGCCGATTTCTTCGAGATACAGGAAAGCTTCGCCAAGAACATCGTCTGCGGTTTCGGCCGCATCGAGGGTGCCACGGTCGGCTTCGTCGCCAATCAGCCGATGGTGCTTGCCGGCGTTCTCGACAGCGACGCATCGCGAAAAGCAGCGCGTTTCGTACGCTTCTGCGACTGCTTCAATATTCCGATCGTTACCTTTGTCGATGTGCCCGGCTTCCTGCCGGGAACGGCACAGGAATATGGCGGGCTGATCAAGCATGGCGCCAAGCTGCTCTTCGCCTATGCAGAAGCGACCGTGCCGAAGCTGACCGTCATTACCCGCAAGGCCTTCGGCGGTGCCTATGACGTGATGGCTTCGAAGCATCTGCGCGGCGACCTCAATTATGCCTGGCCGACGGCGCAGATCGCCGTTATGGGCGCCAAGGGCGCCGTCGAAATCATCTTCCGCAAGGATATTGCCGATCCGGAAAAGATCGCGGCGCATACGAAGATGTATGAGGATCGCTTCCTGTCGCCTTTCGTCGCGGCCGAACGGGGCTATATCGACGAGGTGATCATGCCGCGTTCGACGCGGCGGCGGCTGGCACAGGGTCTTAGAATGCTGCGCAACAAGGACCTGACCAATCCCTGGAAGAAACATGACAACATCCCTTTGTGAGATTGTGACAACAAGTCACGGATTTCACACGGAAAATTGATTGGGCGTCAGAAGCCGTGTTTTCACGTTCTGAGCAGGTCGCTCTATTGCTTCCTGCAGGGAATTGAAACTGGAGTTCAAAATGGCGCTTTCCGATCGGCTGAATCAATATCAGCCCTATGCTCTTACCGTGCTGCGTGTCATGACTGGCCTGTTGTTCATCGAACATGGTCTGCAGAAGCTCGTTGGCTTTCCGACCGGCGGCCAATTTCCAAGCCCGCTGCCGACCCTGCTTCTGGTTCAGGGCATCATCGAAATCGTTGGCGGATTGGCGACGATCGTCGGCTTCTTTACCCGTCCGGTCGCGTTCATTCTCTGCGGCAATATGGCGGTCGCCTATTTCATGGCGCATTATCCGAAGAATTTCTTTCCGGCCAACAACGGCGGGGATGCAGCGATCCTCTACTGCTTCGTCTTCCTGTTCCTGATCTTTGCAGGCCCGGGCCTGCTGGCGCTGGATAACAACAAGAAGTAATCCGCTATTCGCCAGGCCTGGCTATCGCCGGGCCTGGCGAATAAATATGGCTCTCGCGTGTTAATTCCGTTGTCAGCGGAGCGAGAGCACTTTCGACAGGATCTCCTTCGCATTCCCCTTTGAACGGAGATCTTCATGTCACTTTCTGAGCGCTTGTCGCCCTACCAGCCTACAGCTCTCGCAATCCTGCGAATCGTGGCTGCCCTGTTGTTCATCGAACATGGCACGCAGAAGCTCTTCGGCTTTCCGCCGGCGCCTTACGCCATCACGACGCTGTTTTTCGTTGCGGCGATCATCGAGTTCGTGGGCGGCATCCTCATTCTGCTCGGCCTATTCACTCGACCAGTCGCCTTTCTCCTCAGCGGTGAAATGGCGATCGCCTATTTCATGGTGCATATGCAGATCAATTTCTTTCCGGCCAACAATGACGGCGATGGCGCGGTGCTGTTCTGCTTCATCTTCCTGTTTCTGGTATTTGCAGGCCCTGGGAAATGGGCGCTGGACAATCGCCAGCGCCGATAACGATATCTCAGGCAGCAAGCTTCAAGCCTGCAATGCCGGCCACGATCAGGCCGATGCAGAGCAGTCGGACGGATGTCGCGGGATCGCCGAGTAGCCATATGCCGAGCAGAACTGTGCCGACGGTGCCGATACCGGTCCAGACCGCATAAGCCGTGCCCATCGGCAGGGTTTTCACCGCCAATCCAAGCAGCACGATGCTGATGATCATGGATGCGACGGTGAGGACCGTCGGCATCGGTCGGGTGAATCCGTCGGTATATTTGAGCCCGACCGCCCAGCCGATTTCGAACAAGCCTGCGAGGAGAAGCAGGAACCAAGCCATTTTACGCTCCTTGTTAAGAGCGAGGCCGTCCCCGCGGGGGTCTACGGCCGGTCATCTTCCCGGCCGCCGCAGTCGTCTGCGCAATGCGTATATGCCTTTGCCGAAGGCGCTTTTCAAGGCATGAACCGCATGGCAGCCATGCCACATCATCTCGTCAGGCGTTCGGCATGCCACTTCAGGTGATCATCCATAAAGGTCGAGATGAAGTAATAGGAATGATCGTAGCGCTCATGCATGCGCAGCGTCAGGCCGATGCCGGTTTTCTTGATTGCCTCCTCGAACAGCCAGGGGCGCAGGCCATTTTCGAGGAAGCTGTCGGCCTTGCCCTGATCGATCAGAAATTCGGGGAAGCGAGCGCCGTCTTCGACGAGGGCGCAGGCGTCATAGCGGCGCCATCCGGCCTTGTCGCTCCCCAAATATTTCTCCAGCGCAGGTGCGGACCAATCGGCCGTCGACGGCTGGACGATCGGAGCGAAAGCCGAGCAGCTCTTGAAGCGCTCCGGGTTCTTCAGGGCGATCGTCATGGCGCCGTGGCCACCCATGGAATGGCCGAAGATGCCCTGGCGGCTCATGTCGGCCCGGAATTGCTTGGCGATGAGGGCGGGCAGTTCTTCGGTGATGTAGGTGTACATCTGATAGTTTTCGGCCCAGGGCATCTCGGTCGCATCGAGATAGAAGCCCGCACCTTTGCCCATCTGCCAATTGGTCAGTTCATCAGGCACGTCATTGCCGCGCGGGCTGGTGTCCGGGCAGACGATGATGAGGCCGAGCTCGGCGGCCATGCGGCGATATTCTCCCTTTTCCATGACATTGGCATGGGTGCAGGTGAGGCCGGAGAGATACCAGAGAACCGGGCGAGGCTCCTTGATTGCCTGTGGCGGCACGAAAACGGCGAAGGTCATCTCGCATTTGCAGGCTTCGGACTCATGCGAAAAAACGCCTTGCATGCCGCCGAAAGCGGTGTTCTGGGAAATGATATTCACGGCTGGCCTCCAGGCGTCTGGTGAGTTTTAGAGCGTGATGGCTTTTCTTCGAATCGCCATCGCGCTCAAATGTTTTTGATTTTGCATGATCTTGTCCAAAAACCGCTGCGCACTTTTTGGGATCATGCTCTAGCACGCCGGCAGAGCCGGTCGAAGGTTTCGAGGAAGGCGGAGCGGTCGCGCGGAGAGAAGGCGGCGTTGTAGCCCTTGCTCTCACCGGTTTCGCGAAGATGCGCGCCAAGGTCGCGCATCGCCGTTGCCATGCCGATATTGGTCTTGTCGAAGATGCGACCGGTCGGTCCCGTCACGAGCGCTCCGGTCGCGACGCAGCGACCAGCAAGCGGTACATCCGCCGTGACGACGATATCGCCGGCACCGGCACGCTCCGCGATCCAGTTGTCGGCGGCATCGAAGGCATTGGAGACGATGACGTTGTGCACCATCGGGTCCCGCGATGGCCGCAATCCCGAATTGGCGACAAAGGTCACCTCCATGCCGTGGCGTTCGGCAACCTTCAGGATCTCCGGCTTGACCGGGCACGCGTCGGCGTCGACATAAATCATGATATCAAATCTTTTCAACTCTATGCGGCGCTTTTCTCATGCGCCGCATACGCCCAGTCGAGTGGCTTTGTGCCTCAGTAGAGCACGACGCTGCGGATGCTTTCACCCGAATGCATGAGCTCGAAACCCTTGTTGATGTCTTCGAGCGGCATGGTGTGGGTGATCATCGGATCGATCTCGATCTTGCCTTCCATGTACCAGTCGACGATCTTCGGCACATCGGTGCGGCCGCGTGCCCCGCCGAAGGCCGTGCCCATCCACGAGCGGCCCGTCACCAGCTGGAACGGACGCGTGGAGATCTCCTGGCCGGCGCCGGCAACGCCGATGACCACGGACTTGCCCCAGCCGCGATGGCTTGCTTCCAGCGCCTGACGCATCACCTTGGTGTTGCCGGTGCAGTCGAAGGTATAGTCGGCGCCGCCGATCTGGTCGGCCCCGCGCTTCGTCATATTGACGAGATAAGGCACGATGTCGTCGCCGACCTCCTTCGGATTGACGAAATGCGTCATGCCGAAGCGCTCGCCCCAGGCCTTCTTGTCATTGTTGAGATCGACGCCGATGATCATGCCGGCGCCGGCAAGCCGCAAGCCCTGGATGACGTTGAGCCCGATGCCGCCGAGACCGAAGACGATGGCGGTTGCCCCCATCTCCACCTTGGCGGTGTTGACGACGGCACCGATGCCTGTGGTGACACCGCAGCCGATATAGCAGATCTTGTCGAAGGGGGCGTCGGAATTGACCTTGGCGACGGCGATCTCCGGCAGCACGGTGTAATTGGCGAAGGTGGAGCAGCCCATATAGTGGTGGATCTTGTCCTTGCCGATCGAGAAGCGCGAGGTGCCGTCGGGCATGAGGCCCTGGCCCTGAGTCGCACGGATCGCGGTGCACAGGTTGGTCTTGCGGCTGAGACACGACGGGCATTCGCGGCATTCGGGCGTATAGAGCGGAATGACGTGATCGCCTTTCTTCACCGAGGTTACCCCCGGACCGACATCGACGACGATGCCGGCACCTTCATGGCCGAGGATCGCCGGGAACAGCCCTTCCGGATCGGCGCCCGAGAGCGTGAAATCATCGGTGTGGCAGATGCCGGTCGCCTTGACCTCGATCAGCACTTCGCCGGCTCTCGGCCCCTCCAGCTGAACCGTCATCACCTCAAGCGGCTTGCCTGCCGCAACCGCGACCGCTGCTCTTACGTCCATGATCTCATCCCTTCCTGCTATGATTTGGTCCGCGCGACATTGGCATGGGCGCACGGGGCGGCTCAAGCCAAAATCAGACACTTAGCGTCGCAATTATCATGTTTTGGCCGAGCAATCGCCATGCAAGCTTTTTCATATGGCCGCGATGGCGAAGCTTCTCGATCAGGCGAATTCCATGATCACCGCGTCAACGGCGAGGCTTTCGCCCGGCTTGGCGTTGATCTTGCCGATGACCAGATCGCGTTCGGCGCGCAGCACATTTTCCATCTTCATCGCTTCCACGATGGCCAGCGTTTCGCCCGCTTTGACCTCCTGTCCCTCGGCGACGGCAATCGCGACGACCAGGCCGGGCATGGGGCAGAGCAGCAGCTTTGAGGTATCCGGCGGCAATTTGACGGGCATAAGTTTGTCGAGTTCGGCCTGACGCGGCGTGAACACCCTGGTCCGGACAGAGATACCCTGCCAATCGATGCGCAGACCATTGAGCACGGTGCGGATCTGGGCTGTCAGCTTGCGGCCGCCGACGGTGCCGGCCCATACGGAATCGCCGGGACGCCAGTCGGTTGCGACAGTTACGGTTTGGGCGCCGATCTGCATGTCCATCTCGAAGGGAATGGTCACCACGCCTTCAAGCAATGCCACGGGCAGATAATCGGCACCGAGCTTGACGACCCAGCTCTCCCGCAGCGGCGCGGCGGCTGGACGCAGCCGGTCGCCATGGCGTTCACGGCGATTGGATTCGATCAGGCTGCAGGAAAGGGCGGTTGCCGACAGCAAAGCGGTTTGCTCCTCATCCGGCGTCACCGGCGCGAAGCCGTCGGGATATTCCTCGGCAATGAAGCCCGTGGAGAGGCGGCCTTCGCGCCAGCGCGGGTGTTTCATCAATGCGGAGAGGAACGGCATATTGTGCTCGATGCCATCGACGACAAAGCCATCCAGGGCTTCCCCCATCGCTTCGATCGCCTCCAGCCTCGTTGGAGCCCAGGTGCAGAGCTTGGCGATCATCGGATCGTAATACATGGAGATTTCGGCGCCTTCGAAGACGCCGGTATCGTTGCGCACGACCGATGTCTCCGTCTTACCCTCGCGCGGCGGACGATAGCGTGTCAGTCGGCCGATCGAGGGCAGGAAGTTGCGATAGGGATCCTCCGCATACAAGCGGCTTTCGATCGCCCAGCCGTGAAGCTTGATATCCGATTGCTTGAACGGCAGTTTTTCGCCGGCGGCGACGCGGATCATCTGCTCGACGAGATCGACGCCGGTCACCAGCTCTGTCACCGGATGCTCGACCTGCAGGCGGGTATTCATTTCGAGGAAATAGAAGTTCCTGTCGCGATCGACGATGAACTCGACCGTGCCGGCGCTTTGGTAATCGACAGCCTTGGCCAGCGCCACAGACTGTTCGCCCATGGCCTTGCGCGTTGCTTCGTCCAGGAACGGCGAGGGCGCCTCTTCCACGACCTTCTGGTTCCGGCGCTGGATGGAGCATTCGCGCTCGCCAAGGTAGACGACATTTCCGTGAGCATCGGCCAACACCTGGATCTCAATGTGCCTGGGATCGACCACGAATTTCTCGATGAAGACGCGGTCGTCGCCGAAGGAGCTTTTCGCCTCCGAACGGGCGCGCTCGAAACCGTCGCGCACCTCGTCCTTGCTCCAGGCGATGCGCATGCCCTTGCCGCCGCCGCCGGCGGATGCCTTGATCATGACCGGATAGCCGATCTCGCCAGCGATCCTTTCGGCATGATCGGCGTCATCGATGATGCCGAGATGGCCCGGAACGGTGGAGACCTTGGCGGCATTGGCGAATTTCTTCGATTTGATCTTGTCGCCCATGGCTTCGATCGCCTTCGGCTTCGGGCCGATGAAAACGATGCCTTCCTTCTCCAGCGCCGCGCAGAAGGAAGCGCGCTCGGAGAGGAAGCCGTAACCCGGATGAACGGCTTCGGCGCCGGTTTCCTTGCACGCGGCGATGATCTTCTCGGCGACGAGATAGCTTTCTGCTGCAGGCGCCGGACCGATGTGGACAGCCTCGTCGGCCATTTCGACATGCAATGCGTCCCGATCCGCATCGGAGTAGACGGCGACCGTCAGGATACCCATCCGGCGCGCAGTCTTGATCACGCGGCAGGCGATCTCGCCGCGATTGGCGATCAGGATCTTCTTGAACATGCAATCTCCGCCCAAATACTCTATTCAGTCAGTGTTTTAGCCATAAATTGCACCGTCGGTCCATGCGAAGATATCGGCGCTCACGCGGTTTTTTCCGATCGCGACTGAACGCGCTCCCGCCAGATGATGAACAGGCCGGAGCCGACAATGATCGATATACCGATCCATTTGGAAAGATTTGGAAAGTCGCCGAAGATCGCGTAACCGAGAACAGTGGCGGAAATGATCTCGAAATATTGAAAAGGGGCAAGCAGCGAGAGCGGTGCCAGCCGGAAGGCTCTGACGACCAGCATATGCGCGTAGCCTGATATCGAGCCCAGAATCAGCAAAAGGACGAGCCCGAGCGTGGAAGCGGGCAGGGAGGGCTCGAAATCTGCGACGCCGGCGGATGCTCCCGCAAGCAAGGTGGCCGACATGAACAGCGTGCCGCCGACGCCGGCCATGACCTGCATCGTCAACGGCGAATCCGCCTCGCCGACAGCGCGGTTCATGAACAGATAGAGCGCAAAGAGGAAGGCGCAGGCCACAGGCAGCAATGCCTTTAATCCAAAGATCTCGAAGCTCGGCTGAATGACGATCATCGCGCCGACGAAGCCGATGACGATCGCCAGCCACCGCCTCCAGCCGACCCTATCGCCCAGAAACAGCGCTGAAAGGGCCGTCAGCATGAACGGTTCGACGAAATAGATCGCGAAGACATCGGCGAGCGGCATGTATTTGACCGCTGCGAAGAAGAGCAGGCTGGCAGCACCATGCAGCGCGCCACGCAGCAGATTCATCCAGGGTCGCCTTGCCGAGAATGCCGATCGCCCGGTTGTCGTCATCAGCAGCGGCAGTATGCAGACGACCTGAAAGAAGAAGCGATAGAAAGTCACCTGGCCTGGCGACATGCCTTCGAAGCTCGCCATGTATTTGGCGATCGCATCCATCGTCGGCAGCAGGATCATGGCGCTTGCCATGATCGTCATGCCTCGGAGTGGATTTTGTTGTGAGGGAGCGGCGAGAGCGACGGTCATGCATGATCATCAAACACAGGAGGGACATGCAATCAAGGCGCGATCGGACGCTGGTGGCAATAAGCGAAAACAGTCATCGCAAAACGTCACACTTTTCCATTTGGGACAGATCGCAATGGTGGAATGACGCCCTTAGACCTATCTCTGCCTTTGGAAACGGCTAAAACATCAATGCGCCGCACAAAAATTCACCGGCGCGCCCAAGAAAAGGATCGCACCGATGTTCAAACCCGAACAAGAGACGACCGTTTTTTCGGATGAGGGCGACGACACTCTGGGTGGCCGCCTGTCCATGGCCCGCGATGCCGCCGGCATCAGCCTCCAAACATTGGCAAGCCAGCTTGGTGTCAGCGAAGAGACGATGCTTGCCTGGGAATCCGATCGCGCCGAACCAAATCCCTCCGCTCTGGCGAAGATGTCGGCTCTTTTCGATGTTTCTCCGGCCTGGTTGATGACCGGGGCGGGCGATGGTCCCGGAGAGGATAGCGACCAACGGGCACTGGAGGCTATCCGAAACGAGCTTTCGCGACTGCGAACTGCCTATCAGGAAATGGGCAAGCTGATCGAGGCGACCTCTCGCCAGCTCGAGCGACTCGATCACCAGATCCGGCTGCGCAATCTCAGCAAGGATGTTGCGCATTGAACCGTGACAGTTCGCTGTAGTTCACATCGAATCTATAACCGATAGGGATTGAAAACAAAAAACCCAGCCGAAGCCGGGTTCTTTTGGTGCGGTCGAGAAGACTCGAACTTCCACGGGTTGCCCCACAGCGACCTCAACGCTGCGCGTCTACCAATTCCGCCACGACCGCATCGTGGTAGGCCGGATTGCTCCGGCGCGGCTGCATGTAGCAAAAGCATTCGGGGGGCACAAGAGCGATATGTCAGTTTTTTTAAATTCCTTCACAGCTCCTCCGATCGCGCTCGTCCCGATGCGATGGAAACGCCTTAGATGTTTGAATTTCCGCTCGATTGGCGCCATATGTGGACAACTCGCAGGCAGCGGTGGATTTCCACACGGGCGGCCGGCGGCACGCAAAGGACTGCCATATGCTTCGCACCGAACTTTCTCACCAGATGTTCCCTGTCCACGGTACGCCGCCCGTTCGCTGGCGGATCAGCGATGGTCTCGTACCTTATGAAGAGGCCGTCGCCGCGATGGAGGCGGAAGTCGCCGCCATTGCCGAAGGGCGGGCAGCTGAACTTGTCTGGCTGGTGGAGCATCCGCCGCTCTATACCGCGGGCACGAGCGCCGATGCGGCCGATCTTATCGAGCCGGATCGATTTCCGGTATTCGCGACCGGACGCGGCGGGGAATATACCTATCATGGCCCGGGCCAGCGCGTGGCCTATGTCATGCTGGACCTGAAGTGTCGGCGGCAGGATATCCGCGCCTTCGTCGGTGCGCTTGAAGAGGTCATCATTCGTACGCTCGATTCGATGAATGTGCGCGGCGAGCGGCGCGAAGATCGGGTCGGAGTATGGGTCCGGCGGCCGGAAAAGCCAGTGCTACCTGACGGCACCATGGCGGAAGACAAGATCGCGGCTCTCGGCATCCGCGTGCGCAAATGGGTGACGTTTCACGGCCTTTCGCTGAACGTCGATCCCGATCTCGGCCATTTCACCGGCATCATTCCCTGCGGGATTTCCGCTCACGGCGTCACCAGCCTCGTCGATCTCGGCCTGCCGGTCATGATGACCGATGTCGATATCCGCCTTCGCGATGCCTTCGAGCAGGTCTTCGGGCAGACGGTCAACGAAACGTAAGATCGCTTTCCCACGCGCCTTCTCGCGACCCAAGACATTATTCCGATTTCAACGCTGAAGCGGGGCAGGATCAACATCCTGCCCGATCGCCCGCCGCCCTCACAAGCAAGACTCCTGGGCACTTTCTTCGGCAGACACGACAAACTCATCCGGCGTGCCAAGCTTCGCCTTCTCCGGATGATCCATCTCATCTTGCGCCTTGAGAAGATCATGCAGTTGCTGATCGCTGAGTATATTGTCTCGATTGTCATGCGAGGTCATGCGAGAACTCCTTGACCTCTGCAGGCGAGAGTGCCGCATCAGCAACTCTCAGCCGCCGGCGCCTACGGGTTCGGTAGCCGACGATAGCGCAACCTACGCTCAATCCGGAGCCAAGGCGAATCATTTTACTTAAATCATTTTGCCTGACGGAGCTCGCCGCATGGCACGCCTGCCAAGAAAAATGCCCTGGAAGGGAGAGCATCCAGGGCATAGAGAGGGGAACTGCCAGGAAAAGATTAGGGCGATATGCCCGCACTTCAAGGCCCGGATCTCGCGATAAGTGTATCGCGTCAGCAATTGCATCCATCTATAGCGGGTATCGGCCGTCGCGGGCCAGCAATTTCACGCCCAATGCAATTGCAGCCCGAGCACATTGTTATCCCGTGAGTTAACGGGCGCTATGATGCCATATCGACATCGTCGCCTTATCCACTTCCGGATGAAGCCGGTACGCTCATCTAAGACCATCCGCGATTGCCGGTCCTGCCAAGTCTCTCTTTTTGATGGCTATTTTTGTACAGTTTGCGTTCATGTTCGTCCGCATATGGTGCTTCTCGTCGCCCCGGAAATCGCGCGTCGATTGACAATCGATAGGGACGATACGATTAATAGTTTCGACATTCGTCATAGAGCGGAGGAAATGCCAATGACTAGTCGTGCCATCCTGTTGATGTCTTTTGCGTCGCTTGCAGTTGTAGGTTCGATGGGCCTCGCTTCTTCGGCTTCTGCGCTAACCATGAAAGAGTGCAGCGCCAAGTACCAGGCGGCCAAGAGCGCTGGTACCTTGAACGGCCAAAAGTGGAATGACTTCCGTGCGACGCAGTGCAGTGCCGATGCCAGCGCCACCACGACGGCACCGGCAACCACCGCACCGGCAGCTACCACGCCGTCCAAGACAGCGAAGACAACCGCAGCAGCCAAGGTCGATGCCAGCGAGCCCGATGCGACGAAGCCGCCGGCAAGCGAACCGGCAAAGCCGACGACGGCTGCTCCGGCCGGCGTAACCTTCCCGGCAAAGGTTGACGCCAAATATGCCACCGAGACGCCAGGCAAAGGCCGCTTCCATACCTGCGTTGACGCATATAACGCAGCCAAGGCCAGCAATTCGCTCGGCGGCCTGAAGTGGATCCAGAAGGGCGGCGGCTATTACAGCCTCTGCAACTCCAAGCTCAAGGGCTGATTGCGGATCCAGCCAATTGCGGAACGGGCGCGGTCTTGGCGCCCGTTTCGTTTTGCACCTTCAGTTCTGCGTTTTTTCCCATTTCTTCACGAGGCGATCGCGCTTGAGCTTGGAAAGTCGTTGAAGCCAGAAGATTCCGTCCAACTGGTCGATTTCGTGCTGAATGCAGATGGCGAGAAAATCATTCGCTTCCGCTTCATGCAGCTCACCTGAGACATCCTGATAGCGGAAGCGGATCGATTTGGGCCTGACGACCTCTTCGGTCGCTCCCGGCATGGAAACGCTGCCTTCCGTTTGTCGCATGGTCTCTTCCGAGAACCAAAGAATCTCCGGATTGATATAGGTGCGCACGCCATCCTCACGGCTGAGTTCTATCACCACGACTCGGCTGAGGACTCCGATATGCGGGCCGGTGATGCCGACGCCGGGAGCGGCGCGCATCGTATCCAGCAGGTCTTCGACGAGCATCCGCAGATTATCGTCGAAGACGGTCACCGGGGTGCAGGCGGTCCGCAGCAGCGGATCGGGAAAACGGATGATGGAGCGGGTGGGCACGATACTCTCTCGGATGGAAAGACATGGATAGACGATCAGGATAAAGGGAAGATGGCGGCAGTGCCACCGTTCCGCCAGTTCCACAGTCTTTAGGAACTTGCTCCATTATCGCATTGTTTTACAGCGATTTTAAGCAGTTGTAAGAGAGGGTGGAACAAGCTTGAGCCTTCCGAGCGGTACGCAGTTTGCTGGCGCGAGGACGCGATCGTCACGTTGAGGCTTTTCGAACTGCCGCATACCGAGTCGGGCCGAAGTCTGTGGGGAGGCCCGCTAATTCTGTACCTCGCGGTTATCGATTTTAGCCGGCATTTTGTCCTCCCTGGCTTTGAGAGTTGACGTATTATGCTGCATTTGGGGCAGGTTTAGACGCGATAAACCAGTGAAAATTGACTATTACGTAAAAGTCAATATTATGATGGCCAGCAGATAGGGGCGGATTCTTGGTCGACGGATATTATAGCATAACAGAGCTTACACGGGAATTCGGGGTTTCGACTCGAACCTTGAGGTTCTATGAGGACGAGGGCCTTATTCATCCCGAGCGCAAGGGGCGCACGCGCCTGTTCCGGCCCGCCGACCGGCGCCTCATTGCCGAAATCCTCCGCGGCCGCCGCATCGGTTTCACCATCGCCGAAATCCGCGAGATCATTCAGGTCTACAAGGAACCGCCGGGCGAGATCGGTCAGCTGAAGCTGCTGATGAAACGTGTCGATGAAAAGCGCGACGAACTGCGCCAGAAGCGCAAGGATATCGATGATACGCTGAGCGAACTCGACAATGTCGAGGAAGCCTGTCTCGGACGCCTTGCCGAAATCGGCGTCGGGACTTGAGCGCGGGCTCACCGCCAAGCGCCCTATAGCCAGCGACGCGTGCGTTTGCAGTAAAATTCGAATTCGCAGCCGAAGCGCGAGAGGAGATGCATCTCTTCGCAGCGGATAACGAGCAATGTCGTCAAAGCGGCTGCCACGGCCGCCATCGCCACAAACCATAAATTACCGATCATCATGCCCAGCCCCGTCGTCAGCAAGGTATAACCGAGATAGGTCGGGTTGCGGGTGAAGCGAAATGGGCCTGTGGTGACGAGATGCGCGCTGCACCGTTGCGTCAGGACAGTGGTTCGTCTTTCCACCAGCGTCTTGACGGCCCAGACATTCAGCGTCACCGCAAAGGCAGTGAGAAGGGCGCCGACGACCCATGAGATGAGCGCCCAGATGAAGGGCAAGGGCAACGGATACCACCGTTGAAGGCAAAGCGCTGCAATGACGGCAAGGCTATAGAGCAGCGGCGGCCACGGAAAATTCAGCGACTTCGAACGATAGGCATTCATGGAATAACCCTGTCATTGCGCTTCATCCGTGCATTGTATCGCGATTCGGCTTACGCGTTCATCGCTATCTGCTTTGATCGCTCCGGATTGCAATGGCTTGAAGAGATCCTGGGCCTGCAACTTGTCGAGCGTGCATTGGCAGAAGCTGCGGCACATGGTTTCCGTGCCTGACCGCGTGCAAGAGGCGACGCATTGCCTGATGTAGCCGACAGCCGGATCCTGTGGCGGCGCCGGCACGACCAGTGACAGGAGATAGACGAGGCTGAACAGGACGGGCTGGTGGACCAGATAGAAGATGAGGCTGTGGCGGCCGGCGCGGGCGATCAGATTGCGGCCGGGGCCGAATTTCGCCAGATGCTCGAGCCAGCCGAACGATATTGCCAATTGCGCCATGCCGAGACCGAACAGGAATGGCGTCAGCCATGGAAAGAGCGGCACATAGTCGTTCGAGCGCCGAAGATTTTCGGAGAGCCCGACCCACCAGAGCCACGGCGCATCGAAAAAGCTCGAATGCAGCGATAAGGGTGCGATGACATTGTCGATGACGATGCCGACCGTCAGTAGAGCCGCGATGAGAAGGGTGGCGAAGGCCGGCAGCCGCAGGAACAGCAGGCCGACGAGACTTGCCGCCGCGATGCTGTGCAGGATGCCAAAGAATATCCATTCGTCACGCATGCCGATGAAGGTGACGAGCGAAATCGCCGCGGCTGCAGCGACAATCATGCCCATCCGTCGCCAATAGGAGCGCCAGCGAATCTCCGGCGTATTGGCAAGCACAAGGCTGAAGCCCGCCAGAAAGAGGAAGGTGCTGGCGATGGCGCGGGCATAAAGCTTCAGCCAGCCCGTTTCAGCCGTGCCGGAATCGAGATAGCCGAAGAACTCGAAATCCCAAGTGCAATGATAGCTTGCCATGGCCAGAAGGGCGAGGCCGCGCGCCGTATCCAGAATGCCGATGCGAGGCGTCTTGCGAGGGGTGTCCGCGCTCTCGGCAATGGCGGCCATTGAGAAGTCCTTCCGGGCATGAATTTAGATGTTGCGCACCGGTTCGACCCGGCGCGGCTTTGTCATGGCATATCGATATCCATGATGGCCAGACGGGCATCGGAAAAAAACTGCCGGCGAATCAGCACGATGATGATGAAAATGGTTGTGCCCATGAAGACATAGGGGCTGAGGAACCAGCCGAGATAGCCGATGGAGAGAAAGATTGCCCGCAGGCCGGCATTAAAGTTGCGCGCGGCAATGATGTTCATGCGCACCACGCGCTCGGCTGCGCGTTCGGCAGCCAGTGGATCGAGGATGGCATCCTCGCGCATCGGCAGGGAGCCGAAAAGAATGGTGCAATAGTTGAACAGACGATAGGCCCAGCCGAATTTGAAGAAGGCATAGCCGAAGAGGCAGCCAAGTCCGGCTACCTTGATTTCAAAGGCTGCCCTGCCACCATTGAGTATGAACGGCATATCCGAAAAGAAGGCATTGATCTTTTCGGTGGCGCCGAGCAGTGCAAAGCAGCTGCCGATCGCAAAAATCGAGGTGGAGGCAAAGAAGCCCGTGCCGTTTTGCAGGCCCGAGAGAATCTGGGTGTCGATCATTTTCAGATCACGGCGCAATGAATTATAGATCCAATCGCGTCGGCGCTCGTTCATCGCTAATGTCAGGCTGGTGCGATTGAAGAAGCTGGCGCTGCTGGTGATCCAGTTCAGCGCGACCCAGAGAAAGATGAACAGGGCGAGGGCGACATAGTCGGCAGTCGTCATAAAGGCAGATTCTCCAGATCAATCCGATGTCGACTGTAGCGCAGCCCGAGCGGTGCGCAATGGCCTTCTGTTTGCTTCCCCGAATGCCTATATGTAATGTCGCTGCCATGAAATCCGATGTCGGCCAATCGCCGTGCAAGCTTGCCCCGATAGCGTAGCTTTGACGGAAAACGATTTGCCTGGAGGCACAAAAGGTCCATGTTTCTTTCAGTTTTCGATGTGTTCAAGATCGGTGTGGGACCGTCCAGCTCGCATACGATGGGACCGATGTCGGCCGCGAATCGCTTCCTCGACCTCGTGCTTTCGAACGAATGGCCCCGCCCGTCCTCGAATGTGCATATCGCCTCGATCAAGGTGAGCCTGCATGGTTCGCTAGCCCATACGGGTATCGGCCATGGCACGGGCAGGGCAGTCATTCTCGGCCTCATGGGCGAGAAACCTGACAGTGTCGATCCCGATCATATGGATGGCATCATCGACGAGGTCGAGCGCAGCGGGCGCATCACGCCGCCGGGCCACCCAGCTTATGAATTCCAGCCCAAGACCGATCTGATCTTCGACAAGAAGGTGCCGCTTCCCGGTCATGCCAACGGCATGAGCTTCTCTGCCTTCGACAAGGACGACCGCCTTCTCCTCAAGCGCATTTACTACTCCGTAGGCGGCGGCTTCGTCGTCACGGACACTGAACTGGAACAGATGCGCGCAGACAAGAAGAAGCCACCCGCCGCGGGCGAGCGCATTCCCTTCCCCTTTGCCACCGCCAAGCAGATGCTCGAAATGTCCGAGCGCTCCGGCCTCTCGATCGCGCAGATGAAGCGCGCCAACGAAGAGACGCGCATGAGCGCCGAGGAGCTGGATGCCGGTCTCGACCGCATATGGGCGGCCATGAGCAGCTGTATCGATCGCGGCCTCAAGGTCGACGGCATCATGCCCGGCGGCCTGAAGGTGCGCCGCCGTGCGCGCGCCATTCATGACAAGCTGCAGGAAGAATGGCGCAGCAACCGCATCAACCCGCTGCTCGCCAATGACTGGCTGAGCGTCTACGCCATGGCGGTCAACGAAGAGAATGCGGCCGGCGGACGCGTGGTGACGGCGCCGACCAACGGTGCGGCCGGCGTCATCCCGGCAACCATCCGCTACTATCAGCATTTCCACGAGGACTGGGATCAGGAAGGCATTCGCAATTACCTGCTGACCGCAGCCGCCGTCGGCGGCATCATCAAGCATAATGCCTCGATTTCCGGCGCCGAGGTCGGCTGTCAGGGCGAGGTGGGCTCGGCGGCGGCCATGGCTGCTGCGGGACTTGCCGCCGTCATGGGAGCAACGCCGGAGCAGATCGAGAATGCAGCCGAGATCGCGCTGGAGCATCACCTCGGCATGACCTGCGATCCGATCGCCGGACTGGTACAGGTGCCCTGCATCGAGCGGAACGCCCTCGGCGCGGTCAAGGCGGTCACGGCTGCCTCGCTCGCGATCAAAGGCGACGGCCAGCATTTCGTGCCGCTTGACGCCTGCATCGAGACCATGCGCCAGACCGGCTACGACATGAGCGAAAAATACAAAGAAACCTCGACCGGAGGCCTTGCTGTGAATGTCGTGGAATGCTGAGTGTGGACGCCTGCATCTAAAAGCTTGACGCTGCCGACCAAAAGGACTTCAACGGCACCATGGCTTTGCATCTCATCAAATTGTGCGTCGGCGCGGATTCGATCGAGGATTTGCGCGAGTGGGTATCCGAGCGGGCGATGAACGCCATTGCCGCCGGCCTGGAGCCGCATACGACCCATACGACACGCATGGTGCCGAAACGGATCGAGGAACTGCTGGATGGCGGCTCGCTCTATTGGGTGATCAAGGGACAGGTGCAGGCAAGACAGAAGCTTCTCGGGATCGAGACCTTCACCGACGCGGACGGCATTCATCGCTGCCGGCTCATCCTCGATCCGAGCGTCATCGAAACCACCGGCCAGCCTCGGCGTCCGTTTCAGGGCTGGCGTTATCTGCCGCAAGAGGACGTCCCGCGCGATCTAGACAGTCTCGGGGCTGCGGCTGAACTGCCCGCCGATCTTCGGCGGGAGCTCTCTGAACTCGGATTGCTGTAGGCCAGGCGGCTGCTTAGCGCAGCCGCATCATGATCGGCGCACGACCCGTTGGCGCGGTGATGTGCAGATGAATATGCGCTTCCGGCTGCGAATAGCGCCAGGCGCGCGCGCCGTGGCAGAGCAGGATGCCGATCAGATCTTTCGTCTTGTTGCGCGAGCGCGAGCGGCTGAGACCGAGGTCCGCCAGTCGCATCGCCGCTTCATGCAGCGGATGAAGAGCAAAGCTCTTCTGTTTCATCTTGCCCCCGCTATCGAGCGAGAAACCGGGAAAGTTCTCGTTCATTGCCATTTCAAAACCCCGTACACGTTACCAACTCAGGGCCGGCCCGTTTTGACATTCGGGACCGGAAAGCCGGGCGAGACACAAAGCCCGGCCAATCTGCAAATCATGCGGCGCGAAAATCGCGTCCGCACTCCTATTCCATGCTTGCCCAGCACTTCACGCCGGCACGCTTGAGCGCTTTACAGGCATTGAGCGCCGCACTCTGATCTTCGAAACCGCCGAAGCGGGCGCGATAGCCACCATCGAAGGCGACGGCGTAAGGCTTGGCCGCGCGAAGCGCCTTGCCACCTTTGCTCTTCGCCGTATCGAGTAGCTCGCTTGCGCCGCTCTTGCTCGAGGAAACGCCGATCTGAACGACCCAGCCAGTCGGCTCGCGCTCGGCTTTGGCTGTCTTTGCGACTTTCTCGGACTTCTCGGCCCGCTGCAGCTTAACCAGCTTCGTATCGGCCTTGGTCGTCGATGCAGTCGTCACGGTGTCGATTTCGTCCTCATCGCCGTCGTCCGAGGCGGCCACGGAAACGACTTCCTCGGAAGCGGGGCGCTGAACGGGTTTCGCCGATAGCAACGGGTTGCTGGATTGAGGCGTCACCGCTGCGAAGGCGGCCGCGCTGGAGGGATGCGCGTCGGTGATTTCGGCCGTCTCGTCGTTCTTGATTTTCGCACGGCTGATGTCAGCCATGCGCGCGCTGGCAGCCTGAACATTGGGAGCCGCGGTCGGCGCCTGCGCGATAACGTTCGAAGGAATATGTTTCGTCGATGCGAGAGGCAGGTATTCAGCGATCAGCTTGCGCATCTGATTGTCGCGCGCCGGCGTCGAGGCGCCACCCAGGACGACGCCCACGATAGAGCGCCCATCGATCTTCACCGAGGTTGCAAGATTATAGCCAGCCGCACGGGTGTAGCCGGTCTTGATACCGTCGACACCCCGCACGGAGCCGATCAAACGGTTGTGGCCGTTAATGACACGGTTGCCGAGACGGAAGCTCGTTTCGGAGAAGAAGCCGTAATATTGTGGAAAATGTTCGCGCAGAGCCACGCCAAGGCGGGCCTGATCACGCGCTGTCGTCATCTGCGCGGTATTGGGCAGGCCGTTCGGATTGCGGTAGGTCGTACGTGTCATGCCAAGAGCGCGCGCTTTGTCGTTCATCAGCCGCGCAAAGCCTTCCTCCGAACCGCCGAGCATTTCGCCAAGCGCCATGGCGGCGTCATTGGCGGATTTGGTGACGATGCCGAGGATGGCCTCGCGAACGGTCACCGAACGGCCCGGACCAATCCCAAGCTTCGTCGGCGCCTGGGCGGCGGCATTCCTGGAAAAGACAACGGGAGTATCGAGAGTGATGCGTCCGGCCTCCAGCGCCTCGAAGGTCAGGTAGACGGTCATCATCTTAGTCAAGGAAGCGGGATAGTGGAGCGTATCGGCGTTTTCGCTGTAAAGAACATTGCCGGTATTCGCATCAATGACGATGCCGGCATATTTCGTGCCGGCGGCATTCGCCTCGACTGTCACGGTGACCGTGGCCGTCACGATCGAAAAGCCAAGAAGCGCTCTCGCCAGAATCTTACCGGTTTGAGACGACGAAACGGAAAGAATTGATCTGGACACTAAATTACTCTCTGCTTGCATTTACATTCTCGATGATCCGGTCGCCGCCTCCATGAACGCCCGTTGCGTTCGACAGTAGGAGCTTAGCGTTACCAATCGGTTTATGATGAACAGTTGGTTTCAAGTTTTTGCGCCATTTTAGCGGCCGGCTGCGGCTGTTGTCGTGGGGTCGGCCTTATCGACAAGGCGTGCTCTGATGAAATTCTGGACGGCGGCGTCCATGGCGCGCCAATCCCCAAGCTGATTGCTGGAAAAGCGATAAAGAACGCTCAAATCCTTGCCCAGCTTGACATCCCGCTGGCAGTCTCCGCTCGTTGCCAGCGCCGGGGAGGCGGGAAGGAGGCAGCGCACGACATAATCGGTATCACCGGGACGCGGCGCGGTCAGAAGCACTTCGCCATTATAGCCGGCATCCGCGCGCAGCCGATGTGCGATGAGACCGAAGGGACCGGCATAGGCGGTACCATCCATCAATTGCGAATAGATCGGCTCCAGCCTGCCCGACATGTCACGAGACATCGTGCTCTGGCTGACCTGCAGGAAGATCAGCGACGACGACTGGGAGATATCATCGAAGCGCAGCCGATCCGCTTCGCTATAACCCTGCATTTGCGGCCAGGTCAGATAAAGGTCGACGCGCTCGGAGGTGCCATCCACGCGCTCGCTCGGGAAGCGGATCGTGTTCGCAGCCAAATGCAGGGTATCGTCGCCGATCGTAACCGAGATGGGCTTGGCATCGGTCGTATGTCCGGCCAAGGATATTTTCTCACCAAGCCAGTGACCACCGACGGAGATGGCAACGGTAAGAGCAGCCAGGACGGCAACACCGGCCGTGAGCCGATAGACGAAACCGCTTGAAACCAGCGGCCTTTCTTCAATCATTGACACGGATGACAGAGGAGGAGCCATGCTGTTGCCTTCGTTTCCTTCCGCTCCGGCCGCCGTCGCCTGTGACCAAATCGGGCGGCGACTGACTGGCTGAGTCTCGTTGGAAACGATGATTGGCGCCATGATGGTTAATCGGCGGTTAATTATAGGTCGTCAGCCATGCTAACGATGCGGCTAAATTCGCAGGATTTATCCGCGTTCATTCCGAGGAGCGCCGCTCAATAAGAAAGAGCCGTTCCCCGGGACAGTGGGAACGGCTCAGAGGCACCGGTCTGGACAGAATTCAGGGGACGAGACCGGGCCTCAGACTTTGACCATTGGCGCCGACGATCGCGTGCGGAAGGCCTACTTCAAGCTGCCGACTGCGACAGCTCGGCCATCCTGTATCTTGACCCAACGGGCCGGATCATCAGCGGATTGACGCTTGAGAAAGGTGTATTCGGTCTCGGACCAGAGCTTCACCTTGTTGCGCATGTTGTCGAGCACGAAATCGCCGCGATCGGTGCGAACCGTCAGAACGGCGTGACCTTCGCCATTCGGCTGCAGGACCACGGTCATCAACAGATCCGAGGGCGAGAAGCCGGCATCGATCAGCTGCTTGCGCTTCAGCAGTGCGAAATCCTCGCAGTCGCCGGCAGTCGTCGGGATCGCCCATTTCTCTTCGACACCGTAGAGTTCCATATCGGTCACTGGCTTGATCGTCGTGTTGACGGTGTAGTTGACCTTCAGGATCGTCTTCCAGTTGTCCTGGTTGAGGATGATCGGACCAGCATCGCCACCGGCATAGACGCATTCCCGCGGATTCTCCTTGCAGAACTCATAGTGGCCGATCGGCGGAGCCGCATCGCCGGTGATCGTCATGTTGGCGGGCGCGGCCTGAGCGAGACCGAAGAAGCCAAGAGTGGCGAATATCAATGCGGCGCAGCCGCGAATTGCAAATTGAAAGTTCATGTCCCTGTCCCTGTTTTTATTGGGATCAGAATGACACGCATGTTTTTATCCGGCGCAAAATTACGCAGTTAAATTAAGGACTTAGTTTATTCAAATCTGGATCAAACTTTCATAAAACACGCAAAAAACTTGATTCAACTTCGCGGAAAATTCGATTAAAATTTGAGTGATTTCGGTATTGGATAGGGGAGGCGAAATCCCGCATCGTGCTGCGCTGAAAGGACTTCCCGAAACGGATTTCTTAACGTCGGGCGACCATTTTCGGCGGAAAGCGTGCCACAACGAAACATGGCAATCGCGCAGACGCTCTCTCGCGGCGGTGAAAACCGCCGTTTGTGGTCGGACGTGTCCCATTTTGAGAAAGCCGGCTTAAAAATATTTCTGATTTTCATCGCTTGGTATCGCGGCGAAGCCCATCGGCTGCGCGAGTGATCGCAGTGGCCATTTCGGCGACTGCAGGCGAGTGGGCAGCATTCGCGACGATCACGAGATTCGCTTCCGGCCAGGCCTGCGACAATTCCCAGGCAGTAACGAGAGGCGCCTCCAGATCCAGCCGTCCCTGAATCATCGTACAGGGGATGCCGGCAAGCCGACGGATATCGCGCAGGATCTGGCGGTCCTCAAGCCACGCCAGATGGTGGAAATAGTGAGTGATGATCCGCGCTCGCGCAGTCAGATAGCGCGGATCGGACCAGCGCGGCGACAGGGTCACACGGGGATCGACCAGGATCGAGGCTGCCTCCCATTCATGCCAGTCCCTGGCGGCCTTTACATAGATTGCGGGATCCGGATCGTATAGAAGGGTATAGTAGGCGGCCACCAGATCGCCGTCGCGATCCTCTTCTGGCACCGCAGCCCGAAAGCGCGCCCATTCCTGCGGAAAGAAACGGCCAAGTCCGCGATAAAGCCAATCTATTTCGGACTGCCTCGTCATCGTTATTCCAACAAGCAGCAAGGCTTCGACCCGATGCGGATGGGTTTCAGCATAGATCAGCGCCAGCGTGCAGCCCCAGGAATTGCCGAAGACGATCCAGCGCTCCACACCGAGCTTCGACCGCAACTGCTCGATATCGGCAACGGAATGCCATGTGGTGTTGGCCGAGAGATCGATCGCCGGTTCCGATGCATGCGGGAGACTGCCGCCGCAGCCGCGTTGGTCGAACTGAATGATCCGGTAGTATTGCGGGTCGAAATAGCGTCTCGTTCCGGCGGAACTGCCGGATCCCGGGCCGCCGTGCAGGATGAGCACGGGAACACCTTCGGGATTGCCCGATAGCTTCCAATGAATCCGCTGACCGTCGCCGACGTCAAGCAGGCCTTCATCGAAGGGAGTTGTGTCCGGGTAGAGCATCTTGCCGCCACGCGATCGAGGAAGGACAGGCGTCGCTGTTTCGCGACGCGGCGTGACAGGAAGATGACGGTATCAGAGAAATTCGCGCAAGGTTTCCCGCGACTGCAGGGAGAGGAACTCGATCGCCACGCCCTCCATGAAATGACGCACCACGCGGCCACGCATGTTGCCGAGACGAACCGGCGTTCCGATTGCCGGACGTATCTCGACGTCGACGGCTGCGCCCGAAAGCGAGAGGTCCATGATACGGCAGACATATTGCGTGCCGTCATCGAGGGTAAGTGCGCTGCGCGCATCACGCGGCGTCAGGCGGTCGTGACGGCGGTCTTCCGGCAGGCCAAGCTCATGCTTGTTGGCAAGCCAGGTCAGTTGAGCGGCAAGCTTCTCGCGCTTCCGCTCGGTGGCGTTGATCGACATGCTGAAACCACGGCCGTCAACCGCGACGACATTGCCTTCGACGCGGCCAAGATGGTCGATGTAGGCGATGACCCGCTCGTCGGCGCGCGGACGTCCCGCGCAGGTGACATAGAGATCGCCCGGCGACATTTCCGTCACCAGGCACTCGAATTCCTCGTAGTTGGCCAGCATCAGGCGGCCCTGCATGTTGATCGGAACCCGCTGGAAGGTCCGTTGCTCACCGCGGACGGCGTTGCCTGCCAACTGGTTGGGCCGCGTCGCTTGGGCCGGTTGGAACGAGTGCATGGAAGCGTCTTGAATCCTATTGCGTCTCTCTCAACTATTAGCCGCGACTCCTTAAAGTAAGGTTGTCTTTTCCAAGGTATAACTCAAGGGCGACGGCCGATTCTGTCCCGTCCCGGATCAATTCCGGCACGATCGCGGCTATTCTTTGCTTGATTGAGCTTTCGACGCATCCAATCTCCAAGGCTTGCGCTTCCCTGAAGCGGCAGAAGATCCGTCGGATCGGGATGGGGAGGAGAGGCCACGAGCCGTGCCGGGCGCTCATAGAGCAGGCGGCTGCGATCAAGCGCCAGAAATTCCAGACGCTCATTGCCGAGCCATGTCGAATGAACGGTGGGCGTCAGACACCCCAGCAGCCTGTCGCAAATATCGCTGGATGACCGTACCGGCATCAATATCATTTCGAAGGTCATGCTGCGGCCGCTGATGCAATAGCCGGTGGCATGGATAGCGGCTGGAATGACATGTCTCATCACGCCGGCGGCAATGCGCACCGGATCGTCCTGCTGGCTGCCGGCCCATAGCGCCGCGAAGTCTTCGCCGCGAATCTCGCGGCCCATGAGATTGCAGATCGCCGTACCCGCAAGCCGGAAACGCGGATTGTCGTCCACGGTGTTTTCCATGATGAACAGTTCCGGAAGAATATGGCTGACCGCCGAGGGCTGTATCAAATTGCGCAAGGGGGCATCCGCGCTGCCGCGTATCTGTTCCCAATAAGTAAATATGTCGATGCTCGTCTTCTGGCGCATCTCGCGTCCGTGTCCCATTTCAATTCAATTGCCCAGGCATTCATTGCCTCCAACTCCGGCGTTGCGAATTCCATGCCAAGACCGGGTCGTTAGGGTTAACGAATGGTTTCGATTGCCTTTCGCGGTAGCAAATGAAAGGAATTGCTCATCACTTCACGAAGTGACCTTCAGCACGAACTTCACGGGTCCCGGGCCGGCCTCAAGGTCAATTCCGGAAGAAGTGCCCGATACGCCGCCCGCCTTTGTTGGGCGGCTTTTTTTTTGATTTTCGCTGCGCTATGTGTCGATGACCTTCATAGAAAGCCGAGCAAGACATGGATGATGAACAGCTGCCGCGCCAAGAGCCGGAAGATCCGCGGCCGCGTCAACGCGCTCCTGCTTTCAATCTGCCTCCCGTCATTCTGGCAAGCCTGGTCATCCTGATCATCGTTTTCGCGATCATGAACCTGCCGTGGTGGTCGGACGATACGCTGAACTGGATTTATTTCACCTTCAGCTTCATTCCGGTGCGCTACGCCTTTCCCCTGTCGCAGCAAGGCCTGGAATGGCTCTGGACGCCAGTCACCTATTCGCTGCTGCATGGCGGGGTCGAGCACATCGTCTTCAATAGTCTGTGGCTGATGGTTTTTGCAGCTCCCGTGGCGCGGCGCATCGGAACCTCGCGTTACGTCATTTTCTGGATTTTTTCGTCTGCGGCGTCCGCCTTCATGCATGCCGCACTCTATTGGGGTGATCAGACGCTTCTGATAGGGGCATCCGGAGTCGTCTCGGCGCTCATGGGGGCGGCTTGCCGCTTCGCTTTTCCCGCCATGGACGGTCGACGGACCTCCATGCGGGAGGCGCATCTCAATCCGCGCCTCTCCATTCTCGGCTCGCTTCGAAGCCGTACCGTCGTTGCCTATATCGTCATGTGGATTGCCGGTAACGCCCTCGTCGCCTTCGGAATCACGCTTGCCGGCGACAGCTCGCAGCCGGTGGCATGGGATGCCCATATTGGCGGTTTCCTGTTCGGATTCCTGCTTTTTGCGCTGTTCGACCGGCAGCCGCGCGAGGCGCCCCAGGAAGCTTTACCACTCGATGAATGAGCTGTTGCTTTCTTACTGACACAGGCGCACCATTACGATCCGTCGGTCGCGAAATGAGGAGATCGACCCGACCGACGGGCAGGGCGCCGGTTTGAGCTCCGGGGTAATTTCGGAACATATCGGACCTTCAAGTGTTGATCATGCTTTCGAGATGGGAGGATCGAATGTCAGTTTCCGTAAAGGCCATACTGGAAGCCAAGGGTCGCGACGTCGTTACGACCGGCGGCAATACGACCGTTGCCGAGGCCGCGAAGATTCTCAATGAGAATCGCATCGGCGCCATCGTGGTCGTCGGGCCGGGCGGCAAGATTTCCGGCATCTTCACCGAGCGGGATGTCGTCAATGCCGTTGCCAAGCATGGCCATGAATGCCTTGAAAAGCCGATCGCCTCGATGATGACGGCGAAAGTGCATCGCTGCAAGGAAGACACCACGACCGACGAGTTGATGGAACTGATGACCATGCGCCGCTTCCGTCACGTTCCCGTCGAGGAAAAAGGCAAGCTTTCCGGCATCATCTCGATCGGCGACGTCGTCAAATGGCGTATCCGCGAGATCGAACTCGAGGCAGAGCAGATCAAAGCCTATATCGCCGGGTGAGGTGAGGAGCGGTTTGGCGCCCGGAGCAATCGACCCATCGGGTCGCTTGCGGCGATGAATGCGCTGAGCCTCAAGATGAAGGGCCGGATTGTCCGGTATCGATAGAGCCTCTTTCGCTCTCGGCGGAGAGGCTCAGCTTTTCACGAAATCGCTGATCCGCTCTGTCTCATTATTTTCCAGCGATTCCGGACGGAAAAACGCCTCGCACTTTTCCTGGAGTTCTCTAGCGCGCGTATGCTTCCTGCATGCGGCGGATTTCCGGCAATCTTGCCAGAGCTTCCTCATAGCCGCGTTCGATGGCCTCGCCGGCGCGATGGAATTCCGACAGGCCGATATCGCTAAGGCGCGGATGCAGCGCAAGATCGGGCGGATCGCCGGCCAGACGAGCACGGGCTATTCTATCCTGGATGATATTGAAAGCCTGGACCATGACGCCGGTCATGCCAAGTTTCATGGGCGGCGTGTCTTCACGCCGCACCAACTCGCCGCTCAACGGGCCGACATTGTGCTTGACCACGGCAGAGCGACCGAAGAGGTCATAGTTTAGATTGACCGCCGCCACGAGTGGCTGTTCATACGAGCGGCATACCGAAACCGGTACGGGATTGACGAGAGCGCCGTCGACCAGTGTACGGCCATTGGTTCGCACCGGTTCGAAAATGCCGGGAAGGGCATAGGAAGCCCTGAGTGCCGTGATCAGGGAGCCATTGGCAATCCAGACTTCATGGCCGGTATTCAATTCCGAGGCGACGGCGACAAAGGGACGGTCCAAATCCTCAACGGAGAGGCCTTCCAAATGCTCCTGCATGCGCTTGGTCAACCGCATGCCGCCGAACAGCCCACTGCCGCCGATGGTCAGATCGAGAAGGCTGGCGATGCGGCGCATCGTCAAAGAGCGGGCAAAGGCTTCGAGCTCATCGAGCTTGCCGGCGAGATAGCAGCCGCCGACCAGGGCGCCGATCGAGGTGCCGGCGATCATGCCGACTTCGATACCTGCCTCGTCGAGCGCGCGCAGAACGCCGATATGAGCCCAGCCGCGCGCGGCACCGCCGCCAAGCGCCAGGGCGATCTTGACTTTCTTGGGTGGTGCGGGAGGGAGAAGCGGATTGGAGGTATCCTGCGAGAGGCTTGAACCGGTCAAGTTCTGTCCGCCGTTATGACGATTCAACCCCCAATTCAGCATTTGAAGCCTCCTTCGAGGCCCCAGGTGCCTCCGCTAAAATACTGTCCCTTTTTCGTTTCCAAATCGTATATCGGTTGTGGCATCATCGATCGTTTCGCCTTTGGGTCTACTGCTTGTAGACTTCTTCCGGATCGAAATGCAGATGATCGTCGACCACGTTCAACACGGGCTTGCCATCTTCAAGCTCAACCGTTCGATAGAAGCAGGAACGCCGCCCAGTATGGCACGTCGCGTCATGTCCGGCGACCTCCACTTTCAGCCAGATGGCGTCCTGATCGCAATCCGTTCGGATTTCCTTCACCGTCTGAAGGTTTCCCGAGGTTTCGCCCTTTTTCCAGATTTTTCCACGTGACCGGCTGAAATAATGCGCCGTACCCGTCTTGATCGTCAGGGCGAGCGCCTCGGCATTCATATGGGCGACCATGAGGAGTTCGCCGTCATGCACATCGGTCACGATCGCGGTGATCAGGCCGCGATCGTCGAAACGAGGTGTGAAATCGCCTGCATCCTCCAACTCGGATTTATCTTCGGAGGGAGCGTTGAAAATCAGATTCATCTCCGGCTCTTTCGTTGAAGCCCGGTCAGCGACCCCGGACCAAAGACATGAAACGGGCCTGCTCGGCCGGATCGGCCTTGAAGGCGCCCGTGAAGGTCATCGTCAATGTCGAGGAGCCTTGCTTTTGCACGCCGCGCATGGCCATGCACATATGCTCTGCGTCAATCATCACCGCAACGCCGCGCGGACGCAGCGTGTCATCGATCGCATTGGCGATCTGGGCGGTCATGGCTTCCTGCGTTTGCAGGCGGCGACCGAATATATCGACGACGCGCGCGATCTTGGAAAGACCGAGAACGCGGCCGTTCGGCAGATAGGCGACATGCGCCTTGCCGATGATCGGCACCATGTGGTGTTCGCAATGGGAGAAAAACGGAATGTCACGCACGAGGACGATGTCGTCATAGCCAGAAACCTCTTCGAAGGTTCGACCGAGCACGTCTTCGGGATTCATGTCGTAGCCAGCGAAAAGTTCGCGATAAGCCTTCGCGACGCGCGCGGGCGTATCAAGCAGGCCTTCGCGCTGCGGATCGTCGCCGGCCCAGCGCAACAGAACGCGAACTGCGTCCTCGGCTTCCTTCTGCGTCGGACGTTCGGAATCAACGACTTGCGGAAAGTTCTTTACAATGGCGTCCATTACCTGTGGATCTCCTGACCCGCTACGCGGATATCATTTTGTCGGACTCGCCACTGGCATTTCCCATATAAGGGGCCCCACATAAGGGGCTTACGTACCTTTGGCGGGCTCCGGGGCGTTCTGGCTGGCGGACAAGCCTGCCGTCCTGCACGGTTTCCCATCAAACTTACAGAAGACCATTGCATTTCGATGGTCTTCGAACGACATACATATAGTATGGCATTGTCCCTGTGAAAGTGTCCTAAACGGACACGCTGTGTTTTTTGTTACGAAACATTAGAGCCTTGATGATTTTAGGTCTGCTCGACCTGAAATCTCAATCTGCTCTAGAATCGAATAAAATAGAGCATGATGCTAAATCATGCTCTAACGGGTGCATCGGAGCAGAATCTGTGATGGACGACATCTACAACAGCAAAATCCTGGAGTTTGCCGGCAATATCGGCCGTATCGGCAGTCTTCCTGACGCCGATGCCATTGCCCAAGCCCATTCCAGACTGTGCGGTTCTCGCGTAAAAATCTGGCTGAAAATGGACGGCGATGTCGTGACCGATTTTGCCCACGACGTCAAGGCCTGCGCGCTTGGCCAGGCATCGTCCTCGGTCATGGCTCGCCATGTCGTCGGCGCTTCGGCTGACGAAATTCGCAAGGCTCGTGAAGACATGCTTGCGATGCTCAAGGCTGACGGCGAGGGACCGAGCGGGCGGTTCGAGGACATGCGCTATCTCAAGCCTGTCAGGGACTACAAAGCCCGCCATGCCTCGACCATGCTGACTTTCGATGCCGTGGTCGATGCGATCGGGCAGATCGAGGCGGCGCGCGAGGGCGGAAGCGCCAAGACAGCCGAAGCCGTCTGAGCGAGTGCTGACCATGTGCCAATTCTGCCTCATGCAGGACGACGATCAAGACGAGGGCGGTGCTGCTCCCTCCCGGCGAGCGCGGCGGGATCCGTCGCTGGCTGCAGACAGGGTGATTAAATCGCGCAATTATACCGGTCCCTTCTGCAAAACACCGGACCGGCTCTTCGGCATGGGGCTCATTCGTCTGTATCAACTGACGCTTTCAGGCTTCATCGGCAACTCGTGCCGCCACATCCCGACCTGTTCGGAATATGGTTATGAGGCGGTCGCCCGCCACGGCCTTTGGGCAGGCGGCTGGATGACGCTGTTTCGTGTGGCGCGCTGCGGGCCAGGAGGCACGAGCGGGCTTGATCCAGTGCCCGGCGAACTGGAGCGCCGCTATCATTGGTGGACACCCTGGCGTTATTTCCGCCTCGGCCGAAAGGCTGCCTGACTGTATGGCGGTCTACGTCGCGCTGCTGCACAGCATCGTTCTTGGGCCGGGCCGCCGGGTGGTCATGAGTGATCTCAAGACGATGGCTGAAGGGCTCGGCTTTCGTAACGTCCGCACGCTGGTGGCAACCGGCAATCTCGTTTTCGAAGCGGAAGAGCAGCCGGTCGCGTCCGTCGAGGCGCAGCTCGAAGCCGGCTTTGCCGCTGTTTTTGGCAAGCATGTCGATATCATCGCCCGCGGCGTCGAGACATGGCTGAAGCTTGCGGACGGCAATCCATTCGTCGACGGGATCGGCAGTGAGGTCATCGTTCGCGTCATGCGGCAGCCGCTCGGATCGGAAATCCTCGACACGCTTGCGAAATACCGTCGAGGCGAGCGCATGGCAGTCGTCGACGGCGACCTGTGGATCGATTTCGGCCTCAAGGCCAGCGAAACCAAAATGTTGCCGGCCCTGACGACAAGGCGACTCGGCATCGGAACGATGCGGAATTGGAACACGGTACGCGGTTTGGCCGAGATGATCCGCCGCTGACGCCGCTTTTTCTTTACTAGATCACGAAATACAGCTATCAGGCGCGCGGACATAAGTACGTATTTACTTAGTCCGTATCTTTCGAAACCACCCGCATTCGTTGGCGGGACTGGACAAGGAGAATATCGATGTCCCAATCCGTTTCCCTGACATTTCCCGATGGTTCCGTGCGCAGCTTCGCTGCCGGCACGACCGGTCGCGATGTCGCCGAATCCATTTCCAAGTCGCTGGCCAAGAAGGCTGTCGCCATTGCGCTTGACGGCACCGTCCGCGACCTTTCCGATCCGGTGTCGGACGGCAAGATCGAGATCATCACCCGCTCGGACGATCGGGCGCTGGAACTCATCCGCCACGATGCCGCACACGTGCTTGCCGAAGCCGTACAGGAGCTTTGGCCGGGAACGCAGGTGACGATCGGTCCGGTCATTGAAAACGGCTTCTACTACGATTTCGCCAAGAACGAGCCGTTCACGCCCGATGATCTGCCTGTGATCGAAAAGCGGATGCGCGAGATCATCCAGCGCAACAAGCCGTTCACCAAGGAAATCTGGTCGCGCGAGAAGGCGAGGGAAGTCTTTGCCGCCAAGGGCGAGAACTACAAGGTGGAGCTGGTCGATGCCATTCCCGAAGGTCAGGATCTGAAGATCTATTACCAGGGCGATTGGTTCGATCTCTGCCGCGGTCCGCACATGGCCTCGACTGGCCAGATCGGCAATGCCTTCAAACTGATGAAGGTTGCCGGCGCTTATTGGCGTGGCGACAGCAACAATCCGATGCTGACCCGCATTTATGGCACGGCGTTTGCCGAGCAGGCGGATCTCGATAACTACCTGCACATTCTTGCCGAAGCCGAAAAGCGCGACCATCGCCGTCTTGGCCGCGAAATGGACCTGTTCCATTTCCAGGAAGAAGGCCCTGGCGTCGTCTTCTGGCACGGCAAGGGCTGGCGCATGTTCCAGACGCTGGTGTCCTATATGCGCCGGCGGCTGCAGGGCGACTACCAGGAAGTCAACGCGCCGCAGGTGCTCGACAAGTCGCTTTGGGAGACCTCGGGCCACTGGGGCTGGTATCGCGACAACATGTTCAAGGTCACTGTCGCCGGCGACGATACCGACGACGATCGCGTCTTCGCATTGAAGCCGATGAACTGCCCGGGCCACATCCAGATCTTCAAGCATGGCTTGAAGTCTTACCGCGAACTGCCGATCCGCTTTGCGGAATTCGGTGCCGTACATCGCTACGAGCCCTCGGGCGCGCTGCATGGTTTGATGCGCGTGCGCGGCTTCACGCAGGACGATGCGCACATCTTCTGCACCGACGAGCAGATGGCGGCCGAGTGCCTGAAGATCAACGATCTCATCCTGTCGGTCTATGAGGACTTCGGCTTCAAGGAGATCGTCGTCAAGCTTTCGACCCGCCCCGACAAGCGCGTTGGTTCGGACGAGCTCTGGGATCGCGCCGAAAGCGTGATGATGGACGTGCTGAAAACGATCGAGGCGCAATCCGAAGGACGCATCAAGACCGGCATTCTGCCGGGCGAGGGTGCTTTCTATGGTCCGAAGTTCGAATATACGCTCAAGGACGCCATCGGCCGTGAATGGCAGTGCGGCACGACGCAGGTCGACTTCAACCTGCCGGAGCGCTTCGGTGCGTTCTACATCGACCAGCACTCCGAAAAGACGCAGCCGGTCATGATCCATCGCGCCATCTGCGGCTCGATGGAGCGTTTCCTCGGCATCCTGATCGAGAACTTTGCCGGCCACATGCCGCTCTGGGTCTCGCCGCTGCAGGTCGTCGTCGCGACCATCACCTCCGAAGCCGATGCCTATGGCGAAGAGGTGGCGGAATCGCTGCGCGATGCCGGTCTCACGGTCGAGACCGACTTCCGCAACGAGAAGATCAACTACAAGATCCGCGAGCATTCGGTCACGAAGGTGCCTGTCATTATCGTCTGCGGCAAGAAGGAAGCCGAAGAACGTTCGGTCAATATCCGCCGCCTCGGCAGCCAGCTTCAGACGTCCATGTCGCTCGATGAGGCGATCGAGTCGCTTTCGCTCGAGGCCACTGCGCCGGATATCCTGCGCAAGCGCGAAGCCAAGCGCTCCAAGGCCGCCTGACGGGCTACAGACATCTGACGGCGTTTCAGGGCGCCGTCAGACAACTGTCATACAGCATTCATATAGTTGATGAATCAAAGCGTTGCTGCGGCTGCGACATGTGGCGCAACCGAATCATAGGAGCGGGGCAGCCCCGTCGCGCACTTGGAATTCAAAGAACTATCCTACGCCAATGAACGGGATCCGCGTCTCAAGCGCTGGTTCATCCGCTCCATCGAGGGTCTGTCCGGCCGGGACCGTTACACCCGGCTTTACGATATCTGGCGTACCGATATCGTCGGCAAGAGCGAGCGCGTCTTCGGCAAGATGCTCGATCTCATCGATGTGCGGCTGCTCATCAAGGGCGAATGGCCGCCGAGCCGGATTCCCGAGGCGCCCATCGTCATCGTCGCAAATCATCCCTACGGCATCGGCGACGGAATTGCTGTGCTGGCGCTTGCCGAGGAACTGGGGCGCCCGTTCAAGGTTCTCATCAACAATGAATTGTTGAAAGTGCCCGAGATGCACGACTATTCGCTGCCGGTCTCCTTCGAAGAAACCAAGGAAGCGATGGCGATCAACATGAAGACCCGGCATGAGGCGGTCCGCCTGCTGAAGGAAGGCACGACCATCATCGTCTTTCCCGCCGGCGGCGTCGCAACCGCCAAGAAGGGTTTCGGCCGGGCAGAGGATCTGCCCTGGAAGATATTCCCGGCGAAACTCATCCAGGCGGCGCGTGCGAGTGTCATTCCCGTCTATTTCGAAGGGCAGAACGGCAGGCTGTTCCATCTCGCGAGCCGGATCTCGATGACCTTGCGCATCTCGCTGCTGATCCGTGAATTCCGGCGCCTCTCCGGCAGCACCATAACAGCCCATATCGGCGCGCTCAGAAGCTGGGAGGCACTGAGTGAAGGCAGCGATCGCAAGGATCTGCTGACGAAACTCTATGGGGCCGTGTTCTCGATGGCGCCGCCAAGAAAGATGCTGCGGCGCAAGGTTGGCTGAGCGGGAAGAGCACCGGATTCGATCACCAATGGGTGATCGTTCCGAGAATTCAGCCTGTGATCCAAGGCGACCGCCGCCGTCAATCCATGCTATCGCCTTCGTCGCCAGCGGCGGGCGCCAATTGTTCATAGGTCGGCAGAGGCTGCTGACTGGTCGTTGCCGGCGGTGTCTGGCTCTGGCGCATCGGCGGCATCTGGATCGGAAGCTGGCGGGCCGGCTGCTCGGTATCGGCATCCTGCGGCTGCTGCTGCTTCATCAGCACTTCCACATCCGTATTCATGCCGGCCGCGACGGTGAAGTCGCGCTGATAGATCTTGTCCTTGTTGCGGGCGACGGCGGTATAGCGGCCTTCGGCAAGCACCATGGTCGGGAAGGCGCTGACGCTTTCGCCGACGATATCGCCCGCCGATGTCAGGACCGACCAGGCGGTATCGGCGATCGCCTCGCCGCCGGCATCCGACACCAGCTTGAGCGTGATCTTGGCTGCCCTGTGCTGGATGGTCGCCTGCGTCACCTTGCCGGCCTCCACCTGGATGTCGGCGCGGATGACGGCGTTGACCTCGCCATATTCGGAAACGACGTGATAGGTGCCCGCGCTGAGGCCGACCAGAGTATTCGGCTTCACATCGTCCATGACAAGGCCGCGTTCCCCGTCTTCCTTGGCTTCGCTGGAATAGATCGAGAAGCTGAGCTCGTTCGGCGGGATACGGACGTCGGATCCGGACACGGCATTCAGCACCATGCCGCCGGCGTCGAGCACCATCGTCTGCTTCTGGGTTTCGCCGGTTGCCGCTACGCTCAATCTCTTGGTGACGCCAGCACGACCGAAGGAGACATTGACGAAATAGTCGCCAGGCAGCAGGTGGAATGAGGCCGAGCCTCCTCGGGAGCTGGCGACAAGCGGCAGCTTGCCGTCGGCACCGGCAACTGGGCTGAAAACATACCAGGAGAGGCCTTGCTGCTGTGGGCTGCTCTGAGGCGTCATCTTCGCTTCAAGCGAAACGTCACGCAGGGTGCGGGAGGCCGAATTCTCGCCATCGGGCGCTACGAAGGCGTTGAGCTTCGGCATCTTTACGCTGCCGTCCAGCTGCTTGAATTCCTTGAAGGCTTCCTGCGCCGAGGCGACCGTGCTCACGCTTGCGAAGATTGCGATAACAGCACTCAATCGGAGAGCGGATGAAATGCCTGACATGGATACCCAACCGATTGACTTCCGATAAAACACAAGCCACTTCAAAACCAATGCAATGGCAAATTCAAGACCTACCTCCTAGCACAAGCCAAAATGAAGGCAGTTCCTCAATGAAAACCGATATCAAGCTGGTCGATTATCTCGCTGTGCGCCGATCCATTCCCGCGTTTCAAATGTCGGAGCCGGGGCCGGGCAAGGCTGAAATCGAGGAGATCATCCGGCTGGCCTCGCGCGTGCCGGACCATGGCAAGCTTGCTCCCTGGCGCTTCATTGTCTACCGTGGCGAGGAGCGGGCGCGTATTGGCGAGGAGCTGCTGAAGCTCGCGCTGGAAGCCAAGCCGGATCTTTCCGAGGAGATGATCCAGGTCGAGCGCACGCGCTTCACCCGCGCGCCGGTCGTCATCGCCGTCGTCAGCAAAGCGGCGCCGCATTTCAAGATTCCGGAATGGGAGCAGCTGATGTCGGCGGGCGCGCTTTGCCTGAACCTGCTGATCTCAGCGAATGCTCATGGCTGGGTCTCCAATTGGTTGACGGAATGGTTCGCCTATGATGAGCGCGCCTATCCGTTGCTCGGCGTTGAGCCGGGCGAGAAGGTAGCCGGATTCATCCATATCGGCTCCTCCAGTTTCCCCCCCGTCGAGCGCCCGCGCCCGGAACTGTCGGAGACCGTGAGCTGGGTCGGTGGGGAGGACGCGTGATGTTCTACACGACTGATACCAATCGCCACGGGTTGGCACATGACCCTTTCAAGGCCATCGTCGCGCCAAGACCGATCGGCTGGATCGGCAGCAAGGGCAGGGATGGTTCGCTGAACCTGTCGCCCTATTCCTTTTTCAACGCAGTCAGCGACCGGCCGAAGCTGGTGATGTTTTCCTCCGCCGGCCGAAAGGACAGCGTGCGCAATGTCGAGGAAACCGGCGTTTTCACCGCCAATCTCGTCAGCCGCCATATCGTGGAAAAGATGAACCATTCGTCGATTGCCGTTCCCTACGGCATCAACGAATTCGAGCTGGCCGGGTTGACGGCAACCCCGGGCAAGCTGGTGGATGCTCCCTATGTGGGCGAAGCCTTCGCGGTCCTTGAATGCCGCATGACCCAGGTGCTGCAGCCCAAGGGCCTCGATGGCGAGGTGTCGGAAAACATCATGGTCATCGGTCAGGTCGTGGGTATCCACATCGACGAGGCGATCATCTGTGACGGCAGGCTGGACATGGCGCTGGCGCGGCCCGTCGCGCGCATGGGCTACATGGATTATAGCGAGGGAAGCGACGTCTTCGAGATGATGCGGCCAAGGACTCCCTGAATGGAGCCATCGCACTGATCTGCAAGAGGTTAATGAATACAGTAAACGTCCCGTAAACCTTTCCTCGCTAGCGTGAGCGATATGAGTTTGCGGGGCGGGAATCGCCTTGCCGATATCGGGGCATTAAGTGATCATAGAAGCATTCCTTCGCTGGGCTGAGACCGCCAAGGCAGAAAGCAGGGCTAGGGCGGCCAATGCGCTCGGCAGAGCCTATCTGCAGTCGCAGATGCCCGATGAAGAGCGTGCCGCCGCGGAAATGGCGATGACCTATCTGCTCGATGATCCGTCGCCGCGCGTGCGGCTTGCGCTTGCCGAAGCGGTGGCCCGCTCGGCTGACGCCCCGCGCAATGTCATTGTGTCTCTGGCTGGGGACCAGCCGGAAATAGCGGGACAGATCATTCTGCTTTCGCCGGTGTTCACCGATGCCGATCTTGTCGATCTGGCGCTACATGGCAGCGATGTGACGCGCGTCCTGATCGCCTCTCGCGGCCAGGTGTCGCGTTCTGTCTGCGCAGCGATTGCCGAGATCGGCGGTGAGGCGGAAATCCTGTGTCTGCTCGAAAATGACGGCGCGTTGCTTTCGCAGGCCTCGCTTAAACGTATCGCAGAGCGCATGGGCGATTGCGCCGATATACGCGGCCTTCTTCTTTCGCGTGACGCCCTGTCGTCGGATGTCAGACACCTGCTGATGCGGCGGGTCAGTGAGGCGCTATCCGAATCGACGCTCGTTCAGAGTTTCATCGGCAGCGGCAGGCTGCAGCAGGTGACGCGCGAAGCGACCGAATCCGCGACCGTTGCCATTGCGGGAACGGCACAGCATGAGCAATTGCCTGATCTCGTCGAGCATCTCAGGCAATGCGGCTGGCTGACGCCCGCCTTCCTGATGCATGCGCTGTGTTCCGGCAAGGTCGATTTCTTCGCCTGCGCGATCACCAATCTTTCCGGCTGCGATGAGCGACGCGTGCGCTCGATCATCTCCAGAGGCCGCGTCCATGCCATCCGGGCGCTTTACGAAAGCGCCGGACTGACCCGGGACATCAGCACGATCTTCGTCGAAGCGACACTGATCTGGCGCGATGCATCCCGCAAGAACGCCGCTGCCATGCTGGAGAACGTCTCTTCGCAGCTGATGCGTAAATTCCGCCTTACCGGGCAGCCCCCAGCCGCCGCCGCGCAGCTGCTCGACATGGTGGAGAAGCTGGCGAATGCCGAACGACGACAGGCCGCGCGCAGCTTCGCGGCACTGGCGACGCTCGCCGCTGCGTGATATCCAGCGCTCGGTTCATTTTTCCGAGGTTCAACTTGCCACTGACCATCGCCATGGAATCCCCGCGCCAGGACGGTGTTATCCGCCTTCTCGACATGTCGAGCGCCTATGCGGAATCGCTTTATCCGCCAGAGAGCAATCATATCCTTGATCTGGCTTCGCTGGAGAAACCGGACGTAAGCTTCTGGGTCGCAAGGCTGGAGGAAGCCATCGTCGGATGTTGCGCCCTGGTGGAGACCGGTGACGGCACGGCCGAGATCAAGCGCATGTTCGTCGATCCCGCGGCCCGAGGGCGCAGCGTCGCGCGCAAATTGATGGAAGCGCTCGAAGCGACGGCGCTGGAAAAGGGCCTTTCAGCGATCCGACTGGAGACAGGCATATACCAGCCGGAGGCAATCGGTCTCTATCGGAGGTTCGGCTATGTCGACATCGCTGCCTTCGGCGACTACCAGCCCGACCCGCTCAGCCTGTTCATGGAAAAGCGGCTGACGTCGAAATAGGCAAGGAGTCAGCGTTCGGCGGCATCCCGAACATGGAGCTGCAATTCCGGTTCCTGAGCTTGCTGCTCTTCGGTCAGTTCGGCTTCGCGGATCCATTCGCGCCAGATCGCGACGATGATCGCCATCAGGACCGGCCCGATGAAGAGACCGAGAAAGCCCATGGTTTTCACGCCGCCGACGAGACCGAAGAAGGTCGGCAGGAAAGGCAGCTTGATCGGGCCGCCGACAAGCTTCGGGCGAAGCGTCTTGTCAACGATGAAGAGCTCGATCGTACCCCAGAGGAAGAGGGCAATGCCTGCCCAAAGCGAGCCGCTCGCGACGAGATAGATCGAGACGAGCGACATTGAAAGCGGAGCGCCACCCGGCACCAGGGCCATGACACCCGTGAGGACGCCGAGCGTGATGGCGGACGGTGCGCCGGCGATCCAATAGGCGACGCCAAGAACGATACCTTCGCCAATGGCAATCAGCGTCATGCCCATGACGGTCGAGCTGATGGTCGCGGGAACAACCCGGGAAATGCGTTCCCAGCGGTTGGGCAGGATGCGTTCGCCGAGCAGATCGACTTGCCGAACGAAGGTCGCGCCGTCGCGATAGATGAAGAACAAGGCGATCAGCATGAACAGCAAGGTCAGGATGACGTGGAACGCCCCGCCGCCGGCCGCGAGCACCGCGCGGTAGATATTGCCGATGTGAGCGCCGCTTACGAGCTGCGCCAGTTCGCCGAGCGAGCCAGGGCTGCCGACATATTGCGTCCATTGCTCGCCGAGCCACGAACCTACGACAGGCAGAGCCAGAATCCATTGCGGCGGCGGCGCGCCATCTCGGTTGACGTGCACGGCCCAGCCGAACCATTCACGTACCTCGCCGGCCATATAAATGGCCGAGAGGACAATTGGTAGCACGAGAAAAGTTACGATGAACGCAAGCGCGATGGTCGCCGCAAGCGTCGTGTTTCCGCCCGTGCGGCGCACGACATCGCTGTAAAGCGGCCATGTGGCGAAGCCGATGACAGCCGCGGCCAGGACTGGAACGAGGAAGCCATAGAAGAAATAAATGCCGGCGACAGCGATCAGGATCAGCAGCCAGCGCGCAGCGGAGATGGATGGTATCAAAGGCATGCGCGCGTGCGCACTCGACCCCAGCCACCGGTGTTCCTTCGGCTTATGACGTTCAAATACACCCACCGGACTTACTTCGCCCCTTTTACTAGATCACCCGGTTATGGGGTATGATCTTGGCTGTTTCAAGAGCAACAGCCGGAAAGCCTCTTTATTATGCGGCCATGACATTAGCACGACGGGCAAGCGAGTGGCGCGCGGCCGAAGGCACGGTATTACGAGGGGCGGCGGATTACCTTGAACGCGAAAAACTGCGTCTTTTGCGTCGAATTGAAATTGCTGTCCGCTACGAAGATCAGCACGTCGCTGCCGTCCCTGGATTTGCCGAGGGTAACGCCTTCGATATTGTCGGGAGCAAGACCGAGCGCACGCAAATCCATGATCTCCGTCTTGCGCACCGGCACGATCCGCTGATCGGTTGCCATGAGCGACGGGATGTTCGCAACATCAGTGGCGCCGTCGAGATCGAACATGTTGATGACAACCGAGTTGCCGACGCCCTGCGCATAGCCGCGCTCGACCGAGAGCAGATGATGATCGTCGAGCGCCAGGATCTCGGACAGGCCGAAGTCGTTCCAGCCACTCGCCATCGAGGGTGCCTGCGGAATCGGCGAGACCGGATAAACATATTGCGCCTTCTGCTCGCCCGTCGCGGTGTCATACCGAATGATGCGTGCGAGCGCGCCGTTGGTCAGCGTCGTGATCGGCCCATCCTGATAAAGCGCAGATTCGGTGGTGACGAGAAGGTCGCCGCCTGAAAGGAAGGTCAGGCCTTCAAACGCCAGATTGTCGCGAATACCCGTATGCTTGTCGGCCGCCGGGGCAAAACCATCGGGCAATGAAAACTCGCGGACGAAGCTGCCGTCGCGATTGGCGACGCGCACGAAAGGCGGCAGCAGTGCCTTGCCGTCGCCCTCGCTACTCCAATAAATGCCATCCTTGCCCAGGCGGATGGATTCGCCGTCAACCTTCCTAAGAGCAAAAGGCTGGCCATCCTTGTCCTTTAGCGTGACATGATCGACCACCGTCACGCTCTTCAGGCCGCCGGCTTCGATATCGATGTCGAGATCATAAAAACGGGCAGGCGCCTTTTCGGAGCGGTCGTCGCTGATTGCGATATAGCGGCCGGTAGCGGGATCGAAGTCGATGCCCGACAGGCCGCCGACTTCCACACCGTTTTCCATGAATCCCGTCGCAATATCGTAATTGCCGAGATAGGAAAGGCCGATGCCGGCCCTGCAGTCGCCGAAGGGGCAGGGCACGTCGATCGTCGTGCCGATATCGAGCGCATGGGCGGCATGGCTGAAGAGGAGAACGGCGGCTGCCGTCAGAAATGGCTTCAACATGGCGAAATCGTCAATCTGAATGATGAAATGGCGGCATTCAAGGCAATGCCGCCATCTACACATCGATCCATGACGCTTTCGTAACGGATATCGGACAATCCGGTAAAATATCGCGAAGCCTGACGGCTTCAGCAATCGGCGGTCGGTTCGCCGTCAGATATCCAGATCCTCGGCAAAAGCGGCCCGTTCCTGAATGAAGCGGAAGCGCGCATCGGCCTTCGTACCCATCAGGTTGTCGACGGCATCGCGCGTGCCTTCGAAATCCACCTCGTCGATCTCGACACGCAGCAGGGTGCGCTTGGACGGATCCATCGTCGTTTCCTTGAGCTGCGCCGGCAGCATTTCGCCCAGACCTTTGAAGCGGCTGATCTCGACCTTGCCTTTGCCCTTGAATTCCGTCTCCATCAGCTCAAGACGATGGGCATCGTCACGCGCGTAGATGGATTTCGAGCCCTGCGTGATCTTGTAGAGCGGCGGCACGGCCAGGAAGAGATGCCCCTGCCGGATCAGCTCAGGCATCTCCTGATAGAAGAAAGTGATCAGCAGCGAGGCGATGTGTGCGCCGTCGACGTCGGCATCGGTCATGACGACGATGCGTTGATAGCGAAGATCTTCCTCGCGATATTTGGTGCGCGTGCCGCAGCCGAGCGCCTGCACGAGGTCGGCAATCTGCTGATTGGCGGACAGCTTCTCGCGGCCGGCACTCGCCACGTTGAGGATCTTGCCGCGCAGCGGCAGGATCGCCTGGTTGGTGCGGTTTCGCGCCTGCTTGGCCGAGCCACCTGCCGAATCGCCCTCGACCAGAAAGAGTTCCGCGCCTTCGGCAGCACTTTGCGAGCAATCCGCCAGCTTGCCGGGCAGGCGCAGCTTGCGCACGGCCGTCTTGCGGTTGACTTCCTTTTCCTTGCGGCGACGCAGGCGCTCCTCGGAACGCTCGATCACCCATTCCAGCAGCTTTTCGGCTTCGGCCGGATTATCGGCGAGATAGTGATCGAAGGGATCGCGCAGGGCGTTTTCGACGATGCGCTGGGCTTCGACCGTTGCGAGCTTGTCCTTTGTCTGGCCGACGAATTCCGGCTCGCGGATGAAGATCGACAGCATGCCGACGCCTGAAATCATCACGTCATCCGTCGTGATATTGGCGGCGCGCTTGTTTTGGGTGAGATCGGCGTAGCTCTTCAGGCCCTTGGTCAACGCGATGCGGAGGCCCGCTTCATGGGTGCCGCCTTCCGGGGTCGGAATCGTGTTGCAGTAGGAGTGGATTTGCGGGTCGCCGCCATACCAGGTGATCGCCCATTCGAGCGAGCCGTGGCCGCTTTCCTTCTCAGACTTACCGGCAAAAATCTCCCGGGTAACGGTGAACTCGTTGCCCATCGTCGCCTTGAGGTAGTCCTTCAGGCCGCCGGGGAAGTGGAAAACCGCCTTTTCCGGAACGTCGGCACCTTCCGGCGCCAGCTCAGGATCGCAAGCCCAGCGGATCTCGACGCCGCCGAACAGATAGGCCTTGGAGCGAGCCATGCGGAAGACGCGGGCCGGATCGAAGCGGGCGTGATCGCCGAAGATCTGCGGATCCGGATGAAAGCGGACGCGAGTGCCACGCCGGTTATGCACATCGCCCAGCTCTTCCAGGCCGCCGATCGGCAGGCCGCGCGAGAATCGCTGGCGATAGAGCTTGCGGTTACGAGCAACCTCGACTTCCAGATCATCCGACAGGGCGTTGACGACGGACACGCCGACGCCGTGCAGACCGCCCGAGGTCTCATACGCCTTGCCATCGAACTTACCGCCGGCATGCAGCTTCGTCATGATGACTTCGAGCGTCGACTTGCCGGGAACCTGCGGATGGTTTTCCACGGGAATGCCGCGGCCGTTATCCGTGACCGTCAGGTAGCCTTCCCGGTCGAGATAGACCTCGATGAAATTCGCATGGCCGGCCACAGCCTCGTCCATGGAGTTATCGATGACTTCGGCGAAGAGGTGGTGCAGCGCCTTTTCATCCGTGCCGCCGATATACATGCCGGGACGCATGCGAACGGGCTCGAGCCCTTCGAGAACGCGGATGGAGCTTGCGCCATATTCTTCCGACGACGAAGTTGCCGGGACCGCGCGCGGAGCCGGCGCTGCTGCGGGCTTTTCTGCCTTTGCGACGGTTTTTTCCGCCACTTCCGGTTTCGGCGAGCGGGGTAGTCCGGAGAAGAGATCGTTGCTGTTATCCATAGAACTTCAAGCTGCTAGATTTGTCCTGGTGGGGCCAGATCCCTTTATTGTCGCATTTATGACCGGTATTCGCGAATCACCGTGATTCTGCCAGAAACGGCGCACAAGAGCGATGGCGCCCCATGACGGGGCAGATTCATAGATGAGATTTGCGTTGCCGGGTGACGAATGGCAAGCCCGATGGCCGATCGGAGGAAGTATCCGCATGCGAATGTCCACAGCTCATTTGCCCATCCCGTCTGCAATTTCGGGCATTCTGCTTCTTGCGGCCGCCCAAGGCGCCTCCGCCGATATGCTGAAGCCCTTCAAGGACGAGCTGTTTTCCAACCAGACCGTCATCGAAAGCCACGACAACGGCGCTTTCCAGACGATCGATTACCAGGAAATGCTAGACATCAACGGCCGCGACCAGATTCCGGAAAAGCGCGTCAAGCCAGCCTATATCGACACCGGCGTGCGCTGGAAGGCGCAGGAAGACGAGACCTTGCAGCTCGGTGACCGCAAGGTCGACGTTACTCGTATCGGTCCGGCCTCGAAACAGGCCTTTACGGTCATTTTCATTCACGGCCGCGGCGGCGATCGCCGGCTGGGTTCCAACGATTATACGTTCGGCGGCAACTTCAACCGGCTGAAAAACCTCGCCTATCGCAACGGCGGCACCTATTATGCCCCGAGCGTGAAAGGTTTCGACAGCAATGGCGTTGCCGATGTCGCCGCGCTGATCCGCTATTCCTTTGAGCAGTCGGGCGGCAAGCCCGTCATCCTGACCTGCGCCTCCATGGGCAGCTTCGTCTGCTGGGGCATCACCCGCGATGCCGAAAGCGTCAAGCGCCTGAAGGGCATGGCGATCTTGAGCGGGGTCACAGACCCTGATTTCACCAAGAGCGCCTTCTACAAGGCAAAGCTGCCGCTTTGGTTCACGCATGGCAGCAAGGACCCCGTCTATGCGGCGGCGGACCAACAGGCATTGTTCGAGAAACTCTACAAGACCCATTATCCGACGCGCTTCACGCTTTTCGAAACCGGGAACCACGGAACGCCCGTTCGCATGACCGATTGGCGCAAGGTGCTCAACTGGATCGTCGATCCGCAGGCATCCTAAAATGCTCAGGCATCGGATTATTTTCCGGATAAGCATTTTTCAAACGATTTTAACTGGTTCCGCCCCTGTTCGATAACTTTCCTTTCCTCCCCCTTTTTGTTAGTCCGACTGATGAAATAAGGGGGAGACACTCGGAATGACGAAGACCATACGGCCGCTTCTAGCCGGAAACTGGAAGATGAACGGCACGCGTGCGAGCCTCGATCAGATCAAGGCAATCGCGGATGGCGTCAAGGCGCCGCTGTCGGAGAAAATCGATACGCTGCTCTGCCCCCCCGCCACATTGCTCTATGTCGCGACCGCACTTTGCGACGACAGTCCACTTGCGATCGGCGCGCAGGATTGCCACCAACTGGTCAGCGGTGCGCATACCGGTGATATTTCGGCGGAAATGATCGCGGACTGCTTCGGCACCCATGTGATCGTCGGCCATTCCGAGCGCCGCAGAAACCATGCGGAAAGCGACATGCTGGTGCGCGCCAAGGCGCAGGCGGCGCATGATGCGGGGCTCATCGCCATTATCTGCATTGGCGAGACCGCCGACGAGCGAAATAACGGCCGGACGCTCGATGTGCTGAAGCGGCAACTCATCGGTTCCGTCCCGGACGGCTCGACGGCGGCGGCGACGGTAATCGCCTATGAGCCGGTCTGGGCGATCGGCACCGGTGTCGTTCCGACCCGGGAAAACGTCGAGGAGGCGCATGCTTTCATCCGCGCCGAGCTTATCGAACGCTTCGGCAGGGAAGGCGCGAACATGCGAATCCTCTATGGCGGATCGGTCAGCGGTGCGAATGCGCGTGATCTCCTGGACATTCCCCATGTCAACGGCGTTCTTGTCGGCGGGCAGAGCTTGAAAGCGGTCGACTTCCTCGCCATTTATGCCGCATTCGAACGGCAGTTCGCCTGAAGCAACAACTTGCCCGGTATTCCAGCCTTAAAGGGGCTTGGAATAGGCGAGAGCCTCATGTAAAGAGCCGCAAGCTTTTCTTTTTGATGCCCGCACCGGGCAGGACTGGACCTATGCAAACCGTACTGCTTGTCATCTATCTCATGATCGTCGTCGCCCTTATCGGTGTTGTGCTGATTCAGCGCTCCGAAGGTGGCGGCCTCGGCATAGGCGGCGGATCGGGCTTCATGTCTGCGCGCGGTACGGCCAATGCGCTGACGCGCACCACGGCCATTCTGGCTGCACTGTTCTTCGCGCTCGCGCTCGGCATGAACGTGCTGTCGCGTTTCGAAGCGCGCCCGACCGACATTCTCAACCGCATTCCGAGCACGGCGGGCCAGGGCAACGGCATTCTTGATTCGCTCGGCGGGCAGAAGAGCCCGGCGCCGGCGACCACCCAGCCGAAGCCAGCCGACAATAGCGGCGTTCCGAACAGCGGCGCAGTCGCTCCGCAGTCGCAGGCGACGCCGCCTTCAACGACGAGCCAGCCCGCCGCTACGGCGCCTGCTCAGCAGGCACCGGCCGCGACCGGTCAGCAGACCGCGCCGGCAACGACGACTCCTGCGCCGGCCGACAACGGCGGCGTTCCGACCGGCAAGTAATTCCGGTCGCCGAAGATCATCCCCGGCAGGTCCTTGGATCTGCCGGTTTTGTTTTGTCCATATTCCGCGTTCTGTAGCCAAAATTCCGGAAACGAATTTTAGGGCTAGCGGAATCATTTGTGAAAAGGTATCCGGTGACTCCCATGGCGCGATATGTATTCATCACTGGCGGCGTGGTTTCTTCCCTCGGAAAAGGAATTGCGGCTGCGGCTCTCGGAGCGTTGTTGCAGGCTCGTGGTTATCGAGTCCGCCTGCGCAAACTCGACCCCTATCTGAACGTGGATCCGGGCACGATGAGCCCGACCCAGCACGGCGAGGTCTTCGTCACCGATGACGGTGCGGAAACCGACCTCGATCTCGGCCACTACGAGCGCTTCACCGGCCGCTCGGCCACCAAGACCGACAACATCACCACCGGTCGCATCTACAAGAACATCATCGACAAGGAACGTCGTGGCGACTATCTGGGCGCAACCGTCCAGGTCATCCCGCACGTCACCAACGAGATCAAGGATTTCGTGACCGAGGGCAATGACGAGTATGATTTCGTCATCTGCGAGATCGGCGGTACCGTCGGCGACATCGAAGCCATGCCTTTCATGGAAGCGATCCGTCAGCTCGGCAACGACCTGCCGCGCGGCACGGCGATCTACGTTCATCTGACGCTGATGCCCTACATTCCGGCCGCCGGCGAGCTGAAGACCAAGCCGACGCAGCATTCCGTCAAGGAACTGCAGGCTCTCGGTATTCACCCGGACATTCTGCTTGTGCGTGCGGATCGCGAGATCCCGGAAGCAGAACGCCGCAAGCTTTCGCTGTTCTGCAACGTCCGTCCGTCCGCGGTTATCCAGGCACTCGACGTCGCCAACATCTACGACGTGCCGATGGCCTATCACAAGGAAGGCCTCGACGACGAAGTGCTGGCCGCTTTCGGCATCGAGCCGGCTCCGAAGCCGCGTCTCGACCAGTGGGAAGAAGTCTGTAACCGTATCCGCACGCCGGAAGGCGAGGTGACCATTGCCATCGTCGGCAAATATACCGGGCTCAAGGATGCCTATAAGTCGCTGATCGAGGCGCTTCATCACGGCGGCATCGCCAATCGGGTCAAGGTCAAGCTCGAATGGATCGAATCCGAGGTCTTCGAAAAGGAAGATCCGGCACCTTATCTCGAGAAGGTTCACGGCATCCTCGTGCCTGGCGGCTTCGGCGAGCGCGGTTCGGAAGGCAAGATCCTGGCAGCCCGTTTCGCGCGCGAGCGCAAGGTGCCGTATTTCGGCATCTGCTTCGGCATGCAGATGGCCGTCATCGAAGCGGCTCGCAATCTGGCCGGTGTCGAACATGCTTCGTCGACCGAGTTCGGCCCGACCAAGGAGCCGGTCGTCGGCCTGATGACGGAATGGCTGAAGGGCAACGAGTTGCAGAAGCGCACGGCATCCGGCGATCTCGGCGGCACGATGCGTCTCGGCGCCTACAAGGCGGCCCTGAAGAAGGGCACCAAGATTTCGGAAATCTACGGTTCCACCGATATTTCGGAGCGCCATCGTCACCGCTACGAGGTCAATGTCGATTACAAGGACAAGCTCGAAGAATGCGGCTTGACCTTCTCCGGCATGTCACCGGATGGCGTGCTGCCGGAAACGATCGAATATGCGGATCACCCGTGGTTCATCGGCGTCCAGTATCACCCGGAACTGAAGTCGCGCCCGCTGGAACCGCATCCGCTGTTCTCGAGCTTCATCGAAGCGGCAACGGAACAGAGCCGCCTGGTTTAAGAACGGCAAATCGCTTGCGGTAGTCGCTCGGGCTGACCGCAAGCCTCTCCCGAAAATGATGGCGCATGGTGGCGAGCGATCCAAATCCGCTCGCCACCGCCACATCGTCAAGCGAAATGGCGATCTGCCTTTCGAGGAGATCGCGGGCGCACCGCAGCCGTTCGCTGAGCAGCCATTCGCCCGGCGACATGCCGGTGGTCGCCTCGAAGCGGCGCTGGAAAGTCCGCACGCTCATGCCGGCCCGCGCTGCAAGCGCAGCAATGGACTGCTCTTCCTGCAAACGCTCCCGCATCCATTCAAGCAGCGGCCCCAGACGCGCTCCTTCCCGCTGCTTGAGAACCGGGGTCTCGATGTATTGCGCCTGGCCGCCCTCGCGATGCGGCGGCACTACGAGCCGGCGCGCGACGCTGTTGGCGATATCGGGCCCGAAATCCCGGCGCACGACATGCAGGCAAAGGTCGATGGCAGCGGCGCTGCCGGCGGCTGTCAGGACGCTGTCTTCGTCAACGTAAAGGACGTCGGCATCCACTGATATGTCCGGATAGCGCGCGGCAATGGAATCGACATAGCGCCAATGCGTCGTCGCCTTGCGGCCGGCGAGCAATCCGGCGGCCGCAAGGACCGCCACGCCCGAGCACAACGACATGATGCGCACGCCACGGCGGCTGGCCGCTTGCAGTTCGGCGATCAGCGGGGCAGGGACAGACGTCCCGATCCCGCGCCAACCCGGCACGACGATCAGATCGGCATCGGCAAGAACCTCGAGCCCATGATCGACCTGCACTGTCAGCCCGCCGGCGGCGCGAAGCGGACCGCCTTCGATCGCACAGGCGGAAAAGCGATACCAGTGATCGCCCATCTCGGGCCGTGGCAGGCCGAAGATTTCATAGGCGACGCCGAATTCGAACGTGCACAGCCCGTCATAGACGAGGGTGACGACATGCGGACCGTGAAGATTGGGATTATCCGAGTTTGGCATGATGTTGACGCTATATGGCATTTCGGCCAATTTCAACTGCGAGATCACTCAGGCATGAATGCACCGAACCCAAGAAGGAGCGTTCCATGTCCCTAGTCAATGAAATCCCCGCAGCAGTCCCGAGCCTTGTCGCAGAACACTATGCCCGCAGGCTTGCCTTCGAGACCGATTGCTCCGATGTGCGCCAGGCAATGACATCGGGAAATGTGGATTTCGTCCTACTCGATGTTCGCGGTCCCACCATGTTCCAGGAGCAACATATCCCCGGCGCGATCAATCTGCCGCATGGCAAGATGACCGCGCGGAAGATGGCGGAATGGCCTGAGGATACGCTGTTTGTCGTCTATTGCGCCGGGCCGCATTGCAACGGCACCGACAAGGCGGCTTGGCGCCTCGGCTCGCTGGGCAGGCGCGTGAAGGTCATGATCGGCGGCATGACGGGATGGGCCGACGAGGGATACCCGTTCGAGAGAGGCTAATCAGGTGCGGAGCAGATCCGGTTGCGACGGGTTTGCTCATTTTTGTGACACTGCGAAAAACTTCGGCACCTACGTCATTTGACTATCGCGTCGCTTCCCGTTCCGTGACACTGTGCGAGTAAGCATAACGGGAAGAAAAGTATGATCCTCAATCCATTTGACGATCGGGCGGAAAGACCGAGAGCCAAGATCGCTTTCACTTTTGCGCTGTTGATCGCGTTCAATATCGCTGCGTGGATTTGGGCCTGGGCCGCTTTCGCCGACAGGCCTTCACTGCTGGGCATTGCGCTTCTTGCCTATATGTTCGGGCTTCGCCACGCCTTCGATGCCGATCATATCGCCGCGATCGACAATGTCGTGCGCAAGCTCGTTCAGGAAAAGAAGCAGCCCTATGCGGTCGGCTTCTTCTTTTCTCTCGGCCATTCCTCGATCGTCGTGATAGCCTCGATCCTGATCGCCGCGACGGCGGCCGCCATGCAGAGCCAGCTCGATTCCTTCCACGACATGGGGGGCGTCATCGGGACGACGGTTTCGGCGGTGTTCCTGCTTCTGATCGGCGTTGCCAATCTGTTTGTCCTCAAAGGCGTGTGGTCCGCCTTCAGGCGGGCACAGAGAGGCGAGAGGATCGCGGACGAGGATCTCGATACGCTGCTTGCCGGCGGCGGCTTTCTGGCGCGCATCTTCCGGCCGATGTTCAAGGTCGTGACCCGCTCATGGCACATGTATCCGATCGGCTTTCTTTTCGGCCTCGGCTTCGATACCGCGACGGAAATCGGGCTTCTCGGCATTTCCGCCGCTCAAGCTGCGCAGGGCATGTCCTTCTGGACCATCCTCGTCTTCCCGGCACTCTTCACCGCCGGCATGTCGCTGATGGATACGCTCGACAGCACGCTAATGACCGGTGCCTATGGATGGGCTTCCGTCAAGCCGGTGCGCAAGCTCTGGTACAATCTGACAATCACGGCAGCCTCGGTCGTCGTCGCCATCTTTATCGGCGGCATCGAAGCGCTGGGGCTGATTTCCGACAAGCTCGGCCTCGAAGGCGGCTTCTGGAGCTTCATCGGCGAACTCAATGACAATCTTGCCAATTTCGGTGTCGCCGTCGTCGGCATTTTCCTGCTGAGCTGGCTGATTTCGAGCGTGCTCTACAAAGCCAGAGGCTACGACAACTTGCAGATCAATCGCCCATGACGCATCATCGTCCCAGGGATCGGGCATACCCTGACTGGAAATCGCCGTCCGCGGCTCCAGTTATAGGCGATGAGGGGCCACAATCATGATCCAAGCAAACAATATTCGTAGTCTGGCGCTGGCGGCAGGTACATTGTGCATCATCGGTGCCGGCGCCGCTTCCGCGCAAGCCGTCGCGAATTGTCCGTTGCGGCCCACGGTCAGCGCCGTGCGCCAGACGCTGAATTGCGCCGCTGGGCTTAGCATTACTGTCGAGCGCGGCGCGCACTACCGGCTTGCGGACCGGAACCATGACGGCAGTGTGGATGCTCTTGTGCTCGACGGCAAGGCAGCGCTGATCGATGTGGATGCCAGCCGCATTCAGGGTGGATTCGAAGTGGTGACGCCACAGGCAATCGCTGCCGTGCGCGGCACACGATGGGCCGTTGACGTGAAACGGAGCAACACATCCGTACTTGTCTTGCGCGGCCGTGTCGCGGTCAACAAGGTATCGACCGGGCAGGGGGTCACGCTCGGCAAAGGGCAAGGCGTCGATGTCGACCGCAGCCGCTCCGCATTGCGCGTCACCCAATGGCGACAACCGCGCATAAACGCTTTGATGGCCCGCCTCGGCCAGTGAGATCGCGACGCCATGCGCCGACCACCGCTGCAGACGCTGATTGCGCTTCTCTTGACTGCCGTCTGGGGATTGGGTCTTGGCATCGCGCATCGTCGCGGTGACATCCCCTTTGTCGACGGCGCCGAGGCGACGCTCACGAACCTCCGCAATACGCTTGGCGGCAGCCATCAACCACCCGATCTCGTCACGATCGTAGCCATCGATGACGACACGTCGCGTCTGGCGGGGCACTATCCGCTGCCGCGCGCCACGCTCGCCAAAATCATCGACGCCATTGCCGCGTTGGGGCCAAAAGCCATCGGTCTCGACTTGCTTCTGCTCGATTCCGGCGATGAGGCCGGCGATGCGGCATTGGAGCAATCGCTGAAGCGAACCAAAGTCGTGCTGGCTGCAGCCGGCATTTTCCCGGAAAGCCGACAGCGTGTCGTTGACGACAGCAGGGAACCTCTTGCCCGTGTGCCGAGTGCGCTGCAATTCCTCGAACCGCAGCAGCGGTTTGCCGAAGCCGCAAGCTACGGCGTCGTCAATGTCCAGACCGACAAGACTGGAACGCCGCGTTTTGTTCCGATGCTGTTTCGCAGCGGCGAGCGGATCGAGCCGTCCTTTTCGCTGCGCGTCGTTTCCGCTGCAACCGATGAGCAGACAACCGTCATCTCCGATCGCATCAAGATCGGTGACCGATCCATCCAGACCGATACCGGCTATCTCCTGCCACTCGCTTTCTACGGGCCGCGCGGCACGATCCGCACCATCAGCGCCAGCGCGGCGCTCAACGGTCAATTGCCGGAAGCCGCGGTCAGGGATCATATCGTCGTCATCGGCGCAACCGTCACCGGTGGCGGCGATGTCTTTCCAACGCCCTTCGATCCCGTCCTGCCGGGTGTCGAGGTTATCTCCACCTCGATCACACATCTGATTGCCGGAGACGGCTTGGTGCGCGACCGCAACATTCGCTTCATCGATCTCTATTTCGCCATCGGTTTGCCGCTGCTTGTTGTTGGCCTTCTCTCCTGGCAGCGCAGTACTATCGGGCTGATAACAGTCCTCGGCGTCGTGCTCATCTGGTTCGCAGTCAATGTCAGCGCCTTCAAGCACGGGATCTGGCTGAGTGCCGCCCTGCCGATTACCGCGACCGTGCCGCCGGCGCTGCTGTTCGGCGCGGCACAGCTTTGGTTCGACCGCAGGCGGGCAACGCGCTTCGCCGAGCAAAGCGAGCTGCTGCAGCGCATCGAGGCGCCCGGCCTCGCCGAGCATCTCGCCCGTGATCCCGATTTCCTCGCAAGCCCGGTGCATCAGCAAGCTGCCGTGGTTTTCATCGATATCAATGGTTTCACGGGTCTCAGCGAAACGGTCGGCCCAGCTGCCGTTCGGGAACTGCTGAATGGCTTCTATAACCTCGTCGACGAGGAAGTGACTGCATGTGGCGGTGCCATCACCAGCTTCATGGGCGATGGAGCGATGATCCTTTTCGGCCTGCCGCAACCGAAGCCGAGCGATCCTGCCGATGCCGCGCACTGCTGCATTCGTTTGGCCGAGCGGATGAGAGGTTGGCTCTCGGCGCTGCCGGAGACGGTCGCGTCCCGCATCGGCTTCAAGATCGGCGCGCATTTCGGCACCATCGTCGCCTCGAGGCTCGGCGGTGGCGGACGCCAGCAGATCACTGCGACCGGCGACACGGTCAACATCGCCAGTCGTCTGATGGAGGTCGCGGTCGGTAATCGCGCCGAGATCGCCATCAGCGACGAGCTGCTGTTTTCCGCCGGCCGGGACAGCACTCCTTTCAGGGAAGGGAACCTCGACGGTCCGATCGAAGCAAGCCTGCGTGGCCGCGCCGGAACTTTGACCACATGGCTCTGGCGCAGCCGGCCGTGATCAAACCGGCCTCTGCCTATCAGATTTCATTCGTGCCACATGGGAATGATCGAGATCATCAAGAGGCAGGCGAGTGAGATATTGACCGCGCGCCACTGCCATGCGGTTTTCAGCAAACGCCCGAGCATTTGTCCGAGTAGACACCATACGGCGAGCGAGAAGGCGGCGATAAGGCAGAAGGTTCCGCCAAGCAGGATCGCGAGCCTGACAGGATTTTCCGCCAGCGCGGCGAAAGATGCGGCGGCACCCATGGTCATCGCCCAGCCCTTGGGATTATGCCAGAGCATCCAGAGACCTGCGACGAAGCCGGTAGGCCTCGCCATCTGCCCGGCCGCGCCTGGTGGGCCGCTCCTGCCAATGCGGATGGCAAGCCAGATCAGGTAAAGCGAACCGAGTGTCTTCATGCCGATCTGCAGCACCGGCAGCGCCAGCAATACCCCACCAAGGCCGGCGGCCGTCGCGCCAGCCATGGAGCCGAGACCGACGGCAAAACCGGCCATGACCGGTATCGACCGGCGAAAGCCAAAATGCGCGCCAGATGCGGTCGCAAGCGTCGTGGCGCCTCCCGGCGTTATGGTCGAAACCAATGCGAAGAGGATCAGCGGCAACAGGGTTTCGACAGTCATCTAGCCTTTTCCCGATTTTGAGACTTCTCGATTTTGAGAGGAGGGATAGAAGGATGGGCCTCATCAGGAAAACGAATATTGAAGGATCGCAGCATTAGCATTTATAATGCTGACCATGATCCGGAATTTCGACATAGCCCTCATCCGAACCTTCGCTGCCGTTGCCGACAAGGGCAGCATGACAGTTGCCGCCAATATGCTGCATATGACGCAGGGCGCCGTCAGCCAGCAGATCAAGCGCCTGGAGGACATGCTTGATTGGCCCCTGTTCGAGCGGGACAGGCGCGGATTGCGGCTGACGCAAGCGGGTGAACGATTGCTCGGCAATGCCCGCCGCCTGCTGGCTTTGAACGACGAGATCTGGGACGATATGACGGAGAGGAGCGTTCGCGGCAGCGTGCGGCTCGGCGTTCCCTATGATCTCGTGGGAGCAACGCTGGCACCGGTGCTGAAATCCTATGCCGAGCGCTATCCGCAGATCGAGATTTCGCTGGTCTGCGCCTCATCACCGGAACTGCTCGAAGAGTTGGGAAAGGGAACCGTCGATCTCTGTGTCGTGGAGGAACCATACGGAACGTCGCAGGGCGAATGCCTCGCCGTCGAGCGGCTTGTCTGGGTCGGCGCCAAGGCAGGCAGTGCCCATCGCAAGGTGCCGTTGCCGATCTCGATGGTGGCCGATACCTGTGCCTTCCGGTCATCAGTCTTTGCAGCACTCAGCAAGGATGGCCTGCGCTGGCGGACCGTTTTCGAGAATGGAAATATCGAGGCGACCACGGCGACGGTGCGCACGGATCTCGCGGTCACTGCCTGGCTCGCCTCCACCGTTCCGGCCGATCTCGATATCCTCACGGTCGACCAAGGGCTGCCAGAACTGCCGATCTTTGCGATCAACCTGCATTTGCCCAAGGTGAACGCAACGCCGCAGACGCTGGAGCTTGCTCGCCACATCCGCGAAGGCATGATGCGGCCGCGCCAATCCGCGGCCGCCTGAGCGCTTATCGGAACCGCTACGCCGCTTTCGGCAAGGGGCCGACATAGCGTGACTGCGGGCGGATCAGACGCCCGTCGAGCGTCTGTTCGCGCGCATGGGCGATCCAGCCGACTGTGCGGCCGATCGCGAAAACGCCGGTAAAGGAACTGCGCGGGAAGCCGAGCGCGTCAAGCAGCAGGGCGGTATAATATTCGACATTGACGTCCAAGGGCCGATCCGGCTTGCGTTCCTTCAGCAGTGCCAGTGCTGCCGCCTCGATGGCTTCGGCCAGGGCGATACGTCCGGCATCGGCCTGTCCGCTCGCAAAGATCGGCTTCAACGCCGCCTTCAGCGCATCGGCACGCGGATCGCGGACGCGATAGATGCGATGGCCGAAACCCATCAATCGCTCGCCATGATCGAGCGCCTGTGACAGCCATGCGCGGGCATTTTCAGGCTTGCCGACACCGTCGAGCATATCGAGAACCGGGCCGGGAGCGCCGCCATGCAGAGGACCTTTGAGGGCGCTGATCGCCGCAAGCACGGAGGAGGTGAGACCCGCATGGGTCGAGGCGATGACGCGCGCGGCGAAGGTCGATGCATTGAGGCCATGATCGGAAATCGTCACCAGATAGGCATCGAGACCCGCCGTCTGCTCTGCCGTCTGAACGCGGCCCGTCAACATGCGTAGGATATCGGCCGATTGGGAAAGCGATGCATCCGGCTGGATCGGCGCGTCGCCCTTCTGCAGCCGTAAGATTGCCGGCAGGAAGACGGCGGGCGCCGCCATCAGGCGGATCGCCGTTGCAAAATCCTCGCCGTCGCCGAGGCGTGCCAGCAAGGCACGCACGGCATCCACTGGCGGCAGCGCAAGGACGGCAGCATCGGCAGCCTCGACATGCGTGAAGAGAGCAGCGCGGGCCATGCCGAGCTGCGTCCGGATGGAGACTGCGTCGATATGCTCGTCGAACAGGCCGTCAAGCAACAGCGCCGCAACATCCTCGAAGCGGCTGGTCGCCACCAGATCATCGAGCGACACGCCACGGATGATCAGGCGACCGGCAGCGCCGTCGACGTCGGACAGCTTGGTTTCTGCGGCAATGACATCTTCAAGACCACTTTTCATTACGGTTCTCCAATGAAAGAACTCAAGGGGCAAAACACCAGCATTTGCGGGAATTTCCTTGGGTTCGGTTATGTTTTGACCGGCGTTTGCGCCGATCGGCTAAATCTCTTCCGTCCGCAGGACGGAGTTGTCCTTCGGTTCTTGAACCAATCTCCAATGCGTGACCTGATGCCTTGGCTTCGGTCACAGAGTGACGTTCGGCTCCCGGTTTCCCATTCTCCTTTAAGAGCGCAGCCCAGTTCTACCGGGCTCACTAGCCAGCAATCAGGACAACCGGGATATCGTCGACGTCGCTTCCATGGCGGTGGTGCTGCGCGGCTCGTAAGCGCGCTGGTCACGCAGGATCTGGAAGGCGATCGTCAAAAGCTTGCGCGCGATGGCAACACGCGCCTTGTTTACTCCTCTGATCTTCAGGTGGTCGTATTGGCCGCGAAGCTGCGCATCACTGGCGACAGCGGGAGCGACCGCTTCCACGAAAGCCCAGCGCAGCCACTTGTTGCCCTGCTTGATGATCTTGCCGTGGAAGGTCTTGCCGCCGGAGGAATAGGTCGAGGGCACAAGCCCGGCATAGGCAGCAAGCTTCTTCGGGTTGCGGAACCGCTTGATGTCGTCGATCTCGGCATCGATCAGCCTTGCAAAGAACTCGCCGATACCGGGGATCGTCTTCAACAGCTTGACGTTGCCATTGGTCTTCGTCAACGCCCGGATCGTGGCTTCCGACTGCTTGATCCGGCCGTCGATGTCGCCGATGAAGTCGAGACCACGGTCGATCTGGATACGGTCGATCTCCAACACATTGAGCGCGGCGAGCTGCTGGCGTCCAGCCTTGCCGAACAGGTCGCTCAGCTTCTTCAACTGCGCCGTCTGCTCCGGATAGCGATCGAACACCGTCACGATGCGGTTCTTCGTCATCGTGCGCAGCCGCACGTAAAACATCCGCTCGCGCAGCGCGACACGCAGCTCTCGGGCCTTGTCGCTCGGAGCCCAGGCCTCCGGAACCAGGTCGGCTCGAAGCAGATGCGCCAGCACCGTCGCGTCGATCTTGTCCGTCTTGATCTTGGCGTCGGCGATCGCCTTCACCTTCAACGGATGGGCGAGAACGACATCATCACAAATGTCGTCGAGCCAGTCGTAGATCATCATCCAGTTGCGCGTCGCTTCGACAACCGCATGGCTGTTTTCCCGGTAGCGTTCGAGAAACCCGCCAAGCGACTGGCGGTCGTTCTTCACCCGGCCGGATCGTAACGTCTTCCCGGCTGAGTCCTGCACCACCAGATGGCTATAGGATTTGTGATAATCGACCCCGATATGGTATTCATAAGAGGCAGTCATGCTTCCAACTCCCTTGTTGAGATCTTGCGAACCCCAATAAGGTAAGCCGAAAGGCTGGAAGTGTGACTGTCCCTCGATCATCACCTGCATCTCAGTCATCCGTTCTATCGGCGGAGGTGGCCTCTTTCATGTCACCTCCTTTGACTATCCGATTAGATCGGATCTATTCCTATTGACGTCAATCTTGATGCAATTGATCAACATGAGGACCGATGAGCTGGCTGACGGCAGAGCAGGCGCTGAACCTGCTGGGAACGAAATCACAGACGCTATACGCCAATGTCAGCCGCGGGCGCATTCGCGCGAAGCCGGATCCTGCCGATACACGACGCAGCCTCTATTTCACCGATGACGTCAAGCGACTGGCCATGCGTCATGCCGGACGGCGCAAGACCGAGACGGTGGCCGCCGAGGCTATTCAATGGGGCGATCCGGTATTGCCATCGGCGCTGTCGACGGTTTCGAGCGGCAGGCTTTTCTATCGCGGCCAGGATGCGGCGCGGCTTGCCGAAAGCGCAAGCCTCGAAGATATCGCGCGGCTGCTTTGGGACATGAAGCGGCCGTTGCGATTCGAGCAAAGTACGGCTCAGCAAAAACTTCCTTCTCTGAATGCTGCGTTCTCAACATTGGCAGAGCGCATAACAAGCGACCTGCCATCACTCGGGCGTTCGCTTCCGGCCCTGCAGAACGAAGCTGAAAGCGTGCTCGGTACGGTGGCTGAAGCCCTGGCACCGGGCGCGTGGGATCAACCGCTGCATCGGCGCCTCGCGGCTGCCTGGGACCGTCCCGATGCCGCCGATATGATCCGCCGCAGCCTTGTGCTGCTTGCCGATCACGAGCTGAACGCTTCGACCTTCACCGCGCGGATCACGGCATCGGCAGGCGCGACGTTATCTGCGGCCACTCTATCCGGCCTTTCGACGCTGACCGGTCCGCTGCATGGCGGCGCATGGCAGAGCGTGCGCACGCTGATCGCGCGGGCAGCCACGACGGGGGTGGACGAAGCGGTCCGCAGCTATCTGGCGGAAGGACGGCCATTGCCGGCTTTCGGCCATCAGCTTTATCCTGATGTCGATATCCGTGGCGAGGCGCTGCTTGGCTGCTTCAAACTGCCTCCGCTCTTCGCCAGGGTTCGCGATGTCGGCGAGCAATTGGTCGGTGAGCGCGTCAATGTTGATTTCGCCCTGACAGCGATGACCCACGCCTATCGTCTGCCGGAGGATGCACCGCTGATCATCTTCGCGCTGGCACGGACGGTCGGCTGGCTTGCGCATGCCATGGAGCAGGCCACCAGCGGCAGGCTCATTCGCCCGCGTGCGCGCTATGTCGGTCCTCCGATACCATGATCTCATTCTTACCGGACAGCGGGCGCTTTTTGCTCAACTCACCGGTAGGTGACAAACGGCTTCGATATTGTGGCCATCAGGATCGAGAATGAAAGCGCCATAGTAGTTCGGATGATAATGAGGGCGCAGACCTGGAGCACCGTTGTCGGTGCCCCCGGCAATGATCCCGACCCGATGGAAATTATCGACGAGTTCCCTGTTTGGAGTGGCAAAGGCGATATGCGTGCCTGTTTGCAAAGCATCGCGCTGACCGATCCAGAAGAAAGCCTTCTGTCCAATGCCGTAACCCGCAAATCTTTCGCCTTCGGCATAAAGGCGTTCTATGCCTATGGAGCGCAATATCGTGTCGTAGAAGACCTTCGATCGCTCGAGATCGCAAACCCCGATCGTGACATGATCCAGCATATCACCCTCCAAAAGTAGGATCGAACTCTATTATCGCTGGCCAACGGCACCAGCGTCTCGGTCGGCAAGCTCGACCCAGCCAATAACGAGTTTGCGGTTGGCAATCAGCCAGATCGTCACCAGCGCGATCAAACCCACAACGATATTGGCGGTGACGAAGAGAATGGGAGCAAGTTGCGTCACTGGGCCGACATCGCCGCGTTCGACAAGGCGCATCGGGGCCGTTGCCAGTGCAGTCGCACCGAAGGTGAAGGCCCAATAAGCGGGGCTGAAGCCTTCTTTCATGATCCAGGGCAGGAGGCGCAACATGATCAGGGCCTGCAGCAAGCCGTAGCCGATCATTGCATGGACGAGCATGTCAGGAGGGCCTTGCGTGACGCTGATATAGGCAAGCGCACCAACGACCGGGGGAGCCAGCTGAATTCCAAGGGTCGGCCTTAGTGGCGGTGCCAGCGCAGGCCCCGTCAGCAGGCGATGCAGCAGGGCGGATTCGATGGCAAGCCAGGCGAAGAAGCCGGCGCCGAAGAAAAGCTGCGCCCATTGCGGAAAGCCAAGCGCCGCGCCGACGATAGCAGTCACGAAGCTGCCGGCGACGCTTGGCAGATAGAGCACGGCTGTCGTCGTGGCGATATCGCGTTCACCCTGCCAGAGCCCTCCGGTGCGCCAGACGGAGAATGCCAGGGTATAGACGGCGCCGATCAGGAATATGGTTTCGGCACCGATACGCGAATAAGGCAAGAGGCCACCGGCCACCAGCATGGTTGCGACACCGATGAGGCCGATGAAGCAGCACTGGACTGGGTGCGCCGCCTCCTTCAAGGACTCCTCGCGCACTAGCATCCATTTCAAAGCGTAGAGCACGATCAGCACCAACCAGACGGCCAGTGCAATAAAGGTCAGAACTTCACCGATCAGTACCGGCAGATGCCAGATGCGGGCACCCACGCGCCAGGCATTGGCGAGACCGGAAAGCCCCAGAACCACCCCGAAAAAAGAAGCTGGAATCAGCGGCAGTTTCAAAGACGCGGCCATATGCCTCCTTTTGACGCCCTCTGTGAGCGCCGCCCGAAAGAGAATGATGCAAAGAACCCGAGATCGATGCTAAGTCCATCAACATGAATGAAGCGCAAAATACAGCTTTCCTCGAAACCGGCAAAGCGCGATCATGGCGAAAAGCGGGAGGTCTGACCAGGCGACATCACAGATGCGTGAACGGGCGAATTTTCCTTCGCTGACCGGCTTATGCATAGCTCGCCCGTCATTTGTTCATTGGAAAATGCTGCGAAATGTCTCTATTGAACATTCAAACGATTAAAACCGTCCTAGGAGACTGAAATATGCAAATCGGAATGATTGGCCTTGGCCGTATGGGCAACAACATGGTGCAGCGCCTGATGAGAGGCGGTCACAGCGCGGTTGTTTTCGATGCGCGTCCGGAAAGCATCGCCGGGCTTGAGCAGCTCGGCGCCACCGGCAGCAAGTCTCTCGCGGATTTCGTATCGAAGCTCGCTAAGCCCCGCGTCGTCTGGCTTATGTTGCCGGCGGCAATCGTCGATCAGGAACTGGCGGCGATCGTCCCACTGCTGGAAGAGGGCGACATCGTCATCGATGGCGGCAATTCCTATTATCACGACGATATCCGCCGTGCCGAAGAGCTGAAGCCGAAGGGCATCCACTATGTCGACGTCGGCACCAGCGGCGGCGTTTTCGGTCTGGAGCGCGGCTATTGCCTGATGATCGGTGGCGAGAAGGAAACCGTACAGCATCTGTCGCCGATCTTCGCAACGCTTGCCCCCGGCGTCGGCGACGTCGCTCCGTCGGCAATGCGCTCGGAAGAGGCTGCCAAGAAGAGCACGGCAGAGCAGGGCTATCTGCATTGCGGCCCATCCGGCGCCGGCCATTTCGTCAAGATGGTCCATAACGGCATCGAATATGGCCTGATGGCTGCCTATGCCGAGGGCTTCAACGTTCTGCGCCATGCCAACATCGGCAAGCAGGACGCGGAGAAGGATGCCGAAACCGCGCCGCTCTCCCATCCGCAATATTACCAGTATGATCTCGACATCGCTGAAATCTCGGAAGTCTGGCGCCGCGGCAGCGTGATCACCTCCTGGCTGCTCGACCTCACGGCCGACGCGCTGCATGGCGACGCAGCCCTTTCGCAATATGCCGGCCGCGTTTCCGACTCGGGTGAAGGCCGCTGGACGATCTCGGCGGCGATCGACGAAGGCGTTCCAACGCCGGTGCTGAGCGCTGCGCTTTATGGCCGTTTCGCTTCGCGCGGGAATGACGATTACGCCAACAAGGTTCTCTCTGCCATGCGCGCCGGCTTCGGCGGCCACCATGAGAAGCCGGCGAAATAAATTTCGCTCTGTCGATGTAATGATCGCGAGCCGGGTGGGTCAAACCTCCCGGCTTTTGCTTGCCCGCTTTGATCGTCCCCCTGAGTTGAGCCGGAAACCCCGTTCACCCTTCCGGGGCACCTTCAGCCCAGCAGATCGGGCCGTAAGAATATGACCGGAGTGGGCGAACCGACTTCCAGCTGCGAGGCATGCGGCGGGCGAACGACAAGGCAGTCGGCGCGCGAAAAGACCTTCATCATCGACGAATCCTGCTTCGAGAAGGGCTCGGCGAGCCAGCCGCCGTCGGCAGCTTTCGTCAGTGTCGCGCGGACGTAATCCTGCCGCTGATCGTTTGCAGCAAAGGGCACGGCAGCACGCGCAATGCCTTCACGCTTTACCGGAGGCAGGGATGCGAGCTTTCTTATCAATGGCTCGAGAAAGAGCAGTCCGCAAACGAGGCTGGAGACGGGATTGCCGGGGAGGCCGAGGACATGCATCTCGCCGAGGCTGCCGACCATCAGCGGCTTACCGGGACGCATGGCGATGCGCCAGAAATCCAGCTTCATGCCTGCAGCCACCATTGTCGCCTGCACCAGGTCGTGATCACCGACAGAGGCGCCGCCGAGCGTGACGATGATGTCGGCCTTGGCCACCTGCGCACGGCCGATGGCGGCGGTAATCTCGTCGCTGTCGTCGGAAACGATACCGAGATCGAGCACATGGGCGCCGGCGTTGCGGGCCAGTGCAGCAATGCCGAACGTGTTCGAGGCGATGATTTGCGATGGCCCCGGTTCATTGCCAGGCGCCACGAGCTCGTCGCCGGTCGCGAGAATCGCCACCAGCGGCCGCCGATAGACAGCCAAGGCCGGATGATTCATGGCGGCAGCGACGGTGAGCCGCGAAAAATCCATGACGATGCCGGCGGAAAGCACCGATTCGCCTTCCAGGAAATCCTGTCCGCGCGGGCGTATATGCTGCCCCTTGCGCAAGGGGTAGGTCGTGCGGATGCGATCACTCTCCAGGCGCTCCGCGTCCTCCTGCAGGAGTACCGAATCGGCGCCGGCCGGAACGGGTGCACCGGTGAAGATGCGAACCGCTTCTCCCTTGCCGACGGCTCCCTCAAAGGCATGACCCGCTGCGGAGGCACCGATGACCTGCAGCTCCGAGCCAGGCGTTGCAGCATCCTCGAAGCGCAGCGCGTAACCGTCCATCGCCGAGGCGTCGAAGGGCGGTTGGGTCAGGCGGGCGGCAAGATCCTTGGCCAGAACCCTGCCTTCGGCCATATCGAGCGGAACGCTTTCAACACGATGGATCGGCGCGGCACTGTCCAACAGGCGTGCCTGCGCTTCGGCAACGGGCAATAGGCTCATAGATCAGGCCCCCGGATGGCGGAAATCCCCCGATTTGCCGCCGGATTTCTCCAATAGAGTGATGCCACCGATTTCCATGCCGCGATCGGCGGCCTTGGCCATGTCATAGATCGTCAGACAGGCGACGGAAACCGCCGTCAGCGCTTCCATCTCGACGCCGGTGCGGCCGGTCAGCTTCGCCGTCGCCGTCACGCGCAGGCCGGGCAGGGCGGCATCCTCCGCGATATCGACGGCAACCTTGGTCAGCATGAGGGGATGGCAGAGCGGAATGAGACTGCTCGTCTGCTTGGCAGCCATGATGCCGGCAAGCCGCGCTGTGCCGATGACGTCGCCCTTCTTGGCGTTGCCTTCGCGAATTAGCGTCAAGGTCTCAGGCTTCATCTTGACGTAACCGGTCGCGGTAGCGCTGCGTGCCGTCTCTGCCTTGTCACCAACATCGACCATATGCGCTTCGCCCGAAGCGTCGATATGGGTCAGGCCGGCCTTCTCGATGCTCATTTCACTCGGCCGCCAGAATGCCGGTTTCGCCGTTCAGCAGCAGTTTCGTCGCCGCCGTCACGTCGTCCTTGCGCATGAGGCTCTCGCCGACAAGGAAGGTGCTGATGCCGACGGCCTCAAGGCGCTTACAGTCGGCGTGTGTGAAGACGCCGCTTTCGCCAACCAGCAACCGGTCCTCCGGCACCATGGGCGCCAGCTTCTCGCTGACCGTCAAGCTTACTTCGAAGGTGCGGAGATTGCGGTTGTTGATGCCGATTAGCGGGGAGGAGAGTTTTAGGGCGCGATCCATCTCTTCGGCGTCGTGGACTTCCACCAGTACATCCATGCCGAGGCCGAACGCTTCATCCTGGAGGCGCTTGGCATCGTCATCGGAGAGCGACGCCATGATGAGCAGGATGCAGTCGGCACCCCAGGCGCGGGCTTCCTGCACCTGATAGGTATCGAACATGAAATCCTTGCGCAGCGCCGGCAGCGAGCAGGTGGCGCGGGCCGCCGTCAAGAACTCCGGAGCGCCCTGAAAGCTCGGCGTATCGGTCAGCACCGAAAGGCAGGCTGCTCCCCCGGCTTCATAGGCCTTGGCGAGGGCAGGCGGGTCGAAATCAGGGCGGATGAGTCCCTTTGACGGACTTGCCTTCTTGATCTCGGCAATCAGGCCGAAAGCGCCGCCATCCTTCTTGGCGAGCAGCGCCTTGTGGAAGCCGCGCGGCGCGGACTGTCCGGCCTGCATGGCCTTGAGATCGGCAAGAGAGAGCTTGGCCTTGGCGGCGGCAATTTCCTCGCGCTTGTAGGCCTCGATCTTTTGGAGGATATCGGTCATGACGTCCTAGTCCTGTTCTTCCTCATTGGAAACGGCGATAAGCTTTTCCAAAGCAACGGCCGTGGCGCCGCTATCGAGCGAATGAGCGGCGAGCTTCATGCCATCATGGAGCGTTTCCGCCTTACCGGCAATGACCAGCGAGGCAGCAGCATTGGCGAGGGCAATATCGCGATAGGCATTCTTTGCGCCGCCGAGCACGCCGCGGAGCGCCGCCGCATTGGCAATGCCATCGCCACCCTTGAGGTCGGCGAGGTCGGCATGCTGCAGGCCGAAGTCGGCCGGCGTCAGTTCAAAGGTGCGGATATTGCCATTCTCGAGCGCTGCGACGGAGGTCTTGCCGGTCGTCGTGATCTCGTCCAGACCGTCGCCGTGCACAACCCAGACGCTCTCAGCGTTCAGATCCCTCAGCACCTCGGCCAACGGCAATACCCATTGCGCCGCAAAGACGCCCAGCAGCTGCCGGCGCGCGCCGGCTGGGTTGGATAGAGGCCCAAGGAGATTGAAGATCGTCCGCGTACCGAGCTCGACGCGGGAGGGGCCAACATGGCGCATGGAAGAATGATGCAGCTGCGCGAACATGAAACCGATGCCGGCCTCGCGAATGCAGCGGGCGATCGTCTCCGGTCCGATGTCGAGCTTGATGCCCAGCACGGATTGCGTATCGGCGGTCCCGGCCTTGGAGCTTTGAGCGCGGTTGCCGTGCTTGGCAACCGGCACGCCCGCGCCGGCAACGATGAATGCCGCCAGCGTCGAGATATTGTATGTGCCGACGCCATCGCCGCCCGTGCCGACAATATCGATGGCATCCGCCGGGGCTTTCACCGGCAGCATCTTGGCGCGCATCGTGGTCACGGCGCCGACGATTTCATCGACGGTTTCGCCGCGCACCCGCAGAGCCATCAGGAACGCGCCGATCTGAGATGGCGTGGCCTCACCCGACATCAGGATTTCGAATGCCTGCCGGGCCTCATCCCGCGTCAATGCCTCGCGATTGGCGACCTTGGCGAGGAAAGGCTTCAATTCGCTCATCGACTATCCATCCTCCCGACCGGGCCTAGCGAGACATCGCCTGTTCGGCGAGGCTCTGGTTGACCGTGACGGCATATTTGCCCTGCAACTGGCTCACCATCTGATCGAGGATATCGTCGCCGGCGGCATTGGCAATCTGGGCAACCTGCTGATCATCATTGCTCAGCGCGTCCGTCGTCGGATTGTCGTTGACATCGGTGACCTTGAGCAGGATCTGCGTCGTATCATCGGCGCCGACGGCAGTGGCGACCGCATCGACCGGGCCGGAGAAGGCGGCTGCGACGCCGCCACGACCCAGAACCGGATCATCGGTCGAGCGCATGATGCTCGTCTTGTTTTCAACGGCAATGCCGAGCGGCGCGGCGATATCGGCAAGCGACTTGCCCTTCTGTGCTTCCTGCTTCAGCTCGGTCGCCTTGGCGGCAAGCGCGATCCTCTGCTGCTCGGCAGTCCAATCGGCAACGGCCTTTTCGCGCACTTCCGCAAGCGGCCGGTCGTGATCGGGCGTGATGTTCATGACGTCGTACCAGATATAGCCGTCATTGCCGACCGTCAGTGGAGCAGGGTTGCCACCCTGGTCGGCCTTGAAGACTTCCGAAAGCAGCTGCTGGCGCGCCGGCAGATCCTTGATCTCATTGCCATTCTGGTCGAGGCCGGTCTGATCGATGGCATCGACGGTGACCAGTTTCAGCTTCAGCTGCGAGGCGGCTTCCTGCAGCGAGGCGCCGGAACCGCGCAGGTCCTCGAACTTGTCGTGGACGCTGGTGATTTCGCTGGCGGCATTGCTGAGCGCAATCTGCTTGCGGATATCTTCCTTGACCTCGTCGAAATTCTTCGCAGTCTCATTCTTCACGTTGGTCACGCGCAGGATGACCGGGCCGAACGAACCGTCGACGACAGGGCTCGTGCCGCCTTCCTTGGCGACGGCAAACGCGGCTTCGGCGACGGTCTTGTCCGGAACCTGGTCCTTGGTGAAGGTGCCGAGCAGCACATCGGAAGGCTTCTTGCCCTGGTCGGAGACGAGCTGATCGAAGGTGGTTCCCGTCTTCAGCGCATCGGCTGCGGCGTTGGCGAGATCCTTGTTGGGGAAGGTCAGCTGCTCGATCGTGCGCGTCGCCGGCGTCGTGAAGCTGTCCTTGCGCTTGTCGAACTGCGCGCGCACCTCGTCGTCGGACACGCTCGCCGGATCGGCGATATCCTCGGCCTGCAGTTTGACATAGCCGAACTTGCGATATTCCGGAGCGCGATACTTCGACTTCACGCCGTCGAACCACTTCTGCAAGACATCGTCGGCCGGCGCTTTGACCGGATCGATATTGGCATTGGTCAGCAGCAGATAATCGATGCTGCGGGTCTGGTCGTGATATTGCTTGACGGCGTCGACCAGGACCTGCGGCGCAGTAAAGCCGTTCGATACCGCCTCGACGATCTGGCCGCGGATCGCAACCTTGCTGCGCTCCTTGATGTAATCGTCAGGCGAAATGTTGCTGTTGCGCAGCAGCAAGTCGAATTTCTGGCGGTCGAAAGCACCGTTCGTCGCCTTGAAGGCCGGATCGTCGCCGATCAGCTTGGCCAGCCGGTCCTGCGAAAGACCGAGGCCCATATCGGCGGCAAGCTGGTCAAGCGAGGCGCCGGCGACGAGCTGCGCCACCGTTTGCTGTCCGATCCCGAACGCACGGGCCTGCTCAGGCGTGATCTGCATGCGCAGTTGCTGGCTGATCGCCTGGATCTGGCGACGGTAGGCAAGACGGAATTCATTGGTATCGATGTGCTGATCGCCAACCGTGACAACCGTATTGCTGCTGCCGCCGGTGATGAGGGACCGCTCGACACCCCATACACCGAAGGCTGCCGCAAGAAGAAGCAACAGGCCCTTGGCAAGCCAGGTCTGGGCGATTTTTCTCAGCACGTCGAACATCGGAAAGCAAACCTCGTCATCATCAAGTCTTCGCACGCGGGCGAAACAATCGGAGTTCCTTAGAACAATCCGAACCGGAATTGAAGAGCCACTGGGGAAATCGCCGGACGGCGGGCAAAGACGCCGGAACCTTTGACAGGCAGCGGCGTTCTAGGAACCAGAAGACAAAGGAGCATACGATGGCAGAAACGAAATCAGCTTCCGCCCAATCTTCTTCCGCGCGAGCACAGACCGAAATGGCAATGGAGGACCTTGCCGCGCAGGTCGCCGCATTGCGCGAAGATCTGTCGAGGTTGTCGCAGAGCATGGCAGCCGTGGGGCAGGGAGCGAAATCTGTCGTCGCGGAAGAAGCCCAGGAGATCACCGAGCAGTTGCGCGAAAGAGTTCGCGAGGAGCCGATCTTCATGGTCGCTGCCGCAGCTGGCATCGGCTATCTCATCGGTCTTCTCAGCCGACGCTAGCTTCAGGTCGAACTCTGACGGGTGGGACGCCCCCTACGTACCACCTCTGCTGCGAAACTGCCGAAAAGGCGCGGGCGAATCGGCCCGCGCCTTTTCAATTGGCGATCGGCAACTCGCCACTGCGGCATCTTTGTGACAGCCCTGCGACATCTTCGACAACTGCCATTTCTTGATTGCCCGCCTCTTGTATCGCATGGGCGCTTACTATATGTGTTAATCATTATAAGGTTGCTTATCAATAGCAGGCTTTTCATACCATGAATTCGACACCCACTCTCGGCTTTCTCCTTCATGACGTTGCCAGGCTGTTTCGCAAGCGGTTCGAGCAGCGCGCAAAGGATTTGGGCCTGACGCGTTCGCAATGGCAGACGCTCGCCTACCTCGCGAACAATGAAGGTATCCATCAGGCCGGTCTCGCGGAAATGCTGGAGATCGAGCCGATTACGCTGGTCCGCATCCTCGACAAGCTGAGCGAACGCGGTCTGGTGGAGCGCCGGCAGCATCCGAGCGATCGACGAAGCTGGCTTCTTTACATGCGCGAGGAAGCCCGTCCGCTGATCGAGACCATGCGCAACATGGGCGACCAGACACGTAAGGAAGCGCTCGAAGGAACCTCGCAGGAGGATCAAGAGCGCCTCTACGAATTGCTTACCCTCATGAAATCGAACCTGCTTAGCGCCTGCCGTTCAAAGGCGGTCGACAAAGAGTTACAACATGGCTGATGCATCTTCCTCACTCCGCGTGCCTGCAAACGCAAATTCCGCTGAACAGACCGAGGCCCCGGTGGCCGAGGCCCCGTCCTCCAATCCCCCACCGCAGCCCGCAGCAGCTGCAGCGGCGGCCCCGGTCGCACCCCCGGAAACGCCGCGCAAACGCCGCAACCTGACGCGACCGGTGCTGTTTGCACTACTGCCTGTCGCGCTCGTCATCGGCGGCTATTACTACGTCACCGGCGGACAGATCATGTTCACTGACAATGCCTATATCCAGGCCGACATGGTGGGTGTTTCGACCGACGTATCCGGCACGGTGATCTCGGTGGATGTGCATGAAAACGAGGTGGTGAAGAAAGGCCAGGTGCTCTTTCGCCTGAAGCCCGACTCCTTCCGGATCGCGCTGGACGGTGCCAAAGCACAGCTCGGCAACGCCAGGAACCAGATCCTGAACCTGCAGGCGAGCTACAAACAGGCCTTAGCCGAAATCGCCCAGGCACAGGCCGACATTCCCTATTACCAGACGGAATTCACGCGCCAGCAGAACCTGATCAACAGCTCGGTTGCCTCCAAGGCGGCATTCGATCAGGCCAAGCACAATCTGGAAGCCGCGCAGCAGAAGGTATCGGTCGCACAGGCCCAGGCGGCAACGACCCTTGCGCAGTTGGGCGGCGAGGGTGCCGCCGATCTGCCCGTCGAGCAAAATCCGCTCTATCTCCAGGCCAAGGCCGCGGTCGACAACGCACAGCGCGAGCTCGACGATACCGTGGTGCGCGCGCCGTTCGACGGCATCACCGCGAACGTGCCCTCGCTTCAGGTCGGTGCCTACCTGACGGCCGCGCAGCAGGGATTCTCGCTGGTTTCCACGAGCCATGTGTGGATCAATGCGAGCCCGAAGGAAACCGAGCTTACCTATGTGCGTCCCGGCCAGAAGGTCGACATTTCGGTCGATGCCTATCCGGGCGTGACGTGGAAGGGTACGGTCGCCAGCATCTCGCCGGCATCGGGCTCCAGCTTCTCGCTGCTGCCGGCCCAGAACACGACCGGCAACTGGGTCAAGGTCGTACAGCGCATTCCGATGATCATCAGCATCGACGACATGCAGGGCAAACCGCCGCTGCGCGTCGGAATGAGCGTCGTCGCCGATGTCGAGACCGGCCATGCCCGCGGCCTGCCTGATTTCATCACCAACCTGCTCGGCCATTCCCGCGGTCAGGATCATGAGTAGCGCGACCAATTCTTCGCCGGCGGCACCCGTCGCCAATCGCGGTGCGATCACCGCCTGCGTCATCCTGTCCGTGATCATGCAGGCGCTGGACACGACCATCGCCAACGTCGCGCTGCCGCATATCCAGGGCGACGTTTCCGCGAGCGCCGACCAGATCAACTGGGTGCTGACGTCCTACATCGTCGCGGCCGCCATCATGACGCCACCCTCGGGTTTCCTCTCGGCAAAATTCGGCCGCAAGCGAGTGTTGCTGGTCGCGATCGCCGGCTTCGTCGCCGCTTCCGTCCTCTGCGGCCTGTCGGAATCATTGGTGCAGATCGTCGGATTCCGCCTGCTGCAGGGATTGTTCGGCGCCTCGCTGGTGCCGCTGTCGCAGGGCATTCTGCTCGATATCTACAATATCGAGGAGCGCGGCCGCGCCATGGCGCTGTTCGGCGTCTCGGTCATGGTCGGTCCGGTGCTGGGACCCGTCATCGGCGGCTGGTTGACCGACAATATCAGCTGGCGCTGGGTGTTCTACATCAACGTGCCGATCGGGGCGCTCGCCTTCTTCGGCATTGTCGTCTATGTGACGGAAACGAAGCTCGATGCGCTGGCGAAGCTCGACTGGTTCGGCTTCAGCATGCTTTCGATCGCGATTGCGGCGCTGCAGCTCTTTCTCGACCGCGGCGAGCAGCTCGACTGGTTCTACTCGAGCGAGATCATCATCGAGGCGCTCGTCTGCGTCAGCGCCTTCTATCTCTTCCTCGTGCACATGTTCACGGCCGAGCGGAGTTTCGTCAATCCACGCCTGTTCATGGACCAGAACTTTGCCGTCAGCATCCTGTTCATCTTCATCGTCGGCGTGACCTATCTGGCTTCGCTGGCGCTGATGACACCCTATCTGCAGACGCTGATGGGCTATCCGGTCGTGACCGCGGGCATCGTCATGGGACCGCGCGGCCTCGGCACCATGTTCTGCATGTTCCTGGTGGGACGCCTGATCGGCAAGGTCGACACGCGCTGGCTGCTGTTCATCGGCCTCGCGCTGACGGCCTGGGCCATGTACGACATGACCGGCTGGACACCGGATGTTTCGCAATGGACGCTGATATCGGTCGGCTTCGTCCAGGGCGCAGGCCTCGGCTTCCTCTTCGTGCCGCTGACGACGATCGCCTTTGCGACGCTGCCGGCACAGATGCGCGGTGAAGGGACCGGCCTCTACAACCTCTCGCGCAATATCGGCTCCAGCGTCGGCATTTCCGTCGTTTCGATGCTGATCACCGAGAACACGCAGGTCAATCATGCCAACATTGCCGCCTATGTGACGCCGTTCAACCGCTATTTCGATGCGGCGGCCGCACAGGGCGTGAGCCCCTTGACGGCTGTGGGACGCGCGACGCTCGACGGCATGATCACCACCCAGGCAACCGTCATCGCCTATATCGACGACTTCAAACTGCTGATGCTGATGTCGATCTTCGCCATGCCGCTATTGGTGCTGCTCCGCAAGCCGAAGGCGCCGCCGGCGGTCGACCACAGCGTCGCGATGGAATAGAGCATTTCCAGGAAAAGTGCGAAGCGGTTTTCCGTCCGGAATGCATTGAGAAATCATAAGACAAGCGTTTCGCGATTCGAAGAGAAGCGAAAATGCTTGCCACGCAGCCTTTCCAGTTTCACTGCGTGGCTCAGCGGCTGCCGGGCACCACCCCGGTGGCCGTTTTTGTTCAATCACGGAAAACGGCGGCTGACAAAGCGCGAGCCGGCAGCTCCGAAACGCCAGAGCGGATCGACATTCTTCGTGATGCCGATGCGCTTGCCGGAGACGACCGGCACCGGTTCCGCCCGAGACACCGAAAACGGCGCCGCATCCAGCGAGCGGCCGTCGAGGCTTATATCGATAGCAAGCGCCTGCGACAGCTTGCCCGGCCCGTTGCAGAGCGAGGCGATATCGGCAAGTCCGCGCCGCCGTATCATCTCCTCGATGCCGTTTTCCGGCTCGATCGCCCGGATGAGCACAGCGCTTCCCTTGGTGCAAACGAAATTCAGGCACCAGTGAATACCGTAGGAGCGGTAGACATAGACGTGGCCGGCCGGTCCGAACATGGCCGTATTGCGCGGCGTCGGTCCCCGATATGCATGAGAAGCCTCGTCATCGGGTAGATAGGCCTCCGTCTCGACGATGCGACCGCCTATGCCGGCGACCGTGAAACGCGCCCCGATCAGGTCGGACGCGACCACGACGGCATCGCGGCTGAAAAAGGCGGTGAGGGCAGGGCCGGCGAGGGGCTTGGTGCCGAGCGACAGGGAATGATCATCAGAAGTCATGGCGAGGAAACTATCCCGGATAGTCGAAGCCATCAACACGACGTTCGCAAAGCAAGACCTTCACAGCCGATGTCGATAATTGACAAATTATAAGCTTAGCTTATTAATAACTTGCTTCAGTCAGATTTGACCCCTGACCAGGCGAAGGTGGCCCGGCCGTCTCCATCGGCCGTACCACCTTATTTCCGGCACTTTGGCGAAACGAATCGCGCATGCTGCCGCGCACTCGGCCGATATCCCTCAACCACAATTCCATCTGATATCGAGAATGCGGGAGAGCGCGGCGGAACAAGTTGACGCGGCGACCAAAGCTGCTAAAAAGCCAGCCGTCGAGTGATTGGGTAGAAAACCGGTAGCACCACCCGGTTCCGAAAAATCAGTACTGCATGGATTTTTCAGCCTTTTCAATTGCTTGGAAGAGTGTCCGAGTGGTTTAAGGAACCGGTCTTGAAAACCGGCGTGCGGGAAACCGTACCGTGGGTTCGAATCCCACCTCTTCCGCCATAAGTCATTGATATTTTTGGCAAATTTTGTTGGCATAGTGAGTGTTGATCGAGGCTGATCTGCAACATTGTCAACAGCTAGCTGCAACAATGCCGTAACTGCATACGTGTTGCAGGAGCGCCCGATTCGGTTGCAGCGGGCAGCTTGATAAGAGGCGGCAGAATCCGCCCCTCCCATGTCCTTTTTCTTCGTTTTCGAGACTAGGCGCAGCAACCGCTTTGGGAGGCGGTTAGTCCGCAGCAGGCAGCGCCCCCCTTTGCGTTCTCGACCAACCAGCGGTCACGTGGCTTGCAGCTCGCCGGGCGCGGCAGGAGTTCGACATGGACAGCTCCGCCCCGGAGTGTCGGTAAAGATGCGCAGTAGAGCTGCATCGGTCGCACGCCGTCGCTGACTTCGAAGGTTAGCTTCGCCGATCCGTCGAGCTGCACGTGCTCGGTCACCTTTCGGATAATCGAGTGGAACTTGCCCACAGCCATGTGCGTGCGATCGGCTTCATCGATGTCCCAGAGCTGGATGAATATCTCTGACCAGGCCTCCGGATTGGCACCGCAGTCGAGAGCCGAGAACTGTCCGGCCTTGACCTCTGTGACGTGATAACCGGACTTCACCGGATGTCCGTCATAGTAGAACACCAGAGGAGAATCCTTCGCTCTGGAAAGAATTGAGACGAGGGCGCCCAGGCTAATGTCGTCCGTCTGTATTTTGCTGTTGTCGATGGCATTCATTTCCGGTAATCCTTGTTTCAACAATTCAAGGATTATTGAAATATGGATCAACGTCAAGCCCTGGCGTCGTTCGGCGCCCTGTCGCAGGAGACGCGTCTACAGATCATCCGAATGCTTGTGGTCGCCGGACCCGATGGCATGTCCGCAGGCGCGATCGCCGAGAACGCGGAAGTCTCTCCGTCGAACGTCTCGTTTCACCTCAAGGAACTGGAGCGAGCAGGTCTCATCAACCAGCAGCGGGAGTCCCGCTCGATCATTTATTCAGCGGCCTACGATGCTCTTGGGGGACTTGTTCGGTTCCTGATGGAAGACTGCTGCGCCGGACATCCTGAAATCTGCGCTCCGGCTGTAGCCGTGGCCGCATGTTGCGCGGACGGGGCGACGTCGATGTCGAAGAAGGCGAACTGATGCAAGAGTTCGATCTTCATCGGCGGCTGGCTGCAGAAGCCATCGGAACCGCCTTGCTGGTCGCGACCGTCGTCGGTTCCGGCATTATGGCATCCTCCCTGACGCAGGACACAGCGCTCGCCCTGCTTGGGAATACGTTGGCGACGGGCGCGATGCTGGCGGTGCTCGTCACGGTGCTCGGCCCGATATCGGGAGCGCATTTCAATCCCGCCGTGTCGCTGGTGTTCGCCCTGTCGCGTGTGCTGCCTAGGCGCGACCTAGCTGCCTACATCATCGTTCAGATCGCTGGCGGCGTCTCGGGTACGATGGCGGCTCATATGATGTTCGCACACCCCATCCTCGAATGGTCCTTGAAAGAGCGCTCTGGAGAGAGCCAATGGTCGGCGGAATGGGTTGCCACTTTTGGGCTCGTATCGGTCATTCTTCTCGGCATCCGCTTCGATCGAGGGGCAATCCCTTGGTTGGTCGGCCTGTACATCACGGCGGCCTATTGGTTCACGTCCTCTACATCATTCGCCAATCCCGCCGTCGCGGTCGCGCGCGCCTTCACGAACACCTTCTCTGGAATTCGGCCCGCCGATCTTCCGGGATTCGTTACGGCGGAGTTCATCGGGGCGCTATGCGCCTTCGTTCTGGTCACTTGGCTGCTTCGGCCGACCCCAACCGTGGAGACAGCATCATGAACGTCACCATCTACCACAATCCGGATTGCGGCACGTCCCGCAACACGCTGGCCATGATCCGCAATGCCGGGATCGAACCGACCGTTATCGAATACCTGAAGAACCCGCCCACGCGCGCCCAGCTCGTGAAACTGATTGCCGACGCCGGATTAACTGTCCGTGAAGCTATCCGCGAGAAGGGCACGCCCTATGCGGAGCTGGGTCTCGACAATGCCGACCTGACAGGCGCGCAGCTCTTGGATGCGATGATAAAAGATCCGATTCTGATCAACAGGCCGTTCGTCATCACGCCCTTGGGGACCCGCCTTGCTCGGCCTTCGGAAGTCGTCCTCGACATCCTTCCTGACACTCATAAAGGACCGTTCAGCAAGGAAGACGGCGAAAAGATTCTCGACGCTGATGGGAAGCGCCTTGTCTGAGCGAGTGCCCGTTCTTGCCGTGCTTGCGCTCGGTCTGACACAGATCATCGGTTACGGCACGCTCTACTATTCCTTCAGCATCCTTGCACCGGACATGGCAGCGCAGTTCTCTTGGTCCAGCGAATGGGTATTCGGCGCACTGTCCGTCGCGCTACTGGTCGGCGGGCTGACTGCCCCATGGCTGGGTATCTTATTCGATAGGATCGGTGCCGCCCGTGTGATGACGATCGGATCCTTCGTGGCTGCTGCGGCTCTGACCGTTTGTGCCCTCACGCCTAACAAGGCGGCCTATGTCACCGCACTCATTGCTGTCGAAGTTTCGGCCAATCTGGTCCAGTATGGCGCCGCCTTCGCGTTGCTCGTCCAAATCCATCCTCACGTCGCTTCCCGCAGCATTACCTATCTGACATTGATCGCCGGGTTCGCCTCGACAATCTTCTGGCCGATCACAACCGCGCTCCATGCGCATCTGAGCTGGCAGAAGGTCTATCTAGTCTTCGCAGCGCTGAACCTATTCGTCTGCATGCCGATTCACACTTGGCTGTCTCGCGAAGGAGCTTCGAACCGCGTGAAGGCCTCCACCGCTGCACCCGTTGTCGAGGGCATGCTCCCACCCGCACGACGCCGTATCGGCTTCGCGGTCATGGTCACCGGCTTCTCCTTGATGTCGCTCATTAGTTCGGCTGTTTTGGTACATCTTGTCCCATTGCTGTCCGGTCTTGGACTCGGTGCGACGTCCGCCCTCGTTGGAGCGCTTTTTGGCCCCTCGCAGGTCAGCAGTCGGCTCGTCAACATGGTCTTCGGGAAGAACTTGTCCGCGCTCCATCTAGCAATGATCGCAGCAGTGCTCATCCCCAGCGGCGTCCTTGTGCTTCTGTTCTCAGCGCCATCCGTGCTGGGTGCCATGGCCTTCGCAATCATCTTCGGCATGGGCAATGGCCTGTTGAGCATCGTGACCGGAACGCTGCCTCTGCATCTCTTTGGAAGTGAGGGCTATGGCAGGCTGCAGGGGAAGATGATGGCAGCGCGCCTGATCCTTTCAGCGCTTGCGCCATTCGTGCTTGCCTTCTCGATGGAGAACATCGGCATACCGTCATCTCTCGGCATCACGGCGACCTTGGGTGGACTTTCGATAGTCGCGCTGCTCTCCATCACGGTATTGCGGCAAGAACAACACAGGCCAACCGAGCAGAACTGACGAACGGAATGCTTCGGCGGAGCCGATCGGTCCCACGTCCCGCCCTTGGCGGCACTATGACGACGCTCCTGCTGCCTTGAATCCGCCTAAGCATGCGGCGAATGACAACCGCGATCTTTCTTCCAGACCAGCGATAGACAGCAGGATTGGCCCCACTCGACTTCGTACGGCCTTTTCCGCCCTCACAATCTCAGACCAGACATCGCTGGATTATACAGCCGATAGGCTCCCCCCATTTTCACCTTCCCGTAAAATCCCGGCATGTCACAATCCTTCCCCCATGCCTTGTCATGTCCTTCGCAACACCAATTTCGAAGGAGATGGCAATGATCCGGCAGGGCATCGCAATCGTTTATCACAGCGGCTATGGCCATACGGGCCGTCAGGCGGAAGCCGTGAGGGCGGGGGTTGAGGAGGTGGATGGCGTCGAGGCTATGCTGTTGACGGTGGACAAGGTGGAGCGCCACTGGGATGATCTCAACGCGGCGCAGGCCATCATCTTCGGATCGCCGACCTATATGGGCTCGGTCTCCGCATCGTTCAAAGCATTTCAGGAGGCAACATCGCATGCCGTTCTCGCCAGGGGCTATCTGTGGAAGGACAAGATTGCGGCGGGCTTCACCACTTCGGGGTCACGATCCGGTGACAAGCTTTCGACGCTGATGCAGATGGTGATTTTCGCAGCCCAGCACGGAATGCATTGGGTCGGCCTCGATCTTCCTCCGGCAAATTGTTCTTCAACGGGCTCGGAAGAGGATCTGAACCGCCTCGGCTTCTGGCTTGGCGCGGCGGCGCAGGCGAATACGGATGAAGGGCCGGAGACCGCACCGCCTGCTTCCGATCTCGCCACCGCCCGCCATCTTGGGCGACGGGTGGCGCTGACGACGCTGCAGTTCGTCTGCGGTCGCGACGTCAATCCGTTCGCACATGAACTTGCGGTCCATGTGTGAAATGCCGTCCGACCCGATCTTTTCCGAGCTGCGCCCGCGCCTCGTCAGGCTCGCCTACAGGATGCTCGGGTCGGTCGCGGATGCCGAAGACGTCGTGCAGGATACCTGGCTGCGCTGGCTGGCGGCCGATCGTGCCACGATTCGCACGCCTGCCGCGTTTCTGCGGACTATCGTCACCCGGCTTTGCCTGAACGAGCTGAAATCGGCACGCCGTCGCCGGGAGACCTATGTGGGCTCCTGGCTGCCCGAGCCGATCTTCGATCCGGACGATGGCGATGCGGCCGACGACATCACGCTGCCGTTGATGCTGGCGCTGGAGCGCCTGTCGCCGCTGGAGCGTGCAGCCTTTCTCCTGCATGACGTGTTCGGCATGGATTTCGACGATGTTGCGCTCGCGATCGGTCGCGAGGCTGCTGCCTGCCGCAAGCTTGCCAGCCGGGCGAGGGCGCATGTCACCGAAGCGCGGCCGCGTTTTGCCATCGGCAAAGAGCAGGGGCTCAAATTCGCCACCGCCTTCTTCACGGCGTCGAGAACGGGAGACATGGCCGCTCTTCGCGCTCTGCTTTCCGAAGATGTCGTTGTCTATGCCGATGGCGGCGGCAAGGTACCGACCTCGCTGCGGCCGCATGTCGGGCTTTCCGCCGTCATGCTCCTTCATGAGCAGCTGGCACGAATTTTCCGCGCGCAGCCCTCCCAGCTGGTCCATTATGCCGCCATCGACGGCCTGCCGGGTTTCGTGACGATAGAGGGCGGCAATGTCGCGCAGACGACCGCGCTGCAGATCGAGCAGGAAAAGGTCGTCGCCATCTATTGCACCCGCAATCCGGACAAGCTGCAGCACGTTATCAAGGCTTTGCCGCATTGACGATTGACGGCGCGAAGAGAGAGATACGAAAGCGGTCGACACCGAAGCGTAGAAGGTCGGCGAAGTCTATCACGACGAGATACTGATGCGCCTTGATACAAGTGCCTGAAAGCACTGTTCGAATTTATCCAAAAAATCCCGAGTCCAGTGGCGACTCGCTCTCGTTTGTCACAGAGCTGGACGGCTGATGACGATCTGCGGACGAGCCTGTGTCTCAGCGTGCGTATTGTTGCCGTCACTACTTCAAGCCGACGCCGCTTTACCATGCATTAACCATGACTTTCAGAATTTCTTCAGTGAGCTCAATTTGCATCGCAAAAACGCCAAACTGCAATCATGATTAAAGCACCGTTAGGTGATTGGAGCGTAGCAGGATACCGGAATGAGGGATGTACCGGTATCAGACCTCCGTCAGAGTAATGAGTAGCGGCTTGGGACAGATGACATCAGAAAATCGTGCGGTGACATGCGCAGCGGGTATGCGTTGGTTTGCTCTTTCCCTGATGTGCGCAACCATCACGGCGTGCGGAACGTCTCAGAAGGTTGCTTCGACGCGCAAGCACGGCAAGGAATATTTCTCCGAGAAGGAATATGGCGTGAAGGCGAGCCCTCGCGTCGTCAATAACGGCCCCGTGCCGAAGGGTGGCGGCCGCTTCATGGTCGGAAATCCTTACCAGGTGAAGGGTAAGTGGTATTACCCCAAGGAAGATTACAGCTACAGCAAGGTCGGTATCGCTTCCTGGTACGGCTCGGCCTTCCACGGCCGCCTGACGGCCAATGGCGAAGTCTACGATCAGCAGGCATTGACCGCCGCGCATCCGACCTTCCCGCTGCCGAGCTACGCCCGCGTTACCAATATCGAAAACGGTTCCTCCATCATCGTGCGTGTCAACGATCGCGGCCCATACCATCCCGGCCGCATCATCGACCTTTCCAACAAGACCGCGCAGATGCTCGACCTGCAGCACAGCGGCACCGGCGACGTGCGCGTGCAATATGTCGGCCGCGCCCGCATGGACGGTCATGACGAGCCTTATCTGATGGCCTCCTACATTCCGAAGGGTTCGCGCCTGCCCAGTATCAATCCTGGCGGCCAGATCGCAACCGGTGTGATGGTTGCTTCCGCCGGCCGCATGACGGCGGATCAGTTGCCCGAAACGGATACTCCCTTCCGCGCTAGCCGCCAGCAGCGCAGCTATGAGGCCGCGCCGGCGATCGCTCCCATTCCGCGCCAGTCGCCTTATGCGACGACGGCTTTCGCCGGTTCTACGCCCGACGCCGGTTACGATGGCAGCAAGCGCAACAATCTGCCCCCGATGGAATGGAATGGCGGCGCCATGCCGGCCGCAGAGCCGGCGGAGCCGTCCATGGTCGTTCTGCCGAGAATTGGCCCGATCCCCTACGAGCGGCCGGACTTCCCGCGGCGCCTTGCGAGCCTGACGGATGGAACCCTGGGCTCGACCGTTGCCGCCTACCAGGAGGCTCCCGTCAAGACCGCGTATGTGAACCTCGCCTTCGATGCCGTCATGGTTCGCAATGACGGGCTGACGCAGGAATCGATCCTTTCGTCCTATCGCCGCCAGCATCAGGGTACGACGCAGGCGGACTGATCGGTATCATTGCCTGAATCTCAACCCGTCACTAAAATAATCGTGCCGGTAATCGGATGAAGGGGACGATATGCCAAAGAGTTTGATTCTTTTGTTCCTTTTTGTCCTCGGGCTCGGCAACGCCCCCGCCTTTGCGCAGGCGGCACCCGGTACTTTCGATACGAAAGCCGCGCAGGCATTCATGATCGAAGCCTCGACCGGCACCATCCTGCTTGCCAAGAACGAGGACCAGCTGATTTCGCCGGCGTCACTTGCGAAACTGATGACGCTGGATGTCGTTTTCGACGCGATCGGGCGAGGGCAGATCAGCCTCGATACGGAATATCCCGTCTCGGAAAATGCCTGGCGGACGGGCGGCGCTCCCTCGCGTGCGTCGACGATGTTCGCAGCCCTGAAATCGCGCATCCGCGTCGGCGATCTGATCCAGGGTATTGCCGTGCAGCAGGCGAATGACGCCTGCATCGTTCTAGCGGAAGGCATGTCCGTCAGCGAGCGCGAATTCGCCCGGCGCATGACGGCACGGGCGCGCGAGATCGGCATGCCGCGGGCGACCTTCACCAATTCCACCGGACTTCCCGATGCCAACGATCCCAATGGCGGCGGCAAGGTCTCCGCGCGCGAGATGGTTCTGCTGGCACAGGATCTGCAACAGAAGTACCCGGACCTCTATAAGTATTTCGGCCAGGCCGACTTCACCTGGAACAAGATCTATCAGCGCAACAAGAACCCGATGCTTCTGCTCAATATCGGCGTGGATGGCCTGGGGCTCGGTTTTGCCGAAGGCGAGGGTTTTTCGATCGTCGCCTCCATTCAGCGCGATGGTCGCCGGCTGTTTCTGGCGCTTGGCGGACTGAAGAGCGACAAGGAACGCATTGAGGAGACGCGACGCGTGCTTGAATGGGGCCTCAGCAACTTCAAGAGCCAGCGCATCTTTGCCGATGGCGAGGTGATCGGCGATGCCAGCGTCTATGGCGGCGCCGCATCGACCGTCGGCCTGCGGGCTAAGATACCAGTCGACGTCTACGTCCCTGTGGACACGCCGGATCGGCTATCCGCCCGCATCGTCTATCGCTGGCCGCTGACGGCGCCGGTTGCTGCGGATTACGAAGCGGGAACTCTCCGCGTCTTCCTGGGCGCACGTCTGTTACGAGAGCTGCCGCTTTACACGAAGGAATCGGTCGGGCAGGGCACATTGGGCCGCCGCGCATTCGATGCTCTGATGGAGTTGACCGAGTCGCTGCTGTTCTCCTGGCTGTGGGACAAGCCTTTGCCGAGTTGAGAGGGCCGTACGGCTCGCGAAATCTCTGTTCACACCCCATATAGAGTCACGCACATCGAGACATGCATGGTTCCACCGAGGCATGTCTTGGGTTAAACAGGGTGCGTATCGCATGCCAGACGGATGGCACGCGAAAAGTGCAGGACATGATCATTGGCTGATGCAAACGGATTATTCGTAAGCTTCGAAGGCGGGGAAGGGGCCGGCAAATCCACCCAGATCCGCCGGCTGGCTGAACGGTTGCGCGAGCGTGGCCATGAGGTTCTGGTGACGCGCGAACCTGGTGGGTCACCGGGGGCCGAGGCTGTGCGGCACGTCCTGCTTTCAGGTGCTGCGGAAATGTTCGGCACGCGCATGGAGGCCATTCTCTTTGCCGCCGCGCGCAACGATCATGTCGAGGAAGTCATTCGCCCCGCGCTTTCGCGCGGCACCATCGTCCTTTGCGATCGCTTCATGGATTCCTCACGCGTCTATCAGGGCGTGACGGGCAATCTCGAGCCCGACTATATCGAGGCCCTGCAAAGGGTCGCCGTCAATGGTGTCGTGCCGGACTGCACGCTGATTCTCGATATTCCGGCCGAAATGGGCCTGGAGCGTGCACGCAAGCGGGCCTCGGGCGTCGCCGCGCCCGATCGATTCGAGAAGGAAGAGATGCAGACCCATGAGAAACGCCGCGAGGCCTTTCTCGATATCGCCGCTCGCGAACCCGATCGCTGCCACGTCATCGACGCACAGCGGTCCGAAGACGATATCGCGGCGGAAATAGCCGGGATCGTGGACAAGCGACTTGGCGCCGCCAATATCGCCTCGGGATCGGAAGCGGCACAATGAGTGACGACCGGCCGGGCGTCCTCGACGGCGCCATTCCTCCTCAAGACAATACGAGGCTCTTCGGCCATGAGGAGGCGGAAGCCTTCCTCGCCCAATCCTATCGCTCCGGCAAGGGGCATCACGCCATGCTGATCGAGGGGCCTGAAGGCATTGGTAAGGCAACCCTTGCCTTTCGTTTCGCCAATCATGTCCTCTCCCATCCCGATCCCGCATCCGCACCCGAGACGATCGGCGATCCCGACCCGGCATCCGCCGTCAGCCGCCAGATTTCCGCTGGCGCCTCCCACAATCTGCTGCATCTAAGCCGGCCGGTCGACGACAAGACCGGCAAGGTGAAGTCCGCAATCACCGTGGACGAGGTGCGCCGCGCCGGAAAATTCTTTTCGCAGACCTCCGGCACCGGCAATTGGCGGATCGTCGTCATCGACCCCGCAGACGATCTCAACCGCAGTGCGGCCAACGCCATTCTGAAGATCCTCGAGGAACCGCCGAAGCGCGCTTTGTTCCTCGTGCTTTCGCATGCACCGGGTCGGCTTCTGCCGACGATCCGCTCACGTTGCCTGCCCTTGAAGCTCGCGCCGCTTCCCGATGATGCCTTGCGTATGGCGCTCGAAAATCTGGGCGTGCCGGCCGGGCAGGGGAGCGAATTGCTCTCCGCAGCCAAGGGCAGCGTCAGCGAGGCGCTCAAGCTCCTGAATTACGGCGGCGGTGACATCATCGAGGCTTACAGGCAGGTGCTTTCGGCGGATGGACCCGCGGCCCGCAAGGCGATGCACCGCCTCGCCGATGCGCTTTCGGCCAAGGATAGCGACACGATCTTCGGTTTCTTCGTCGCTCATATCGGCGACGACATCATCGATCGCGCCCGCGCCGCCGCGCTCCACGGTTCCGTTGCCGCCGCCGAAAGACTGGCCCGCCTGCATTCCGAGACCACCGAGCGGCTGAACGTGTCGCAAGCCTATAATCTCGATCGCAAGCAAACGCTCATCGCCATCCTCGGCGAGCTCAAGCAACAGCTTTCGGCATAGACAGGCCACAATTCCCAACGGCAGCCACCACGGAGCCTCCTCTGAATCGTATCAGGGAAAGAGTAGCTTGCAGGCGACGATAGCCAGTGTAACGGCAAGGATGATGCGGACGGACCGCTCGTGCAGGCGCGGCGCCAGCAGGCTGCCGGCAACGATGCCCGGGATCGAGCCCACCAGCAGGGCGAACAGCATCGTCCAGTTGATCTCGCCGATGAACCAATAGCCCATGCCGCCGATCAGGGTCAGCGGCACGGCATGGACGATATCCGAGCCAACGATTTCGCGCACGTCCGTCTGCGGATAAAGCACCAGCAGGACGGTGACACCGAGCGCGCCGGCGCCGACCGATGTCATGGTGACGAGAGTGCCGAGCATGAGGCCGAGGATGACCGTCAGCAGGGCGATGTTGCGTGGCGATATGGTACCGCGTTCGCCGCGCCATTTGCGGATGGCCTGAAGAATCTGGCCACGGAAGATCAGCATCAGCGCCGTCAAAAGCAGGAGACATCCCAGGGACAGGGTGATGGCATGAGCAACGGCGGGGCTCTCGCGATTGACGCCGGCCATGATCCAGAGCATGGCGAGCGCCGCCGGCACGCTGCCTGACGCCAGAAGGCTCACGACCTTCCAATTGACCCGCCCATGCATGCCGTGCACGGCCGTTCCCGCTGTCTTGGTGATTGCGGCATAAAGGAGGTCGGTGCCGACGGCCGTCGCCGGGTGCACGCCGAAAAGCAGGACGAGGAGGGGCGTCATCAAAGAGCCGCCACCGACGCCGGTTATGCCGACCAGCATGCCGACGAAAAAGCCGGAAAAGGAATAAAGCGGCTGAAAGGAACCGATCAAACTCAAATTCACAAGCCCTTGAAGCAGTTGGGCAGACCAATACATAAAGCAATGAAATTCACGGCCGTCTCAGTCCTGCGTTCCAGTCTTGCGAAGGGGTAAAGGCGAGGCGGGGCCAAGTCAAGCAAGGCGCCATCCCCAACTTCCGAATGCTGCGGGCGCGAAACTTGGTGTTTCGCTCCCGGCAAACATGCGCTAAAGCGAGCGGAGCCAAGAATAACAGAGACGCAACAGTAAAAGCGGACCACTGCCCGACATGACCGAAAAAACTCCGTTCTACATCACCACCGCGATCGCTTATCCCAACGGCAAGCCGCATATCGGCCATGCCTATGAGCTGATCGCCACCGACGCGCTGGCGCGCTTCCAGCGCCTCGACGGCCGCGACGTCTTCTTTCTGACGGGTACGGACGAACATGGCCAGAAGATGCAGCAGACGGCGCGGGCCGAGGGCATGGAACCGCAGCAGCTCGCCAACCGCAATTCCGACGAATTCCAGGCGATGGGCAAGCTGCTGAACGCGTCGAACGACGACTTCATCCGCACGACGCAGCCGCGCCACCACGAGACATCGCAGAACATATGGAACCTGATGGCCGATGCCGGCGACATCTACAAGGATTCCTATGCCGGCTGGTACTCGGTGCGCGACGAAGCCTACTACCAGGAAAACGAAACGGAGCTGCGCGCCGACGGCGTGCGTTACGGGCCTCAGGGCACGCCGGTCGAATGGGTGCAGGAGGAAAGCTATTTCTTCAAGCTCTCCGAATACCAGGACCGCCTGCTGAAGCTTTACGAAGAGAACCCGGATTTCATCGGCCCGGCCGAACGCCGCAACGAAGTCATTTCCTTCGTGAAATCCGGCCTCAAGGATCTGTCGATCTCGCGCACCACCTTCGACTGGGGCATCAAGGTGCCGAACGACCCCTCGCACGTCATGTATGTCTGGGTCGATGCGCTGACGAACTACATCACGGCGACCGGCTATATCGAAGACCGCAACAATCCCCGTGCGAAATACTGGCCTGCCGATCTTCATATCATCGGCAAGGACATCATACGCTTCCACGCGGTCTATTGGCCGGCCTTCCTGATGTCGGCAAAGCTGCCGCTGCCGAAGCGCGTCTATGCCCACGGCTTCTTGCTCAACAAGGGCGAGAAGATGTCGAAATCGCTCGGCAACGTCGTCGATCCGGTCAATCTCGTGAACCATTTCGGCCTTGACCAGGTGCGCTACTTCTTCCTGCGCGAAGTCTCCTTCGGCCAGGACGGCAGCTATAGCGAGGAGGCGATCGGCACGCGCATCAATTCCGATCTCGCCAATGGCATCGGCAATCTTGCAAGCCGCTCCCTGTCGATGATCGTCAAGAACTGCGACGGTCAGATTCCGGAATGCGGTCCGCTGACCGACGAGGACAAGGCGCTTCTCGATCAGGCAGATGCCCTGCTTGCCTCGACTCGCGAAGATATGGGCAAGCAGCTCATTCATCGCGCTCTCGCTTCCATCATCGCAGTGGTTTCCGAAACCGACCGCTATTTCGCGAGCCAGGAGCCCTGGGCGCTGAAGAAGACCGACCCGGCCCGCATGGCGACCGTGCTTTATGTCACGGCCGATGTCGTGCGCCAGATCGGCATTCTGCTGCAGCCCTTCATGCCGGAATCCTCCGCGAAACTGCTGGATCTCATTGCAATCCCTGCCGACAAGCGCGATTTCGCGGCGCTCGGCGCGGCGGGCCGACTCGTCGCCGGAACGCCGCTGGAAGCGCCGAAACCAGTCTTCCCGCGCTATGTCGCGCCGACCGCCGAATAAGGTTTTCCATGCTGATCGATACGCATTGCCATCTGGATTTTGCCGATTTCGAAGAGGAGCGCGACGCGATCGTCGCGCGCGCTCACGAGGTCGGCGTCAAGCAGATGGTCACCATCTCGACCAAGGTCAGGAAGCTCGATGGATTGCTTGCGCTTACCGAGCGCTATCCGTCGGTTTTCTGCTCGGTCGGCACCCATCCGAATAGCGCCGACCAGGAGTTGGACATTCAGACGGAAGACCTCGTGCGGCTGGCCAACCAGCACGAAAAGATCGTGGCGATCGGCGAGGCGGGTCTCGATTATTTCTACGACACCGTCAAGCCGGAGGACCAGAAGACCGGCTTCCTGCGCCATATCGCTGCCGCACGCGAAACGCAGCTGCCGCTCGTCATTCACAGCCGCAGCGCCGATGAGGATATGGCCGCGATCCTGACGGAAGAGACGGGGAAGGGGGCTTTCCCCTTCATCCTCCATTGCTTCTCCGCCGGCCCTGCCCTTGCCCAGACCGGCGTCGAGCTCGGCGGCTATATCTCCTTCTCCGGAATCCTGACCTTCCCGAAATCGGAGGAGCTGCGCGAGATCGCCAAGACCATCCCGCATGATCGGCTGCTGGTCGAGACCGATGCGCCTTATCTCGCGCCAAAGCGCTGGCGCGGCAAGCGCAACGAGCCATCCTATGTCGTCAATACCGCCGAGGTGCTCGCCGATACGATCGGCGTCAGCATGGCGGATATCGCTGAAATCACCACGGCGAACGCCTTCCGTTGCTTCTCCAAGATGACGAGGGTCTGACGTCGTGACATACCGGCGACGCTTCACCATTTTGGGCTGTTCATCGTCGCCGGGCGTTCCCCGTATTACCGGGGATTGGGGCGATTGCGATCCTAAGAACCCGAAGAACCGGCGCACACGTGCGGCGTTTCTCGTCGAGCAGATCGCACCGGATGGCGGGATTACCACGGTCGTCATCGATACGGGACCGGATTTTCGTGAGCAGATGATCCGCGCCGGCGTCAGCTCCATCGACGCCGTGCTCTATACCCACGCCCATGCCGACCATATTCACGGCATCGACGATCTGCGCGGCTTCTTCCATATCTCGCATGAGCGGATCCCGATCCATGCCGATCCGCCGACCATGGATCGCATTCGCGAGGGTTTTCGTTATTGTCTGGAGACACCGCCAGGCAGCAGCTATCCGCCGATCGTGCGGCCGGTGCTGATACAAAGCCTCGAGGCAAGCTTCACGATTGCAGGGGCGGGCGGTCCGATCCGTTTCTGGCCTCACAAGCAGCTGCACGGCGATATTCATTCGCTCGGCTTCCGTATCGGTAAACTCGCTTATTGCAGCGATATCAGTGATTTCCCGCCGGAATCGGTAGAAAAAGTTCAAGACCTCGATGTCCTGATCATCGACGCTCTGCAGTATCGGCCGCATCCGAGCCATCTATCGCTGGAACAATCGCTTGGATGGATCGAACGCTTGGCGCCGAAACATGCCATCTTGACCCACATGCACACGCCACTCGATTATGACACCGTGCTGGCAGAAACGCCCGATCATGTCGAGCCGGCCTACGATCAGATGCAGATCGAACTCGACGTGGAGGATGACGATCTATGAGCGAAGACAGCAGAAAGCTTTCGAGCCTGGAGCGCGTCGAGCTGGCGGCGAGCAATCTGGGTCTGGATATTGCGATCAAGCGTATGGAGCAGTCGACGCGGACGGCCGAGGAAGCCGCCAAGGCAGTCGGATGCGCCGTTGGCCAGATCGTCAAGTCGCTGGTTTTCGTCAACGCCGACACGCATGAATTGACGCTGCTTCTTGTTTCGGGCAGCCATAATGCCGATACGGCATATATAGCAACGACGTACGGTGTTCGACTGAAGCGCGCGGATATCGATCGCGTTCGCGACGAAACCGGCTTCGCGATCGGCGGGGTCGCTCCGATCGGCCATCTCGTCGATCTGCCCGTTTTCATGGACCAGAGCCTATTGGCTTACGACCAGGTCTGGTGCGCGGCTGGGCGCCCGGATAGCATCTTTGCCTGCAATCCGGCGCTGCTTGCCGAGAAGATCGCAGCCATGACGATCCGCATCAAGGCGAACTGAAGCGGCAATCCACGGGCATTTAATCGGCCGCGCCGCGCAAAGCGCAGCGATACCCACGACCAGGAGGACGTGATGAGTGAGGCAGCAGGCGCAAAAAGAACCGATACGGCTTCCAGAATAATCCGCGCTACGCCACACGCGATCTTCGACGCGTTCGTCAATCCCGAAGCATTGATCGCCTGGCTTCCGCCCAAAGGCATGACGGGACACATTCACGTCTTCGAGCCACATCCAGGTGGCATTTATCGGCTGGCGCTGTCCTATGATGCAGCGGATCATTCCATACCCGGAAAATCTTCCGAACACACCGACATCGTTTCCGGCCGGTTCCTCGAAATCGTTCCTGACAAGCGCATCGTTCAGGCGGTGAATTTCGAATCCGACGACGCAGCCTTCGCCGGTACGATGATCATCACATGGTCGTGGATGGAGCTGCCGTCTGGTACGAAGGTCACCATAGTTTGCGAGAACGTGCCACATGGCATCAGCAGGAAAGATCATGACGAGGGCTTGAAATCGACTCTCGAAAATCTCGACAACTATCTGAAATGAAATAAAAAAATGGCAATCTCTTTATCGCGACCATATCAGCTTTTGTTCCATAATCTATCTTATCTGATTTTTGTGCGGCCGGAGGTGGGTTCCATTTTCGAATGCAACAGACACACAGCATTAGCCATGATTTTTGAGCATGGAATGGCCTGCTCTTCTCCGCGATTGAACAGGCCTGCCCCTCACGCCTCCAGTGTCATAACGACGATCCAGGCCTGCCATCTGACGCCTGGGATTTTGAGCAGCAGATTGTCGATCTGTTCGCCGGTGCCCCGAACCGCGGCGCCGAACGGGCTCCTGCGAAACGGAATGGAAGCAAGCGCGGCGAGCCCGAAGAACTCCAGATCGCACTTCGAAAAATATCGGCGCACGATGTCGAAGTCGGATTTCAAGAGCGGGTGCTCATCGACCGTGCGGGCCTCCGGCGTCCGGTTGCGATAGAGATTGATCACGGGGTTGTGGCCGAGCGGCTCGAAAAAGAAGGCCTTGCCGCCGGGTCTGAGCACACGCCGGATCTCGCTGAGCGATTTTTCGAGGACCAGGTGGTGCAGGATTCCGCTGCCGAAGACGACATCAAAACCCGCTGACGGCAGGCTCATCTCCTCAGCATTATCGACCTGGAACGTCACGTTGTCGATTCCGCGGAGAGCTGCCGAATTCGTGGCCTGCTGAATGGCAACATCAGAAATGTCGATACCGGTGATCCACTTGGCGGAGTGCGCGAGACCGATGCTGCTCATGCCGTTCGAGCATCCGTATTCGAGCACGTCCTTTTCGGGGCAAGCCATCCTCACCAGCCGCCAATAAGCATCCACAGCGGCTTTGACAGCGAAATAAAACGAATCCTCCTTGCGCTCCTCCACTGCACCAAAACGTTCATTATGAAAGTCGCGCTCACGCGTCAAACGTGCATCATCATACGTCATTCCGGTCCTCCCAACTTGACCCAATGCGTTGAAATATTTGCTAGCGAGATCTTACAGGAGCATCAGACCGGTCGCGGCCAATGATGGATCCTTCATTTTCGGAGAATACAAACTGAAACCAGATATCTCCGCCTATGCGAATTCGCAGTTCGGCGCGGATTCCTACCAAATCACGACAAGCGCAGCGAACGAGCAACGGTAGACATAGGGCAGTCCGCCAGTTCGGCAATCACTGTTCGTCTATTCATCATGAGAGAGCCCTCTCACCGATCGACCATGAAAAAGCCTTGCGTGAAGTTGACGGTCGGGGCATCATATTTTTGCACGAAGAAACCCGCCCCCTCACCCTGTCATGCGGCGGGATTAGCTTCTCCTCGCAGCGACTTCGGAAACGGAGCCACCCCTTATCAGCCGCCAAAAGATCAATGGTCGGCTGAATGCTGAAATCGAGCCGAAATCAGTTCGCCGAGCTTTGCTTGGGAGCGCCGGTCGATACCGTGGCCGTCGTCGCCACCGGGGCCAGATAAGTGTCCAGAAGGCTTGCCATCTTGTCGTCGCGAATCTGGGCGGTCTTCTCCCCCATGACCACGCCGACGACGCGACGGCCGTTCTTCGTTGCAGACGTCACGAGATTATAGCCGGAGGCATCGGTATAGCCGGTCTTGATGCCATCGGCACCGGCGTAGCGATACATGAGATTGTTGTGGCCGCGCAGCTTCATGCCACGGAACTTCATGCCGCGCAGCGAGAAGAGTTTGAACTCCTCCGGAAAGTCGCGCATCAGCGCAATGCCCAGCGTTGCCATGTCATGCGCGGTCGTGACCTGTTCCGGATCCGGCAGGCCGGAGGGATTTTTGAAGACAGTACTGCTCATGCCAAGCTGATGCGCCTTCGCAGTCATGATCTTGCCGAAGCTCTCCTCGGAGCCGCCAAGCTGCTCGGCAATCGCGACAGCCGCATCATTGGCCGATAGGACGACGATGCCTTCGACAGCCTCGCGCACCGTCACCTTACGGCCAGCACCGATCGCGAATTTGAAGGGCTCCTTGCTCTCGGCATTCTCCGACAAGGTAAGCTTCTGATCCCATGTCAGGCGGCCGCCATGCAGCGCCTCGAAGGCGAGATAGAGCGTCATCATCTTGGTAAGCGATGCCGGATAGTTCAATTCGTTCTCATTCGATGCCTCCAGCACCTGGCCGCTACGCGCGTCCACGACGTAACTTGCCTGACCGGCCTGCGCTATCGAAAGACTGCCAAGAAGAGACACGGCCGAAAGCGCCGCGGTAAGAAGCATTGAAGTTGTCTTGAGCATGGAACTCTATCTGGTACTCTGAATTGACGATCCGGGCGGAAGGCACCGCTGAATTTGGAAGGCGATGGATCAGACAACTCTATGGCGGAAAGAAGAACGCTGCCACAAAAAGGACTGCATGAGACATATTTGCTGTGTACTGAGGTTGAGATCATTCGGAGTGCCGGTCCCTGCCCGCTCCAAGGATCAGGTCCTGCTGCCGTAATCCGCTGCGCGCGCGTCAGAGATGAGGATGGCATAAAGTCCTCCGACCGTCCGCTTCCGGCAGTCACTTCCTGCATGGGCCCTCTCTGTGCAAACGGCACAGTTATGCGGCTCCTCTCCGGAACCTTCCCCCTTCCCGTAGCTTCGGGCCATTCAGCTCCAGAACCATGACTTGCGGACGTCGGTTCGCGCTTCGGCGCGCGTCATCCCGATATCGTGAAGCTGATCATCGGTCAGGTCGCGCAGGCTCCATCTTGTCTCGCGCTTTTCGAGGTAGATCAGAAATCTTTTGAGCGCAGCCCGCAGAAATCCCGGCTTTCGCCGTTCCCTGCCCGCACCAGCCGCTGGCGTTGCTCTACCGATATCGATTGTCATCTTCATGCTCCCTGAGCCGCATCAACATGGCTTCAGGATGCACTGGTGTTAGCAGCGATTGAAGCTTATGATCTTTATGCAATCCATAAGGAATTCTTCTAATGCTTAATCTGGATCAGCTCGCCGCCTTTATCAGCGTCGTCGATCTCGGCAGTTTTACCGCCGCGGCCGACAGGGCAGGGCTGACGCAACCGGCCGTCAGCCTGCAGGTAAAGCTTCTGGAGCAGCGCCTCGGTGTGAGACTAATCGAGCGTGTCGGCCGGCGGGCGCAGCCATCGCCGGCAGGTGCCGATCTGCTTCCGCATGCGCGCCGCATCGTAGAAGCCTGCTCCATGGCGGAAGAGGCGATGATGCCGTTTCGCGAAGGATCGGTTGGGCGCGTGAGGATCGGCAGCGGCGGCACGGCCTCGATCCACCTGCTGCCCCGCGCCATCGCAACTGCAAAGAAACGCATGCCCGATCTCGAGATCATCGTCCGCATCGGCAATATTGCAGAGATACTGCACGATCTCGAAGCCAATGCGCTCGACCTCGCGGTGGTCGCCCTGCCCGCCTCCGGTCGCTCCCTCGAAATCGAACCATTCCATGACGACGAGCTTTTGGCGGTAGCTCCCAAGGGAAGCGTAATGCCGGATGGCGGACCTGATGTCGAATTCATGAAGGACAAGGCGCTGCTGCTTTATGAAGGCGGCAATACGCGTCGCGCCACGGATGACTGGTTCCGAACTGGCGGAGCCCAACCGGAGCCCGCCATGGAATTCGGCAGCGTCGAGGCCATAAAGGAGCTGGTCGCGGCGGGCCTCGGATGGTCCATTCTTCCAGACATGGCGCTGAGGCGTGACAAATCGGACCTGTTGGTCACCTCTCCGCTCCGACCAAGACTCGTTCGGCAACTCGGCATAGTATTGCGCCGGGACAAGCATCTCACAAAAGGTCTTCGTGAAATCATGAAATCCCTACGAGAATTCCAGACGATCGGACATGCGATGTGATCGTGACAAGGTATTCTCCGGTCGTCCCGATCCTTCGATTATCTATTTCCACTGCTTGCGGCGCTCGATCTCCTCTTCAGACGGATCCGGCCCGACGAAGGAACCTGTCTTCACCGGCCCATCCGGCTGATAAGTCGCAAAGATGACACCGGTCGGAGATGACTGTGTGCGCAGCAGTTTCATCGCCGCGGGAACCGCCCCGCCGGCGAACAGCTTCTTGCCGCTACCCAGCACGAGCGGAAAGATCATCAGATTGAATTCGTCGATCAGTCCGTGGCGCAGCAAGGTCTGAATGAAATCGCCGCTGCCTTGGATGAGGAGATCCGGCCCCTCGCCTGCCTTCAGTTCCTTGATCGCCGCCACGGCATCCTTGCCAAGGGACCGGCTCTTGTTCCATTTCAGCTCGCCGTTACCGCGTGTCGCAACATATTTGGTGACGCTGTTGAATTTCGCGGCAACCGGATTGTCATTGTCGATATAGGGCCAATAGGCGGCAAAAATCTCATAGGTCTTGCGCCCGAGCAGAAGATCGAACGGCTTTTCGAACACTTCGAAGAGTGTCTTGAAGGTTTCTTCGTCGGAATAAGGAAATACCCAGCCGCCATTCTTGAAACCGCCGGTCGGATCCTCATCCGGACCGCCGGGTGCCTGCATGACGCCGTCGAGGCTGATAAATGTGGCTGCGATGACCTTGCGCATGATGTCCTCCTTTTTGCTTGGTGCTCGAAGGACGTCCCGCCGATTTCGATCCCGACATGTCATCGATTATTTTTTGAACACGCAATCTAACGTTCGCGCGGGACTTGTGACCAATTGACTCTTGAACGTCGCCACGGAATCGGCAAAATTCATCCTATCAATACTTTCCCTGAGATACGAACCCGATTGCGGGCCCGCCTCGTTTAATTGTGCTTGGATAAAAGCGTGAGCAGCGATTCATCAAGAAACGCGGCGCGGCCATTGGCCTCGCGCGCGCATATCAACGCGGTCGGTTGGGGCCAGGGCCTCTCGACGATCGTTCGTATCACCCATATGACGCTGCGCCACCCCTGGCAGACAAGCTTGGCCATAGGAGCAACTTTTGTAGCTGCAACGTTGCAGTTGACGATCCCCAGGCTTCTGGGTCGAGCCGTCGACCAGACACAGACGGCGGTTGCTGGTGGCGCTGCTGGCCAGATCGCGGAAAATGCTTTGATGACGACGGCTCTGCTGCTGCTTGTCGTCAGCATCCTGCGCGGCCTGTTCACGATGGTGCAGAACTATTACAGCGAATCCGTCGGCCACCACATGGGCTATGAGCTCCGCCTCGCCTGTTACGAGAAAATCCAGCAGCTCTCCTTCAGCTTCCACGACAAGGTCCATTCCGGCGATCTCATCACCGTAGGCCTGCTCGATCTCGAAGGCGTGCGCATGTATTTCTCGACCGCCCTGGTGCGCACGGTGTTGCTCACCATGCTGATCGGCGTCGGCGCCTATATGCTGCTGTCGACCGATGTGGCACTCGGCCTGCTCGCCCTGAGCTTCGTGCCCTTCGTCGCGTGGCGCTCCTCCGTCACGCAGTTGCGGCTGCGTTCGACCTGGCTCGAGCTGCAGGAACGGCTCTCGGTGCTGACGCGCGTGATGGAAGAAAATCTCGGCGGTATCCGCGTCGTCCGTGCCTTCGCCGCCCAGGCGCATGAACTCATGAAGTTCGACCGCGCCTCGCATAACGCGCTTTCGCTGGCCCATAAGCGCGTCGGCATCCGCGTCATCAATACCAGCGCCATGAACCTCTCCTTCTTCGTGTCGATGGGGCTGGTTCTCTGGCTGGGTGGTCTCAAGGTCATTGCGGGCGAGATCAGCGTCGGCACGCTGGCCTCCTTCCTGACCTTCATGACCATCCTGCAGATGCCGGTACGCCAGCTCGGCCTGATGGTGAATGCCTTCGCCCGCGCATCGACCTGCGGTTCTCGGCTGTTTGCACTGCTGGATCTCGATATTCCCATCAAGGATGCACCGGATGCCAAGCCGCTTGTCGTAACCGACGGTACGCTGCGTTTCGAGAATGTCGACTTCAACTATCCCGGCTCGGAAACGCGGCCGGTGCTGAAGAATATCTGTTTCGAGGCAAGACGCGGCGAGACGATCGGCATCGTTGGCCCGCCCGGCAGTGGCAAGTCCACCATCGCCCACCTCATTCCGCGCTTCTATGATGTCACGGCCGGGCGGATCACCCTCGACGGCCAGGATATCCGCAAGGCGACGCTGCAATCGCTGCGGCAGAACGTGGCCGTCGTGCAGCAGGATTCCTTCCTGTTCACGACAAGCATCGAGAACAATATCGCCTATGGCGATCCCTGGGCAAAGGAAACCCGCATTGAGCGCGCCGCCGAGTCGGCACAGCTGCACAACTACATTCTCGGCTTGCCCGCCGGCTACACCACGGTCGTCGGCGAGCGCGGCGTGTCTCTTTCCGGTGGTCAGCGCCAGCGCCTGACGATCGCCCGCACCTTGATGCTGAAGCCGGCCGTGATGGTCTTCGACGATTCCACGGCGGCGATCGACGCTGCAACCGAGCAGCGCATCCGTAGCGCCATGAAGCGCTTCTCGCGGGATCGCGTGACGCTGATCATCGCCCACAGGCTGAGTTCGCTCATGCATGCCGACCAGATCCTCTTTATTGAGGACGGCGAGATCGTCGAGCGCGGCACCCATGAGCAGCTTCTGGCCGCTGGAGGCCGATACAAGGCGCTTTACGATCTGCAGGTTCGCCCGGAGGACGATGTCATCAGGACATCCAGTGGCGGCACGCTCGAAAGGGCAAAAAGGGAGGTTTGACAATGTCGGAAATCACCGAAACCGAGCGCAATGACGTGCGCGAGGATGGTCGCCGCCCTCCCCGTGCCGTGGTCGGCTCGCACCGCGTCGAAGAGGAGGTCTTCGGCAAGGTCTTCGACAGCAAGATCATTCGCCGCATCTGGGCCTTCGTAAGCCCCTATCGCCGCCAGATCTATATTTCGGTCGCGGCCGTTCTGCTGTTCACGGGATCACAGATTATCATACCGCTCGTCATCCGGCATGCGATCGACAATGCGATGGCACCGGGCGCCATAGACTACTCGGCACTCTGGCTGTCTCTCGCAATTTTCGCGGCGGCAATTCTCGTCAATTACGGGGCGAGCTATGTGCAGGAGACCTTTGTCGGCCAGGTCGCGGAGGAAGTGCTGTTCGACATACGCCGGGCGATGTTTGCGCATCTGCAGCGCGTCTCGCTGTCCTTCATGGACAAGACGGAAGTAGGACGCCTGATGTCGCGCTTGCAGGGCGATGTTAACTCCATGCAGGAATTCCTTGAAACTTCAGTGCTTTCCGTCGGTGACATAGCCCTGCTTTTCGGCATCGTCATCGTCATGCTGTCGCTGGATTTCCGTCTTGGCCTGCTGACGCTTTCCGTCATGCCGATCCTCTTCATCGTGCGGCTGTTCTGGCTGCCGAAGGCGCGCCTCGCCTTTATGAACGCGCATGAGACCAACTCCGTCACCAACGGCGCGCTGGCCGAAGCAATCCATGGCGTGCGCGCCGTTCAGGGCATGCATCGGCAAGGGGTCAACTTCTCGCTTTTCGACGACAAGGCGCATACCAATCTTCAAGCGCATCTGACGGCGGCGCGCTATGCGCAGATCATGGTGCCGATCGTCGATACGCTGACCGGCATGGCAATGGCGATCGTCATCATCGTCGGCGGCTCGATGGTCCTGAACCACAGGCTCGATGTCGGCATCATGGTCGCCTTCCTGTTCTACATCCAGCGCTTCTTCGACCCGATCCGCTCCCTCACCATGCAGTATTCGGTCATGCAGCGCGCCATGGCGTCCGGGCAGCGACTGACCGAGGTGCTCGATGTACCCATCGACATCAAGGATGCACCCGATGCCGTCGAGCTTTCGCGGGACATGGACGGCTCGGTGGAGTTCCGCGACGTCGTCTTCGGTTACAATCCCAAGCATCCGGTGCTGAAGAATGTCAGTTTCAGGGTCAATCCGGGTGAAACCGTAGCGCTGATCGGCCCCACAGGTTCGGGCAAGTCGAGCTCGATGGCACTTATCCATCGTTTCTACGACGTGCAGCAGGGCCAGGTACTGGTCGGCGGTCACGACGTGCGCTCCCTCACCCAGGATTCGCTCGGCCGCCAGATCGCCATGGTGTTGCAGGAGCCGTTCCTCTTCACCGGCACTGTGCTCGATAATATTCGCTATAACAAGGCGGAGGCGACGCGCGAGGAAGTCATAGAAGCTGCCAAGGCCGTCGGTGCGCATGAGTTCATCATGCGTCTTCCGGATGGCTACGATTCCGTTCTCGGCGAGCGCGGCGGCGATCTTTCGCTCGGCCAGCGCCAGCTCGTGAGCTTCGCCCGCGCCCTTGTCGCTGACGCCAAGATCCTCGTACTCGACGAAGCGACAGCGAATATCGACAGCTACACCGAAATGCTGATCCAGAAGGCACTGGTGAAGCTGCTCGAGGGCCGCACCGGCCTCGTCATCGCCCATCGTCTGGCCACCATCCGCGAGGCCGATCGCATCATCGTGCTGCAAAATGGTCAGCTGCTTGAAAGCGGCAACCACAATCAGCTCATGGCGAATGGCAAACTCTATTCGAAGCTCTATAATCTCAACTACGCGTCGTTCGACGATATTCCGGAGGAGGAAGTCTCCGCTTCGGTGCCGGCGGAGTCGCGAACCTAAAGCAATTCGCGGAAAAGTGCGTGGCGGTTTTCGTCCAGAATTGATTTGAAAACAATGGGATAGAGCGGTTCAGAGATTCCATGAAGAGCTGAACTGCTCCAGACATGCCGCGCGAGCTGTAAGGACATAATCGCCAATGGTCGACAGTATTCTGGTTCTCTACGGTTCCTACCGGTCGGATCGTGTCGGCATCCGTCTTGCGAATTATATCGTAACCGGACTTCGCGAGCGCGGAAACGCCGTCGAACTCATCGACGCCAAGGCGGTTGGACTGCCGATGCTCGATCGGATGTACAAGGAATACCCCAAAGGTTCCGCGCCATCGGCAATGGAGCAGCTTGCCGAGAAAATCCGGGTGGCCGATGCCTTCGTTTTCGTTACGGGCGAATATAATTGGGGCATGCAACCCGGGCTGAAGAACCTGACCGACCATTACCTTGAAGAGTGGTTCTGGCGCCCGGCGGCAATTGCCAGCTATTCCGGCGGCCGCCTTTCCGGCGCCCATGCGGCAGTCTCATGGCATGGCACCCTTTCCGAGATGGGAATGGTCGTCATCTCAAGCACCCTCGCGGTCGCCAATATCTCGGCGGCGTTGGACGTTGACAGTAAACCGACCGGGAGCGGAGGCGATGCGTTGGCAAGAGCTTTCCCCCGTTTTGCTGAGGATCTCGCCTGGTGGACCGAGGCAGCAAAACACCAGCGCGCCCGCAAGGCACCTCCTTACTAAGAACTCGCGGCGTGGCTACAGCCGGGCACATCGCGCTTATTCCCATCTAGCCTCACATCAGCAGATTGAGTTCTCGTTTCGCGCACACGCCGGTTCATGATAGTAACTTGCATAATGCTAGTTACTCATGCTATCTGCCCTGCCCATGCAGAGAACCAGCTTCAGCACCTTCAAATGCCCAGCCGCCCGCGCGCTCGAAAGCGTCGGCGACTGGTGGAGCATTCTGATTCTGCGTGATGCCCTTCAGGGGTTGAGCCGGTTTGACGAATTCCAGAAGAACCTTGGAATTGCGCCGAACATCCTGACGCGTCGGCTCAAGCACCTAACCGATGAAGGCTTGTTCGAGCGGCGTCTCTATAGTGAGCGGCCGCCGCGCTACGAATATGCGCTGACCGACAAGGGTCGGGATTTCTTCCCGGTTCTGATGGCGCTTTTCACCTGGGGCAACCGGCATTTGCCTGCCGAAGAGGTCGCCGTGCGGCTAGCCGACGCCAATACCGGTGAAGACCGCGACCCGCTTCTCATCGACCGCGTCACTGGCCGCGCCTTTCAGCCTGAAGACACGATCCTCGTGCCTGGGCCTGCGGCCGACGAGGCCGTTCATGACCGCATCGCCCAGATGAAAGCATGGTTTCTGGGCTTCGACGCCTGACACAATAGGAGCAAGACATGGATCGTATCGTCGTTACCGGCATGGGGCTGGTTTCTCCCCTGGGTGTGGGTGTCAATGCGAGCTGGAAACGGCTGATCGAAGGCCGTTCCGGCCTCCGATTGCTGCCTGAGGAAATGGTAGGTGATCTCGCCGCCAAGATCGGTGGTGTCGTTCCCGATATAGCGGAGAACCTCGAAGCCGGCTTCGACGCCGACCGCTATGTGCCGGTTAAAGACCAGAAAAAGATGGACCGGTTTATCCTGTTCGCCATGGCGGCCGCCGAAGAGGCAATCCTGCAGGCCGGCTGGCAACCGACTGACGTCAGCGCTCTGGAACGGACGGCCACGATCATCGCATCGGGCGTCGGTGGCTTTCCCGCCATCGCCGATGCGGTTCGCACGGCCGAAACAAAAGGTGTGCGGCGTTTGTCGCCCTTTACGATCCCATCCTTCCTTGTCAATCTCGCCGCCGGCCAGGTCAGTATCCGTTACGGATACAAGGGACCGCTCGGCGCGCCGGTCACCGCCTGTGCCGCCAGCGTTCAGGCAATTGGCGACGCGGCGCGGCTGATCCGCTCAGGCGAGGCCGATATTGCCATCTGCGGCGGTGCCGAAGCCTGCATCGACAAGGTGAGCCTCGGCGGCTTCGCTGCAGCGCGCGCGCTCTCGACCGGCTTCAGTAACCGGCCGGAAGAAGCCTCCCGCCCCTTCGACAGCGGTCGTGACGGTTTCGTTATGGGCGAAGGCGCCGGCATGCTTGTGATCGAAACGCTGGAGCATGCGCTTGCTCGTGGTGCTACGCCGCTGGCCGAACTTGTCGGCTATGGCACAGCCGCCGATGCCTATCACATGACTGCCGGGCCGGAAGATGGCGATGGTGCGCGCCGGGCCATGCTTGCCGCCCTTTCTCAGGCTCGCATTTCGCCGGCCGAGGTCAAACACCTGAATGCGCATGCGACATCGACACAGGTCGGGGATCGTGGCGAGATGGAAGCGATCAAGACCGTCTTCGGCCGCGAGGGTGCAATTGCCGTCAGTGGCACGAAGGCCGCGACCGGCCATCTTCTGGGTGCCGCCGGCGGCATGGAGGCGATCTTCACTGTCATGGCGCTGCGCGACCAGATCGCTCCGCCGACCCGCAATCTGCAGGATCCGGATTCGGCGGCCGAGGGTATCGACATTGTTGGTGCCAAGGCGCGGCCGATGGCCATGGACTATGCGATATCCAACGGCTTTGGCTTTGGCGGCGTCAACGCCAGTGCTCTCTTCCGCCGCTGGCAGTAATCGCTTCCGCTTGATACCAAAGCGCGCTATGCTCTTCCCATATGGCTGGGATCGAACATGCGCGCTTTTTCCATAGCCGCTTTTCTCTGCTGCATCGCCTTCGCACCGGCCGCCCGCGCAGACGATCCGGTTCGAACGGCACAGAGCCTCATTGAACAACAGATCGAAGCTTTTCTGCACGATGACGCAGCGACGGCCTATTCCTTCGCCGCGCCCGGCATCAAGGCGCTCTTTCCGGACAAGGACACCTTCTTTGCCATGGTGAAGAAGAGCTATCAGCCGGTCTATCATCCCGGCAATTATGCCTTCGGCAAGAGCCGCGCGATCGACAACGGCGCGGTCGTCTATCAGGAAGTGCTGATCGCTGGCACCGACGACAAGGACTGGACCGCGATCTATCAGATAACCCGTCAGCCTGACGGCAGCTACAAGATCAATGGTGTGCAGATACTCCCAAAAGCAACGAGCGAGGGCATCTGAACATGGCTCATCCCAAACAAAACAGCGCGCCTCTGAGAAAGAAGCGCGCTGCTCGAGGGTTTGAGCCAGTTGGTGCTAGCCGCGAATTCTAAGCGAATTTTCCGCAGGCGCGTTGCCGTCAAACTCCGGGCGCGGCTGCGGAATGACGACCGTCGATGCCGGCATTGGGGTATTCGTATAGGTGGTTTCGCCGCTCGAAAGCGGTCCCGAAATTGCCATGTCCGTGGGTGCCGGTGTCGGGATCGGTACCGCAGCCGGGATCAGAACGGCACTCTGCGGCATCGTCACCACCGGGTTGGAAACAGGCGTAAAGGCCATAACCGACGAAGCGGATTGCGCCGGCTGCGTTTCCGGCAGGACGAACGGAGATTGCGGCGCACCCTGCGTGGGCACATAATTCATCGCAACCTCGTAGGCCGGAAGCGGCGCGGGCGTCTGCAATTCACCATCGCGACCACGCTTCTCATAGAACGCGTTGCCGCCGGCATAAGCGACGTAGTGCATGTTATCGTAGGGGAACCTCAGGCCCTCGGTATGGAAGAACATTGCGTCCTTCACCTGGGGATGCCGTTCGCCGCGCAGGATCTTCGAGGCAGCGACCTCAAGATCGGGCTTTGCCTGATCCTTGACCTCCCTGGTCATCACGCCTGGCGCGAACTGCTTTTCCTGGGCGACGACGCCGCAGATCGTGGGCGGATAAGCACCGGAGGTCAGGCGGTTCATTACGACCGTACCGACGGCCATGTAACCGCTCGGGTCTGAACGCTCCGATTCGAAGTACATTGCACGTTCGAGACAGTCCTTGTCCTTCGTCGTGTAATTGTACGTTACTTTCGCGCCACGAATGGGCTTGGTGGTTTTGCTGGGGGTGGGGGTTGTCTTCTGCGTCGTCGTGCAGCTGGTAGCCGCTAGACCGACAATCAATAGCCCTGAAAGACATGCCCCGAATTTACGTTGCGCCCTCAACGGCAAGTGCCTCCTATTTTCGGTAGTACAGCCCTTATCGATCAAGAGAATGCGTTTTAGCCGGATTTTTTCAAAATTCCAAGCGGCCACGCAATCAAATCAGCCAATGACGTTTTTCAAAGGCGGATGGACCGTTTATTCCGATTCGCTATTTTTCCCAATGCTTTATTGTCGCCAGGTTCATTTTGAAACACGGCCGGAAACGGAGATTGCCTAGGGCAAGTCCATTCCAGCCGGCTCAAAATGACGTTGGTTAAGGATAGCAATCAATCGATAATAAATGATTTACCAACAGGGCAAGGTCCATGCGCCAGCCGACTTCGATGAGAATTCGCCCCGGTGCAAAACAATAAAACGACCAATTGCCACGTATGGCCGAAGGTGGCTTCCAGATCTCGCAGCCACTCGATTTCGCCCGTTCGAACAACAGATCGACGGCTTCTCGAGAGGGCTGCATGAAGCCGATATGATAGGTATTGCGGCCAACAGAAACGGTATCGGCACCGCCGAATTTCTCGACAGGCCGGCTGATGACAAGTTCAAGCCCGGCATCATCGCGAAGGATGGCAAGGCCATTGGCGCCCCGCGTTTCCACCTCCGTCAGGCCGAAAACGGAAACAAAAAAATCCCGGGTCGCAGCGACATCGGGAACATGCAGATCCAGGTGGTTCAGTCTCATGACAGCTCCAAAAGGCTTTCCCGCGGAGACATGTCGGTCGATCCGGCCCACGTCAACGCGAGACACTCGACCACAATGGCCAAGTTCCGCGTCGCGGGCTCTCATCACCAATGGCAAGGAGCAGTGCTTCCATATTGGAAGGAGTTGGGCCTACCGAAACCAACCCTGCCTTTTTCGACACGCTTCTGTTAGCGCGAAATCGTCATGGGAGCAAGATCGCGTAGTGCATCCTCATCGTAGCTCAATCACACCGGCTCGAGATCGCCCCTCGCCCAATTCTCCATCGTTTCAGCCATGAAATCAGCGAAGCGGCCTTCGGCGATCGCCTGGCGGATGCCCTGCATCAGTTCCTGATAGTAGGCGAGATTATGCCAGGAGAGCAGCATGCCGCCGAGCGCTTCGTTGGCGCGGACAAGATGGTGCAGGTAGGCGCGCGAATAATCCCGTGACGCCGGGCAATTGGACTGCTCATCCAGCGGCCGCATGTCTTCGGCGTGGCGGGCGTTGCGGATGTTGACCTTGCCGCGACGCGTGAAGGCCAGTCCGTGACGGCCCGAGCGGGTCGGCATCACGCAATCGAACATGTCGATGCCGCGGGCGACCGATTTCAAAATGTCGTCGGGCGTGCCGACCCCCATCAGATAGCGCGGCTTTTCCGTCGGCAGCTCCGGAAGCGTGATCTCGAGCATACGCAGCATAACCTCCTGCGGCTCGCCGACGGCAAGGCCGCCGACTGCATAGCCCTTCAGGTCCATGCCGCTCAGTGCCTGTGCGGAGCGGACGCGCAGCTCAGGCACGTCGCCGCCCTGAACGATGCCGAACATTGCCTTGCCGGGCTGATTGCCGAAGGCCACCTTGCAGCGTTCCGCCCAGCGCAGCGACATTTCCATGGCGCGTTCGATCTCCTTCGGCGTTGCCGGCAGGGCGACGCATTCGTCGAGCTGCATCTGGATATCGGAATCGAGCAGCCCCTGGATCTCGATCGATCGTTCCGGTGACATGTGATGCAGGCTGCCATCGACATGCGATTTGAACGTGACGCCCTGCTCATCGAGTTTACGCAGACCGGACAGCGACATGACCTGGAAACCGCCGGAATCGGTGAGGATCGGATGCGGCCAGCGGATCAGCTCGTGCAGGCCGCCAAGGCGGGCGACACGCTCGGCGGTCGGGCGCAGCATCAGGTGATACGTATTGCCGAGGATGATATCGGCGCCGCTTTCGCGCACCTGATCGAGATACATGGCCTTGACGGTGCCGACCGTGCCGACAGGCATGAATGCCGGCGTGCGGATCGTGCCGCGCGGCATGGAAACTTCGCCGAGGCGCGCACCGCCGTCGGTCTTCTTCAATTGAAACTGAAAGCTCTCGCTCATCTCGTTCTAGTCTTTCCGGTAGAGCAGGCTGCCATCGCCATAGGAATAGAAGCGATAGCCCGTCTCGATAGCATGTGTATAGGCCGCGCGCATGGTATCGAGGCCCGCAAAGGCCGATACGAGCATGAACAGGGTCGAGCGCGGCAGGTGGAAATTGGTCATCAGCATATCGACGGCCTTGAAGCGGTAGCCGGGCGTGATGAAGATGCCGGTAGCACCCTGCCAGGGCTGGATGGTGCCATCGTCGGCGGCAGCACTTTCGATCAGTCTCAGCGAGGTCGTTCCGACACAGACGATGCGCCCGCCCCTCGCCTTGACGGCGTTGAGCCTGGCGGCGGTTTCGGCATCGACATAGCCAATCTCGAAATGCATCTTGTGATCATCGGTATCATCGGCCTTGACCGGCAGAAAAGTACCGGCGCCGACATGCAGCGTCACGAAATGACGCTCGACGCCCATGGCATCAAGTGCGGCAAACAGGGATGGCGTGAAATGCAGACCCGCAGTTGGTGCTGCGACGGCACCCTCTTCCCGCGCATAGATCGTCTGATAGTCGGCGCGATCGCGCTCGTCTTCCGGGCGCTTCGCAGCGATGTAGGGTGGCAGCGGAATATGCCCAACGCTGGCAATCGCCTCATCGAGGGCGGGACCGGATAGATCAAACCGCAGGGTAATCTCGCCGCCCTCGCCTTTTTCCTCGACCGTGGCGTCGAGCGAACCGAGCGCGCAGACATTTTCGCCGTGACCGAACTGGATGCGGTCACCGATCTTGATGCGCTTCCCGGGCTTGGCAAAGGCCTTCCAGCGATCCGGCGCGACACGCATATGCAGCGTCGCCGAGACCTGCTGGCCAGGCGCGCCTTCGCGATGGCGAATGCCTTCCAGCTGTGCCGGTATCACCTTGGTATTGTTGAAAACCATGGCATCGCCGGGGCGCAGGAAAGATGGCAGATCCCGCACCTGATGGTCACTCAGCGTGTTGGCACCATCGTTTGGATCGACGACGAGCAGACGCGCGCTATCGCGCGGCTCGGCGGGCCTGAGCGCGATACGCTCATCCGGCAGATCGAAGTCGAAAAGGTCAACACGCATTCAGGTCGTCCAGGCAGTTCATTCAGGCAAAGCGAAACCCGCCCCTCACGCCATAAGCGCAAGAGGCGGGTTTCAGGAATAATCACGATCAGACGTCGGCGGCAACCCGCGCGGATACGATCGAATCCGGATCCTTCACCGGTTCGCCGCGCTTGATCTGGTCGACGAATTCCATGCCGGAGATGACTTGGCCCCAGACGGAATACTGCTTGTTCAGCCAGGGAGCATCAGCGAAGCAGATGAAGAACTGGGAGTTGGCCGAGTTCGGGTTCTGCGAACGGGCCATGGAGCAGGTGCCGCGAATATGCGAGGTCGCGGAAAATTCCGCCTTCAGGTCCGGCTTGGAGGAGCCGCCCATGCCTGCGCGGCCCGGGTTGAAGGTTTCGCTGCCCTGCTTGCCGAACTGCACGTCGCCGGTCTGGGCCATGAAGCCATCGATGACGCGATGGAAGACGACGCCGTCATAGGCCTTCTCGCGGGCGAGTTCCTTGATGCGGGCGACATGCTCGGGGGCGACCTGCGGCAGAAGCTGAATGATAACCTGGCCCTTGGTGGTTTCCAGGATGAGGGTGTTTTCTGGATCCTTGATCTCAGCCATGTTCGTTTCCTCTTCTCTCTTCTTGATTGCGCATGATCCTGTCCAAAAATCGCGTCGAGCTTTTTGGGATCATGCCTGTGACATTACTTCTTGGTGACCGTAACCTTGATCATCTTGTCCGGGTTGCTCACTTCGCCGTTCTGACCTTCGCCGCGCTTGATCTTGTCGACAAGCTCCATGCCGGAGATGACCTTGCCGACGACCGTGTATTGACCATTCAGGAAAGCACCATCAGCGAACATGATGAAGAACTGCGAATTGGCGGAATTCGGGTCCTGCGCGCGTGCCATGCCGACGGTGCCGCGCTGGAACGGAACCTTCGAGAATTCGGCCGGAAGGTTCGGCAGGTCGGAACCGCCGGTGCCGGCCTTGTTCGGATCGTAGCTCTTCGTCGCATTGCCGTACTGGACGTCGCCGGTCTGGGCCATGAAGCCATCGATGACGCGGTGGAAGACGACGTTGTCGTAAGCACCCTTCTTGGCCAGCGCTTCGATCTGCGCGACATGCTTCGGCGCAACTTCGGGCATCAGCTGGACGACGACAGGGCCGTCCTTGAGCTGGATCGTCAGGAGATCGGCGGCCGCAGCCGAGATTGCGCTGCCTGCGAATGCGGCAAGGCTCAAAGCGCCTGCCAATGCGATATGAAAGAGTTTCATTAGTGCTCCGTTCGGAAATGAATTCGGGCTCAGTTTTTGACGCTGGCCGTATCTTTGAGTTTGCCGGTCAGGGCTTCCAGAACCGCTGACGGCACAAAGGCGCTGACATCGCCGCCCATGGATGCGATCTGCCGCACCAATGTGGCGGTTATGGGCCGCGAGGCCGTACCGGCGGGCAGAAACAGCGTCTGGATATCCGGCGCCATCTGCCGGTTCATGCCGGCCATCTGCATTTCATAGTCGAGGTCGGTGCCATCGCGCAGGCCGCGCACCAGCAAGGTGGCGCCATGGGCGCGGGCGGCATCGACGACCAGATTGTCGAAGGCGACGACGGAAATGGCACCCGCCTTCTGCGGCACAGCCTCGGCGAGCGATCTGCGGATCAGCTCCGCCCGCTCCTCGAAGGAGAAGAGCGGCTTCTTGCCGGGATGAATGCCGATCGCGACGATCACATTCGAGGCAACGTTCAACGCCTGCACGAGGACATCCAGATGTCCATTGGTCATCGGGTCGAAGGATCCGGGATAAAAGGCTGTCGTCATACCAGGCCGGCTCGTTGTTTTGACGCCTTTTGTCACGGATGGGGCCGCATCGCAAGTCATTTGCAACCCGGGGACCGCCTCTGAACATCGGATGAACGCGACGTTCAAGCCTGTTTCAGCTCGACAATGCTTTACTGGCTTCAACATCGAAACGGGCCCTGGCTCAATGGCTCATCGATCTCCGTCTCAGGGAAATCATTCCATGCTCGTCTTCATTATCGCAGGCGCCATCGTCGGTTCATTTCTGGTCGAATACCTCGTTCATCTTTTCGCCGACAATTATGAGATCGAATGGGATTCTGATTTTGAAAGCGGCAAAGATGTCGATTTTGCCCAAGAAATCGCCACTGCCATGCGCAAAACGCATCGCGAATCTGAACGCCAGATGAACAAGCTATTCAAGGTCGCTTCAGGCGCGCATTGCTAGATAGACCTCAAGATCGGCGGAACCATTTAGGAAACGCCGCGTTAACAGTCCGAAACTCAGCTCGCGTATTGCGGCAAGAAGGAAGAAGAGTATGCCCGACAAGATCACCCTCATTAACGTTGTTTGGATGGCCATGATTTCGGGAATGCTCGCGGCAACCGTTGCACTTTACGATCAGAAACCCGACCAGTCGAAGGTCTACGGTCCCTTTGCTTCGGCTCGTCCCTTCGTTGCCACGAGCCAATACTAAAGGGATCTGAACGCTAGTCCCACCAAAGGAGGGAGCGATCATGTTCACAATTTTGACGCTGCTTACGCTTTTTATCAGCATCATGTTCATCGTGTCAGTCGCATCCACCATTTCGGCGCTCCATCGCGAAAGCGAAGAGAGCAAGAGATTGCATAAGCGTCATAAGACGCTCTGATCTCCGCGTACCGAGCATCCTCTCCCCGCCAGATGCTCGGATGGACCATGAACCGGACGCTACCCGCCAGCGTCCGGTTTTTTATTGCCAATACATTGACCTTCGCATCCTGTCACCCTCCGCAAGCATATGATCTTGCTTCGAGAAGCGCGGCGGTAGCCACGATCGTGCTATGATGAGTCGGTTCAATGGGGGATCGACATGCGCGTTATTCTGACAGGCAGTTCAGGGCGGCTTGGCCGAGCAATCTTCAACGTGCTGTCGGCAAATCACTCAACCGTAGGAATCGATCGTTCGCCGTTTTCGACAACGCATCTCGTCGGAGATTTTACCGATGCGGTGCTGCTGCGCCAAGCGTTGGCTGGTGCGGATGCGATCGTCCATTGCGCAGCGCTGCACGCTCCACATGTCGGAACGATCTCCGACGATGAATTTCGCCGCATCAATGTGGAGGGAACGCGTTTTCTGGCAGAAGCGTCCCTCGCGGCCGGTGTGAGGCGGCTGGTGTTTACGAGCACGACGGCGCTTTATGGCCACGCAGCCGCTCCCGGCCGTTGCACATGGATTGATGAAGACACCGCGCCACAACCGAAAAGCATCTATCACCGCACGAAACTGGAAGCCGAACGGATCCTGGCGGACATGGCCGGTCCAGATTTGCAGGTACGCGTTTTACGCATGTCTCGAAGCTTTCCGGAACCGGCCGATGTGATGGCCGCCTACCGGCTGCACCGTGGCGTCGATATCCGGGACGTGGCCGATGCCCATCTCGTGGCATTGACGAATGGCGGCAGGGATTTTCAGCGGCATATCATTTCAGCCGGCACGCTGTTCAAACCCGAGGATTGCGAGGCACTCGCCGTTGACGCAGCCTCCATCATCCGATTGCGTGCTCCGGGCCTCGCTGCGATATTTGCACAGCAAAACTGGTCTCTGCCGCAAAGCATCGATCGCATCTACGCCTCGAAATCCGCAGGCACGGTCCTCGGATGGCATTTCCGCTTTGGCTATGACGAGGTTCTCGCTCAGCTTGATCGGGAAAGCCTCGAGGTTCTGCCACCCTTCTCCCGAGACAATAAGCAGTCCGAGTAGATCCTACCGCGATCCTCCGGCAAGTCAGCCTGTGCTCCAAAAACAATCGCACGAGCCTGTTGCCAAGCTCATGCGATTGAAAAATTTCCATTTTCAAGCAGGTCAGTCGGATCGGTGTCCAGCTTTCCCGACCGGATTGCAGCGCGATTTTATTCTGCGCCGCCACCCTCGACATCTCCTGCCTCGCCGGCAACAGCGTCATCTTCGGCCGTTGCATCATCTTCGCCTTCCGGCTCGCTGATGCGCTCGACGGACACGACCTTCTCATCCTTCGCAGTGGAGAAGATGGTGACGCCCTTGGTGGCGCGGCTGGCGATGCGAATGCCACCGACGGGCACGCGGATCAGCTGACCGCCATCCGACACGAGCATGATCTGATCGCCGTCCTCGACCGGGAAGGCGGCGACAAGTTCGCCGATCTCGCCCGTCTTCGACGTATCGGTGGCGCGGATACCCTTGCCGCCGCGGCCGGAGATGCGGAAATCATACGAAGACGACCGCTTGCCGAAGCCCTTTTCCGAGACCGTTAGAACGAACTGTTCGAGCGCCTTGAGTTCTTCATAACGCTCGTCGCTGAGCTGCCCCTCTTCGGTGACCTCTTCGCCGACCAGCGCAATCTCCTCGTCGTCTCCCGTTGCGGAGCGGCGCTCGTTGACGGAGCGCTTCAGATAGGCGGCACGCTCCCAGGGCTCTGCATTCACATGCCGGACGATCGTCATCGAGATGATCCGGTCTCCGGATGCAAGACTGATGCCGCGCACGCCGATGGAGTTGCGGCCGGCAAAGACGCGCACGTCCGAAACCGAGAAACGAATGCACTGGCCGAGCGCCGTCGTCATCAGCACGTCGTCATGCTCGGTGCAGGTCTCGACGGAGAGGATTTCGTCACCCTCCTCCTCGAGCTTCATGGCGATCTTGCCGTTGCGGTTGACCTGCACGAAATCCGACAGCTTGTTGCGGCGCACGGTTCCGCGCGTCGTCGTGAACATGACGTCGAGATTATCCCAGCTATCCTCATCCTCGGGCAGAGGCATGATCGTGGTGATGCGTTCGCCGGGCTCCAGCGGCAGCATGTTGATCAGCGCCTTGCCGCGTGATGTCGGCGTGCCGATGGGCAGACGCCAGACCTTTTCCTTATAGACGATACCACGGGACGAGAAGAACAGGACGGGCGTGTGCGTATTGAGAACAAATAGCCGCGTAACGAAATCTTCATCGCGGGTCGTCATGCCCGAGCGGCCCTTGCCGCCACGGCGCTGCGCACGATAGGTGGTCAGCGGCACGCGCTTGATGTAGCCGAGATGGGAAACGGTGACGACCATGTCCTCGCGGGCGATCAGATCCTCATCGTCCATCTCGAGACCACCATCGACGATCTCGGTGCGGCGCGGCGTTCCGAACTCGTCGCGAACAGCAGCAAGCTCTTCTTTTACAATGGCTTGGATGCGGGCCCGTGACGAGAGAATATCCAGATAGTCCTTGATTTCGACGCCGATCTGGTTGAGCTCTTCGTCGATTTCATCGCGACCGAGAGCGGTCAGACGTGCGAGACGCAGTTCGAGGATCGCGCGGGCCTGCTCTTCCGAGAGATTGTAGGTGCCATCCTCATTGATGCGGTGACGGGGATCATCGATTAGCCGGATAAGCGATTCGACGTCTGCAGCATTCCAGCGGCGCGTCATCAGCTCTTCGCGGGCCGATTGCGGATCCGGCGCCTGGCGGATGACACGGATGACTTCATCGATATTGGCGACGGCAATCGCCAGGCCGACCAACACATGAGCGCGATCACGCGCCTTGCGCAGCAGATACTTCGTGCGGCGGCTGATGACTTCCTCGCGGAAGGCCACGAAGGCGCGCAGCATGTCCATCAGGTTCATCTGCTCCGGCTTGCCGCCGTTCAACGCCACCATGTTGCAGCCGAAAGAGGTCTGCAGCGGCGTATAGCGATAAAGCTGGTTCAGGATGACGTCGGCATTGGCATCGCGCTTCAGCTCGACGACCACGCGATATCCCTGGCGGTCGGATTCGTCGCGCAGATCCGAGATGCCCTCGATGCGCTTCTCGCGCACGAGTTCGGCCATCTTCTCGATCATCGACGCCTTGTTCACCTGATAGGGAATCTCGGTGATGATGATCTGCTCGCGATCGCCGCGCATCGGCTCGATGGTCGCGACACCGCGCATGACGACCGAACCGCGCCCCGTCTCATAGGCGGAGCGGATGCCGGCACGGCCGAGAATTTTCGCACCCGTCGGGAAATCCGGGCCTGGGATGATCTCCATCATCTCGGGCAGCTCGATTGCCGGATTATCGATCAGCGCAATGCAGCCGTTGATGACTTCGGAAAGATTGTGCGGCGGAATGTTGGTCGCCATGCCGACGGCGATACCGCCTGAACCGTTGACAAGCAGGTTCGGGAAGCGCGCCGGCAGAACCTTCGGCTCCTCCGTCGTGGCGTCGTAGTTTTCCTGGAAATCGACCGTTTCCTTGTCGATATCCTCCAGAAGCTCATGGGCGACCTTCGCCAGGCGCGATTCCGTATAACGCATCGCCGCCGGCGGGTCGCCGTCGATGGAGCCGAAATTGCCCTGCCCGTCGATGAGCGGCACGCGCATCGACCAGTCCTGCGCCATGCGGACCAAGGCGTCATAGATCGAGGCGTCGCCATGCGGGTGATAGCTACCCATGACGTCAGCGACGGGACGGGCCGACTTCACATATTTGCGGTTCCAGTGATAACCGCTCTGATGCGCCGCATAGAGGATGCGCCGATGAACGGGCTTGAGACCGTCTCGAACGTCGGGAAGCGCGCGGCTGACGATGACGCTCATGGCGTAATCGAGATACGACCGCTGCATTTCCTCCATGATGGAAATCGGCTCGATGCCTGGCGGGAGCTTCCCGCCGCCGGGTGGTGTTTGCTCAGTCAAAACAGATCACGATCTCTTTTAGAATCACTGCGAAATTTATAGCCGAAAGGCCTGGCGAGCGCCAATTTGGGCCGGTGTTTTTGAACAGGTTTTGCCCCTTTAAGCCATGGAATCGAACATTTCCATGGCGAAACTGATCGACACCGACGCATGACCCTTTGCCAAAGCCCATTCGTCGCATAACAATGCTTGATAACAGCGACAGAATAAGCTTTGGGGACTATATGGCGAGCGCGGATACGCTGATCAATGCCTTCACGACTCTGCTTGTCACTGTCGATCCGCCGGGGCTTGCACCGCTTTTCATCGGACTTACGGCTGGCATGAATCGCTCCGAGCGCAAACAGGTGGCTCTGCGCGGCTCGCTGATCGCCTTCTTCATCCTGGCAGCCTTCGCTCTATTCGGAGCGAGCGTGCTTGGCGTGCTCGGCATCTCCATCGGCGCCTTCCGCATTGCCGGCGGCCTGCTGCTCTTCTGGATCGCCTTCGAGATGGTGTTCGAGCGGCGGCAGGACAGGAAAGAGAAGACGACCGAAGTCGCGATCACGCAGGATCACATCCGCAATATCGCGGTCTTCCCCCTCGCCCTGCCCTTGATTGCCGGTCCCGGCGCCATCTCGGCCACCATTCTGTTGGCCGGCTCGCTACAGACGACGCTTGACCGCGCGCAGCTGATCGGCGTCATCGCCGTCAACCTCGCCCTGGTCTTTGCAGCCCTTGCCATTTCCGACAGGCTCGACCGTATGCTGGGCGCAACCGGCCGCGCCATTCTAACCCGCCTGCTCGGGGTTATCCTTGCGGCGCTTGCCGCGCAGTTCGTCGTGGATGGGGCAAGGGCGGCGCTGACCCTTTCGTGACAAAGCCCGGCATGAGGCGAGCTTTCAAAGTTCTCCCGCGTATGCTCAGCTCAGAAGGGGATGTCATCATCCAGATCGCGCGAGAAATTGCCGCCACCGCCCTGGTTGCCACCACTACGGTTGCCCCAGCTTCGCCGGATCCGGAGCCGTTCCTATTGTGAGGCTTCCGCGTATCGGATGATGCTTTGATTTTGCACGTTTTCGACCAATTCATCCGCTCGAGATAGAAGCCGGCGGAGCAAGGGAGAGGAATTTGCTTCGCTGTATCCCAGAGTGAGATCGACTGTCGGAGGCACACCTTCGAGCGCTCTGGCAACAACGTTTGGTGCCAGTATATTTTGCGCATAAAGCGGGAGAAGAGTAACTCCGCCAGTGGATGCGACGAGCGACATTGCCGACGATATGTTCTCGCCTTCGTATTTTGCCTTGAGTACGATCCCGGCGCTCGATGCGTAATCCTGGATGACAGCTTGCAATACCGGCGACGTTCTTGCCGAGCTGACGTAAATTTCGCTGGCGAGATCTTCCGGCCGAATCTTTTTGCGAGATGCCAAGCGATGGCTCGCCGGCAGCACGGCGAGTAGCGGCTCCTTCGCCAGCAGTTTGAAAGATAGGCCTAAACTTTGTTTCTCAGGGCGAAGGAAGGCCATGTCCAACTTTCCGCGCATAAGTGCAAGAGCAAGCTCCGGGGAGGATAGACTACACAATGTGATCTCGGTCTCCGGCGCCTCCTCGCGGATCATGCGCAATAGGTGAGGTAGCCACGTGACCTCCAGCCCGACCAGAAATCCCATAGCGAGTGTGGGCCTCTTCGGCTCTGCCGTTCGTCGGGCGCCTTCGATGGCCGCCTCGACTTGTAGAAGCGCCAGCCGAGCATGATCCAGAAAAACGCGCCCCGCATCCGTAAGCACAACTCCGCGTGCCTGTCGCTCGAACAGCTGAACGCCGACTTCAGATTCGAGATCGCGAATCTGCCGGCTCAACGATGGCTGCGAGGTGTTCAGTCGCCGTTGGGCAGCGGTCAATAAACTGCCCTGCTCGGCAACCGCAATGAAGTAGCGTAAATGGCGGAGTTCCATCCGATCCTCGCTATACTTCCAAGGCATAGGTCAAACGTACAAAGTCTTTGTCGCAGATGGAAGTGAAATCTACCTTCGCGCTGTAATCAACGAAGGAGAAAACAAAATGTCTACGGCATCCAAGCCTACCATCGTATTCTGCCATGGCCTCTGGGCGGATGGTTCATGCTTCAGCAAGGTGATAACGGTCCTGCAGGCGGACGGGCATGAGGTGATCGCCGTCCAATATGGCCTGGATTCATTCGAAGAGGATGTGGCAACGATCAAGCGCACGCTCAATCGCGTCGGCAGCCCTGTCATCCTCGTCGGCCATTCCTATGGTGGCGCGACCATTACGGCGGCCGGCATTGACCCGCGCGTGGTCGGCCTTGTCTATATCGCGGCCGTCGCCCCTGATGCGGGCGAAACCGTGCAGGACCAACTCAACAAATATCCCTCGGACATCTTCGGTTACGTTGAGATTGCTGACAACCGTGCTTGGCTGCTGCCGAGCGGCACCCAGTTCTTTTGTGGCGACCTTTCACAAGACGAGCAGAAGCTGGTTTGGGCGACCCATTTCGCGCCTGGCGCCGACGTGCTCAACCAGCAGAAGCTAGCGGCAGACCAGGTGGCGTGGCGGACCAAGCCGAGCTGGTATGTACTTGCGACCGAGGACCACACCGTGCATCCCGATCTCCAGCGCTGGGTTTCGAAGCGCATGGGGGCGACTGTTACCGAGGTGGCAAGCAGCCATGTGCCGATGCTCTCCCAGCCCGCCGCCGTCATCGAAGTAATCCGGAAGGCGGTGGGCGCTGTTCAGAACGGCTGGTGAAAGCCATTATTCACTCAACGAATGGTGAGAGACTGCCCGCAGGGCGGTCTCTCTTACCTATGTGAAGCGTACGGCTTTATTTTACAGAACGTTCCACCCTCTTATCTCAGAACGGGATGTCGTCATCCAGATCGCGCGAAAAATTACCGGCGCCCTGGCTGCCACCGCCACGATTGCCTCCCCCGCTGCGGGATGAGCCCTGCGCGGAGGATTGACCATAATCGTCGCCGCCACCGTAGTCGCCGCCATAACCGCCGCCGAAATCACCACCGCCACGGCCACCACGGCTGCCGCCTTCAATGGAGCCGCCGCCTTCGCCGCGGCCATCGAGCATGGTCAGCGTCGAATTGAAGCCCTGCAGCACGACTTCGGTCGAATAGCGGTCCTGACCGCTTTGATCCTGCCACTTGCGGGTCTGCAGCGCACCTTCGATGTAAACCTTGGCGCCTTTCTTCAAATACTGTTCCGCGACTTTGCAGAGACCTTCATTGAAGATGACCACACGGTGCCACTCGGTCTTTTCCTTACGCTCACCGGAATTGCGGTCGCGCCAGGTTTCCGAGGTCGCAATGTTGAGGTTGGCGATCGGGCGGCCGTCCTGCGTGCGGCGGATTTCCGGGTCCGCCCCGAGATTTCCAACCAGAATTACCTTATTCACACTACCGGCCATGACACCACCCTGCTTGCCGCCCATCGACGGCTTTGAAATTCTATCGGCGCACCTTAACCCATAGCGGCTGTCAGGTGCTATTTATGCGGCCTTCCCAGTTCCGTTCATCCACAAAGAAATCGCCGCGATGATTTTGTTCTTTATTTGTTCTAATTTATCCCTATGATGATGTCAACGGAATCGAAAACCCGGCTCTACTCTTCATTTCAGCCTCGACTCGCGGGCTGACATCACTAAATAAAGGCAGACTCCAAGGGACCTGCATACGACGATGAGCGAACTGAAGACTATTTCCATACGTGGTGCGCGCGAGCACAATCTCAAGGGCATCGATCTTGACCTGCCACGCAACAAGCTGATCGTCATGACCGGCCTTTCCGGCTCCGGCAAGTCGTCGCTCGCCTTTGATACGATCTATGCCGAGGGCCAGCGTCGCTATGTCGAAAGCCTTTCGGCCTACGCACGCCAGTTCCTGGAAATGATGCAGAAGCCTGATGTCGACCAGATCGACGGGCTCTCGCCGGCGATCTCGATCGAGCAGAAGACCACCTCACGCAATCCGCGCTCGACGGTCGGCACGGTCACGGAAATCTACGACTATATGCGTCTGCTGTTTGCCCGCGTCGGCGTTCCCTATTCGCCTGTGACGGGCCTGCCGATCGAGAGCCAGACGGTCAGCCAAATGGTCGACCGCGTTCTCGCTTATGACGAAGGCACCAGGCTTTACATCCTGGCACCGCTCGTGCGCGGGCGTAAGGGCGAATACAAGAAGGAACTGGCGGAGCTCATGAAAAAGGGCTTCCAGCGCGTCAAGGTCGACGGCCAGTTCTACGAGATCGCCGATGTGCCTGTTCTCGACAAGAAATACAAGCACGACATCGACGTGGTCGTCGACCGTATCGTCGTCCGGCCCGACATGGCGGCGCGTCTCGCCGACAGCTTCGAGACCTCGCTGCGTCTTGCCGACGGTCTTGCCGTCGCGGAATTCGCCGACAAGCCGTTGCCGCCTGAAGAGACCGCTGCCGGCGGTTCGGCCAACAAGTCGTTGAATGAGACGCATGAGCGCGTGCTATTCTCCGAGAAATTCGCCTGTCCGGTTTCCGGCTTCACCATTCCGGAAATCGAGCCGCGGTTATTCTCCTTCAACAATCCCTTCGGCGCCTGCCCGTCCTGCGACGGGCTGGGCTCGCAGCAGAAGATCGATCCGGAACTGATCGTGCCGGAGCCGGAACGTACGCTGCGCGATGGCGCGATCGCTCCGTGGGCCAAGTCGACCTCACCCTATTACAACCAGACGCTGGAAGCGCTCGGCAAGCATTACGGCTTCAAGCTCGGCAATCGCTGGAACGAGCTGTCCGACAAGGCCAAGGATGTCATTCTGAACGGCACGGAAGACAAGATCGAATTCCATTATGCCGACGGTGCGCGCTCCTACACCACGCACAAGAATTTCGAAGGCATCGTGCCGAACCTCGAGCGGCGCTGGAAGGAAACGGATTCCGCCTGGGCGCGCGAGGAGATCGAACGCTTCATGTCGGCCGCCCCCTGCCCGGCCTGCAACGGCTATCGCCTGAAACCGGAAGCCCTGGCGGTCAAGATCAACAAACTGCACATCAGCCAGGTGGCGGAGATGTCCATTCGTGTTGCCCGCGACTGGTTCGACGCGCTGCCGGGAACGTTCACTGACAAGCAGAACGAGATTGCTGTCCGCATCCTCAAGGAAATCCGCGATCGCCTGCGCTTCCTCAACGATGTCGGTCTCGAATATCTGAGCCTGTCGCGCAATTCAGGCACGCTGTCCGGCGGCGAGAGCCAGCGCATCCGGCTTGCATCGCAGATCGGTTCAGGATTGACGGGCGTTCTCTACGTTCTCGACGAGCCCTCCATCGGACTGCATCAGCGCGACAATGCCCGCCTGCTGGAAACGCTGAAGCATCTGCGAGATATCGGCAACACCGTCATCGTCGTCGAGCATGATGAGGATGCGATCCTGACCGCAGATGATGTGGTCGATATCGGCCCGGCAGCTGGCGTCCATGGCGGCCAGGTGGTGGCGCATGGCACGCCGCAGGATATCATGGCGAACCCGAAGTCACTGACCGGTAAATATCTTTCCGGCGAACTCGGCGTGCCGGTTCCGGATGAGCGCCGCAAGCCCAAGAAGGGCAAGGAAATCAAAGTCGTCGGCGCGAGAGGGAACAACCTCAAGAATGTCACGGCGTCTATCCCGCTCGGCGTCTTCACGGCGGTTACCGGCGTGTCCGGCGGCGGCAAGTCCACCTTCCTGATCGAGACGCTTTACAAGTCGGCGGCACGCCGCGTCATGGGCGCCCGCGAAATCCCGGCCGATCACGACCGCATCGACGGTTTCGAACATATCGACAAGGTCATCGATATCGACCAGTCGCCGATCGGCCGCACGCCGCGATCGAACCCTGCGACCTATACCGGCGCCTTCACGCCGATCCGTGACTGGTTCGCCGGATTGCCGGAAGCCAAGGCTCGCGGCTATCAGCCCGGCCGTTTCTCCTTCAACGTTAAGGGAGGCCGCTGCGAGGCCTGCCAGGGCGACGGCGTCATCAAGATCGAGATGCACTTCCTGCCCGACGTCTACGTCACCTGCGACGTCTGCCACGGCAAGCGCTATAACCGCGAAACTCTCGACGTGACCTTCAAGGGCAAGTCGATCGCCGACGTGCTCGACATGACGGTCGAAGAAGGCGTCGATTTCTTTGCGGCCGTTCCCGCCGTGCGCGACAAGCTGCAGAGCCTGAAGGATGTCGGCCTCGGCTATATCAAGGTGGGACAGCAGGCCAATACGCTTTCAGGTGGCGAAGCGCAGCGCGTCAAGCTAGCCAAGGAATTGTCGAAGCGATCGACGGGCCGCACGCTCTACATCCTCGACGAACCCACAACCGGACTGCACTTCCACGATGTCGCCAAGCTTCTGGAAATGCTGCACGAACTGGTCAATCAGGGCAATTCGGTTGTCGTCATCGAGCACAATCTCGAAGTCATCAAGACCGCCGACTGGATCCTTGATTTCGGTCCGGAAGGTGGCGATGGCGGCGGCGAGATCGTTGCCGTTGGAACGCCGGAAGCGGTCGTCAACGAAAAGCGCTCCTATACGGGACAGTTCCTGAGGGAACTGCTGGAGCGGCGTCCGGTGAAGAAGGTTGCGGCGGCGGAGTGAGGTTCACCCGGCTGAATGTCCAAGGAGGAGAGAATGACCAAAGCGGGCGAAATCCGCACAGGCATAGGCGGCTGGACCTTCGAACCCTGGCGCGGGACTTTCTATCCTGACACGCTGAAGCAGAAGGATGAGCTGAATTACGCCAGCCGCCAGCTGAAGGTGATCGAGGTCAACGGCACCTATTACAGCACGCAGAAGCCTGAGGTTTTCGCCAAATGGGCTGCCGACGTTCCTGACGGCTTCATCTTCTCCCTGAAGGCGACACGTTTCGTCACCAACCGCCGCGTGCTTGCCGAAGCGGGCGAGTCCATGCAGCGCTTTCTGGAATCCGGCATCAGCGAGCTCGGCGATCATCTCGGTCCGCTGCTCTGGCAGTTCGCGCCGACGAAGAAATTCGATCCGGATGACTTCGAGGCATTCCTGAAGCTGCTGCCGGCGAAACAGGATGGGCTTGCACTCAAGCATGTCGTCGAAGTCCGGCACGATTCCTTCAAGGTGCCGGAATTCATTGCGCTGCTTGAAAAGTATAATGTGGCGCCGGTTTGCGCCGAGCATTTCGAATATCCGATGATCGCCGACGTGACCGCAGATTTCGTCTATGCCCGCCTGCAGAAAGGCTCGGACGATATCAAGACCTGCTATCCACCGAAAGATCTGAAAGCCTGGGCCGATCGCTTGAAAACATGGGCCGCCGGCAAGGTGCCGGACGACCTGCCGCTGATCGATGCGAAACGCAAGGTCAAGGTCGAGCCGCGCGACGTCTTTGCCTTCATGATCCATGAGGGCAAGGTAAATGCACCGCCCGGTGCGATCGCCTTGCAGCAGGAAGTGGCGAAATAGCGCTATAGCGGCTTGACGGCCGCGACGAGATCTTCAGCGGTCAGCCCCTTGCCGGCATGCTGGCCCGCAAGGCCGTGCAGCCAGACGCTGGCCGCTGCGGCTTCGAAGGCGGGCGCGCCCTGCGCCATCAGACCGCCGACAATACCGGCCAGCACGTCGCCTGCGCCGGCCGTGGCAAGCCAGGGCGGCGCATTGGCATTGATCAGCGCCCGGCCGTCAGGGGCGGCAATCACGCTGTCGGCACCCTTGTAGATGATGGCGGCGTGGGCTCTCGCGGCCGCGGCCCTCGCCTTGTCGATCTTGCTCAAAGCTTCGTCCGCAGCAATATCGGGAAAGAGCCGTGCAAACTCCCCTTCATGCGGCGTCAGCACCAAGCGTGTCGGTCCCTCGGCAAAAGCATCGAACAATCGCTGCGGCTCGTCGCGAAACGACGTGATGCCGTCCGCGTCCAGCACCAGATGGCGATCTGCAAGCGCGAGGCAGAACTGGCGCGCTTTTTCTCCGGCGCCGAAACCTGGTCCGAGAATGAAGGTCGAGAGCCGCTGATCGGCGAGCCATTGCCGCAACGACGCTTCATCCCCGACCGCGTGCAGCATGATTGCGGTCAGCAGGCCGGCATTGACATCAAGCGCTTCCGGCGGCGAGGCGATGGTGACGAGCCCTGCCCCGGCCTTCAGCCCCGCCATGGCCGACATGCGTGCAGCACCGGTTGCGTTCGGACCGCCTGAAAAGACGACCAGATGACCGCGCTTGTATTTGTGCGTCTCCGCGCTGGCCGAAGGTATCTCAGCCTGCCACTGCGCCGGCGCATTTTCCGCGATCCGATTGTCGGCATGGGTGCGAACGATGCGCGCGGGAATGCCGATATCGAAAACCTCCAGCTCGCCGCATAGATCGCGGCCCGGCAGGAGAAGGTGGCCCGGCTTGCGCGTCATAAAGGTCACGGTGCGCGTGGCTTGGAAGGCGGCGCCGAGAATCCGGCCGCTACGCCCATCGATGCCGGACGGCAGATCGACGGCGATGACAGGAACTTGCGCCTCGGCGGTTCGCGCAATGACCGCGGCAACTTCATCAGGAACGGAGCGGGAAAGCCCCGCGCCGAAGATGGCGTCGATCACCACATCGCCGACCTTCGGAACATAGCTGCCGATCGCCGCGCCTCCGACAGGACAATCGGCAAAGGCACTGATAGCATCGCCCTTGAGCCGCTTGGGATCGCCGAGATGGAAAAGCCGCAGTTCGGCGCCGGCCTGCTGCAGCGCGCGTGCAGCGACATAGCCGTCCCCGCCATTATTGCCCGGACCGCAAAGAACGATATATCGATGCGCCTCGGGAAAGTGCCGGAGCGCTGCGGCAGCGACAGCCTGACCGGCCCTTTCCATAAGCCCATAGGAATCGATACCGGACGCGGCGGCAGCGCTGTCGACAGCGGCCATATCGTCGGGCGTGAGAAGCAGGTCGGCAAGCGGCAACATCATGACGGATATTATAGATGCGAAATCTGCCTCAAAAACAACCGTTTTCACAGCATGCGATTTGATTGATAAATATGCATTTGCATAATAATTAAACAATAACATTCAATGGCTTGCCGGGGCATAGACATGGCCTGCGTGGCACTTTTTTTGCGAAATTTTGCTTATCCCGTGCATTTCGGCGCGAAATCGCTTCCATTTTTCCAAAAAATCCTCATCAATCCATCGTCTCGGTACGAATTCACCGGGATTTTCTACGGCAGCTCGTTCGCAACTGGCATGATACGTGCATTACGTTGGCCGAGCGGGGAGTAGTCCTGCTGTAACAGAAGAAGCGGAGAGACATTTTCTCATGAAAAAGATCGAAGCGATCATTAAGCCCTTCAAGCTCGACGAAGTGAAGGAAGCCCTTCAGGAAGTCGGCCTGCAGGGCATCACCGTCACGGAAGCGAAGGGCTTCGGTCGTCAGAAGGGCCACACGGAGCTTTACCGTGGCGCCGAATACGTCGTCGACTTCCTGCCGAAGGTGAAGGTCGAGGTTGTATTGGCGGACGAAAATGCGGAGGCGGTGATCGAGGCCATCCGCAAGGCCGCACAAACAGGCCGTATCGGCGACGGAAAGATTTTCGTTTCCAACGTGGAAGAAGTCATTCGAATCCGCACCGGTGAGACGGGCATCGACGCCATTTAATCCGCCCGGTCCCTGCGGCCGCGGCTCGTTTAATCGTCATCTAAGTCAAGGGAAGCAATTTAATGACGACCGCAAGCGAAATATTGAAACAAATCAAGGACAACGACGTAAAGTTCGTCGACTTGCGCTTCACGGATCCGAAGGGCAAGCTCCAGCACCTCACCATGGATGTGGTCTGCGTCGACGAAGATATGTTTGCCGATGGCGTCATGTTCGACGGTTCCTCGATTGCCGGTTGGAAGGCCATCAATGAATCCGACATGGTGCTGATGCCCGATCCGGATACGGTCCATATGGATCCGTTCTTCGCACAGTCCACCATGGTGATCCTCTGCGACATCCTCGACCCGGTCTCCGGCGAAGCCTATAACCGCGATCCGCGCGGCACCGCCAAGAAGGCTGAAGCCTATCTCAAGGCCTCCGGCATCGGCGACACCGCCTTCTTCGGCCCGGAAGCCGAATTCTTCGTCTTCGATGACGTCAAGTACAAGGCCGATCCCTACAATACCGGCTTCAAGCTCGACTCGAGCGAACTGCCGTCCAACGACGACACCGATTACGAAACGGGCAACCTCGGCCACCGTCCGCGCGTCAAGGGCGGCTACTTCCCTGTCCCGCCGATCGACAGCTGCCAGGACATGCGCTCCGAGATGCTGACGGTTCTGGCCGAAATGGGCGTCGTCGTCGAAAAGCATCACCACGAAGTCGCAGCCGCCCAGCACGAGCTCGGCATCAAGTTCGACACGCTGGTGCGTAATGCCGACAAGATGCAGATCTACAAGTATGTCGTGCACCAGGTCGCCAATGCCTACGGCAAGACGGCAACCTTCATGCCGAAGCCGATCTTCGGCGACAACGGCTCGGGCATGCACGTCCATCAGTCGATCTGGAAGGGCGGCAAGCCGACCTTCGCCGGCGACGAATACGCAGGCCTCTCGGAAAGCTGCCTCTATTACATCGGCGGTATCATCAAGCATGCCAAGGCGATCAACGCCTTCACCAACCCGTCGACGAACTCCTACAAGCGTCTCGTCCCGGGTTATGAAGCTCCGGTTCTGCTCGCTTACTCGGCCCGCAACCGTTCCGCCTCCTGTCGCATCCCGTTCGGCTCCAACCCGAAGGCAAAGCGCGTCGAAGTCCGCTTCCCCGACCCGACCGCCAACCCCTATCTCGGCTTCGCCGCCATGCTGATGGCCGGCCTCGACGGCATCAAGAACAAGATCCATCCCGGCAAGGCCATGGACAAGGATCTCTACGATCTGCCGCCGAAGGAGCTGAAGAAGATCCCGACGGTTTGCGGCTCGCTGCGCGAAGCTCTGGAAAGCCTCGACAAGGACCGCAAGTTCCTGACGGCCGGCGGCGTCTTCGACGACGACCAGATCGATGCCTTCATCGAGCTGAAGATGCAGGAAGTCATGCGCTTCGAAATGACCCCGCATCCTGTCGAATACGACATGTACTACTCGGTCTGATATCGAACACGAAAGCCCCGGCCTGCCGGGGCTTTCTCCACGATCGGGAAGCCGGTGGCAGGTCTCCCGCCCGATAGCGTCCTCGCATTGAGCGATCGCGTGGCTCGAACGAATGACCCGGGCCGAATGTGACAGTTCGATGAAGGAATGGGGGCAAAATCCTTGATATCAGTGGTGAAAGTCACCACATGATTGCTTGAAAGGAAGTCGTGCCATGAAACAACGAAACGCAAAATTCAACATTGGCGACGTGGTTCGACACCGGATGTTCCCCTTCCGCGGTGTCATCTTCGATGTCGATCCGGAATTCGCAAACACCGAGGAATGGTGGAATTCCATTCCGGCCGAAGTGCGGCCTGAAAAGGACCAGCCATTCTATCACCTTCTCGCCGAAAACGACGAGACCGAATATGTCGCCTACGTGTCAGAACAGAATCTGATCAACGACGAGAGCGGTGTCCCTCTCCGCAATCCGCAGATCGCCCAGATTTTCGACCGGGCGCCGACGGGCCAGTTCAAACCCAAGATGAGCTTCGCCCACTAAGCGCCTGCCAGATAAATTCTTTTTAAAAGGGAAGATGCCCCAAGCGTCTTCCCTTTTTCATTTTCGAGACACGACCGATAGCATAAAAAAGCCCGGATCGCTCCGGGCTTTTTCAATAAGGCAAACTTCTAGAAGCTTACTGCTGCTTGGCGGCCTTCTGGGCGTCTTCCAGCTTCTTGCGCGCTTCCTCGGCCTTCTTCTGCATGCTGTCCTGCAGGCTCTTCTGGCTTTCAGCAAGCTTGCTGTCGGAGATTGCCGGACCGTCATAAGCGGCACCGAAGCCGGTGAGCGAAATCTTGATCGGGTTCGGTGCGCGGCGGAAGTTTATCGAGGTGAAGGTCACATCCGTGCCCTTCTTCAGCGAGTTGATCATCGCGTCGGTCAAGGGCACTTCGGCCGTGCACTTGTCCGGAAGGCAGACGGCGTAATCGAGCTTCTGGCCCTTGCCGCCATCAACCTGCATGGTGATGCCGGGGGGGATCAGGCGAGCCGTCGGAACGGAGATCTGCAGGATCTTGCGGTTGACCTTGCCATCGACGGAGATGAGGCCGACTGCCGTGACCAGCTGGCCGTTGTTTGCCATGATCAGGTTCTGCACGATGCAGATGTCGGCATCGTCCTGCTTGGTGCAGGTCTTGTACCAGCCCAGGCGCGGCTGATTGGGATCGTTGCCGCCATCGGCAGGAGCTGCGTTGGACGCGTCCTGAGCGAATGCAGCAGCCGGCATGGCCGCGCCGATCATGAGAGCCAGAGCAGAGAGACCTGCCCGCATTTTGTTGTCAGTCTTGAACATCATAGCGAAACCGCCTCCTGAAATCCGCTTCGGAACGACAGCGCGCCGTCCCATGCAATTCGGGTCAAACCGTCGTCCACCTGTCGAATGAATAAGGCAAATACATGACCCGAGAAACCCGGCACCCCTGTTACATCGCACCGGCGCGGATATCCAGCTTTTCTTTGGCCTTTTCTGCCAAGTCCTAAGATTTCCGCAGTCGCGTGTTGAATTCGGCACGCTCGTGATAATGTTCGGCCGAATCGTACCTTACCGGAAAGGATGCCATGCAAGCGCTCCGGATCGCTGTCCTCCTGTTCTTAGCAGCCTTGTGCAACGCCGCCGCGGCGCAACCGCTCTATAGCATTGCCACGCATGGAGATCCGGCCCTGCCGGCGGACTTCAAGCATTTCCCTTACGTCAATCCGGATGTGAAAAAGGGCGGGCGCATCAGCTATGGCGTGGTCGGCACCTTCGACAACCTCAACCCTTTCATTTTGAAGAGCATGCGCACCACGGCGCGCGGCATGTGGGATCCGGAATTCGGCAATCTCATCTATGAACCGCTGATGGTGCGCTCGCGTGATGAACCCTTCACGCTTTACGGATTATTGGCACAGACGGTCGAATGGGACGACAGCAGGAGCTACATCCAGTTCAACCTCAATCCCGCCGCCAAATGGTCCGACGGGCAGCCGGTCACGCCCGACGACGTGATCTTCACCTTCCAGCTCCTGCGTGAGAAGGGACGCATACCCTTCTCGTCCTGGCTCGACACGATCGGCGCGATCGAGAAGGTCGGCGAACATAGCGTCATGGTCCGATTCAACGAGAAGGCCAATCGCGAAACGCCCCTCATCATCGCCTCGTCGCTGCCGATCCTGCCGAAACATGCGACCAATTCCGACAATTTCGATCGGACCACGCTCGGCATTCCGGTCGGCTCCGGTCCGTATCGGGTGAAAAGCGTCGATCCCGGCCAGCGAATCACCTTCGAGCGCAATCCCGATTATTGGGGCAAGGACATTCCGACGAAGGTCGGCGTCGACAATTACGATCAGATCGTGGTGAGCTACTTCCTGCAGGACACGACCTTGTTCGAGTCCTTCAAGAAGGGCGATATCGATATCTATCCGGACGGCAGCCCCGCGCATTGGCAGCAGGCCTATAATTTCCCGGCCGTCGGCTCCGGCGCCGTCGTCAAGGAGACGTTTACGCCGAAGCTGCCGAGCGGCATGCTGGGCTTCGTCTTCAACATGCGCCGGCCGATGTTTGCCGACAAGAATGTGCGCAAGGGCCTGACACTCGCCTTCGATTTCGAATGGTTCAATCGCAATCTGGCTTCCAGCGCCTATACACGAACGGAAAGCTACTGGCAGAATTCCGATCTGTCCTCCTTCGGCGTGCCTGCCAATGCCAACGAGCTTGCCATGCTTGGTGCAATCAAGAACCGTATCGATGCCGACGTGCTTGACGGCACCTACAAGCTGCCTGTCAGCGATGGCACCGGCCGTGACCGCAAAATCCTGCGCAAGGCGGTCAACTTCCTCAAACAGGGCGGCTATACGATCAAGGGCGAACGCATGGTCGACAGCGCCGGACGGCAGCTCAGCTTCGAGATCATGACGCAGAACGCGGATCAGGAGCGTATTGCCATTGCCTATCGCCGCTCGCTGGCGCTGCTCGGCATTGCCGTTACGATTCGCACCGTCGACGATTCGCAATATCAGCTGCGCACGACGAATTATGATTATGACATGATCATCAAATCCTATCCGTCGTCGCTGTCGCCAGGCATCGAACAAGTGCCGCGCTGGGGCTCTGCCGCCGCCAAGATGCCGGGCAGCCTGAACTTTGCCGGCGTCGACGACCCGGACGTCGATACGCTGATCGATCACTTCCTGACGGCGCGCTCGGCCGATGATTTCCGCGACGCCGTGCGTTCCTTCGATCGCATATTGATTTCAGGCTATTATGTCGTGCCGCTTTACCATATCGCACAGCAGTGGGTGGCACGGCGCAGCCATATCGCCCATTCCGACGTACTGCCGCTCTACGGCTATTATCTGCCCGCATGGTGGGATGCCTCGGCTCAGTAATGCTGTGTGGTTCCCTTTCGGTAACCGGTTGAAGCTATCGGCACAAAAGCCTAGATGGTGAAGGCTAGCCCAAAACCGAAAGGACAAAACCATGGAACGCATTACGATCGACGTCGTCTCGGACGTTGTCTGCCCATGGTGCTATCTCGGCAAGGCCCGCCTGGAGCTTGCCATCGCCGAGGTACAGGACGAAGTGGGCGTGGATCTCAACTGGCGGCCCTATCGTCTGAACCCCGACTATCCACCTGAGGGCGTCGACCAGAAGAAGGCACTCGAGCAGAAGCTGGGCGGCGCGCAGCGTGTCGCTGAGGGACACAAGATGCTGACAGATCTCGGCCGCGAGGTCGGCATCAAGTTCGATTTCGACGCCATCAAGATCGGCCCCAACACACTCGATGCGCACCGCCTCATCCACTGGGCCGTCACCGAAAGCCGCGAGAAGCAGGACAAGGTGGTCGATGCGCTCTTCAAGGCCAATTTCGAAGAGGGCCGCAATGTCGGCGATCATGCCGTACTGCTCGATATTGCCGAAAAGGCCGGTCTCGACCGTTCCGTCATATCAACCCTGCTCGCCTCCGATGCGGATCGCGATCTGATTATTGGCGAAATCGACGCCGCCCAGAAGATCGGCGTCAACGGCGTGCCCTTCTTCATCTTCGACCAGCAATATGCCGTCAGCGGCGCGCAGACCCCGGACGTGCTTGCCGGGGCGTTGCGCGATATCGCAAAGATGAAGACGGAAGCGCGCTCGGGAATGAACTAGGCGGGATTCCGCGTTTCGATCATAGCTGCAAGAGATTCCACGAATCGCAGATCGCGGAAATAGCCGAGTCATAGCCGGCATCAGGTCTTTGCCAGCAATCCCGAAGCCATTGCCCGGAAGGCCTCTATCGCCTTGGGCAGCACGTCCGCCGGTTTATCGCTGGCGGCAACCCAGAGGGCAGCATTCAGCGCTGCGCCTGAAATGAGGCGGGCTGCCGCCTCGGCATCGACAGGTTTGACCACCTCTTGTTCCAGAAGCTTCGAAACCGTCTGCCGTGTCCCCGCGAGACAGCTGTTCTGGCTGGGCCATTTCGAGGGATCACCGAGCACCGCCGGCCCATCAAGCAGGACGATGCGCTGGACCTCCGGATCGAGAGCCATCTTGATATAGGCCTCACCTTCCGCAAGCAGGCCTTGCCAGTCACCGTCCGCTTGTGCGCCGATCTCCTTCGCCCGCAGTGCCATCTCATGATCGATCTGATCGACGACGGCGGCGAGCAATCCCCGTTTGTCGCCAAAATTATGATAGAGGGCCCCTCTCGTCAAACCGACATCTGCCGTCAGCTCGTCCATCGATGCCGCGGCGAAGCCTTTTTCGGCAAAAGCTTTCCGCGCAGCGGCAATCAGCTTGTTGCGATTTTCTTCCATCGTTTCCAGGCGCTTTGCCATATCACTCTCAAATTCACATACGTTTCGTATTTGAAATATTGACATACGCCGCACATATGAATATTTCACATACACGTCGTATATAAAATCAAACGGCACTTTGGAATGGCTGCCAAAGCTTGTGTCCTTCTGATCTTTTCCCGTCAACACGAATAAGAGGCGAATATAATGACGACCAGGAATGCAATTTTCCCGAAGAACAGACATGCGCTTTATGAGGAGCACGGCTATTCCGCTGCAATCCGTTCGGGCGACCTGCTGTTCGTCTCCGGTCAGGTCGGTAGCCGTGCGGATGGAAGTCCGGAGCCGGATTTCGAAAAGCAGGTTCAACTTGCCTTCGACAATCTGAGAGCAACCCTGGAAGCCGCAGGCTGCACCTTCGACGACATCATCGATGTCACCACGTTTCACACCGATCCGGAGCGGCAGTTCGGCGCGATCATGACCGTCAAGAACCGGATCTTCACCGAAAAGCCTTATCCGAACTGGACGGCAGTTGGCGTCAACTGGCTGGCGGGCTTCGATTTTGAAATCAAGGTCATAGCGCGGATTCCGGATGCTGGGGAGATGCGTGAGCCACAGGCGGCTTGAGGATATGGTCAGTTTCGGCCCGCAGCGGAAAATGGTTGCGGCGGGCCGGCCCTTCATCAGCCGCAAAACTGCTGGCTGAGAGAGACGCCTCCTACTTCGCCAATTCCGCCAGTTGCGTCATGACCACGGCCGCCCCCTGCAGTCGCTTTTCCGGCGTCGGCAGGTCGCGGGTCAGGAAGACACTGTGGTCGGGACGGATCTTTGCCATGGTGCCCTGCTTGGCGATATAGCCGACGAGGTTGGGCGGGTTCGGGAATTCCTTGTTGCGGAACTGCACGACGACACCCTTCGGGCCGGCGTCGAGCTTCTCGACATTGGCGATGCGGCAGAGCGACTTGATGTAGACGATCTTCAGAAGATGCTGCACCTCGATCGGCAAGGGGCCGAAGCGATCGATCATCTCGGCTCCGAAACTGTCGATCTCTTTCAGCTCGGTGATCTCGCCGAGACGGCGATAGAGCGCCATGCGCAGATGCAAGTCGGGCACATAATCATCGGGGATCATGACAGGCGTGCCGACGGAGATCTGCGGCGACCAGCCGGTATCCTGGATCTCGTCGACGCCCTTGACCTCGGCAACGGCCTCCTCGAGCATCTGCTGGTAAAGTTCGAAGCCGACTTCCTTGATGTGGCCGGACTGTTCCTCGCCGAGCAGGTTGCCGGCGCCGCGGATATCGAGATCGTGGCTTGCCAGCTGGAAGCCGGCGCCGAGCGTATCCAGCGACTGCAGCACCTTGAGCCGGCGCTCCGCCGTCGTGGTCAGTACCTTGTTGACGGGCAGCGTGAAGAGCGCAAAGGCGCGGACCTTGGAGCGACCGACGCGGCCGCGGAGCTGATAGAGCTGGGCCAAGCCGAACATGTCGGCGCGGTGGACGATCAGCGTATTGGCCGTCGGCACATCGAGGCCGGATTCGACGATGGTGGTGGAGAGCAGCACGTCATAACGGCCTTCGTAGAAGGCGTTCATGATGTCTTCCAGCTCACCGGCCGGCATCTGGCCATGGGCGACCGCCACCTTCAACTCCGGCACATCCGATTGCAGGAACGCATGGATATCAGCGAGATCGGCAAGACGCGGACAGACATAGAAGCTCTGGCCGCCGCGATAATGCTCGCGCATCAGCGTTTCGCGGATCACGAGGGAATCGAAGGGCGAAATGAAGGTGCGCACCGCCATGCGGTCGACCGGCGGCGTGGTGATGAGCGACAGTTCGCGTACACCGGTCATCGCAAGCTGCAAGGTGCGCGGGATCGGCGTCGCCGATAGCGTCAGCACATGCACGTCGCTCTTCAGCTCCTTCAGCCGCTCCTTGTGCTTGACGCCGAAATGCTGCTCCTCGTCGATGACGAGCAGGCCGAGATTGGCGAATTTGATACCGGCGCCGAGCAGCGCATGCGTGCCGACGACGATATCCGTCTTGCCTTCGGCCACTTCCTTCTTCGTCAGCGCCAGATCCTTGGCGCCAACCAGGCGGGATGCCTGCTGTACCCGGATCGGCAAGCCGCGGAAACGCTCTGAAAAGGTCTTGAAATGCTGCCGGGCAAGCAAGGTCGTCGGCACCACGACAGCGACCTGCACGCCATTCATGGCGGCGACGAAGGCAGCACGAAGCGCCACCTCTGTCTTGCCGAAACCGACGTCACCACAGACAAGGCGGTCCATCGGCCGGCCGGCGCCGAGATCCTCACGCACCGCCTCGATGGCGTTCATCTGGTCGTCGGTCTCGTCATAGGGGAAGCGTGCAGCAAACTCGTCGTAGAGCCCTTCGGGCGAGGTCAGCACCGGCGCATGGCGCGTCAGGCGCTCGGCCGCAACACGGATCAAGTCACCAGCGATATCCAGAAGGCGCTTCTTGAGCTTCGCCTTGCGCATCTGCCAGGCGCCGCCGCCGAGCTTGTCGAGCTGCGCCTCGGTGCCCTCGCCGCCAAAGCGCGAGAGCAGATCGATGTTCTCGACCGGCAGGAAGAGTTTGGCGTCGTCGGCATATTGCAGCTCAAGGCAGGCATGCGGTGCACCGGCAGCCTCGATGGTCCTGAGGCCAACGAAACGGCCGATGCCATGCTCGGCGTGAACGACGATCGAGCCTTCGTCGAGCCCCGCCACTTCCGAGATGAAATCGGCGGCGCGCTTGCGGCGCTTGGAGCGGCGCACCATGCGGTCGCCGAGAATATCCTGCTCGCCGATGACGACGAGATCCCCAGCCTCGAAGCCGGCTTCGAGGCTGAGTACGGCGGCAGCCGCCTCGCCCTTCGCCAGGCCGCTGAGATCCTTGAAGGCCTCAATCGTCTTGACGCGCGCCAACCCGTGTTCGGAAAGCACCTGCAGGAGGCGATCGAGCGAACCTTCGGTCCAGGCCGAAATCAGCACCTTGCCGCCCGCCGCCCGCTTGTCGGCAATATGCTTGACGACCGCATCGAAGACGTTGACGCGCTCGCTATCGGCTGTGTCAGTCGCTGGCCGCGCCCAGCGCGGCCCCTGGCGGGCATCAAGCTCGATGACGCGGCGCGCCTCGCCCTCATGCTCGTTGAAGGGTGAGATGCGGATGGCGCCAAAGGCATCCAAAGCGCTGCCGAAAGCCTTGCCGTCGAGATAGAGCTGGCCGGGCGTAACCGGTTTATAAGGCGTGCCCTGCGCCATCTGCCCCTTGGCTTGTTGGCCGGAATGCAGGCGGGCATCGTAATAGTCGAAGACCAGCTTGGAACGCTCCTCGGCTGCCTCGCGCACGGTGTGATCCGTCACCAAACGGAAGCCCTTGAGATAGTCGAAAACCGTCTCGAGCTTCTCGTAGAAGAGCGGCAGCCAATGTTCCATGCCGGCATAGCGACGGCCTTCCGACACGGCGAGATAGAGCGCATCGTCGCGCGTGGCGGCGCCGAAGGCGGAAAGATAATTCTTGCGGAAGCGGCTGATCGTATCCGGCGTCAGCGTCACTTCGCTCATCGGATTGAGATCGAGCGAACGCACCTGCCCTGTCGTGCGCTGGCTTGCCGGATCGAAGCTGCGGATGCTTTCCAGCGTATCGCCGAAGAAATCCAGGCGTACCGGCTCTTCCGTGCCGGGAACGAAGACATCGAGAATGCCGCCGCGCACGGCATATTCGCCGACCTCGCGCACGGTCGCCACGCGATCGAAACCGTTGCGCTCCAGGCGGGCCGCGATGTCGTCCATCCGGACCTGATTGCCGGGACGGGCCGAGAACGCCAGGCTCTCGATAATGTCCTGTGGCGCCACCTTCTGCAGCATGGCATTGACGGTCACCAGCACGATCGCCGCATGCGGCTTGCGATGATGCGCGATCAGGCCGGACAAAGCCGCCAGGCGCCGCGCCGAGGTATCGGAACTCGGGGAAACGCGGTCGTAGGGAAGACAATCCCAGGCAGGCAGGGTGAGAACCGGGATTTCGGGCGCGATGAAGCCGAGCATCTGTTCGACATCGGCCATATGCTGGCCGTCGGACATGACATAGGCGATCGGCTGACCGGTCTTTGCCATTTCGGCAATCAGAAACGGCTCTAGGCCGGCCGGCACATGACCGACCGTCATCGGCTCGCTGGCGGCGAGCAGCTTCTTCGCGTCGAAACCGGGGATCATTTCGTTAATCCGAACCTTTCGGCGATCTCTTCGAAATCGGGCTTGTACGAGGCCAGACGCTGAAAAAGCGGCGTCTGCAGATGCTGCGGCGTCGGCTGGCTGCCGAGAATCCACTTGAGGAGATCATTGTCCTCTTCGGCCATGATGCGCTCGAGCTCATCCAGTTCAGCTTCAGCGAGGCCCGGCAGCTCATTATCGGCAAACTGGCCGAAGACCAGATCCATCTCGCGGATGCCGCGATGCCAGCAACGGAAAAGGATGCGCCGACGGCGAGGATCGAGATCGGCACTGCTGAGGGTCAGCCCAGTCATCAAAAACACCTTTATGTTGATGCGTCTCTATAAAACCAGTGCTCAAAGGTGGGAACCGGTTTTTCAGAAAAAAGCACCTGCAATGCAATTTTCCGGGGAGTGTTTGATACAATGGCACCGAGTTCCCTACCGCCCCTTGCCAAATGCGCCCTGCCCGTCGCATTTTGCCGGCCATGCGTCCTGCTATCCTCGATCCGCTGTTTGCCTCCATCTCTTCGCTGCCCGGCGTCGGGCCGAAGGTATCCGAGCTGCTGGTTAAGCTGCTCGACCGCGAGACGATCGACGATTGCCGGGTCATCGACCTCATTTTTCACGCGCCGCATTCGATCATCGATCGACGCGAGCAGCCCGGTATAGCCCGAGCGCCGCAGGGCGCAATTGTCACCATCACCGGCCGTGTCGACCGACATCAGCCGCCGCCCAATCCGCGTAGCAACGTTCCCTATCGCGTCTATATGCACGACGAGACGGGAGAATTGGCGCTGGTCTTCTTTCGCAGCAAGGCGCAATGGCTCGAAAAGCAGCTGCCGATCGATGAAACCGTCACCGTCAGTGGTAAGGTCGATTGGTTCAACGGCCGACCGTCCATGGTGCATCCCGACTATATCATGCGCGAGAGCGAGGCGGAAAACCTGCCGCTCGTCGAACCGGTCTATCCGCTAACCGCCGGCCTCACGCCGAAGTTCCTGCGCAAGACCATCGAGGCGGCGCTGCCGCGCATCCCGCAGCTGCCCGAGTGGGATGACATAGCCCTTACTCAGAAGCAGGGTTTCCCCTCGATCTCCGACGCCTTCCACATGCTGCATGCGCCGAGGGATGCGGCGGATATCGATCCGCAATCTCCCGCGCGCCGCCGGCTTGCCTATGATGAATTCCTGGCAGGGCAATTGTCGCTCTCTCTCGTGCGCCAAAGGCTACGCAAGGTTGCGGGGCAGCCGGTGCATGCAACTGGAGAAATCAGCCGCAAGATACTGGAATCCCTGCCCTTCTCGATGACGAACAGCCAGCGCGACGCAGTGGCCGATATTCTCAAGGATATGGCGGGCACCGAGCGCATGCTTCGGCTGCTGCAGGGCGACGTCGGCGCGGGAAAGACACTCGTGGCACTGATGGCGATTGCCGCCGTCATAGAAAGCGGCGGCCAGGCCGTGCTGATGGCACCGACCGAAATTCTGGCTCGCCAGCATCATGCAACGATTTCAAAATTTGCTGCGAATGCAAACCTTTCCGTCGAAGTTCTTACAGGCCGTACGAAGGGGCGCGAGCGAGATGCGATCCTGGAGCGCATCGCCTCCGGCGAGGCGCAGATCATCATCGGCACCCATGCTCTGTTCCAGGACAGCGTCGCCTATGCCAACCTCATGTTGGCCGTCGTCGATGAACAGCACCGCTTCGGCGTTCATCAACGCCTGCGCCTGACCGCGAAGGGTATCTCTCCCCATATGCTCGTCATGACCGCGACGCCGATCCCGCGAACGCTGGTGCTTGCCGCTTTCGGGGATATGGATGTTTCCAAGCTCACCGAGAAGCCGGCGGGCCGAAAGCCGATCCAGACGATCACCATTCCGAATGAACGAACCGGCGACATCGTCGCGCGCCTAAGGAGCGCGCTAGCGGAAGGAAAAAAAGCCTATTGGATATGCCCACTTGTGGAGGAATCCGAAGAATCCGATTTAATGTCCGTCGAAGAGCGCCATGAGACGTTGACCAAGGCGCTCGGACCGGGCATCGGCCTGATCCATGGCCGGATGAGCGGCCCGGAAAAAGACGCTGTGATGATGGCGTTCAAGAACGGCGAGATCCGCCTGCTGGTGGCCACGACCGTCGTCGAAGTGGGCGTCGACGTACCGGATGCAACGATCATGGTCATCGAACATGCCGAACGCTTCGGCCTGGCGCAGCTTCACCAGTTGCGCGGACGCGTCGGTCGCGGTGACGAAGCCTCCACCTGTATTCTTCTCTACAAGGGCCCGCTCGGCGAAACCGGGCATGCGCGGCTGTCGATCATGCGCGAGACGGAAGACGGCTTCCGCATTGCCGAGGAGGACTTGAAGCTGCGCGGCGAAGGCGAGCTTCTCGGCACGCGTCAGTCCGGCACACCAGGCTTCCGCATCGCCAGCCTGGAAGCCCATGCCGATCTTCTGGAAATCGCCCGCAAGGATGCAGCCTATCTCATCGAGCGCGATCCGGAGCTGACCAGCGAGCGTGGCAGTGCGGTACGCACCCTGCTCTATCTCTTCCGTCGCGACGAAGCGATCCGGTTCCTGCGAGCGGGGTAAGCGGATGGACGCGTTAGCCGCGCCCATCGGCATTTCGTCAGATCACTTTGCGGCGAGGCCGGGAATGGTCACCTGGAATACCTGGAACATGGTGTCCACATCGCCCCCGCCGTCACCCTTGTAGGCCGCGCCCACCTGATAGCCATCCTGGGTCAGGAAGTCGTTGTCATTGGCGACGAACAGGAAGTAATCGTCCGGCAGCTTCGGATCCTGAACGCTGACGAGCGACATGGCCTCCCATTTTTCCGAGAGGTTGTTGCGGTCGTTCGGCGCGCCATTATGAAGGCCGAAGCGAGCGAGATCGGCGCTGTCGTTGATATCGATGAACTGGCTAACCGTGGCCGGCTTTACCGAGGCGTCAAGAACACCCTTGGGCGCGACCGCCGTATCGGCATCGAACTTGCTGCCGGCGATGTCGGTCGCAGCCGACACGTCGACGGCGACGATGCTGCGGTAGAGCGACTTGTCGCCCTTTACGCCGTAACCGTTGTTGCTGTCGCGCGCCAGCATCAGGAAGCTTGTCGGCGAGAGCGCATAGATTTCGCTCTGGGCGGCAACAGCCGTTTTGCCCTTGTCATTCGTGAAGACCGGCAGCGGCACGACATATTCATGAACCAGCTTCAGATTTGCCGGATCGGCAGCGTCATAGACCAGCGCGCGGGTGTTCTGGCGCGTGGAGCTGGAATCGCCGCCATCCTGGCGCGTTGCAGACTGCAGCACGGCGATCAGGAACTTGCCGTCCGGCGTCAGCGACATGCCTTCCAGACCCTGGTTGTTCTGGCGGCCGCTCGTCGGGTCCTTCGGATCCGGAGCGGTTTCACCGGGACCCGGGTTGTTGGAAGCGAAGTTGACGGCACCATTGCGCATCGGCAGCAAGGCGGCTGGCGGAGGGGTGGCGGACATCATGCGGCCATCGGCGGCAAAGCGGTAGATATAGGGACCATATTCGTCGCTGATGAACATCGTGCCGTCGGGCAGCCGTGCGATCGCTTCCGTGTCGAGCGAGATCTTGCCGTTCGGCGCCTGGGGCAGCAGCGGCATCGCGCCCTCCGCCTTACGGGTGCCATTGGCCGGATCGAGGCCGGTGGTGTCGGCGCCCTTGTCATCCTTCAGAAGCAGGGTGTCGGAAAGCTTGGCGTCGACGCCTGCCTGCTCCTTGCCGGCCGGCGGCGTCGCGCCGGGCGCGACGGGGCTCAAAGTGACGTCGATCGTGTTCAGGCGCGGACGATAGTCGGTCGTGCCGACAGCATTGTAGCCGCGGTCCGGCAGCAGCCAGAGCGAACCCTTATAGGTGCCGTCGGCATTGCGAACCCAGCTCTTGGTATCGATCGACATGCCTGAACCGGAGCCGAAGGTCTCGCCGAACTTGTCACGCAGGTTGGCGGGGATGCGGCCGACCGCAACACGTCCCTTGTTGACAAGCGTCACGCCCTGGACCGCGATGGAACTATCCGCAAGCGCCGCGACCGGCGCAGAAAAAACAAATGTGGCAAGCACAGCCGACAACAGCGGCAAGCTCTTCGAACGCATAGATTTCAAGACAATATCCTCCGATGAAAATATCTATGGAGACAATGAGATCCATCTCCGGCCCTCTCTCGAGCCGTGTCGAGAAACAACAGCCCGGGTCGAAACTCCGCACGTTCGATGATGAGATGCATCCGATTGCCTGTCCCGTACGACGGTCTAAGGCGTCAATATGATAGGGACATGACAGCTCGCGCGATACGCGAGGCCAGGCAACCCACGACAGGAGCGGGAGTGTCTCTAAGTCAGGGATTTTATCGGAACGGGCCTGGGCAGCCCCTTCGCCGCAACCAGCTCTTCCTTGTATTCGGGGGAAACCAGGCCGCCGGATATCAGCAGCTTGGCGCCATCCTCCGGGCTCATGTCGAGCACCGTGATCTTTTCGCGTGGAACGAAAACCAGAAAGCCGGCCGTTGGCACGGGTGTCGGCGGCAGGAAGACCGCCACCATGTCCTGACCCATAGCATTGAATTTCGAAGCAATCTCACCCTTGGCATCCGTCGATATGAACACCATGGACCAGAGACCGGGGCTCGGATATTCGATCAGCCCCACCTTCTTGAACGACGTACCCTGCTCCTTCAGCACGGTCTCGAAGATCTGCTTGACGCTCTTGTAGATGGTCCGCACCAAAGGCACGCGATTGACGATCGACTCGCCGAAGCGGACGATACTCTGGCCGATCAGGTTCTTGGCGAGAAAACCGACGATCGTGATGAAGATCATCGCGATCACCAGGCCGGTACCGGGAACGGCGAAGTTCAGGTAGCTTTCGGGATCGTAACGCGCGGGAATATAGGGGCGAACCCAGCTATCGGCCCAATGGACGACGGACCAGGTCAGCCACAGTGTGATGGCGATCGGAGCGCATATAATCAGGCCGGCCAGGAAATTGTTTCTGATCCGCGTGGTTACGGACATTTTGATGAGTTTTTCAGTCATTCGCCGCTCGAAAACTCCGTTCCGTCGCTACCGCTATCCGGCAAATTCTCCCCACCATCTCCGTGAGCGAATCGTGCCAGAAATCAGCGCGGCATACAACCCGCCAGCTGCGTCTGCGAGCCGAACAAACGATAGGCTCACGACGACGTGACGGCAAATGTGCGACGGAAAGAATCCTATTCCACGGTAACCGATTTGGCGAGGTTGCGCGGCTGATCGACATCCGTCCCCATGAAGACCGCGGTATGATAGGCAAGCAGCTGAATCGGTAGTGAGAAGATGATCGGCGCGATGATCTCATCGACGACCGGCAGCGCAATTGTCGCCATCGTCGGCAATGTCGAGGCGGCTGCCCCCGCTTCATCCGTGATGAAAATGATTCGACCGCCACGTGCCGCCACTTCCTGCATATTGGAAACGGTCTTGTCGAAAAAGCGGTCGTGCGGCGCGATGACGATGACGGGCATGTTCTCGTCGATCAGGGCAATAGGACCGTGCTTCAGCTCGCCGGCCGCATATCCCTCGGCGTGGATGTAGGAGATTTCCTTCAGCTTCAGCGCGCCTTCCATGGCGAGCGGGAAGCTCGTGCCGCGACCGAGATAGAGCACATCCTTGAACTTCGAAATCTCGCGCGCCAGGCCTTCCATCTGCGGCTGGATGATATTCAGGACATTGGCCATGATGCGCGGCATCTCGACGAGATGGCGCACCATTTCCTGTTCCTCCGCAGCGTTGACGGTACCTCGAGCGATACCCGCTCCGACAGCCAGCGAAGCAAGAACGGCAAGCTGGCAGGTGAAGGCCTTCGTCGAGGCAACGCCGATCTCGGGGCCGGCCATGATCGGAAATACAGCATCGGACTCGCGCGCGATGGTCGATTCCTTGACGTTGACGACCGCACCGATTTTGAGGCCGTGATCCCGGCAATAGCGCAGTGAGGCAAGCGTATCGGCCGTTTCACCGGATTGCGAGATGAACAGTGCCGCCTGCGAGGGCAACAAAGGCATTTCGCGGTAGCGGAATTCTGAGGCCACGTCGATTTCGACCGGCAGGCGCGCATATCGCTCGAACCAGTATTTGCCGATCAAACCGGCAAGATAAGCTGTACCGCAAGCGGAAATCGCCAGGCCCGAGGCATTGCCGAAATCGATCGCCGATGCGCTTGGGCGTACCCGGTGGCTGGCGAAATCGACATATTGGCTGAGCGCGTGCGAAATGACCTCCGGCTGCTCGTAGATTTCCTTCTCCATGAAGTGGCGATGGTTGCCCTTGTCGACCACATAGGCGGTTGCCTGCGAAATCTGCCGCGGCCTCGTCACTTCATTGCCGTTGAAATCGAGAATGGTCGCGCCGGCATGGGTGACGATCGCGCAGTCGCCGTCGACGAGGTAGCTGATCTCGTTGGTGAAGGGCGCAAGGGCAATCGCATCCGAACCGAGGAACATTTCGCCCTTGCCGTAACCCACGGCAAGCGGCGGGCCGGAACGCGCCGCGATCAACGTGTCAGGATCGTTCTCGAACATCACGGCCAGTGCGTAGGCACCAGTCACGCGGTTCAGCATCTTCAGCATTGCGGCGCGGGGATCCAGACCTTCGCGGATATGGTTTGCGAGCAGGTGCGCAACCACTTCCGTGTCTGTCTGCGAAGCAAATACCTTGCCTTCGGCCTTCAACTCCTCGCGCAATTCGGAGAAGTTTTCGATGATGCCGTTATGGACGACGGCGACGCCTTCCACGAAATGCGGGTGGGCATTGGTTTCGTTCGGAACGCCGTGCGTGGCCCAGCGCGTATGGGCAATCCCCGTCGTGCCGGGCAGAGGATCAGTCTCCAGCCGCTTCTCCAGATTGAAGAGCTTTCCTTCCGCGCGGCGGCGATCCATCACGCCATCATGGATCGTCGCGACGCCGGCCGAATCATAGCCGCGGTATTCGAGGCGCCGCAGCGCGTCCACCAAGCGGTCCGCTACAGGCTTCGTTCCGACGATCCCAACAATGCCGCACATACAACTCTCCGTCTGGCCTCAGATATGAGGGCAAGTCCTAATCATTCCTGCAATTTTCTCAATTGCCGCAACGGTCACTTTCGATTTCTGACCGTTACGCGGATCGCCCAAGAGTTTAGTGGCCGGCCTTCTTGGCTGCCTTGATAGCAAGGGCCCGCTCGCGAATGAGCTTGGCGCGTTCCGGCTTCACCTCCTGGCGCGCACGCCCGAAGGCCAGCGCATCGGCGGGAACATCGTCGGTGATAACGCTGCCGGACGCAATGTAGGCGCCATCACCGATGCGGATGGGTGCCACGAGCGATGAATTGGACCCGACGAAGGCATTGGCGCCGATATGGGTTTCGTGCTTGTTCACGCCATCATAATTGCAGGTGATCGTGCCGGCACCGATGTTGCTGGCGGCACCCACCGTCGCGTCGCCGATATAGGTCAGATGATTGACCTTGGCGCCCTCGCCGATCTTGCCGTTCTTGACCTCGCAGAAATTGCCGACCTTTGCGCCACGAGCGAGGTCCGCACCAGGGCGCAGCCTTGCAAATGGCCCGACGGTGGCACCTGCGCTGACATGTGCGCCCTCTATATGCGAGAAGGCGTGGACGATCGCGCCGCCTTCAATGACCGCGCCCGGGCCGAACACGACATTCGGCTCGATCAATGCATCCTGGCCGATAACGGTATCATAGGCCAAAAACACGGTCTCCGGCGCAATCATGGTGACACCGGACAGCATCAGCTCGTGCCGGCGCCGCTCCTGCCAGAGACGCTCGATGAAGGCGAGTTCGGCGCGGTTGTTGCAGCCAGTCATCTCGACTTCGGGTGCATCGACGGCCACGGCGCGCCCGCCCAGCGAACGGGCGATCTCGACGAGATCGGTGAGGTAGTATTCGCCCTTGGCATTATCATTGCCGATGCGGTCGAGCAGATCGAGCGCCTTGCGGCCGTTGATCGCCATCAGACCGCTATTGCACCAGGTCACCGCCAGTTCGGCGTCCGTTGCATCCTTTGCCTCGCGGATCGCGATCAATTCGCCATCCTTGACCAGCAACCGGCCATAGACATTCGGATTGTCGGTGTGAAAGCCGATGACGACGACGTCATTGCCTTCGGCCAGCCCCTGGCGCGCAGCGCGAAGCGGCGTGTCGGTCAGCAACGGCACATCGCCATAGGCAACGAGGATATCGTCGTATCCCCTGGCGATCGCTTCGCGCGCCGCCAGCACGGCGTGACCGGTGCCGAGGCGCTCCTTCTGCAGATAGGATTCGACGGTGATGCCGCCGATCGACGCTGCCGCAGTCACCTCATCGGCATTGCGCCCGACAACCAGCGCTGCCGCCGAAATATCCGTCTTGGCGATCGCCTCCATCACATGCGCGATCATCGGGCGACCGGCAATCGGATGCAGAACCTTCGATATCGACGATTTCATACGGGTACTGTCGCCGGCGGCGAGAATGATGGCGAGGCAGGTACGTTCCATTTCGGGCTCCGAGATATACGATCAGGCGTTGCCCGCTGACGAGCACAGTCACCCTCATAGCAACTAGTCGAGCGGCGAACTACGGCGAAATTAAAGGCAGAGCTCAGGCCTGGGCAAGAGCGGCGAAACCTTCGAGGACGTGCTGACGCCCATCGATGATCACAAACTCCATAGCCTTGTGCGCGGCCGGGCCGTCCCGCGCCGCGATGGCATCGACAATCGCCATATGCGTGTCGGCAATATTGGCAAAGCCATTGCTGGAAGGAGGCGCGCTCATGCGGAACATGCCGACCAATGCCGCCTCGATGAGTCCGCCGAGCGAGCGCATGAACGGGTTCTGCGACGCTTCGGTGATTGCCAGATGGAAATGCAGGTCGGCAACGGCAAGGCTGTCCGACGTATGATGCGAGGCGGCCATGGAGGCTGCGAGCCGGCGCAGGAGATCGATGTCCTCGCGGCTGGCCCGCTCCGCTACCAGGCTGGCGGCGAAAGGCTCGAAAGCCATGCGTATGTCATAGAGGTGGAGAAGGAACTCCTTGTTGACCCCGCTCTCGAAGTGCCAGTTAAGCACTTCATTATCGAACATGTTCCAATGAATTCTCTCGGTGACCCGAGTGCCGACACGTGCCCGCGGCACGATCAGCCCCTTTGCCGCAAGCGTCTTCATGCTTTCGCGCAGAACGGTGCGGGATACCTTGAATCGCTGCAGAAGCTCGCTGTCGCCAGGAAGAATGCTACCGATCGGAAAAGCGCCTGACACGATCGCCTTACCAAGATCGTCGACGACCTGAGCATGGCTCGTTCGCGTCTTTCTCTCGGGTTTTCTGGTATCAAGCAATCGGCTGCGCAAGCATTCTGTCCTTCCCTCAGGCGTACCGTCGATTGAAACGGGAAAGCAGCAGAAGGCCCTTCTGCATCAGAATAAATGCAAACAGCAATAAGCCGATCAATATCTTCGTCCACCAGCTGGAAAGCGTTCCATCGAAGGTGATGTAGGTCTGAATCAGGCCCTGTATGAGAATTCCGATGAGTGTTCCCCCGACGAACCCCGCTCCTCCCGTCAGCAGTGTTCCACCTATGACCACAGCAGCGATGGCGTCGAGCTCAACGCCAACGGTGGCAAGCGAATATCCAGCGGATGTATAGATCGAAAAAACGATTCCGGATAGACCGGCGAGAAAACCCGACAAAGCGTAGATCCGGATCGTCGTACGGCCGACGGGAACGCCCATGAGTTGCGCCGTCGGCACACCGCCGCCCAAGGCATAGACATTGGCACCGAAACGAGTGCGGTGAGCCAGGATGACGCCGCCGGCGAAGACGAGCAGCATGAGGCCACCGATCAATGTCAGCCGGCCGCCGCCAGGCATCAGCCAATAGAGATCGTTCAGCTGCGAATAGAAATCATGCTCGATCGGGATACTGTCGATGGACAGCACGAAGGCTATGCCGCGCGCCAGGAACATGCCGGCCAGCGTCACGATGAAGGGCGGCATGCTGAGATAATGGATGATGGCACCCATGCCGGCGCCGAAAATCGTCGTGATCACGAGGACCAGGGCGAACGCGACCAGGGGATGGATCGTCGTATCGCGAAAGATAACCGCGAGGAAAACGCCGGTAAAGGCAATGACCGAGCCGATGGACAGATCGATCCCGCCGGAAATGATCACGAATGTCATGCCGACGGCCGCAATCCCCAGAAAAGCATTGTCGGTCAATAGATTACCGATCACTCGCGTCGACAGCATGTTCGGATATTGCGTCACGCAGCCGGCATAGGCGAGAATGAAGATGACGATCGTCGCAAGCAGCGGAAGATATTTGGAATTCACTTTGCCTGCTCCTTTTGCACCATCCGCCCTTCGCCTCGGCGCCAGAAAAATGACATGGTGGATTGCATCGCCGGGGACTGGATGACCAGAATGACGATGACGATGACCGCCTTGATCACCAGATTGAACTCCGGCGGAAAGCCGGAGAGCAGTATGCCTGTATTGACCGATTGAATGATCATCGCGCCGATCAGTGAACCGACGATGCTGAAGCGGCCGCCAAGCAACGAATTGCCACCGACGACGACGGCGAGAATCGCGTCCAGCTCCAGCCACAGGCCGGCGTTATTGGCATCGGCGCCCTTGATATCGGCCGAAACGATGATGCCGGCGATAGAGGCGCAAAGCCCGCTCAATGCATAAACCGCCATGAGCAGGACCGGGGTTTGGATACCTGACAGCGTGCTCGCCCGGCGGTTGATACCAATCGCTTCGACCAACATCCCAAGCGCCGTGCGCCGGACGAGAAGGATCACGACAAGTGCAGCGACAAGCCAGATCACCACAGGCATCGGGAGTGCCGCGAAGGAACCGCTGCCGAGAAAGATCAGCCCGTCATTGTTGAAGGTGAGGATCGTACCCTCGGTGATCAATTGCGCGATGCCGCGACCGGCCACCATCAGCACCAGCGTCGCGATGATCGGCTGGATATCGAGCGCGGCGACAAGAAAGCCATTCCATAAGCCGCACGCCAGACCGATACCGACGGTCAGCAACAGAGTGTAGCTCAGCGAATAGCCGGAAACGATCGACGATGCCGCCACGGCACCACATATGGCAATCACCGCGCCGACCGAAAGATCGATGCCCCTGGTGGCGATGACCAGCGTCATGCCGATGGACAGCAGCGCCACCGGTGCGCCGCGATTGAGCACGTCAATCAGGCTCCCGTAGAGTCTTCCATTTTGAATTTCCAGATGAAAGAAATGCGGGAACATAATGAAATTCAACAGAAGAATTACCGCAAGCGCAATGAACTGCGGCAGCAACCGAAGCAAGGATGCCTTGATTTGCGAGCTCATGCGTCTTCCTTTGCATTCTGAGCCGTGGCGATAGCCTCGACGATATTTCCGGCTGATATCTCGCTGCCGGTCAACTCGGCAATATGTTCGCGGTCGCGCAGGACGATGACGCGTGAACTATAGGCGACAAGCTCCTCGAGTTCCGACGAAATGACTACCAGGGACATGCCCTGCCGGCAAAGATCTTCGATCAGCCGGATGATTTCCGCATGCGCGCCAACATCGATACCACGGGTCGGTTCGTCCAGGATCAGGAAATTCGGATTGGTCGCCAGCCATCGCGCCAGGATCGCCTTTTGCTGGTTGCCACCCGAAAGAAGACGGATGGGCTTTTCCCGATCGGTCGTGCGGATATCCAGCGCCTTGATGTAGCGGTCGGCGATGGCATTCTGCTCGCTGCGTGCGAGAGGCCTGGCCCAGCCGCGCCTGGCCTGCAGTGCCATGATGATATTCTCCCGGATGGAAAGATCGCCGATAATGCCATCCGTCTTGCGATCTTCCGGGCAGAAGCCGAAGCCGCGCTTGATCGCAGCGCGTGGGCTGGAAAGCGTAACGGTATTGCCATCGATCTTCGCTTCGCCGCTATCGGCACGCTCGACGCCGAAAAGCACTTCGGCGGTTTCGGTGCGTCCGGAGCCAAGCAGGCCGGCGATGCCGACCACCTCTCCGACATGAACCTCCATGTCGAAGGGCTTGATCTTGCCGCGCTTGCCGAAATTCGTGAAATGATATCTGACCGGGCCGCTTTCCGTCTCTGTCTGCTTGGCCGCACTTTCCGTCTCGGCAAGTTCGCGGCCGAGCATCATGGCGATCAAGGTCTGCCGCGGCAGACCATCCGCATCGCGCGTGCCGACCAGACGACCATTGCGAAGAACGGTGATGCGATCGCAGATCTCGTAGACCTGCTCCAGAAAATGCGTGATGAAGACGATTCCCAGGCCGCGCTCCTTCAGGCGCCTGACGATGCCGAACAGCATCTCGACTTCATGCGTGTCGAGGCTCGCGGTCGGCTCGTCGAGAATCAGCACTTTGCCGGAGAGATCGACGGCGCGGGCAATCGCGATCACCTGCTGTATGGCAACGGAGAAACGGTCCAGCTGGCGGCTGACATCGATATCCATGCCATATTGCGACAACAGGTCTCTCGCCATGCCGTTCATGATGCGGCTGCTGACCATGCCGAACCGCTGCGGCTGGCGACCGAGGAACAGGTTCTCCGCCACGCTTAGATTGGGAAGCAGGTTCACTTCCTGATAGACTGTTCCGATGCCGAGCTTTTGCGCCGCCAGCGTGTCGTGGGGATCGATCTCGGCGCCGTCGAGAACCAGAGTGCCGCCGTCGCGGCGATAGGCGCCTGTCATGCACTTGATCAGCGTGGATTTTCCGGCACCGTTCTCGCCAAGCAGCGCGTGAACCTCGCCGCGCATCAATGTGAAATCAACGTGATCGAGAGCGGTCGAACCGGGAAAATATTTACAAAAGCCTGTCGCTGTCAGAAGTCGCTCGACGTCTTGAGCCATGAAGCGCTGATATCCTTGCATTGAGCCAATGGGCGAAAGCGATAGCCGGCGCATTGCGTCGATGCGCCGGCATCTTGAACAAGAATGCGCACCGGCGGCTCTGCCAGCAGGTGCGATCAGCTTTTGTCTTAGTAGCCGAGGTCCTTCTTCTGCTCGTAGACCTTCTGCGGATCATCGGCCTGGGTGTAGAGCTTGGACTCGGTCTGGATCCACTTCGGCGGCTCCTTCTTGCTTTTCAGATAGGCGTCGAGCGCATCGAAGGCGGGACCAGCCATGTTCGGCGTCAGTTCGACAGTGGCGTTCGCCTCGCCGGCAGTCATCGCCTTGAAGATATCCGGAACCGAATCGATTGACACGACCAGGATATCCTTGCCCGGCTTCAGGCCGGATTCCTTGATCGCCTGGATTGCACCGACGGCCATATCGTCGTTATGAGCATAGAGCGCGCAGATATCCTTGCCGCCGTTTTCAGCCTTCAGGAAGCTTTCCATCACTTCCTTGCCCTTGGCGCGGGTGAAATCGCCGGTCTGGCTGCGAACGATCTTCAGGTTGTCGTGACCCTTGATGGCTTCCTCGAAGCCCTTCTTGCGGGCGATGGCCGGCGAGGAACCGGTCGTGCCCTGCAGCTCGACGACATTGCACTTCTTGTCGCCGACCGTCTTGACGAGCCAGTCGCCGGCGACCTTGCCCTCATGAACCAGGTCGGACGTGACGGCGGTCAGATAAAGGTCCTTCGGCGCGTTGACCGTGCGGTCAAGCAGGATGACGGGGATCTTGGCTTCCTTGGCTTCCTTCAGGACAGCATCCCAGCCGGTCTCGACCACAGGCGCAAGCAGGATCGCATCGACGCCCTGCGCGATGAACGAGCGGATCGCCTTGATCTGGTTTTCCTGCTTCTGCTGCGCGTCAGCGAATTTCAGGTCGATGCCGCGCTTCTTGGCTTCCTGCTTCGTCAGCGTCGTTTCGGCCGCACGCCAACCAGACTCCGAACCGATTTGCGAGAATCCGACGACCAGGTCTTTAGCCGATGCCGACGTGAACATGCAGGCAGCGAGCATCGTCGCACTGATCAGTGCAGTCTTCAACTTCATGATTTCCTCCCAAAGGCCATTTCCTCAGGCCAAGGTTTAAAAATCATATAGTAATACTTTTGTAAATTGGCATTCGATGTTGCAGCGCAACAAAAAGGGGCATTTAAAACGCCCCTTCTCAACTTAAACTATTTCGCCCGCTTATTTCGAAGCCGGCAGCTTGTCGTCGACCCCTTCGATGTAGAAGTTCATGCCGAGCAGCGTGCCGTCATCAGCCTTTTCGCCTGCCTTCAGCCAAGGGGTTCCGTCCTGCTTGTTGATCGGGCCGGTGAAGGGCGCGAGCTCGCCGGACTTGATCTTGGCTTCGGTTTCCTGAGCCATCTTCTTCACGTCGTCGGGCATGTTGGTGTAGTCAGCCATCTTCAAGATGCCGTCCTTGAGGCCGTCCCAGCTCTGTTCGGACTTCCAGGTGCCGTCGAGCAGCGCGTGAACGCGCTTGGAGTAGTAGTTGCCCCAGGTGTCGACGATCGCCGTCAGCTGTGCCTTCGGACCAGCCTTGATCATGTCGGAAGCCTGGCCGAAAGCATGGATGCCACGCTCTTCAGCAACCTGCATCGGCGCCGTCGTATCGGTGTGCTGCGTCAGGATATCGACACCCTGGTCGACCATGGCCTTGGCGGCGTCTGCTTCCTTGCCCGGATCGAACCAGGTGTTGACCCAGACGACCTTGAGCTTGAAGCTGGGATCGATCGAGCGCGCGCCCTGTTCGAAGGAATTGATGCCCATCACGACTTCCGGAATCGGGAAGGACGCGATGTAAGCGGCACCATGATTCTTCGACGTCTTGGCGGCGATCTGGCCCAGGATGTAACGGCCTTCATAGAAGCGCGAGTTGTAGGTCGCGAGATTCGGGCCGCTCTTGAACCCCGTCGCATGCTCGAACTTCACCTTCGGGAACTTGGCGGCAACCTTGACGGTCGCGTCCATGAAGCCGAATGAGGTGGAGAAGATCAGCGAGCAGCCGGAACGGGCAAGACGCTCGATGGCGCGTTCGGCATCCGGGCCTTCCGGCACGTTTTCGAGATAGGGCGTCTCGATCTTGTTGCCGAACTCCTTCTGGACCTGCTGGCGGCCGAGATCATGCGCCTGCGAATAACCGCCATCCGTATGCGAGCCGACATAGACGAAGCAGACCTTGGTCGGCGCTGCTTCAGCAGCGGCCGCAAAGCCGATGATGGCGGCGGCTGTCGTTGTGAGGGCGAGTGCTAGTTTCTTCATGGTTACCCCTGTTGGTTTGACACTATGAAATCCGTCCGATTCTTGTCTTCAGCGTTCCGGAACGAAGGCCTTGCCGAGCGACGCTGGCGTGTTGATCAAGGTCGCGCGGCGATTTTGAGAGATGATGACGAGAACCACAATAGTCGATGCATAGGGCAGCATCGATAGGAATTGCGAGGGAATGCCGACGCCGAAGCCTTGCGCATGGAACTGCAGGATCGTTACGGCACCGAAAAGATAGCCGCCGGCCATGACGCGCATCGGCCGCCAGGATGCGAAGACCACCAGCGCCAGCGTCACCCAGCCGCGGCCGGCCGACATGTTCTCGACCCATTGCGGCGTATAGACAAGCGACAGCTGCGCGCCGGCAAGCCCGGCACAGGCACCGCCGAACATGACGGCGAGATAGCGGGTGCGGATGACATCGATGCCGAGAGCATGGGCCGAGCCATGGCTATCGCCGACGGCGCGCAGCTTCAGGCCGGCACGGCTGCGGAAGAGGAACCAATTGACACCGATGAGTAGCGCTATCGAGAGATAGAAGGTCACGTCCTGCTTGAACAGCACCGAGCCGATCAGCGGAATATCCGACAGGAACGGAAAAACGATCTCCTGCAGCTGCACACCCGGCACGCTGACATAGCCTTCGCCGATCATGCCGGAAAGGCCGAGGCCGAGGATAGTCAGCGCCAGCCCCGTTGCGACCTGGTTCGTCACCAGCGTCAGGGTCAGGAAGCCGAACAGCAGCGAAAACAGCGCGCCCGCAACGATGCCGGTCAGCAGGCCGACATAGGGAGATCCGCTCATCTGGGCGCCGACGAAAGCGGCAACGGCACCGATGATCATCATGCCTTCGACACCGAGATTGAGCACGCCCGACCGTTCCACCACCAGCTCACCGAGGCCGGCGATGACGAGCGGCGTCGATGCGGTGATGATGGTGAGCAGGATGGCTTCGAAGACACTCATGCCGCACCTCCCCGAACCCGCGACCAGACCAGGCGGATCCTGTAATAGATCAGCGTGTCGCAGGAGAGCACGAAAAACAGCAACAGCCCCTGGAAGACGCTGGCCGCCTTGGCGGAAATGCCGGGCGACAATTGCGCCGCCTCGCCACCGAGATAGGTCAGCGCCAATACAAGGCCGGAGAGGATGGCTCCGAGCGGATTGAGGCGTGCGAGGAAGGCGACGATGATAGCGGTGAAGCCGTAACCAGGCGAGATCGCCGGCTGAAGATGGCCGATGGAGCCGGAAACCTCGGATATGCCGGCCAATCCCGAGAGCGCACCGGAAAAGAGGAAGGCAAACCAGACCATCTTGCGCGAGGAGAAACCGGCAAAGCGCCCTGCCCGCGCCGACTGGCCGAGTACCGTTATCTCAAAGCCCTTCAGCGTATATTTCATCAGGAACCAGGCAAGGACCGCCGCGACCACGGCAAAGACGATGCCCCAATGCGCTCGCCCGGAATCTTCCCATATCGCCGGCAGCACGGCTTCCGGGGGGAAATCGATGCTCTGCGGAAAATTATGGCCTTGAGGATCGCGCCATGGCCCGCGCGACAGCCAATCCAGGAAGAGCTGCGCGATATAGACCAGCATCAGGCTCGTCAGGATCTCATTGGTATTGAAATGCGCCTTCAGCAGCGCCGGAATGGCGGCATAGAGCGCACCGCCGATAGCGCCGGCGAGCAGCATCAGAGGCAGGATCGACGGCGAGTGCCAATCGGTGAAGACGATCGGGATGAACGATCCAGCGACTGCACCCATGGTAAACTGGCCCTCGGCACCGATATTCCAATTGTTGGAACGGTAGCAGAGGCACAGGCCGACTGCGATCAGGATCAATGGCCCAGCCTTGATCGCCAGTTCGTGCAGCGACCATACTTCCAGCAGAGGCTCGACGAAGAAGGCATTGAGCGCCTCGACGGGATCCTTGCCCATGACGGCGAACATGATGGTGCCGGCGATCAGCGCCAGGACGAGGGCAAGCAACGGCGACAGGAAGCCGAACAGCTTCGAGACCTGCGGGCGCTTTTCGAGTTCAATGCGCATGGGCAGGCTCCGAATGCGTCTTCGATTCATGCAGCCCGCCCATCAGCAGGCCGATCTTTTCGCGGGTCAGCTCACCTGCCGGATAGGATGGCGACAGCCGCCCTTCCGAGATGACGGCGATATCGGTCGCGATTTCGAAAATCTCATCCAGGTCCTGGCTGATGACGAGCACGGCCGAACCGTCGCGGGCGAGATCGACCAGTGCCTGGCGGATGCGGCTGGCAGCGCCGGCATCCACGCCCCAGGTCGGCTGATTGACAACGAGCACGCTCGGCTGACGATCCAGCTCGCGGCCGACGATAAATTTCTGCAGATTGCCGCCGGAAAGCGCGCCGGCGGCGGGATCCTCGCCGCTTTTGCGCACATCCATCGCCTCGCAGATCCGCTTCGTCGCCTGCTTGACCGCGCCATGCCTGATGACGTTGAAGAAGCCACCACCCAGAAACGACTTGCGGTCCGACTGATGCCTGGCGAGCACGAGATTGTCGGAGAGTTTCAATGCCGATACGGCCGCGTGGCCATGGCGTTCTTCCGGCACAAAACCAGCGCCCAGCAGCCGGCGCGCATTGATGCCCTTGCCTCCCACCGCCTTGCCGCGCAACTGGACGAGATCATCCGATGCAACGGTGTATTCACCTGAAATGACATCGAACAGCTCGCCCTGGCCGTTTCCGGCGACTCCGGCAATCGCCAACACCTCGCCCGCACGTACACGCAGGGCAACATCCTTCAGCGACATGGCAAAAGGAGTTCGCGCGGGCGCCGAAAGGCCGGCGACTTCCAAGAGGATATCCCCTTTCTTGTCCAGACCTTCGTGATGCACGCTCGCGACATCACTGCCGACCATCATACGGGCGAGCGAGCCCGTCGTTTCCTGCCGCGGGTCGCAGGCGCCCGTAACTTTACCGTGGCGCAGGACAGTGGCGCGCGAACAGATGCGCTGCACTTCCTCCAGCCGATGGCTGATGTAAAGCACCGAGCGTCCCTCGTCTCTCAGCTTAAACAGGGTCTCGAAGAGGCGATCGGCTTCCTGCGGTGTCAAAACAGAGGTTGGCTCATCGAGAATGATCAGCTTCGGATTCTGCAGAAGCGCGCGAACGATCTCGATGCGCTGGCGTTCGCCGACCGAAAGATCGGCGACATGCGCATTCGGATCGAGCGGCAGGCCATAGGCATGCGAAAGCTTTGCAGCCTCCTCGGAAATTTTTGCGAGCGGGATATTGCTGTCGAGCGAGAGCGCTATATTTTCCGCGACGGTCAACGCCTCGAACAGGGAAAAATGCTGGAATACCATGCCGATCCCGAGCTTGCGCGCAGTACCCGGCGCATCGATCGAAACGGGCTGTCCCTGCCAGATAATCTCGCCATGAGACGGTTCGAGCACGCCGAACAGCATCTTGACGAGCGTGGATTTGCCTGCGCCGTTCTCCCCGAGGAGAGCGTGAATTTCTCCCGGCTGGATTTCAAGATCGATTTCGTTGCAAGCAGTAAAACTGCCGAACATTTTCGTCAGTTTGCGAACCGACAATAGCGCGCCGGTTGCCGGCGCATCGGATGACGACACGTTCCCCTCATTTCCTTCCCACCGACCTGTCCTTTACGGATCTATGGGATCAGTAGTGTAGTTCCACTCGTTTTCCTGGCTTCCAGATCCGCGTGCGCGCGCCCAGCATCGCCCAACGGATAAGTCTGATGAATATTGATACGCACTTTGCTGCTTTGCACAACAGCAAATAACGCCTTTGCACTGGCTCTCAACTCCTCAGGTGTACCGACATAGGCAAAGAGGCTCGGTCGCGTGGCGAAAAGCGAGCCCTTTTGATTGAGGATGGCGAGATTGAAGTTCTCGATCGGGCCGGAAGACTGGCCGAAGGTGACCCACATGCCGCGCGGCTGCAGGCAGTCGAGCGACTGCGGAAACGTGTCCTTGCCAACCGAATCGTAGACGACATCGACACCCTTGCCCCCGGTAATCTCGCGGACGCGATCGGCGAAATTCTCCTTGCTGTAGTCGATGACGTGGTCATAGCCATGCGCCAGCGCCAGTTCGACCTTTTCGGCGGAACCGGCGGTGCCGATGACGGTACCGGCTCCCAGCGCCTTGGCCCATTGGCCGGCAATCAGGCCAACACCGCCTGCAGCCGCATGAAACAACAGCGTCGTTCCGGGACCGACCTTGAAAGTACGGTTCAGCAGATATTCGGCCGTCATTCCCTTCAGCATCATCGATGCGGCGGTTTTGAGCGGGATATCGTCAGGCACTTTCACCAGATGGCGCGTCTCGATATTGCGCTCGACGCTGTAGGCGCCGTCGCTGCCGACATAGGCGACGCGATCGCCCACGGCAAAATCGCTCACCCCAGGCCCGACTTCAGTGATCGTGCCTGCGGCTTCCTTGCCGAGCGGCAGAGGAAAATAGGGCGCCTTGTAGAGACCGGAACGAAAATAGACGTCGATAAAGTTAAGGCCGATTGCGGCGTGGCGGATCTGCACCTCACCCGCACCCGGAGGCGGCAGGTCCACCTCCTCCAGCTTCATGACGTCAGGACCGCCATTTTCATGGATTCGGATAACCTTGGTCTTCTTCATGATGCGCAATCCTCATTGACGTCCGAGGGACGGGAAAAACTGCAGCACGGCGCCGATGCAATAAAGATAGATGCCACTGATGATGAAGAGGACAACGGCCCATTGCGGCATGACGAAATGCATCAGCAGCGAATAGATGCCAAGCGCCGACCAGAAGAGAAATATGCCAAGGTTCAGCGGCCGCAAGCGCTTGACGCGCACGGGATGCAGAAAATTGATCGGCAGGAAGGTCAGGACGACAGAAACGCCGACGAGGATCATGGCTGTCGTCGCACTGGCGTCGATGACGAAGAGCGTGAAGATCACCATGTTCCAGACGACCGGAAAGCCGGAGAAGAAATATTCGTCCGTCTTCATGCCGGTATCGGCGTAATAGATGGCACTGGAAACCACGATCATCCCGGCTGCGACAAACGACCATGGCTCGCCGATCATGCCGCTCTCATAGAGCGCGAAGGCCGGCAGGAGCACGTAGGTGACGTAATCGATGATGTTGTCGAGCGTGTCGCCGGACCAGTTTGGCAGCACTTCCTTGACGCGAACCTTGCGCGCGATCGGTCCGTCGATGCCGTCGACAAGCAGTGCCAGACCAAGCCACCAGAACATATCCACGAAGCGATGTTCCGACGCCGCGACGACGCCGAGAAAGGCGAGAAACGATCCGGATGCCGTCAGTATATGAACGGAGAAAGCACGCATCTCCGCGTAAGGCACCCGCTTGTAATTGAAGATTTTCATCCGCCCCGTGACTCGCCTGCTTATGCGCCTGCCCCAGCAGGCGGTTTTTTTCTCGCTAATATGCATCCTTTGGCTTGCACCGCCAGCACAAAAGCGTCGATCCCGGCACGCTAGCGCTACTTACTGTCATTTTCACCCATTGCGATGTTTCATCCCATGGATTTCAACAGGCTAAGCGCTTATTTTCAGAACCAAAGGCAATTGAGGCATCGATATGAAGCAGATTGAAGTGGCCGTTATCGGCGGTGGACTCGCCGGCATGATCACGGCGTTCGCGCTCGCGCGCGGCGGAAGATCCGTCGCCCTTGTCGCCGCGCCGCACAACAAGGCCGACAAGCGGACGACGGCGCTAATGGACCAATCGATCCGCCTTCTGGAGCGCTTGACGCTATGGGAAAGGGTAGCGTCTTCGGCGGCACCGCTGACCACGATGCGCATCGTCGACGGCACTTCGCGGCTGCTGCGTGCGCCGACCGTCTCGTTCCGATCGTCCGAGATCGGACTGGACGCCTTCGGCTACAATATTCCGAATGCCGTCTTGCTCGACAATCTCAGCCAAGCCATCGAAGCGGAAGGCAATATCAGCCGCACCGAAGCCACCGCTTCCGAAATCACCTTCCGCGATGACGGCGTCACGGTCGTCATCGACAACGGCGATTCGATCGAAGCCGCCTTCGTCATCGGCGCGGATGGCCGCAATTCGATGGTGCGAGAGATGCTCGGAATCAAAACCAAGGGCTGGTCTTATCCACAATCGGCAATGGTGCTGAACTTCGCGCATAGTCTGCCGCATCAGAACATCTCTACGGAATTTCACACGGAAAGCGGCCCCTTCACGCAGGTGCCTCTGCCCGGCCGGCGTTCGAGCCTTGTCTGGGTGCAGAAGCCGTCGGAAGCGGCGGCCAATGCCGAAAAGTCGCTCGAGGAGCTCGGCCGCCTGGTCGAGGAGCGAATGCAATCGATGCTTGGCCAGGTCACGATCGAGGACAGCGTGCAGGTCTGGCCGCTTTCCGGCATGACGGCCTATCGTTTCGGCAAGGGCCGCGCCGCGCTGATCGGCGAAGCCGCGCATGTCTTTCCGCCGATCGGCGCCCAGGGGCTCAATCTCAGTCTTCGCGATATATTGGCGTTGTCGGATATTCTTTGCTCGCGCGCCGACCAGCCGATCCCGGCGACATCGGGCAACAGTTTCGACCGCAAGAGACGCGCCGATATCGTCACCCGGACAGCAAGCGTCGACCTCCTCAATCGCTCGCTTCTGTCGGACTTCCTGCCTGTGCAGATGTTGCGCGCCGCGGGCCTGCATGTGCTTTCGGCCATTGCACCGCTCCGCAACATCGTCATGCGCGAGGGCATCGAACCCGGCGGAAGCCTGCGCAATTTTCCGTCGCTGCTACGGGAAAAGCTGCGCCGGTAAGGCGCCCGACTTTATCAAATAGAGAACGACGGAAACCGTCACCACGGAACAGGCCGTGGTGATCAGGATGGTGGCGGATGCCCGCTCCTGCCAGACGCCGTATTGCTGGCCGATGACGAAGACATTCGTTGCCGTCGGCAGTGCCGCCAAAAGGACCGCCGCCTCGATCCAGATCGGATCGAATCCGCCGACGGCCTGCAGAACGATATAGACGACAAACGGATGCAGGATGAGCTTCACCGGCACGATATAGCCGATCTCGACTGGAATCCATTTCAGCGGCCGCAATGCAAGCGTCACGCCCATGGCAAATAGCGCACAAGGCGCAGCAGCTTGCGCGAGATAATTGACAAATCGCTCGAAGGCGACGGGCTGATGGAGCGAAAACGCCGCCACGACGAAACCAAGCGCGGTCGACAGGATGAAGGGGTGCAGCAGCACCTTGCCGGCAATATCCGCGGCAAGCCGCAATGGGGATCGCTTGTCTTCACCTTCCAGCGCCATCAGCGCGGGCGCGACGATGAAATGCAGGGCGTTTTCGAAGCAAACGATCAGCGCTACGGGAACGGCGGCCCTTTCGCCCAGCGCCAGAAGTGCGAGCCCTGGCCCCATATAGCCGATATTGCCATAGGCGCCGGCGAAAGCCTGGATCGTGCAGTCGGCAAGTGAATTGCGGCGCAGGAAACGGCCGATCAGAAACAGCAGCAGGAAAATCGAATAGGTCGCGGCGATATCGGCGGCGATGAAGTCGATCCGCGTCAGCTGTTCGATCGGCGTCTGGGATACGAGCTTGAAGAACAGCGCCGGCAATGCGGCATAGATGATGAAGGTATTCAGCCAGCCGAGTGCCTCCGCCGGCTGCTTCGTAACGCGTGTGACGACGTAACCGATCAGGATCAGGCCGAAGAATGGCAGCAGCAGACCAACAATATCAGCCATGGGGGTCAGCCATCGGGCATGTTCCGTTTGCCGGGGAAAATGAAGGCGAAAGGTGTCGCCCGGATTAGCCGATTTTCATCAGGATTGGAAAGGTCTGCTGAAACCAGATCGCCATGTCGCTCACATAGCCGAAAATGAAGGCGAGACCGGTGAGCACCAGAAGCCCGCCCATGATCTTCTCGACCGTACCGAGATGGCGGCGAAAGCGGGAGAGAAAGCTCATGAAGGCCCCGGAAAAGCCGGCGGCGATCCAGAAGGGAATGGCAAGGCCGAGCGAATAGACGGCGAGCAGGCCCGCACCGGCGCCGACCGTCTCACGCGATGCAGCAATGCCGAGAATGGCGCCCAGCACAGGGCCGATGCAAGGCGTCCAGCCAAAGGCGAAGGCAAGGCCCATAATGTAGGCACCCGTCAGCGTCGCCGGTTTGCCGCCGCTCTGGAAGCGTGCCTCGCGGGCCAGAAGGCCGATACGAAAGACGCCGAGAAAATTCATGCCCATGATGACGATGATGAGACCGCCGATCTTGGCGAGGATATCCAGGTGCTGGCGCAGCAGCAGCCCGATGGAAGAGGCGCCGGCTCCGAGCGCGACGAATACCGTGGCAAATCCTAAGGTGAAAAAGAGCGCCGACATCAGGACATTGCCGCGAATGTTCGGCGCCGCTACGGCAGCCGCGCCGCCGCCACGAAACTGCTCGACCGAAATTCCCGCCATGTAGCAGAGATAAGGCGGTACGAGCGGCAGCACGCAGGGCGAAAGAAACGAAAGCGCTCCGGCGAGCAATGCACTCAGAAGCGAGATATCGGCGAGCGACACGATGGACTCCGGCTATGTCATTCCGGTCCCTTCCTAGCGTTGCAGACGACCGAAAGCCAATCACCTTTTCGCGGGCAGTCCCGGTACAGCCTTGGAGACGAACGATTGCTGCGCCCAGCACAGGCTGCCAATCCGTTTCCACAGACGCGACCAAACGCCGCAGAGGAAGCGGATGAAAGAATTCACTTTTCGCCCAATTCGGGGTCCAAGCTGCCATGGTTCGTAGAACAACGCATATTCCATCTCAGCTATTTAACGGAGGAAAGCCCCATGCGAATTGCTACTATGTTCACGACTACAGCCTTTGTCGCACTCTTCAGCGTCAGCGCCATGGCCCAAACCGCGACGACCCCCAGCACCACGACTACGACGACCCCCAGTGCAACGATGTCGACGCCTTCGACGACCACCACGACCAAGCCGAAAGCAATGAAGCCGGCTCAGACTGCCGTGTCCAAGGCATGTTCGACCCAGGCCGATGCCAAGGGTCTGCATGGAAAGGCACGCGCCAAATTCCGCAGCGACTGCAAGAAGAACGGCGGTAAGGTCTAAGGCCAAATACGTCTTACGCAACGATCAACTTTGCCGTTGAAGTGGCGGTAGAGTTGATCGTTGCGATAGGGTCTTCACCTCGCACCATAAGCCGGAGAGATGCGGCACAGGAAAACAGCACGTCTGGCTGCCATGGCGGCGGCAATGTTTGCAACCGACGAGACAAACAGCGGAAACCACTGAAATTGAAGCCCTTTCCTGTCCGGTCGAATCAATGGACGGAGCAGAAACCGGCCAGTCGGATGCGACCGGAGCCATGACCCGCCGAGGATCACTCCGTCTTCGGCTTGAGTTCTCTCGTCGCCGGATCGACCTTACCATCGGCGAGCCTGTTGCGAGGATCGGCAACAACCTTGGCCTTGTCCCTATTCTTCGACACCCGAACCGAATCATGTGCCTTGCTGTGCTGAATCTTCGCCAGCGCCTGCTTCTCTTCGTTTCCGTCCTGCGGATCATGCGATCGATCGTTTGCCAACATACGTCTCCTCTTTGTCGGAAGGGAAACTCGGTCGATTCGATTCCGTTCCAAGGAGGCTGGGGATATCGCTGTCCGACGATTGTCCAATCCGCGGTCGGCGCGGCTTTAAGGACGCCGAAACAACAAGGCGTCATACTTTTAGCGACATTTAATATAAAAATACGACAGTTGATACGAGACGAATTATGAATTTCAGCGTTTAAACGTCGTTGCCAGGTGAGGAGCTGATCATGACGGCGATCGAAAGGAAGAAGTTCGCCCGACTTGTCATGTTGATATTGCTGCCAATCTTCGGCGGCCGGACGGCGGTTGCGATCGCGGCGCTCTCGGCAATCGCATAGGTGCAGGCCGGTTTGCCCGCGCGAATCATCCTGCAGAGGCGATCTTAAGCAGGACCGCCTATCCAAGCCTCACGAGCAGTCGCGGCTGTCGACCGAAAACGAGTAATCCCGACCCTTCAGCTGATAGATGTAATTTGCCAGCAAAGCTTCGCCGGAGCTGAATTTCGGCAGGAGGAAGTTGCACAAGTCGGCAAGCTGGGCGGATTTGACGAGAGGAGGATCGAAATCCTCCTCATCATCATCCACATCGTAGAAATAGCTGTAGATCTGGTCAGTAAAATCTATCTTCGTCAAAGTGGTTTTCTGATCGACCTTTCTGGGCAGGTCCTTGTTGGCGAAGATTACGGGGTAGCGCTCCGTGAGATAGGGAATCACAAAATGCTCTGTCACCGGCGTCGTGATCGCGACGCCAACCAGCGGCAATACCCTCAATGCAATCCCAAACCTCTTTCCGGCGATCAGCCCTAATAGGATCCCGAGGGAACCCAGCAGCCCGCAAACGATTGCGTAGATTTCCCATAAGGGCAGATCTGCCACGAATTCCATTATTCGCCCGTCGTCTTTACCAGCCATCTTTTTGATCAGGGCACCTTACTACCCAATCGAGAGCCTTCACCAGCCATTTTGATACAACCGACATCAACAACCTGTGCGTTATACAATCTCACAAGAAAGGATTTTTCCGTCACGCCTGCCCATTTCGCCACAAGGAGACGAGGAAAAGCATCTTCGAGGCATGACAACTGCTATTTTATGGGTTGACCGCAATAGGGCGTCTGCATATGTTCCGCGCACTTCCAGCCGAGGCAGTATCTGCCTGCGGAAAGGGAGAGCGTAGCTCAGTCGGTAGAGCAACTGACTTTTAATCAGTAGGTCATGGGTTCGAATCCCATCGCTCTCACCAGCGGATTTTTTGTCCATACCGAAGACATAGGTAACAGATTGTCCCTAAGACATGGGTGACAACCTCGTGCCGAACGGGTTGTCGATAGTTTGCAAGGTCCTCTGCTCCAAGTCGATATATCCGAGATCATAGTGCATGAAGCTGACAAACCGATTGCCCTCGGCAAGGCAGCCGATTCTCATCGGGCGCAAACAACGGTAACAATTTTCGCTAATAATCAGGGTTGCAAAGATCGGTTCCATCAGCCTGCAATCGGCAACAGTTGGGGTGCGAATCGTTTTTGGTGTATATCGGTTACTGTTGACAACCTGTCGGGCCCTCAGGAGGTTCTTTTATGGAAGACGCAAACGTAGGTTGGATTGCAGCAATTATCATCGGCGGTTTGGCTGGCTGGTTCGCCGAGATGATCATGAAGAGCAACACCGGCATCATCATGAACATCATCCTCGGCATCGTTGGCGCGCTCGTCGCCAGCTGGCTGTTCCGTGCCCTCGGCATCGCTCTGCCGTTCCATGTGTGGCTAAATTATCTGGTCACGGGCTTCATCGGCGCCTGCATCCTGATTTTCGTCGGCCGACTGATCAGGCGATAACCATATATCGGGCGGGAAGCGCCCGAATCGGGAAGAGGAAAAGGGAAGGCGAGATATTCTCGCCTTCCCTTTTTGTTGCATGAACGGTGTCGGCATGCGCGGCGGGTTGCCACGACATATAAAAATCCGAATATGAGACCCGAGAGAGCCGATGTGCACGATCACAATGCACTTCAAGGCCTTTCCAACCTCCCGCTTGGCGCTATCTACCAGAATGGAACCGAAAGGAGGTTGGAAACATGACGGAAAACGCCAATCGGACAACCACGCGAAGAGTCATCCGAGGCCGCCCTTACAGCATTGCTGAATTTGCGCGGAAATATCGTCTCGACGACGCGGAAGCAAAGCGCCTCTTCTATAAGTTCGGACCCTCGTCGACGGAGCTGGATCTGCTCATGGCAGCCAAACGGAAGCCGCCGAGCCTTTCCACGGCAATAGGCCAATGATGCGCGGCTCTTTCCGTCAGGCGTAAATTGCCGCCGGACCGTCGATTTTCTCAAGGCGGTCCGGAATCATTGAAATACATGGACGTAAAGAAGGCCGGCCGACTGCGATACTGATATATCGCTATCGATTGCCTTCGATGATGCCAGATGACACTCTGTGCCGTCCATGCACATGCCGGAAACCGTCTCGAATGCAGAATTCGCTTAGCCACCTCGCCTATCTCACGCTCGAATACTCGATCGTGACGCTCGAGCTGACGCCAGGCGCCCTCGTCACCGAGAAACAACTGATCGAGATGGCTGGCCACGGGCGAACTCCAGTGCGCGAAGCGATTCAGAAGCTCGCCTGGCAGGGGCTGATCCATGTGCGGCCCCGCGTCGGCCTGCAGATTGCGGAGATCCGCCCCGAGGACCATCAATTCGTCATGCAGGTCCGGCGCGAACTGGAGCCGATCGCGGCCGCGCTCGTTGCCACCCATGCAGATCCGCAGCAGCGTGAGCAGTTGGGGGAATGCGCTCGTCTGATGACGGAGTGTGCCGTTACAGGCGACCTGCCCGGATTTTTCGCCACCGACAAGACGTTCGATGAGATTCTGGAAGCCGCCTGCCCCAACAATTTCATTACGGCAGCGCTCGGACCAGTGCAGACGCATGCGCGCAGGCTTTGGTACTCCACGGGAGCGCATGACCAGATGGGCCGAGCGACAGCCATGCATGTTCAGGCAATAGACGCGATCCGAAACGGCGATGCAGATCACGCACGCGCCGCCATGGCCTCGCTCATCGGCTATCTCAGCAGCCCATGAAAAAGGCGGCTTCGTTGTCGAAACCGCCTCTGCGTCCACATGTCGGCAATTCGCCTAGCCGACGAAGGCGCGTTCGATGACGAACTCGGCCGGCTTGTTGTTGGCACCTTCGTTCAGGCCGGCTTTTTCGAGCAGACCCTTGGTGTCCTTCAGCATGGCGGAAGAACCGCAGATCATGCCGCGATCGATCGCGGGATCAAGCGGAGGCACGCCCAGATCGCTGAAAAGCTTGCCGTTTTCGATGAGATCGGTGATGCGGCCCTTGAAGGGGAATTCCTCACGAGTGACAGTCGCATAGTGGCGCAGCTTGTCACCGACGACTTCGCTCAGGATTTCGTCGTTGCGGATTTCCTCGACGAGGTCGAAGCCGTATTTCAGCTCGGCGACATCGCGCGTCGTGTGGGTGAGGATGACCTCCTCGAACTTCTCATAGGTTTCCGGATCGCGGATAAGACTTGCAAACGGCGCAATGCCGGTGCCGGTCGAGAACATGTAGAGCCGCCGGCCGGGGGTCAGCGCATCCAGAACCAGCGTGCCCGTCGGCTTCTTGCGCATCAACACTTCGTCGCCGGGCTTGATGTTCTGCAGGTGCGAGGTCAGCGGACCATCCGGCACCTTGATGGAGAAGAATTCGAGCTCGTCGGCCCAGGCGGGGCTCGCGATCGAATAGGCGCGATAGAGCGGTTTGCCATCGACCATCAGCCCAATCATGGCGAATTCGCCGGAGCGGAAGCGGAAGCCTTGCGGCCGGGTCATAGTGAAGCGAAAGAGCCGGTCGGTATAATGCGTGACGCTCAGCACCTTCTCGGCGAAGACGCCGGCGGGTACGGCTGAAGCAAATTCATCTGTCTTTGCGGGGGCGTTCATTCTGTCTCGAATCCCGTATTAGTCTTACGCGTTTTCCTGGTCACATATTCCCTGGCAGGCTCATTTCGCGACGCTGATATAACAATATAGCCGGTTTTGAAAGGCATTCCATTCCATCAGGCAGCATAGGACTGAAATATGCGTGTTTCAGTCAAGTTTCCAGATTGCCGATACTACATCGTTCAAAAGGCTTGAATACGGCAATCCGACCCCGTCAAATTGCCGCAAACGCAGGCCTTTCGACATCAGGCCGATTTTGCCGGCAATCGCCGCCAGCTATAGGCCTGCCCGCCCTCAGCCTTCCGCGCGGTCGGCTGATAGTAATGCGGAATACCCGGCAATCGGTTCTCCGACAGGCGCTTCAGCGCCGTCTCGTTGGTCACTGCGAAACTATCGATGCCGACGCGCAGCATCAACGGTATCTGGTCGATCAATACGTCGCCGACAGCACGCAGCTCATTGGCATAGCCGAGGCGCTGGCGCAGCAATGAGGCGTGGCTGAAGGCACGACCATCGTTGAATGCCGGAAACGCGACTGCGACGATATCGAGACGGTCCAGATAGGGCTGCAGCCGGGTCACATCGTCTGCCGGCTTGATGAGAACGCCGAGGCCGGCTTCGTTGCTCTCTTCCGCCTTCGCGATCAGTGCATCAAGACTAAGCAGAGGTTTCTGCGTCTCGGTCGCCTTGACCTCGTCGGTCTCGATGACCCATTGATCATTGTCCACGAAGCCTGTTTCACGCCAGATCTTTGTCATGGTCGATCTCCTTACGCCGCTTCCGCTGCCGACGAGGACGCGCCGTAGAGTGCTGTCTTGAACGGCTGCGGCCCGACGCGTCGGTAGGCGGCGAGGAATGTTTCGGAAGGATCCAGACGAAGGCCGAGATAGGTATCGACAATGGTCTCGATGGCGTCGGTCACCTTATCGGGCTCGAAGCCGCGGCCGATGATCTCGCCGATCGAGGTATTCTCGTCGCCGGAGCCGCCGAGCGTGATCTGATAGAGTTCCGCACCCTTCTTCTCTACGCCGAGCAGGCCGATATGACCGACATGGTGATGGCCGCAGGCATTGATGCAGCCGGAAATCTTGATCTTCAGCTCACCGATCTCGGCCTGACGCTCGGCCGAACCGAAACGCGTGGAGATTTCCTGCGCAACCGGAATGGAACGCGCATTGGCAAGCGCGCAATAGTCGAGGCCAGGACAGGCGATGATATCCGTGATCAGGCCGGCATTCGCCGTTTCGAGGCCGTTGGCCACCAGACCGCGATAAACCGCTTCGAGGTCGGCCAGCGCCACATGCGGCAGGATGAGGTTCTGCTCATGGCTGACGCGGATCTCGTCGAAGGCATATTCCTCGGCAATATTGGCCACGGCTTCCATCTGCGCGTCCGAGGCGTCGCCCGGAATGCCGCCGATCGGCTTCAGCGAGATTGTCACCATGCCGTAATCGGGGTTCTTGTGCGGCTGCACATTCTGCTGCACCCAGCGCGCAAAAGCCGGATCGGCCTTCTTCCAGCGTGCCAGGCTTTCCCAGCCTTCGGGGCGCTCCGGCAGCGCCGGCGGTGCGAAATAGGCTGAAATCGCCTGAACGTCGGCTTCCGGCAGCTTCAGTTCAGTGTCTCGCAGTTTGTCGAACTCGGCCTCGACCTGACGCGCCAGTTCTTCGGCGCCGGTTTCATGCACGAGGATTTTGATACGGGCCTTATACTTGTTGTCGCGGCGGCCATGCAGATTGTAAACGCGCATGATCGCCGTCGTATAGGACAGGAGATCCTCTTCCGGCAGGAAGTCACGGATCAGCTTGGCAACCAGCGGCGTGCGCCCCTGCCCGCCGCCGACGTAAACGGCAAAGCCGATCTCGCCCTTGTCGTTCTTCTTCAGATGCAGGCCGATATCATGCACCTGTATCGCGGCGCGGTCGCGCTCGGCGCCGGTGACGGCGATCTTGAACTTGCGCGGCAGGAAGGAGAACTCCGGATGAACGGAGGACCATTGGCGCAGGATTTCGGCATAAGGCCTTGGATCGGCGACTTCGTCCGCCGCAGCGCCGGCGAAATGGTCGGCGGTCACGTTGCGAATGCAATTACCCGAGGTCTGGATGGCGTGCATCTCGACTGAAGCGAGATCAGCAAGCGCGTCCGGCATCTCAGAAAGCTTCGGCCAGTTGAACTGCAGGTTCTGACGCGTGGTGAAGTGGCCATAGCCGCGGTCATAGGTGCGGGCGACATGGGCGAGCATGCGCATCTGGCGCGAGCTCAGCGTGCCGTATGGAATGGCGATGCGCAGCATATAGGCATGCAGCTGCAGATAGACGCCGTTCATCAGGCGCAGCGGCTTGAAGGCATCTTCCGAAAGCTCACCCGACAGACGTCGCTGCACCTGATCGCGAAACTGGGCAACCCGTTCCGCAACAAAGGCGTGGTCGAATTCATCGTAACGATACATGACTTCCTCGGGACTTCTCAGACTGCAATGAAATCGGGATCGGCCGCGGCATAGCCCGGCGCATATTCCATGGTGGGGCCTTCGGCGCGGATGCGCTCGCGCAGGCGCAGCGGCCAAAGCTTGCCGTCCGTTTCCTGCACGTCGATGAGATTGACGTCGACGACCTTGTTGTCAGCATAGGCCTGCTTGCCGATCGCTTCCAGTGCGGCTTCCGCTTCGGCATGACGAGCGACCAGCGCCTCCTGCAGCGATGTCACCCATTCACCATTTGCGTTCAGCCAGACGGCGACGCCATCGGTAAGCCGGTTTGCGGTCAGAACCTTGTCGACCATCAATCAGTTCCTTGCATAGTCTTGAGCAGCGGTCTCGCGACGGACCAGCGGCTCGGATTGCTCAAAATTCGCACCGGCGACGGCATCGCCGATGATAACCATGACAGGCCCGTTCAACTCGTCGAGGTGCTCGAGATCCGGCAGATCCCGCAGAACGCCATGCATCAGGCGGCGATCGCGCCGACTCGCATTCTCGATAATGGCAACGGTCGTCTCCGGCGGCAGGCCGGCCTGCATCAGGCGGCCGGCGACGGAAGCGGCAACCGTGCGCCCCATATACACCGCAATCGTGGCGCCGGATACGGCCAAGCTCGCCCAATCGGGCAGCACATCGCCTGTGAGATCGTGACCTGTCGTGAAGACCAGCGATGAAGCAACGCCGCGCAGCGTCAGCGGCAACTCGAAATCGGCAGCGGCGGCAAAGGCCGAGGTGATGCCCGGAACGATTTCATAGCCGATACCGGCGGCGCGCAGAGCCGCCATTTCCTCGCCGGCGCGGCCGTAAACCAGCGGATCGCCCGACTTCAACCGCACCACACGCTTGCCTTCACGACCGAGCTGCACCAGCAGATCGTTGATCTCTTCCTGCGACTTGCTGTGGCATCCCTTGCGCTTGCCGACCGACAGGCGCTCGGCATCGCGGCGGCCCATATCGACGATCACCTGCGGCACCAGCGCATCATAGACGATGACATCGGCTTCCATCATGACGCGCTGTGCGCGCAGTGTCAGCAGATCTTCCGCGCCGGGGCCGGCGCCGACCAGCCAGATGCGGCCCTCGACGTCGCGCGACGACTGCAGCAGCTCATCGGCTGCCTGCTCCGCCTGCAAGATATGACCGGCATTGACGGCGTCAGCAACGGATTCGGAGAAGAACTGCCGCCAGAAGACGCGACGCGCAACGCCGCGCGCAACAAGGCGCTCGACCGGCTTGCGGTAGCGCGTCGCAAGCTCGGCAAGCTTGCCGAGCGACGGCGACAACATCTGGTCGATCTGGGCGCGGATCATCTGTGCCAGCACCGGACCGGCACCTTCGGTGCCGATGGCAACGGCCACGGGAGCGCGATTGACCAGCGCCGGTGTATAGAAATCGCAATAGTCAGGCTGGTCGACGGCGTTTGCCGGAATTCGCTCGGCGCGGGCAGCATCGACGATCGCGCGATCCGCTGCGGCATCGCCGGTGGCGGCAAAGACCAAGGTCGCCCCCTTGACCTGATCGGGTGAGAAATCGTCGCGTACGGTTTCGATGCGGTTGGCGATCAGGAAGGCATGATAGTCAGCTTCGGGCGCCGGAGCACAGGCGACGATCCGGGCCTGCGTGTTCAGGAGCAGCCGTACCTTGGCGAAGGCTTCGTCGCCATTGCCGAAAACAGCCGCTACCCTTCCCTCCACGCGGAAGAAGGCGGGAAACACCGAAAGCTGTTCAGTCCTGGGAGGCATCATTATTCCACTTCGAGATTTGGCGAATATCGCCCCTGCTGCCAAGAGATTGAAGAAACAGAAATTCTAATGCCCATGCGTGCGCGTATTCTTTTGCTCGACATGACAAGGATTTGAGCAAAACTCACCAGACGAGCAGATCTGGGTAAACATAGGAAATCTATAGACTTTTAGGATTGACTACCGCCTGCGGCGATTTTATTGCCTGTGACAAACCTGGTCCATACGTCATTTGCGCATTCCGCCGCTTGCGCAATCCCGATAGACTAGCTCAAAACTCCGGAGCAGATCCTTGGCCGACAACAGCATCGCAGCCCGCCTTCTCGATGTCGTGGAGCACGACATCCTGCCCCTGACCAGCAAGGGCGTGGCCGCCGGCAATAAGGTCTTCGGCGCCGCTATCCTGCGCAAATCGGACCTTTCGCTCGTCATCGCGGAAACCAACAATGAATTGGAGAACCCGCTGTGGCATGGCGAGGTTCATACCCTCAAGCGCTTTTATGAACTCGGCGAAAAGCCCGCGACCAAGGACCTGATCTTCCTGTCCACCCACGAGCCGTGCACCATGTGCATGTCGGCGATTACCTGGGCCGGCTTCGACAATTTCTACTACTTCTTCAGCCATGAGGATTCCCGTGACGCCTTCGCGATCCCGCACGATCTCAAGATCCTGAAGGAAGTCTTCGGCCTGGAGCCGGGTGGCTATCGCCGCCAAAATGCATTCTGGAACAGCTTTGCCATTTCCGACCTCGTGGAGACGGAAGCCGATCCGCGTAAGGCCGAGCTGAAGGACCGGACGGCGCGCATCAAGCAGACCTATGCCGGTCTCTCCGACAACTACCAGGCATCGAAGAACAGCAACGACATCCCGCTGAATTAACAGAACAAAACCGAGGCAACGATGGAAGCATCGCGAGACATAAACAGCCTGATCGACATCATGGCGGCGCTGCGAAATCCCGAGAGCGGCTGCCCCTGGGACATCGTTCAGACCTTTGAGACCATCAAGCCCTATACGATCGAAGAGGCCTATGAGGTCGCGGATGCGATCGAACGCAAGGATACGGACGATCTCTGCGACGAGCTCGGCGATCTGCTGCTGCAGGTCGTTTTCCATGCGCGGATCGCCGAGGAGGCGGGAGCGTTTTCCTTCGGTGATGTCGTGCATGCCATCACCCGCAAGATGATCCGCCGCCATCCGCATGTCTTTGCTGTCTCCGATGCCAAGACCGAGGATGCAGTGACGCTGCAGTGGGACCGGATCAAGGCCGAGGAGAAGCGCGAACGAGCCGAACGGCGGGCGAAGAGCGGCATCACCGAAGATTTCAAGGCCGGCTTCCTGGGCTCGGTGCAGCGAACGTGCCCTGCCCTCACAGAAGCCTTGAAACTGCAGGAACGGGCCGCCAAGGTCGGTTTCGACTGGTCGGCGCCGGAGCCGATCCTCGACAAGATCGAGGAGGAGATCGGCGAATTGCGGGCAGCGCTTGCGAGCGGCGACAAGGGCAAGGTCAGCGACGAACTCGGCGACCTGATCTTCGCCGTCGTCAATATCGGCCGGCATGTGAAGGCCGATCCGGAGCAGGCCCTGCGCGGCACGAACACCAAGTTCCGCCGCCGCTTCCATCATATCGAAACAACGCTCGAGGCTGAGGGCGAGACGCTGGAAGGCGCCTCGCTGGAGCGGATGGAAGAGATATGGCAGTCGGCAAAAGCCATCGAGCGGCAGCTAGCCGGAGTCAAAACGGCGTAAAAACGCCTATTCCCAGTCTTCGCGCTGCGGCTTCGGGCCGTTGCCCATGCGTCGCTCCAGTTCGGCCGCCTCGGTCTCGGTCAGGCGGACGTCGAGCGTTACCGTGCCATCCTCGTTGTCTTCGCGACTGTCGACGACGGCATGATTGTAAAGCCAGGGCAGCAGCGCCAGCTTTTCGACGGGCAAGGTGATCGTCGTTTCCGTCAGCACGCCGGAAAGACGCCGGCTGATTTCGCCCATCAGACGATCGACGCCCTCGCCTGTTATCGCCGAGACTGCAATAACGTTTTCCGCGGTCGACGCCTTCTGGACGATGGCGTCATGCGGTTTCGGCTCCAGCCGATCGATCTTGTTCCAGACCTCGAGGATGCGCTCGGCGCCTTCGGCTTCGCCGATGCCGAGATCGCCGAGAATGCGCATGACGTCAGCGCTCTGGGCTTGATTATCGTCATCGGAGAGATCGCGGACATGCAGGATCAGATCGGCTTCCAGCACCTCTTCCAGCGTCGCGCGGAATGCGGCCACCAGGTGGGTCGGCAGGTCGGAAATAAAGCCGACGGTATCGGAGAGAATGACGGTACGGCCATGCGGCAGCTTCATGCGGCGCAGCGTCGGGTCGAGCGTCGCAAACAGCATGTCTTCAGCCAGAACACCGGCACCGGTAATGCGATTGAACAGCGTCGACTTGCCGGCATTGGTATAGCCGACGAGAGCCACGATCGGATGCGGCACCTTCCGGCGTTTGGCGCGATGAAGCTGGCGTGTGCGGACCACCTGCTCCAGCTCGCGCTCCAGCCGGATGATCCGCTCCTGCAGCATCCGCCGGTCGGCTTCGATCTGGGTTTCACCCGGGCCGCCCATGAAGCCGGCACCGCCGCGCTGACGTTCAAGGTGGGTCCAGCTGCGAACCAACCGGCCCTTCTGATAGTTCAGATGAGCCAGCTCGACCTGCAGCGTGCCTTCCTTGGTGGAGGCGCGGCGGCCGAAGATTTCGAGAATGAGGCCGGTGCGGTCGATGACCTTGGCGTTCCATGCCTTTTCGAGATTGCGCTGCTGCACCGGCGTCAACGGATGATCGACGATGACGAGGCCGGCGTTGAACTCGTCGAGCAGCGCGAGAATTTCCTCGATCTTGCCAGTCCCGAGCAGCGTTGCCGGCCGCGGATCGTTGATCGGCACGATGGAACCGTTGACCACGTCGAGATCGATCGCCAAGGCGAGACCTTTGGCCTCTTCCAGCCGGCTCTCGGGCGGGCGCGAGACGAAATTAGCGCTATCGGCTTGAGCGGAACGCGCGGCGCGCGCCTGTTTCAAAACAGGCACGACGACAACAGCGCGCATATCATCCCGGTGTTTTACGGTCTCCGGGATGAGAGAATCATTTTTGGTATCGCGTGTCGTGATTGTAGATAGTCCTGTTTAGGATGCGGCTTCTTCGCTCTCGAACATCTGCATCGGCTGACCCGGCATGATCGTCGAGATCGCATGCTTGTAGACGAGCTGCGAATGGCCATCGCGACGGAGCAGGACGCAGAAATTGTCGAACGAGGTTACGACACCTGTGAGCTTCACGCCGTTAATCAAGAAAATCGTGAGTGAAATCTTTTGCTTGCGAACAGTATTGAGAAACAAGTCCTGCAAGTTTTGAGAACGTTCCGCCATCGCGCCGCTTCTTTCTTTTTTGCCGACCCAGGTCGGTTGAATGTCATGATATACAGAGGTCCCGGACAGGAGATACCCTCATTCTCTCCCTCCAGCGAATGTTGGTATCAAATCGCAGTCTTTTCCGCAACGTCGAAAAAGGCTTCACGAATTTTCTGTGACATGCTGCCCGGATGACCATTGGCAATGGGCTCGCCGTCGATAGAAACGACCGGAAAACATATACTTGTCGCCGCGGTGATGAAGACTTCGCGGGCCTTCATCATCTCCTCGACCGAGAAGAATCGCTCGACAATCGTCACGTCGAGCTTGGCTGCGACGTCCATCAGAGTCGTACGGGTGATGCCGCGCAGGATGCCATGCTCGGCTGGGCGAGTGACGAGATTGCCATCATGATCGACGATCCAGACGTTGGTCGCAGCCCCTTCCTTCACCATGCCGTTGTGGTCGATATAGATCGCCTCCTGGGCGCCGGCCTCCTTGGCCTGCTGGCGGGCCATGGCATTCGGAAGCAAGCCCACAGACTTGATGTCGACCCGGTCCCAGCGATTGTCGCGGACGGTGATCGCCTTGATGCCATCGGCGTTCTTTTTGGCGATCACGGACTGATCGGTGCTCTTGGCGGTCACGACGATCGAGGACGGCGTGCCGGCCGGCGGGAAGACGTGATCTCGACGGGCGACACCGCGCGTCACCTGCAGATAGAACAGGCCATTGCGGACATGGTTGCGGCGTAGCGTCTCGCGAATCACCAGGATCAATGCCTGGCGCGTCATCGGCCAGGCGATGCGCAATTCGCCCAGCGAACGGTTGAGGCGGTCAAGATGGCGCGTCAGGTCGACAATCACGCCATGACGGACCTCGCAAACCTCGTAGACACCATCGGCGAACTGATAGCCGCGATCCTCGATATGCACCATGGCATCGCTGTGCTTGACGTAGCGACCGTTGACATAAGCTATTCTCGGCATGGAAGCCCCTGATCCGAATTCTGAGATGTTTGAAATGTCGAGCGACTGATCAGACGCCCAACGACTTCAGTTTTCGATGCAGCGCCGAGCGCTCCATGCCGACAAATTCCGCCGTACGCGAGATATTGCCGCCGAAGCGGTTGATCTGAGCGATGAGGTAATCGCGCTCGAACATCTCGCGGGCTTCGCGCAGCGGCAATGTCATGATGTGATAATCGTTCTTGGCGGATACCTTCGGCAGCATGTCGCCGAGGTCGGTCGGCAGCATTTCCGCCGTGATCGGCGTTTCTGCGCCATCGGAGCGTGCCAGGATCATCAGCCGCTCGATATTGTTGCGCAGCTGGCGGATGTTGCCCGGCCAGTCATGTGCCTGCAGCACGGCCATGGCGTCGTCACCGATCCGGCGCGGACGGATGCCGGCCTGCTCGGATATCTGGCGCATCAGCTGATCCACTAGGAAGGGAACGTCCTCGCGGCGTTCGGCAAGGGCAGGCACACGCACGGGCACGACGGCCAGACGGTGATAGAGATCCTCGCGGAACAGGCCCTCGGCGATGCGGCTCTCGAGATTATAGGCCGTGGACGAGATGATGCGGACGTCCACCTTGACGCGCTTGGAGCCGCCGACGCGCTCGAACTGCTGATCGACGAGCACGCGCAGGATCTTGTTCTGCGTCTCGCGCGGCATCTCGCCGACTTCATCGAGATAGAGAATGCCGCGATGGGCCTCTTCCAGGGCGCCGATCTTGCGCGCCTGCCCCGGCGAGCCTTCTGTGCCGAAGAGAGCGATTTCCATGCGCTCCGGTGTGATCGTCGCGGCATTCAGCGCCACGAAGGGACCATTCGCGCGGGTCGACTTCTTGTGGATCATCCGCGCGACGAGCTCCTTGCCGGAGCCCGACGGGCCGAAGATCATGACGCGGCTGTTGGTGGGCGATACCTTGTCGATCGTCTGGCGCAGCTGCGAAACGGCAACCGAGGTGCCGATAAGCTCCACGGCGTCGCCGGTGCGGCGCTTCAACTCGGAGACCTCACGCTTCAGCTTGGAATTTTCGAGCGCGCGCTCGGCAATCAGGATCAGACGATCGGCCTTGAACGGCTTTTCGATGAAATCGAAGGCGCCGCGCTTGATGGCGGAGACGGCCGTCTCGATATTGCCGTGACCGGAGATCATGACAACAGGCAGTTCCGGATGGCGCGCCTTGATTTCGTCGAGCAACGCAAGACCATCGAGCTTGCTGCCCTGCATCCATATATCGAGGAAGATCAGCCGCGGCGCGCGATCGGAAATCGCGGCGAGCGCGCTGTCGCTGTCGTGTGCCGTGCGGGTTTCGTGCCCTTCATCGGAGAGAATGCCCGAAACGATTTCGCGAATGTCTTCCTCGTCATCCACTACGAGAATGTCAGATGCCATAAACGCTTTCCTTGTCACTTGCTGTGTGGGCGACGGTGGCCTGCTCACGGCGCGGCAGATGCACGCGGATCATGGCTCCCCTGCCCTGGTCGAAATCGGCCGGCGCGTCGTGGAGTTCGATCTGCCCGCCATGGTCTTCAATGATCTTCTTGACGATGGCGAGACCGAGGCCCGTACCTTTCTCGCGCATGGTCATATAGGGTTCGAGAATGCTGTGCCGGTTTTCCACCGGCAGGCCGCGGCCATTGTCGATGACATCGACGGTGAAACGATCCCGCTCCGGATCGAGCGACGAACGCACCAGGACCTTCGGCTCCTCGCGCGCCTGATCGCTCGGCACGCCTTCGATCGCCTCGACGGCATTCTTGATGAGATTGCCGAAGGCCTGACCGAGCATTCGCGCATCGAACATGCCCTCCAGCCGTTCGTCGCCCAGCTCACGCTCGAACTGGACATGCGTATTGCCCATTTCGCGCAGGAACACGGCGTCGCGCAGAATATCGCGCAGATCGGTCGGCTCCATGGTCGGCTTCGGCATACGGGCGAAGGAGGAGAACTCGTCGACCATGCGGCCGATATCGCCCACCTGCCGGATGATCGTATCCGTGCACTGGTCGAAAATCGGACGGTCTGCATCGGCGATATTCTTGCCGAAGCGGCGGCGGATGCGCTCGGCAGACAGCTGGATCGGCGTCAGCGGATTCTTGATCTCATGCGCAATGCGGCGCGCAACGTCTGCCCAGGCGGTCGAGCGCTGCGCAATCACCAGATCGGTGATGTCGTCGAGCGTGATGACATAGGATTCGTTGGCATCGCGTGATTCCTCGCGCGTCACCTGGACGCTGAGCGTGCGCACCGTTCCGCCGCGAACGAGGCTGATCTGCTTGCGGAAATCGCTGCGATGGCGCGTCGTCGCCTCAGTCACGACTTGATCGACCTCGGGGGCGATTTCCGACAGGTTCTTGCCGATCAGCTCGTCGCTCTTGAGCGTCAGCAGGTCTTCAGCCGAAGTATTGACGATGGTGATGCGCCGGTCATGCTCGACACCGATGACAGCCGCCGTCACACCCGACAGAACGGCCTCGATGAAGCGGCGGCGGTCGTCCACCTCGTCCTTCGCTTCAAGGATTTCATCGCGCTGGGTGCGAATTTCCGAGATCATCTTGTTGAAGGTGCGCGACAGGCTGCCGACGTCGCCATCGGCAGACCGCACGGGCACCAGCACGTTCATATTGCCCGACGCGACATTGTCCGCAGCACTGATGAGGAGGCGAATCGGCCTGACGATACGGTCGGCGATCGCAATCGCGGTCCAGATCGCGGCCAGCAGCACGATGAGCGCGAAGCCGATGTAAAGAACGGCGAAGGCGATCTGGAGCGACATGCGCCCTGCTTCCATCGCCTTGTATTCGACGGTGTTGTCCTCGACCATGCGCATGGCGTTCATGACGCGCGGGTCGACGGCACGCACTGTGTAGAGGAACGAGCCGGGAATTTCATCAAGCTTGATGACTGCGCCGACAAGGTTGGTCACCCCTGGCGGAATGAGTGTCGGCTGGCCGTTGGCGGAGGAATCGAGCGCATCCTTCGGAATGGCCGGAAGCGGCCGTTCGGTCTTGATCTCGGCCTGGACGATCGCACTGCCGTCGCGGCGCACGAGGAAGGCGCCCAGCAAGCCGCGCCCACGTGCCTGCCGGGTCATCAAATCGGCGAAGCCGGTGCGGTCGAGATTGAACAGCGAGCGATTGCGCTCCAGATCGTTCGCCATCGACACGGTCTGGCCCTGCAGATAGCTCGCATTCTCCATCAGATAGGCTTGCGCGACGTTCTGCGAGGAACTGATGATCTGCTGCGTGCGAACGCCGAACCAGCGGTCGAGGCCGACATTGAGCGTCAGGCTCGCGACGATGGCGACGAGAATGGCCGGCGTGATCGCCACGATCGAGAAAAGAACGACGATGCGAATATGGAGCCGAGCCGCGGCGCGGCCACGGCTGCGCGCCTTCATCAGCCGCGCGACTTCGCGGGCGATCAGGGCAATCAGTCCCAGCACGAAGAGACCGTTGATCACGACCGAGGTGAAGACGACCGACGATGTCGGGGCGATCGGCGTCAACCCAAGCAGCATCAGCAGGGTCGCAATGGCACACAGAAGCGCCCCACCAGCCAGGATGAGACCCGGCAGGGCAAAGGAAGCACGGCGGTCCGTCACCTTGACAACCGCCTCGTCGCTCGCCGCCGGCGACACCGCGTCCTGCATCATTCCCATCAATCTCCACGCCCGAGCGACGATCGACGCCCTGGTCAAAATCGCACCGCCGCTTATTCGGCATTTGCGTGCGCGACAGGCAGAGGCGGGAACTGTCGTTCGGTTTCGCATAGGAGCGAAACCTTTACTTCATATCACCCTTGCAACTACCTGAAAAATCTGACGAACTTTCGTTTTCCGAAGAGCAAGCCAAATGAATCGCCACTGCAAAGACGACGAATCAACTGCGTGACCTTTAAGCAACGCATTGTGGCGAAAATGCAACGCATCTGATCGCATTGTCAAGCCGTTCGGGAGCTTCTGTAAACCGAAACTCCCAGTTCTCTGATCTTTTTACGCAACGTATTGCGGTTGAGGCCCAAAAGATCGGCGGCCTTGATCTGGTTGCCGCGCGTCGCGGTCAAGGCCGCGAGAATCAGCGGATATTCCATTTCTGTCAGCACGCGGTCGTAAAGGCCGGGCGGCGGCAGATTGTCGCCGAAACCGGCGAAATAGGTCCGCATGTTTTCCTCCACCGCCTGGGCGATGGTCATGGAGCCGGTGCGGACCGGGCCTTTTTCGATCGGGCTGTCGGGCACGTCGGCCCGCAGTTCCGCGTCGATGATTTCCTTGGTGATAACATCCTGCGGATAGAGCGCCATCAGCCGGCGAATGAGGTTTTCCAGTTCGCGAACATTGCCCGGCCAGGGATAGGCCTTCATCAGTTCGAGCGCTTCCTGGTCGAAGCGCTTGGAACCCAGCCCCTCCTTCTCGGCCTGCTGCACGAAATGGCGCACGAGATCCGGAATATCCTCGGCGCGGTCGCGCAGCGGCGGCAGGCGCAACGGCACGACGTTGAGACGATAATAGAGGTCCTCGCGGAACAGGCCCTGATTGATCGCCTGCTTCAGGTCCTTGTTGGTGGCCGCGACGATGCGGACATCGGTGCGGATCGGCGTGCGGCCGCCGACGGTCGTATATTCGCCCTGCTGCAGCACACGCAGCAGGCGTGTCTGCGCATCCATCGGCATATCGCCGATTTCGTCGAGAAACAGCGTACCGCCTTCCGCCTGCTCGAAACGGCCGGTCGAGCGGGTCTGAGCACCGGTGAAAGCGCCCTTCTCATGACCGAACAGTTCGGATTCGATCAGATCGCGCGGGATCGCAGCCATGTTGATGGCAACGAAAGGCCCATTGCGGCGCTTGCCGTAATCATGCAGGGCGCGCGCCACCAGCTCCTTGCCGGTGCCGGATTCGCCGGTGATCATCAGCGTGAGATCGGTCTGCATCAGGCGCGCGAGCACGCGATAGATTTCCTGCATCGCGGCTGAACGCCCCACAAGCGGCATGCCGTCCTGCATGTCGTCGTCAAGCTTTGCCGGCTTGCGCTTCGGTTCGGACAGGGCACGGCCGACGATCGCGATCAGCTCCGTCAGGTCGAACGGCTTCGGAAGATAATCGTAAGCGCCCTTTTCGGACGCCTTGATTGCCGTCATGAAGGTATTCTGCGCGCTCATGACGAGCACGGGCAGATCCGGCCTCGCCTTCTTGATACGCGGCAATAGATCGAATGCGTTTTCATCAGGCATGACGACGTCGGTTACGACGAGGTCGCCTTCGCCGGCCGAGACCCAACGCCAGAGCGTGGCGGCGTTGGATGTAATGCGCACATCGTAACCCGCGCGGCTCAGAGCCTGGTTGAGCACGGTGCGGATGGCCGCATCGTCATCGGCGACAAGGATCGTGGCTGTCATCGAGTAGTCCCTGTAGAGTTCGGAAGGGGGGCATCTTCTGGGGTAATGCCCTTGGAGGCGGGCATCAAAACGCGGAAAGTGGTACGATGGTTCTGGCTGTCGCATTCGACAATGCCGCCATGGTCGCCGATGATCTTGGCGACCAGCGCAAGGCCGAGGCCGGTTCCATTCGTCTTCGTGGTGATGAACGGATCAAAGAGATGCGGCACGAGATCGGCCGGTACGCCCGGGCCGTTGTCGATGACGCAGAATTCCAGCGGCAGCGAGATTTTTTCGCGTGTGCCGGCGACCGAAAGCCGGATGCCGGGGCGATAGGCCGTCGTCAGCATGATCTCGCCATCCTGACGGTCGCCAACCGCTTCAGCGGCATTCTTCACCAGATTGAGGAAGACCTGCACGAGCTGATCCCGGTTTGCGAAGACCGCCGGCAGCGACGGATCGTAATTCTCTGAGATCTTGATGTTGCGGGCAAAGCCCGCCTTGGCGACAGCCTTCACATGATCGAGCACAGAGTGGATGTTGACGGGGACACGATCGACGGGCCGCTCGTCGGAGAAAACCTCCATGCGGTCGACCAGCGAAACGATGCGGTCCGTCTCGTCGCAGATGAGGCGCGTCAGCGCGCGATCATCGTCCTCGACCGACTGTTCGAGCAGCTGAGCGGCGCCGCGAATGCCCGACAGCGGGTTCTTGATCTCATGCGCCAGCATGGAGGCAAGGCCGGTGACCGAACGGGCGGCGGCGCGATGCGTCAGCTGCCGGTCGATCTTGTCGGCCATGGAGCGTTCCTGGAACACCACCACGACGGAACCCGGGTCGCTGGAAACCGGCGCAACATAGATATCCACCAGCTTGTCCTGCCCCAAACGCGGCGAACTGAGGTCGACACGATACTCGTTGACAGGCGCGCGGCGCTCGCGCACCTGATCGATCAACGCCAACAAAGGGCTGCCGAAGGGAATGAAGGTCGAAATCTTGTAGCGCGACAGATGGGACGCGCTTGCGCCAAAGAAGGCCTCCGCCTCCCAGTTGGCGAAAGCAATCAAGCCGGCCTCGTCGACCATGACGACGGGATTCTGGATCGCGTTGAGAACCGCCATTGCCACGGAGTTGGCCGAGATGTCACCGGCGCCGGAGCTGGAGCTGGATTTCGAAGTCATGCAGCCTCCTGAACGCATTGGGCAAGATCGGCGCCGGCGTGCAGCGCGGCAAGGAAGGATGCAGCCACCTCGCCGCTCTCTTTCGACGTCATGATTTTCACCTTGTCGGCACCTGCCGTCGCCGGCGCATAGCGATCGAGATACCAGGCGAGATGCTTGCGGGCATGGCGAATGCCGACCGCTTCGCCATAAAACTCCAGCATCATGCGATAATGTTCGAGTGCGATCTCGACGATCTCCTGGCGGCTCGGCTCGCGGTGACCGGCCAATACGCCTGCATGCCATGGGCGGCCCTGACAGCCCCGGCCGATCATCACGGCATCGGCACCGGAGCGGCGCAGGATTTCCTCGGCGTCTTCCTCCGTTTCCACATCGCCATTGGCGACAAGCGGAATGGTGATGGCATCGCGCACGGCGCGGATCGCATCCCAATCCGCCCTGCCCTCATAGAACTGCATGCGCGTGCGGCCATGAATGGTCACGAGCTGGACACCGGCCTCTTCGGCCCGGCGGGCGATATGAGGCGCGTTGATGGAATTCTCGTCCCAGCCCAGCCGCATCTTGAGTGTCACGGGAATGTTCACCGCCCGGACCGTCGCCTCGATCAATGTCAGCGCGTGGTCCGGGTCGCGCATCAGCGCCGAGCCGGAATAGCCGCCGATCACCTTCTTGGCGGGACATCCCATATTGATATCGATGATATCGGCACCATTGTCGGCGGCAATTTTCGCCGCTTCGGCCATCCAATGGCCCTCGCGACCGGCAAGCTGCACCATATGCGGCTTCAATCCCGCGCTTTTCAAACGCGCCCAGGATTCAGCCGTATTCTGCACGAGCTCGCGGCTAGCGACCATTTCCGTGACGACCAAGCCCGCCCCATAACGCAATGCGAGCTGCCGGAAAGGAAGATCGGTCACGCCCGACATCGGTGCCAGGATCACACGATTCCGGATAGGCACGGAACCGATGGAAAATGGGGCTGCAAGCTTGGAAGACAGCAAATGATTATCTTTCGGGCACACTATACATCTGCACTATTTTTAGACACGCTTTGAAAGTTTGCCAAGGGGGTTTGAAGAATCCCGATATTTTTTGGGCAGATGCTGGAAAATACTCCGTCGAGGCGATAGACCCTGCTGAAGCAGGGTCCCGTTTGGCGATCTATTTAGCATGTGCTTGTTCAAAAGAAAGCTCTGTGCTTTTCAAGGCCATGCGAGGGACCGAGCCTTTTATCCTTCGGGGGTTATGACGCAAATGCATCCAACGCAACCGTTATCGGTGGGAATCGTGATCGTTGCCGCCGGGCGCGGTGAACGGGCGGGCTCTCCGGAAGAAGGCCCCAAGCAATATCGCCCGATCGGCGGCAGAGCGGTTATTGCGCATACGCTTGAAAGATTCGTGACATGGCCGCAGGCAGCGAAGATCGTCATCGTCATCCATCGCGACGATGAAAATCTGCTCCGCTCGGCGCTGGAGCAGGTTGCAGGACTGCCTGATGTCGAGATCGCCTTCGGCGGCGCGACGCGCCAACAATCGGTACTTGCCGGATTGCGTGCGTTGAAAGACAGCGGCGTGACGCATGTGATGATCCACGATGCCGTGCGTCCCTTCTTCGACCATGACCTGCTCGACCGAGTGGCCGCAGCACTTGCGGATGGCGCACCGGCGGTATTGCCCGCCATGCCTGTCACCGATACGCTGAAGCGCGGCAATGCAGAAGGACTGGTCGTCGAAACCGTCTCCCGCGCCGGGCTTCACGCCGCACAGACGCCGCAATCCTTTCGCCTTGCCGATATTCTTGCCGCCCATGAAAAGGCCGATTCCGGCGGCAGGACCGATTTCACCGACGATGCCTCGATCGCGGAATGGCGCGGACTGCCGGTAAAGCTCGTGACCGGCAGCGCCGACAATGTGAAGCTGACGATCAAGAGGGATATTGCCATGGCCGATGAAAAGCTGAGTGCCGGCCTGCTGCCAGACGTGCGCACCGGCAATGGCTACGACGTGCACCAGCTGGAACCCGGCGACGGCGTGACGCTGTGCGGCGTGTTCATTGCGCATGATCAGAAGCTGAAGGGGCATTCAGATGCCGATGTTGCCCTGCATGCCCTGACGGATGCGTTGCTGGCCACCTGCGGCGCCGGCGATATCGGCGATCATTTTCCGCCCTCCGATCCCCAGTGGAAAGGCGCACCATCCCGCATCTTTATCGAACATGCGGCAAAGATCGTGCGCGAACGCGGCGGCACCATTATGAACGCGGATGTCTCGCTGATCGCAGAGGCGCCGAAAGTCGGGCCGCATCGCGACGTGATGCGCGCCAGGCTTTCGGAGTTTCTCGATATCAGCATCGATCGCTGCTCGGTCAAGGCAACGACGAACGAGAAGATCGGCTTTGTCGGCCGCCGCGAAGGCATCGCAGCCATTGCGACGGCGACCGTCGTCTATCGCGGAGGCAAGGCATAATGCATTTTCCCGATGAAGTTATCGCGCTGGCGCAAAGGATCGTGACGGATTTCACGGCAAAAGGCTGGATGGTCGCCACGGCCGAATCCTGCACCGGCGGGCTTATCGCCGGCGCGTTGACGGAAATCCCCGGTTCTTCGGCGGTGGTCGATCGCGGCTTCGTCACCTATACCAATACCGCCAAGATGGAGATGCTCGGCGTTCAGGAGCAGACGCTGGCGCAATTCGGCGCCGTATCAAAGGAAACGGCGCTGCAGATGGTGCATGGCGCCCTCTTCCGCTCCCGGGCCGATTTTGCCGTAGCGGTGACCGGTATTGCCGGCCCCGGCGGCGGCTCAGCAGAAAAACCGGTTGGGCTCGTCCACCTCGCCGCCAAGGCGCGGAGCGGTATGCTGATCCATCACGAAATGCGTTACGGCGATATCGGCCGCGACAAGGTCCGGCTCGCCACGTTGAACACCGCGCTGGAGATGCTTGTCGCGCTCAGCCAATAAGCAGGCGCGGCTTCAAGCATATATCTTGCTCGCGCGCGTCTCGAAGGCATCCGTGAACATGCGGAAGGCCCGATCGAACATCGACCCCATCAAAGCGCCGAGAATGCGGCTCTTGAACTCATAGTCGATGAAGAAATCAATGCTGCAACCGCCGTTTTCCGACGGCGTAAAGCGCCAGCGATTGTCGAGATATTTGAAGGGCCCGTCGATATATTTCACATCGATCGCGCGCTCCGCCTTGTTCAACAGCACCTGCGTCGTGAAGGTCTCGCGGATCGCTTTATAGCCAACGGTCATATCGGCAATCAGCAAGGTCTTGCCGTCGCGCTCCTTGCGGTTGCGGACCGTGAGCGCATCGCAAAGCGGCAGGAATTCGGGATAGCGCTCCACGTCGGCGACGAGGTCGAACATCTGGTCGGGCGAATGGGGAACGGGGCGATGGGTTTCAAACTGAGGCATGAGCCGCAATTAAGCAGGACGGCCGAGAAGATCAAGGAGCTGACGCATTTCGCCGCGGGATTTCAGCTGCAAAACCGGGACATCAGGGCCGTGTTCGGCAAGTCCGGCAAGGACCCTGGGCGTGAATTTCTCCTCAAATGTCCAGATGAAGCGCAGGAAATCCCAATCGACTTTCTCTATGCAGCCAGGCGCCATCTCCGGTCGCGTGCGACCCATCCATTTGAGCCAGCGGGAAACGGCGCCCCATATGCATAGCACGCGGGGCATCCGCACCCATATGACCAAATCCGTGCGCGGCAGGCGTATGTCGAATGTCGAGGGATTGGTCCCGTCCATGATCCATCGCTCGCCCTGCACCTTGGTGACGATGATGGCGCGCTGCTCCGCCTTGTCGCGCTGAACCCAGCCGGGCAGCCACAAAACATCACGATCGATCGACACATAGGCAAGGCCAAAGCGGGCGGCAATCTTCTGCGACAGGGTCGACTTGCCGCCGCCGGAGCAGCCGATGACGAGGATTCGGCCTGCCTTTTCGAGGATGCGAGCTGCCTCATCTATATCGACGGAACGGACAAGCGCATGTGGCGCGACGATCTGCTCCACGGTACAGCTCCATAATCGAATCGAAAGTGCCGATACCGCTGACAAACGGCGGCGTGTTCCCTAGGCCGCGTCGATGACAAATAAATGACGGAACAACGAAAAACCGCGGCGCAATCGCCGCGGTTCGGTCAAAGGCAAATTCATCCGGCTGGGCTTATTCCGCCGCCAGTAGAACCTTCTTCTCGCGGGCAGCACGCAGCCGCGCGAAATCATCGCCGGCATGATGCGACGAGCGTGTTAGCGGGCTGGAAGCGACCATCAGGAAGCCCTTGGTGTAGGCCACGGTTTCGTAGGACTTGAACTCTTCCGGCGTGACGAAGCTCATCACCTGATGATGTTTGCGCGTCGGCTGCAGATACTGGCCGATGGTCAGGAAGTCGACGTCTGCGGTGCGCAGGTCGTCCATCAGCTGCAGCACTTCGTTGCGCTCCTCGCCGAGGCCGACCATGATGCCCGACTTGGTGAACATGGTCGGATCCAGTTCCTTGACCCGCTGCAGCAGGCGAACGGAGTGGAAGTAGCGCGCGCCGGGACGAACCGTCAGGTAATTGCCGGGCACGGTTTCCAGATTGTGGTTGAAGACGTCGGGCTTGGCAGCAACGACACGCTCCAAAGCGCCCGGCTTCTTCAGGAAGTCCGGCGTCAGGATCTCGATCGTGGTCGAGGGCGAAGCGGCGCGGATCGCCCATATCACCTTCTCGAAATGCTCAGCGCCGCCATCTTCCAGATCGTCGCGGTCGACCGAGGTGATAACGACGTGGCTGAGGCCCATCTGCTTGACCGCCTTGGCGACATTTTCCGGCTCCGCCATGTCGAGCGCATTCGGCTTGCCGGTCGCGACATTGCAGAAGGCGCAGGCACGGGTACAGATTTCGCCCATGATCATGAAGGTGGCGTGCTTCTTGTCCCAGCACTCGCCGATATTCGGGCAACCGGCCTCCTCGCAGACCGTGACGAGCTTGTGCTCCTTCACGATCGAACGGGTTTCGGCATAGCCCTTCGATGTCGGCGCCTTCACGCGGATCCAGTCCGGCTTGCGCATGACTTCCGTATCCGGCCGATGCGCCTTTTCCGGGTGTCGCACGCGCTTGGCGTCCGGGTTGATCGTGTCGAGAATGGTGACCATGGAACGTCTACTTTCCGCCGCTTGAAATGCGGCCCTTCATCGCCGAGCGAATTTGGCGAGGAATATCAGAATGCATGCACCGATGAAACCGGTGATGAAAAAGCCAAGCCGGCCGCCGGGAACGCCGACATGCAGAGCGACCAGAAGCCCCGCCGCAACAACCGAGCCGGCAATGCCGAGGATGATGTTCAGGATGATGCCGTAACGTGCATCCATCAGCTTGCCAGCGAGCCAGCCCGCAAGACCGCCGATGATGATCAGACCCAGCCAACCTACGCTTTCCATCAAACCCTCGTTCGGGCGCCCTTCAAGACAGTTCTTCCGGGCGTCGCCTTGCGTCTTAATGATGATGCTCTAGGCGATCAATCTCGCCAACAGCACCACGATGATCGCGCCGACCGTGGCATGGATGATCTCCACGACAAGCGCATTTTCAATACCGAGCGATATCCCGAAATAATGAAACAGGAAACCGCCCACGAAAGCGCCGATCACGCCGCTCACCAGGCAACTGATGAGCCCGCCGCCTCCAACGATCAGGCTCGCAAGGAAACCCGCGACCAGGCCGATGAGAAGAAAGACGATCCAACCTTCCGTCGTGATAGACATGTTGATTTCCTTTCCTGATTTCCACCCCTTGGATAAAGGGCATGGCAGGAAATTATCAAGCGTTCAGCACCCGGCCGTAGGCATCCAGCACGGCTTCCTTCATCGTTTCCGATACGGTCGGATGCGGGAAGATCGTATGCATCAGCTCCTCTTCTGTCGTCTCCAGATTCATGGCGACGACGAAGCCCTGAATGAGTTCGGTCACTTCGGCGCCGACCATATGCGCGCCAAGCAGTTCGCCGGTCTTCTTGTCGAAGATGACCTTGCAGAGACCCTGATCCTCACCGAGCGCGATCGCCTTGCCGTTGGCAACGAAGGCGAAGCGGCCGACGCGGATATCGCGGCCGAGCTCCTTGGCCTTGGCTTCGGTCAGGCCGACGGAAGCGACCTGCGGCTGGCAATAGGTGCAGCCCGGAACCTTGCTCTTGTCAGTCGGATGAACGTTCGGCAGACCGGCGATCTTCTCGATGCAGACGACGCCTTCGTGTTCGGCCTTGTGCGCCAGCATCGGAGGGCCGGCGACATCGCCGATCGCATAGATGCCGGGGACATTGGTCTTGCCGTAGCCGTCGATGACGACGCAGCCGCGATCGGTCTTCACGCCGAGCGCCTCGAGGCCGAGGTTCTCGATATTGCCCTGAACGCCCACGGCCGAGATCATACGGTCGGCAACGATCTGCTGCACCTTGCCGTCTTCGGTTTCGACATGGGCCGTGATGCTGTTGGCAGCCTTATCGACCTTCGTGACCTTCGCCTTGGTGAAGATCTTCAGGCCGCGCTTTTCCAGCTGCTTGCGGGCGATGCCGGAGATTTCGGCATCTTCGACCGGCATGATGGTCGGCATGACTTCGACGACGGTGACGTCGACGCCCATGGAGCGATAGAAGCTTGCGAATTCGATGCCGATCGCACCCGAGCCCATGACGAGCAGCGACTTCGGCAGGAAATCCGGCTTCAGCGCTTCGAAATAGGTCCAGATCAGCTTGCCGTCCGGCTCGATGCCAGGTAGAGCGCGCGGACGGGCGCCGGTCGCGACGATGATGTGCTTGGCGGTATAGGTGCCCTCGCCCTTGACGTTCTTCGGCACCGGATGCTGCGGCTCGACGACCGGCTTGGTCGACTTGCTGACGACGATTTCGCCTGGTTTGGTGATCTTGGCTTCGCCCCAGATCACGTCGACCTTGTTCTTCTTCATCAGGAAACCGACGCCGGTGTTGAGCCGGGCGGAGACGCCGCGCGAGCGGGCAACCACGGCCTTCACATCCGCGCTCACCTTGCCTTCCAGAACGAGACCGTAATCCTTCAGATGGTTGGAATGATCGAGAATTTCGGCCGAACGGAGCAGCGCCTTCGTGGGAATGCAGCCCCAGTTGAGGCAGATGCCGCCCAGGTGCTCGCGCTCGACGATCGCGGTCTTCAGGCCAAGCTGGCCAGCGCGCACGGCAGCGACATAACCGCCCGGACCGGAGCCGATGATAATGACGTCGTAATTCTCAGCCATGTGTTTCCTGCCTTATTGGTGGCGGCGGATCGAAGCCGGCGCCTAAAATCTATCAGAGACCGAGCATCATCCGCACGATCGGCTCGAGGCCGCGACCGAGCGCCCGGGTGTTTTCCGCATCGAGATGAACGCCATCGAGCGGCGTGGTCACAGCGGCCGTATTGGCATCGAAGAATCCGCATCCGAGTTCGTCCGCCAGATCGCTGTAGAGCGTCGGCAGCTTGCTCGATTCCTTAACCGCGCCGAGAAAACTGGCCGCAAAGGCGGCATTGGCCGTCTCGGTAATTGCCGGCGGGGCGACGATGAGGATATCGGGCACCTCATAGTCGAACCCCCAAGCATGATTGCGCACCAGCTGGACCAAGCGGCTGATGCCCTGCAGAGCGGCAAAGGCCGAGCCGGCGACGACCGGTTTCATGTCGTTGGTGCCGAGCATGATGATCACGAGATCAAGGGGATTGTGGGTCTGCAGGATCGTCGGCAGGATTCTCGCGCCATTGCGATCGCAATCGGCGAGATGATCGTCAAACGCCGTCGTGCGGCCGTTCAATCCTTCCGGGATCACGCGAACCTGGTTGCCGAGCGCCTTTTGCAAGACACTCGGCCACCGATCTTCATAGGCATGACGGCCGACCGTTTCGGCACTGTAGCCCCATGTCAGCGAGTCGCCGTAACACAGAACAGTCTTGGTCATTCATGCCCTCCGTGTTGCCAAAGCTCAGACGAGCATCCCCATCGGATTTTCGATGTAGCCCTTGAAGGCTGCCAGGAGCTCGGCGCCGAGCGCACCGTCGACGGCGCGGTGATCGGTCGACAGCGTGACGGTCATCACGTTGGCAATCACCATTTCGCCCTTCTTGACGATGATGCGCTGTTCGCCGGCGCCGACGGCCAGGATGGTCGCATGCGGCGGGTTGACGACGGCGGCGAAGTTCTTGACGCCCATCATGCCCATGTTCGACACCGCAGTCGTACCGCCCTGATACTCCTCGGGCTTCAGCTTGCGCTCCTTGGCGCGCTTGCCGTAGTCCTTCATCTCGTTGGAGATGGTAGAGAGCGTCTTCTGCTCGGCGCTGCGGATGATCGGCGTGATCAGGCCGCCCGGAATGGACACGGCAACGCCGACATCGGCATGCTTGTGCTTGACCATGGCGCTGTCGGTCCAGGAGACGTTGGCATCCGGAACATCGCGCAATGCCAGCGCCAGGGCCTTGATGACCATGTCGTTGACCGAAAGCTTGTAGGCAGGCACGCCGTCCTTCGACTTCGGAGCGGAATCGTTGAGCTGCGTGCGGAGTGCCAGCAGCGCGTCGAGTTCGCAATCGACCGAGACGTAGAAGTGCGGGATCGTCTGCTTGGATTCCTGCAGGCGCTTGGCGATGGTCTTGCGCATGCCGTCATGCGGTACGAGCTCGTAGGAACCCTGCTCGAACAGCTTGAGGACGGCGTCGTCGGAGATGCCCTTCGGTGCGGCCGGAGCAGCGGCGGCTGCCGGCTGAGCAGCCGGGGTTGCCGCGGGAGCAGCCTTGGCTGTGCCGCCGGAAACAGCAGCTTCGATGTCCTTCTTGACCACGCGGCCATGCGGGCCGGTGCCGGAAACCGCCGCCACATCGATGCCCGCTTCCTTGGCAAGACGGCGAGCGAGCGGCGAAGCGAAGGTACGATGACCGTCGTTCGCTGCCGGAGCCGATGCGGCGGGAGCTGGGGCGGGTGCGGCAGGAGCAGAAACGCTTGCCGGAGCCGGGGCAGCAGCAGGTGCTGCTTCCACCTTCGGGGCTTCCTTCGCAGCCGGAGTAGCAGCGGCGCCAGCGCCGGAAGCTGCCGCAGCGACATCTTCGCCATCGGCGGCAAGCACGGCGATCAGGGCATTGACCTTCACGCCTTCGGTGCCAGCGGGAACGACGATCTTGGCGACGGTGCCCTCATCGACAGCCTCGACTTCCATCGTTGCCTTGTCAGTCTCGATCTCGGCGATGACATCGCCGGACTTGATCTTGTCGCCTTCCTTGACCAGCCACTTGGCGAGGTTGCCCTCTTCCATGGTCGGCGAGAGGGCAGGCATGGTGATGTTGATAGGCATCGATGAGCCCTCCCCTTACTTGTAGCAAACGGCCTTCACCGCATCGACCACTTCGGCGACGCTCGGGAGCGCCAGCTTTTCGAGGTTGGCGGCGTATGGCATGGGTACGTCCTTGCCGGCGATCGTCAGGATCGGCGCATCGAGATAGTCGAAGGCCTGCTGCATGACGCGGGTGGCGATTTCCGTGCCGACGGAGGACTGCGGATAGCCTTCCTCGACGGTGACCAGGCGGCCGGTCTTCTTGACCGATTCGATGATCGTCGGCAGATCCATCGGACGGATCGTGCGCAGGTCGATGAGTTCGACATCGATGCCCTGGGCTTCCAGCTCTGCAACGGCCTTGGTGGCATAGGTCATGCCGATGCCGAAGGAGACGACCGTGACGTCCTTGCCCGGACGGTGGATGCGGGCCTTGCCGATCGGCAGAACGAAATTATCCAGCTTCGGCACATCGAAATGCTGACCATAGAGGATTTCGTTCTCAAGGAAGATGACCGGGTTCGGATCGCGGATGGCAGCCTTGAGCAGACCCTTGGCGTCGGCTGCCGTGTAGGGCATGACGACCTTGAGGCCCGGAATGTGGCTATACCAGGCCGCATAGTCCTGGCTATGCTGAGCGCCGACGCGCGCTGCCGCGCCGTTCGGGCCGCGGAAGACGATCGGAGCGCCCATCTGGCCACCGGACATATAGAGCGTCTTGGCAGCGGAGTTGATGATCTGATCGATCGCCTGCATGGCGAAGTTGAAGGTCATGAACTCGACGATCGGGCGAAGACCGGCCATCGCGGCACCGACGCCGATACCGGCAAAACCATGCTCGGTGATCGGGGTATCGATCACGCGGCGTGCGCCGAATTCCTGCAGCAGGCCCTGGGTTACCTTGTAGGCTCCCTGATATTCGGCCACTTCCTCACCCATGACGAAGACGTCCGGGTTGGCGCGCATTTCTTCGGCCATGGCGTCACGCAGTGCTTCACGCACCGTCATCGATACCATCTCCGTACCGGCCGGAATTTCCGGATCGGCAGGAGCAGCGGCCTTCGGCTGGGCCGGAACCGGTGCAGCGGCCGGCGCCGGAGCGGCGGCAGGAGCTTCGGTCTTTGCTGGCTCGGCAGCGGGAGCAGCCTTGGCGGACGAAATGGCGTCTGCGGATTCGCCGTCCTGCAGGAGGATGGCAATCTTGGTGTTGACCTTGACGCCTTCGGTGCCGGCGTCGATCAGCAGCTTGCCGATCGTGCCTTCGTCGACGGCTTCCACTTCCATGGTGGCCTTGTCGGTTTCGATTTCGGCAATAACGTCACCGGAAACGACCTTGTCGCCTTCCTTCTTGAGCCATTTCGAAAGGGTACCCTCTTCCATCGTCGGAGAAAGGGCGGGCATGAGAATGTCGATGGGCATAGTGTCCCTCCCCGATTTAGAGCAGAATGTCGGTGTAGAGCTCGGAGGCATCCGGCTCAGGATCGTTCTGGGCGAAATCGGCGCTGTCTGCGACGATGTCGCGGACATCCTTGTCGATATCCTTCAGATCGTCTTCGGTCGCCCAGCCCTTTTCGAGCAGGCGAACACGGACCTGCTCGATCGGGTCGTGCTCGGAGCGCATCTTCTGCACTTCGTCCTTGGAGCGGTACTTTGCCGGGTCGGACATGGAGTGACCACGGTAACGGTAGGTCAGCATTTCCAGGATGATCGGACCCTTGCCGGAGCGGCAATGCGCGACGGCTTCGTCAGCCGCAGCCTTGACCGCGCGGACGTCCATGCCGTCGACCTGGATGCCGGGAATGCCGAAGGACGCACCGCGCTTGGAGAAATCGGCCTGCGCGGTAGCGCGAGCCGTCGACGTGCCCATGGCGTATCGGTTGTTTTCGATCACGAAAATGACAGGCAGCTTCCAGAGCTGCGCCATGTTGAAGCTTTCGTAGACCTGGCCCTGGTTGGCGGCTCCGTCACCGAAATAGGCGACGCTGACATTGTCATTGCCGCGGTACCAATTGGCAAAGCCGAGACCGGTGCCGAGCGAGACCTGGGCGCCGACGATGCCGTGGCCGCCGTAGAAATTCTTTTCCTTGGAGAACATGTGCATGGAGCCGCCCTTCCCTCGGGAATAGCCGCCCTGGCGTCCGGTGAGCTCGGCCATGACGCCACGTGCGCTCATGCCGGTTGCCAGCATATGGCCGTGGTCGCGATAGCCGGTGATGACCTGGTCGCCATCCTTCAGCGCCATCTGCATGCCGACGACGACAGCTTCCTGGCCGATGTAAAGGTGACAGAAGCCGCCGATGAAGCCCATGCCGTAAAGCTGGCCGGCCTTCTCTTCGAAGCGGCGGATCAAGAGCATCTCACGGTAAGCCTTGAGCTCCGCATCGCGATCGAAATCTGCGATCGGGCCGCCATTGGTTTCCTTGGCAGGCCTTGATGCTGTTTTGCGGCTGGAAACGGTCGCGTTTTTTCGCGGCGCCATTCAACCCTCCCTGTGTGAGTAGCCTCGTTTTGTGGTGAGGCGTAACATAGGCAAGATTGTTCGCCACAGCAATGCTATAATTGCATGGCTCATATTCTTCGCAAGCTATTGATATTAATTGAAAAAATTCGATTAACCGAAATTCGGTTAATTATAACTATTTGTTGAAGATAACGATCTCGTTCGCCTTGGAATAGGTCAGCTGATAGCGCGCATATTGGTCGAGCATGTCCTTATCCAGGGAGCCGTCGCTCAAGAGCGTGACCTCCTTCTCAAGGTGTTCGCGCTTGGCGACCAGTTCCGCCAATTCCTTGGCGCGGTCGACGCGACGTTGCTCGAATACTTCAGTCGCCTTCAAGCCGTAGTCACCATGGATACAATGATAACCGAAATAGCTCACAAAGGCGATGGTGATGGCGGGAAGGATGAAACGCCCGAACTTTCTCTTCTTATGATACTTTGTCCACATACTCGCTCGAAACGCTCTGGCTTTAGGCGACCCCACTCCAAAGCCAATGTGGCTCGGACAAGATCACATTAAATCAAACACCTAGCGCTAATGTAACCGGCAGAGATTAACCGTCCGTTGACTCTAACTACGCGGTCCAATAAAAAACCGCGCCCAGGGGCGCGGTTCGATTTCAGCGAATAATCTCGTCGCAGACCCAAGCGGATCGCGCGGATCAGGCATCAGCCGCGCAGGATGGAGCGGCCGGCATACTTTGCCTGAGGGCCGAGCGCTTCCTCGATGCGTATGAGCTGGTTGTACTTGGCAAGACGGTCGGAGCGCGACAGCGAGCCGGTCTTGATCTGACCGCAGTTGGTGGCAACGGCGAGATCGGCGATGGTGGAATCTTCCGTTTCGCCCGAGCGGTGCGACATCACGGCCGTGTAGTTGGCCTTATGCGCGGTTTCGACGGCATCGAGAGTTTCGGTCAGCGAGCCGATCTGGTTGACCTTGACGAGGATCGAGTTGGCAACGCCCATGCGGATACCGTCGCGCAGGCGGGCGGAATTGGTGACGAACAGGTCGTCGCCGACGAGCTGGGTCTTCTTGCCGATCAGGTCGGTCAGCGTCTTCCAGCCTTCCCAGTCGTCTTCAGCCATGCCGTCTTCGATCGAAACGATCGGGTACTTCGCTGCGAGTTCTGCGAGGTATTCGGCCATGGCGCCGGATTCCAGCGTGCGGCCTTCGCCTTCGAGCACGTACTTGCCGTCCTTGAAGAATTCGGTCGAGGCGCAATCGAGGCCGAGAGCGATTTCGTCGCCCGGCTTGTAGCCGGCCTTTTCGATGGACTTCATGATGAAATCGAGGGCTGCCGGGGCGCTGGAGAGGCCTGGCGCGAAACCACCTTCGTCGCCGACATTGGTGTTGTGGCCCTGCGATGCCAGTTCCTTCTTCAGAACATGGAAGACTTCCGAACCCATGCGGACGGCTTCGCGGATCGAGTCTGCGCCGATCGGCAGGATCATGAATTCCTGAAAGTCGATCGGGTTATCGGCATGAGCGCCGCCGTTGATGATGTTCATCATCGGAACCGGCAGCAGGCGGGCATGAGCGCCGCCGACATAGCGGTAGAGCGGCAGGTTGGCGCTCTGGGCAGCAGCCTTGGCGACGGCGAGCGAGACTCCGAGGATGGCGTTGGCACCGAGGCGCGACTTGTTCGGCGTGCCGTCGAGTTCGATCATGATGTTGTCGAGCTGGATCTGGTTTTCGGCATCCATGCCGCCGATCGCGTCGAAGATTTCCGAATTGACGGCTTCGACTGCCTTCTCGACACCCTTGCCGTGGTAGCGCTTGCCGCCATCGCGAAGCTCGACGGCTTCATGAGCGCCGGTCGACGCGCCCGACGGAACCGCCGCGCGGCCCATGCTGCCGTCTTCGAGGTAGACATCGACTTCGACGGTCGGATTGCCACGGCTGTCGAGAATCTCGCGGGCGATAATGTCGGTGATTGCGGTCATGATAGCTTCCTGCTCGCTGGTTTATAAATCGATTTAAATCGTCTTAATCGAAGGCGCGGAAATTACAATGGCGATCCGCGCCGCGATTTGGCACTCCTGCAGGCCGCGTAAAGCAAATTCATGTCAGCCTGTTGAATGCCCGATATTTCTTAAGCCTTGGCCACGGCGTCAAAGGCCAGCAGCTTCTCCAGAAGCCGCGGCATATCCTTCAGATAGACCATGTTCGGGCCGTCCGAGGGCGCATTGTCCGGGTCCTCATGCGTCTCGATAAAAACACCTGCGACGCCGACGGCGACCGCAGCGCGCGCCAGTGTCTCGACAAAGCGGCGGTCGCCCCCAGTCGAACCGCCCTGCCCGCCAGGCTGCTGTACGGAATGGGTCGCATCGAAGATGACGGGTGCGCCCATCGCTGCCATGATCGGCAGCGAGCGCATATCCGAGACCAGCGTGTTATAGCCAAAGGAAGCCCCGCGCTCGCAGAGAAGAATGTTCGGATTGCCGCTCTCATTGAGCTTGGCAAGCACATTCTTCATATCCCAAGGCGCAAGGAACTGCCCCTTCTTGACGTTGACGACACGGCCGGTCTTGGCCGCGGCAACAAGAAGATCGGTCTGGCGCGACAGGAAGGCCGGGATCTGCAGGATATCGACCGTCTTGGAAACGATGGCGCACTGCTCTTCCGTGTGGATGTCGGTCAAAACCGGAAAGCCATATTCCTTCTTGAGGTCGGCAAAGACCTCCAGCGCCTTTTCCAGGCCGATGCCGCGCTTGCCCGACAGTGACGTACGGTTGGCCTTGTCGAAGGACGACTTGTAGACAAGGCCGATGCCGAGCTTGCCGCAGAGTTCCTTCAGGACGCCGGCAACCATGAAAGCATGGTCGCGGCTTTCCATCTGGCAGGGGCCGGCAATCAGCGACAGCTTGGCGCTGTTGGAAAAGAGGACCTTGGAGGCACCCTCACCGACGGTGACTTCGGAATTCGTGGTCATGCTATCTCCTCGAAGGCGAACAATGCGCCCTGTCCGGGCGCCAGCCTTGCCAGTATACGATTGTTCTTACGCGTGTAGGTGACGCCGTTAGCAGCGAAATGCGACGATGTCACGGAAAGATCGCGCGTTTTGAAAAGGATTGCGCGTGCGCGCAGCCCGGGATCGCTGGTATGGACCGGCAAATCGTAGAATGCTTCCATTCCTTCCGGCGTCAAAACTTCGACATCGACATTGGCCGCCTTGATCGTCAGGCCGAAGGAATGCTCCAAGATCCGCGGACCGCCAACGACCTCTTCGAAAAAGCTGCGATACACCGCCGGTTTCAGCGCGGAAAGCGCCACCCGCGCAATGCCGGTCACCCCGTTTTTGTGACGCTCGAGTACGCTGCGATCGGCCGGCAGCGGATTGATGCGCTGGCAGCAGAAGGCCAGGAAATCCGGCGCACGCAGATCCGCCGCAAATGCGAGGCGAAAACCGGCCGTGGGTTCCGTTCCATCCGGCATCTTCATCGGCCGGGAGAAATCCAGCATGGGTCCAGCCGAAATCCCAGCCGCCTTGAAACGCCCATCATCGCCGACAGCATCGTCCGTGCCGAAAACCAGGGCCGAAAAACCATCCTCGGCAACGCGGAAGCGATAGGCTTGGTCGCGCGCAACAAAGACATTGCCGTCGGCAATGCTCGTCTCGCATTGCTCCTGCGAGGCCACGCCCAACGGTTCGAGATAGGTCTTGTCGGCAAGGAACACACAGGCATTTTCAGTGCCGAAGGGGTGGCGCGCATCCGGTGCGACCGTGAAGCCAAGCTTGCCCAGGCGCTCCCGCGCCAGAGCGATGTTGACGGTCGGCAGCACGAGATGATCCAGCGGATGCGGCGACAAAGTCATGGTCCTCCCTTGTTTGCCTGCAAAAGCAGATTTGCGCTCATACAATGCTCAATTCAAGCCGAAAGCCAAGCCCGTGAAAGCGCAGGAGAACGTGGGCCGGACGCAACTGCGGCAACCCGAGCGCACTGATTCTCAACTGCGGTCGAGTTATGTGCCAGTCGCCGTCTTCATTCGCACACGAGCAGAGCAGGATTGAGGTGAATCGTCCATAAGGCGAACAAAGCGGCATTTCTCATATTTATCGATGAATTAGCGCGGATATAATTCGCAAGGAATTTCAAGCGATCCAGTCGATGGCGGCAAATATTTGATAGGCTCCGCGAAGCTTTACCGAAATTTAAGCACTTGCAGAACACATATGGAACATATAGTGTCCGTTCTGGATTTGTTTCACGACGATTTTCTTGATTTGGGGTTCCAAGACGATGTTGACGCGCAAGCAGCAGGAACTGCTTCTCTTCATTCACGAGCGAATGAAGGAATCCGGTGTCCCGCCATCTTTCGACGAAATGAAGGACGCACTGGATCTGGCATCCAAATCCGGCATTCACCGTCTGATCACCGCGCTCGAGGAGCGCGGCTTCATTCGCCGCCTGCCCAATCGGGCGCGGGCACTCGAAGTCATCAAGCTGCCGGAGGCCTATAATTCAAGCCTGCAGCCACGACGCGGCTTTTCACCGAGCATTATCGAGGGCAGCCTCGGCAAACCCCAGCCAGTCGCGCCTCCAGCCCCGGCAAAGGTTGCCAACGACGAGCACAATAGTTCCGCATCGGTACCGGTCATGGGGCGCATCGCCGCCGGCGTTCCGATTTCCGCCATTCAGAACAACACGCACGACATTACCGTTCCCGCCGATATGCTCGGCTCCGGCGAGCATTATGCGCTGGAGGTCAGGGGCGATTCGATGATCGACGCCGGAATTTTCGATGGCGATACGGTCATCATCCGCAATTCGACGACAGCCAATCCCGGTGATATCGTCGTTGCGCTCGTCGACGACGAAGAGGCAACGCTGAAGCGATTCCGCCGCAAGGGCGCTTCCATCGCATTGGAAGCCGCCAATCCGGCCTATGAAACCCGTATCTTCGGGCCGGATCGCGTCAAGGTCCAGGGCAAGCTTGTAGGGCTTATTCGGCGCTATCATTGACAGACGAGTTATCACCAACAGTTGGACTATCATTGACGGGTGATATCTGCGCAGGTGGCGTACCGAATTTGCCGGTGCGCCAATCATAGGTTCGGTGCCTGGTCCATGGTCGCTGAGGGTTTTCGAAAGCGACAGAGACAATAGGCTTATCGGCCGTGAGCGTCATTTCGATGGACCCGGTTTTGCGCAATGTCGCACCGGTTATGAGCATTGCGGCCGGAACGGCAATAATCAAGTCGTAGCCGGATCGGCGTGACGACGATGTTTGCGGTATCGCAAGCCGGCGGCAGATAGGCGGCATTTTCGATGGTGACCAACATGGCGCCGTTGTCGAGCATCGCCACGCACCATGCGCCCTTCTGACAGGCGAAACTTCCCTGCATTGTCCGATCCAGAGCCTCCTCCATCGCCTTGCGGACTGCATTTTGCTCTTCCCTGCTTAACCGGCGGCGGCGATCGGTCGTCTTATTGATCTGCGGAAGCCGGTCATCAGCGGGGAGCATGGTGGGTGGCTGATGTTCGGTTGCGACCAGCGCCTTCTGCCATTGTTCGAAAATGAAGACCTGCGGCCTTTCGCGATTTGTGGCGAGTATATCGTCCTGTCGCAACGCAACCAGGACACCATCTTCGGAAATCATCAGATCCGGCTTCGGCACACCTGAGCCGAATGCCGCCACGCCGATGGATGAAAGCAGCAACAGCAAGCCTAAATGGCGAAGCCGGGTCCGCAGCACGGTCATGATCAGAAAGCCGGCAATGAAGGTCGGCATCAGCCAGCCGGGTTGGCGGCCGAAGGTGATGTCGCCTCCCCAACCGGCCACAGTTTTGGCGATCAGGATGACTAGTTCCAGTCCCTCGCCGGTGACGTTCCAAAACGGCCCGTCCAGGCCGATAGGCATCAGCAGCATTGCGGCCATGCCGAACGGCATGACAATGAAGGAGACGACCGGCATGGCCGCAAGGTTGGCGGCGAGACCGTATGTCGCCAGCCGGTGAAAATGCTCGATCGAAAAGATGGCCGTCGATGCACCGCCGATGAACGAGGTCGACAACACGCCACCGAAGAAGCGCGACACGAAGAGCAGCGGGCTTATCAGACGGATCCGCGAGAGGATGTTTTCGCGGTGCCGCCGCCGTTTCCACAGCGAATAGCCCGACACCAACGCCAGCGTCGCTGCATACGACATCTGGAAGCTTGGGCCGAGCACCTGCGACGGCGACAGAATGAGGATGACGATGGCGGATAGCGCGACATTGCGAAGGCTGAGCGACGGCCGATCGAAAAGTACGGCCACCAGCATGATCGCCATCATGATGAAAGCGCGTTCGGCGGATACGCCGAAGCCTGAAATCAGGTAATAGGCCGTTACCGTCAAAAGCGCGCCGAAGGCCGCGAACTTCTTGGTCGGCCAGGCCTGAGCAACTCCCGGAAACAAGCTGAACAGATAGCGCAGGCCGACGTAGAAGATGCCGGCCGACAGCGCCATGTTCAGCCCTGAAATTGCGATGATGTGAGTGAGACCGGCAATTCGCAGCGACTCGGTCGTATCCTTTGAGATCGCACGTCTCTCATCGGTGACAAGCGCTGCCGCAAAGGCGCCCGTATCTCCCGGCAAGGTTTCCCGGATCCTGTCTCCGATGCCGTTGCGCAGGCCGGCGAGCCAGATATCGGCCTTATCCAGCGGCGAATCTGCAACGCCATCACCGGATGGAGACAATAAGGTCGGGTTGCCATAGGCGAAACCGTTCGCACCGATTCCATTGAAATAGGAACTGAAGGCGAAATCATTGAGGTCAGGCAGAGCAGGCCCGGACGGCGGTGTCAGACGCGCCTTGCCCTGGATGCGATCGCCGAGATCGAACGGCTTCGCCTGCTTGCGTATGAAGATCGTGACCCGTTCCGGCGAACGGCGAATCGTAGGCTTTTCCGTCGTCTCGACCCGGACGACATAGCGCCAGCCTCCATTGTCATAGGATTCGCGCCGCTCGACGCGGCCGGTGACGGTCGTCGTCACCGCCGAGTCGAGCATCACAGTGGAAACCCGCCAACTTTCCCATTGCGCCAGCGCCATGCCGAGGCAAATAAGCATGCCGGCGAAAAGCAGGTGGCGAGACAGCCTACCCGCTTCCCGCCGGAGCGCGAAGCTGGCGGCAAAGACACAGAGGCCCGCCAGCACGGCTTGCGGAGGCGGATCGCTACTAGCCTTGAACCAGAAGATGGCACCAAGGCCCATATAGATCGACGCGAAAAGGATGGCGCGGCCGTGTGTCGCCTCCTCTTCGACCAGTCGAGCAACGCTTCCTCCAATGCGGCCCGCGACCAGAAGGAGACGCGAAGCCAACGGCGCCTGATCCTGCGTCCGCGCTCCTTGCCGCACTTTGGCGCGAAGCATGATCGTCGCAACAGCAGGCGAAGCTGCGAGGGCGCAGCGACATTCCGGCCTTCTTCCCGCTGCTCCGTTGCCTCCAAATTAGGCACTCGCCACCGCCCCCATACAAAACCACAGCTTCGGCGCGATTTTTGCCGTCACCATGCAGTGATTTCAACCGAAATCGGCATGAGAGAAACGAAATAGAGGCGGTTTCCCTGCGCAGCCTTGTCAATGACGCTACCGCAGTGCCCAAAAGTTGATACCGCATTGCACAATTCGGCAATGGGATAACTTGGCATTAGGCTCTGGATCATATAGCTAGTCGGTAGTCGCTTAACCTTTTGGCGCTTTTTATGGCGTCAATCCCGCCAAATCTTGGAGGATCAGCATGACGGAACAAAGCGCGAAACTAACTTGGGGTGAAAAGACGGTGGATTTGCCGGTGAAAACCGGAACCATCGGCCCAAGTGTCATTGATATTGGTGCCCTTTATAAGAACACCTCCACTTTCACTTACGATCCTGGCTTCACCTCGACCGCATCGTGCGAGTCCAGCATCACCTATATCGATGGCGACGAAGGCGTTCTGCTGCATCGCGGCTATCCAATCGATCAGCTGGCCGAACATGGCGATTTCCTCGAAGTCTGCTACCTGCTGCTTTACGGCGAGCTGCCGACGACGGCGCAGAAGAAGGACTTCGACTATCGCGTGACCCACCACACGATGGTGCATGAGCAGATGTCGCGCTTCTTCACCGGCTTCCGCCGCGACGCCCATCCGATGGCCGTCATGTGCGGCTGCGTCGGCGCGCTCTCGGCTTTCTATCACGACTCGACCGACATCACCGATCCGCACCAGCGCATGGTCGCAAGCCTGCGCATGATCGCCAAGATGCCGACGCTCGCCGCCATGGCCTACAAGTACCATATCGGCCAGCCCTTCGTTTATCCGAAGAACGATCTCGACTATGCGTCCAACTTCCTGCGCATGTGCTTTGCTGTTCCGTGCGAAGACTATGTCGTCAATCCGGTGCTCGCCCGCGCCATGGACCGCATCTTCATCCTGCATGCCGACCATGAGCAGAACGCATCGACCTCGACGGTTCGCCTGGCGGGCTCTTCCGGCGCCAACCCGTTCGCCTGCATTGCAGCAGGCATTGCCTGCCTCTGGGGTCCGGCCCACGGCGGCGCCAACGAAGCCGCGCTGAACATGCTGAATGAGATCGGCACCGTCGACCGCATTCCGGAATTCATCGCCCGCGCCAAGGACAAGAACGATCCGTTCCGCCTGATGGGCTTTGGTCATCGCGTCTATAAGAACTACGATCCGCGCGCCAAGATCATGCAGAAGACGGCGCATGAGGTTCTGGGCGAGCTCGGCATCAAGGACGACCCGTTGCTCGACATCGCAATCGAGCTCGAACGCATCGCTCTGACGGATGAATATTTCATCGAGAAGAAGCTCTATCCGAACGTCGACTTCTACTCCGGCATCACGCTGAAGGCTCTCGGCTTCCCCACGACCATGTTCACCGTTCTGTTCGCTCTCGCCCGCACCGTCGGCTGGATCGCTCAGTGGAACGAAATGATCGAGGATCCGCATCAGCGCATCGGCCGTCCGCGGCAGCTCTACACCGGTGCACCGCTGCGCGAATATGTGCCTGTTTCCAAGCGCTAAGCTTCGGTATTGAAACAAAAAACCGGTCAGAGATGACCGGTTTTTTTATGAGCTAGCATATCCAGAACGATCTGCGCCGCCTTATCGCCGGGGGGCTCCTGCGTCTGCATTCGCTCCCAAACGAGATCGTAACCAGCAAGCATCGCGGCGCGCTCCGGCGTGTCGTTCGCCAGGCGCTCCATATAGCGAACGAGCATTCCTGGCCGCAGAACATCGTTGATCAGCTCGGGCAGGACAGCGTAATCGGCGATCAGGTTCGGCAGGGCGGCCGTCCATATCTTGATGCGCGAGAGCACAAACTTCGCCAGCCATTCCGTTTTGTAGGTCGAGACCACGGGAACCCCGGCAAGCCCCAGTTCCAGAATCACGGTGCCGGAGGCTGCCATGGCGGCATCAGCCTTAGCAAAAGCGCTCCATTTGGCATCCTGGCCGACGACGATATCCGGCTTGACCTGCCAATTTCCGACAAGAGAACGCACCAAAGCTTCCTGCCGCGGTACAGTCGGCAATAGAAAACGAATATTATCGTTTCGCCGGCTAAGCTCTTCAGTAGCCCGCTCAAAAACCGGAAGAAGCTGCCGGATCTCCGATGCGCGCGATCCGGGCAGCAACAGGATCGTTTTCTGCGTATCGGCGCCGGCGAGACCGCGCAATGCACGCAGGCGGCGCGTCTCCAATAGATCGGCATCCACAGTCAGACGATGGCCGACATAGGTCGTGGCCGGGCCGCCAAGGCGCTGCATCGCGGCGGGCTCGAACGGCAACACGGCGAGCACATGGTCGACATAGGCGAGCATCTTCTGCGCTCGATATTCCTTCCACGCCCAGACGCTGGGGCAGACATAATCGACGATCGAAAGACCAGGCAGAACTTTGCGCACCTTCTTCGCAACCCGATGGGTGAAATCGGGGCTATCGATGATCACAAGAACATCGGGCTTAGCGGCAATGATGGCTTCGGCCGTCTGCCGGATACGGGCAAGCAGCTTCGGCAGACGCTTGATGACCTGAATGAACCCCATGATCGAGAGTTCGGAATAATCGAAGAGCGAGCGCAGGCCCTGCGCTTCCAACGCGTCGCCGCCCACGCCAATCAACTCGACCGGCCCGTCGTAACGCCGCTTCAAGGCCGCAACGAGATCTCCCCCCAGCAGATCGCCGGAGACCTCGCCGGCAACGACGGCAAGCTTCAAAGGTGCACCGCTCACATGAAGCCCTCCGCGCTCAGGCCCCGGTCGATGCCGCAGACGAAAATGCCGGCTTCGTCGGCGGCGGCAATCACAGCCTGCCGGTCGAGGATCAGCGCTCTGCCGGCTTCGATGGCAACTCCGGCAAGACCAGCCTTCTTGGCATTCGACACAGTGGATACGCCGATGGATGGCAGGTCGGCTCGGACATCCTGCTGCGGCTTGCAGAGCTTGACGAGTACGCCGCGTCGACGCGTCGAAATGCGTCCCGCTGCGCGCAGCTCGGCAACCCGCTCGATCATCTTGTCCGTGCCTTCGGCCCCCTCGAGCGCAACGACGCGACCGCCGACGCTGACCGAGCCCTGCCCGACATCGAGCAACCCCAGCGCATCGGCCGCCTTGGCACCTTGAGCGATGTCGCGCAGATCCTCGTCCGATGGAGAGAATTTTCCAAGAGGTCCAGTCGTCGCCAGTAGATCGGGCGCGATCTCGTGCGCACCGACGACACGAACGCCGCCCGCCTCGATCAGGCGAATGACCATCTGCAACACGGCGTTATCACCACCTGACAGAAGCGTGCGTATGGTCGAGGGCAATTCCTTGATGACGCGCCAAGTCGGATGCACCTGCCGCCAGGATGGCCGGCGCGCGACACCGCCGGACATGACGACGCGATCTACGCCGTGGCGGCGGAACATAGCCTCCAGGCCCGCAAAATTGCCGACACCGAGATTGGCGTGATCAAAGGCCGACCAGTCCCGGTCCGCCTCATCCGTCAATGCGATGATAACGGGATTTTCACCGGCCTGGCGAGCGGCGTCGGCAACATAAACCGGCAGAAGGCCGCTGCCTGCGATAATCGCCAGCCTGCCTTTGCCGTTTGGGCCGGCCGAAACCACGTCAGCTCTTGCCGCGATTGGGCGACGACAGAGCGCGGTCGCTATCGGCAGCAATGAAATCAAGGATTTCAACCACTTCCTTGCAATCGGCATATTCATCGCGGATCGCAGCCGCGTTGTCACGGATCGAGCCTTCGTTCTCGAAGATGCTCTTGTAGGCGCGGCGAACGCGGTGGATGACGGCCCGGTCTATGCCCGCTCGCGTCATGCCGACGACGTTCAGTCCAGACAGCACGCCCGGATTGCCGTTCAGCATGCCATAGGGAATGACATCGTAGCTTGCAGCGGTAAGGCCGCCGATAAAGGCCTGACGGCCGATACGGGTAAACTGATGCACGGCGCAGCCGCCGCCAAGGATGGCGCGGTCTTCGATCGTCACGTGGCCTGCCAGCATGACATTGTTTGACATGATGACGTTGTTGCCGACGCGGCAATCATGGGCGACATGCGAATTGGCAAGGAACAGGTTGTTGTTACCAACGACCGTCCTGCCGCCGTAATCGGCCGTACCGGTATTGATCGTCACACCCTCGCGGATCGTGCAGTTCTCGCCGACATCAAGCGTCGTTTCCTCGCCATGATGATGAACGCTCTGCGGATCACCACCGACAACGGCCATCGGAAAGATCTTCGTTCCCTTACCGATCGTCGTACGACCCGTCACAACGGCATTGTTGAGCAACTGAATATCGTCATGCAGAACAACCTTGGGACCGACATAGCAGAACGGGCCGACAACAACATTCTCGCCGACGACGGCGCCGTCTTCGACAACCGCCAGCTTATGAATGCGGGCGCTCTTTGCTATGCTGCTCATGCCTGTTCCTGATCCTTCCGTACGATCATCGCACCGATATCGGCTTCGGCGACCAAGGAGCCGTCGACCTTGGCGTCGCAATGGAACTTCCAGATGGTGCCACGCTGTTTGAGCTTCACGACATGGAATTCGACCCGGTCGCCCGGAACGACCGGCTTGCGGAAGCGGGCGTTGTCGATTGTCATGAAGTAGACGAGGTTGCCGCCAATGCCATCCTTGCGAGCGCAGATCGCGCCAGCGGTCTGGGCCATCCCTTCGATGAGCAGCACGCCCGGCATGATCGGCGATTCCGGAAAATGGCCGGTGAATTGCGGCTCATTGGCCGTTACGTTCTTGATGCCGATCGCGGAATTGTCGCTATCGATCTCGATGATCTTATCGACCATCAGGAAGGGATAGCGATGCGGCAACAGCTTCATAATTTCCAGAACGTCAGCCGACGACAACGACGCCTTGGCTTCCTCAGTCATGCTCCGCACTCCCGTCTTTCTTTTCCCTGGCTCCTGACCGCTTTGCGATCTCCGCCGATTCCCTTAGAAAATCCCATAGAGGCCGCGCTGGAAGGCCCGCATAGCGCTCTCCCGCCGGAATACTGTTCATCACGCCGCTCTTGGCGCCGATCTGCACGCCGTCGCCGATGTGGATGTGGCCATTGAGGCCCGCCTGGCCGCCGATCTGGACACCATCGCCGATCACCGTGCTGCCGGCGATACCCACCTGGCTGACGATAGCACAATGCCGGCCGATGCGGACGTTATGTCCGATCTGAACCTGATTGTCGATCTTGGTGCCTTCGCCGATCACGGTGTCGTCCATGGTGCCGCGATCGATTGTCGTATTGGCGCCGATCTCGACATTGTCCTGGATGATGACGCGGCCGATCTGAACGATCTTGATCATGCCACGAGGTCCCGGCGCATAACCGAACCCGTCTTGGCCGATGCGCGTACCATTATGAACGATGACGCCATTGCCGAGGTAGGCGCAGAGCACGCTGGCGCCGCCGCCAATGCTACAATTGCGTCCGATTTTCACGCCTGGTCCGATAAGAGCGTTGGCGCCGATATAAGTGCCCTCGCCGATCTCAGCGCCGGCGCCGATGACAGCACCCGGCTCGACGCCGATATTGGCCTCCAGCTTCGCTGTCGGATCAACAATGGCGGCCGGTGAAATCGTTCCCGGGTTTGCCGTGAATGTGACCGGCCGCATTGCTTCCGGATGCAGCAGGCCGCCGACGATCGCGAAATCCGTATGCGGTTTCTTCGACAGAAGCACCGGAATATGATCGGGAACGAAAGACCTCAGCGCCGGCAAGCAAATGATGGCGGAGGCCCTGCAGGTCTCCAACTCAGCGCGATTCTTTCGGGAAAGGATATAGCAAATATCACCCTCGCCTGCCCGATAGACGGGGGCGATAGATCTGATGGCGACCTCCGAAGAGGCCGCATCAGCAAGTTCCGCCCCAAGATGCTCAGCCAGTTGCCTTAGGCTGATGCCGCCATGGGGCGGGAAAAAACCAGTATGTTCCATAAGCACCAGCTCCAGAACGGTGTTCAAGCCCGAAGTTCTGGACTGCCGATATCAGAACTGGTTGGCGATGCCAAACCGGAAATTCTCAGTCTTGTCGTAATCTTCCTTCAAGACCGGCACGGCGTAGTCAACGCGGATGACACCGAACGGCGACGACCAGATCAGACCGGCACCGAGCGATGCGCGGATTGAGCTATCATTGTGAAGCGTATCGCCGAAGAGATTCGCCTTGTTGCCATAGAGCGTGCCCGCGTCGGCGAAGGCTGCAATGCGCAGACCGATATCCTGCGGCACACCCGGCATCGGCATGCTGGCTTCAGCCGAAGCCGTGAAGTAGGTCGTACCACCGAGCGGATCGCCATGCGACGAACGCGGGCCGATACCGGCATTCTCGAAGCCGCGGATTTCACGGCCGCCGAGCGTGAACTGATCGAAGACGTTCAGCTTGCCATCCGTGGGCATCACGTAACCGGCACCAACGGTAAGCGAGCCGATGATATCGGCTTCGTCGCTGATCATCTGGTAGTAACGAGCCTTACCGCTCAGCTTGTAGAAGTCGGAGTCGCCGCCGAGTCCAGCATATTCATGCGTGAACTTGGCGATGATGCCCTCGCGCGGCAGGTTCTGATCATCAAGCGTGTTGTAGGTGAATGTCTGCGAAATAGTCGACTGCGTCCAAGGACCGTTCTCGACGAGGTTGAGATACGGAGCAGAGAGATTGTTCTGCCAATCACTCGTGCCATCGTAGGTCAGGCGCTTGTAGTTATAGCGCAGGGTCGTCGCGAAGTTCTCGGTGATCGGCGCGGTGACACGCAGCGAGAAGCCTTCTTCCGAGTAATCGTAGAAGTCGTCGCTCGACGTCTGGTTCTTGAAGATATCGAAACCAGCAGCAAGGCGGTAGCCGAGGAAATAGGGCTCGGTGAACGAGATGTTGTAGGTGCGGTTACCTTCCGTGCCGGCGCCGGCCGCAATACGGATGTACTGGCCACGACCAAGGAAGTTCTTTTCTTCGACCGAAGCTTCAAGCAGCAGGCCACCGTTGTTGCCGACAGCGTAACCGGCACCGATGCCGAAGGAGCCGGTCGGCTGGTCTTCGACGTTGACGATCACGATGACGCGGTCGGCAGCACTGCCCTGCGCCGTCGAGATATCGACCTTGGTGAAATAGCCCAGCGCATCGAGGCGGCGCTTGGCGCGCGTGATCATTTCCTGATTGAAGGCATCGCCTTCGTTGAGATCGAACTCGCGGCGGATGACGTAATCGCGCGTACGGGTGTTACCGCGGATTTCGATCCGCTCGACATAGGCGCGCTCGCCCTGATCGACCAGATACTCGATACCGATGGTGTGACCGGACAGATCGCGATTGCCACGCGGCGTGATGCGGGCGAACGGATAGCCAGCGGAGGCTACGCGCTTGGAAATGTTCTCGATCGAGGTCTGGATATCCTTGGCGCTATAGACATCGCCCTTGTGGGTGATGATGAGACCCTTCAGCTCGTCGGCATTGATGCCCTCGACCGTTGAGACCACATTGATGTCGCCATAGGTGTAACGCGGACCTTCGTCCACGTTGAAGTTCAGCGTGTATTCGTTGTTCTGCTCGTTCAACGTCGCGTCGGCGCTGACGATGCGGAAATCGGCGTAGCCGTGATTGTAGTAGAACTGACGCAGCGCATCCTGGTCGGCCTGCTGGCGCTCAGGGCTGTAGACGTCCTTACGGGTCAGGAACGACAGGAAGTTGCTCTTCTTGGTGCTGATCACCGAAGCCAAGCGGCCACTGCCATAGGCCTGATTGCCCGAGAAATTGATCTTGTCGATCTTGGTGCGATCGCCTTCGTTGATGACGAATGCGACGTTGAGGCGGCCCGGAGAGACTTCCGCGGTCTGCGTCGTCACCTCGACATCGTTACGACCGATCGAAGCGTAGGCATCCTTGATGGTCTTGATATCAGCCTGAACGCTAGCCTCGTTGTACGGGCCTGCCGAATGGGTCTGAATGATGCCCTGAAGCTTGTCGTCCTTGATCTTGCGGTTGCCGTTGAAGACCACGGCGTTGATGAGCTTGTTTTCCTTGACCGTTACGACCAGGGTGCCGCCCGAAACCGTAATGTGAACATCGGAAAAATATCCGGTGGCATAAAGCTGCTTCACCGAAGCGTCGATGTCGCCGGGGGAGAAGTTCTTTCCGGGCTTGATCGTGATATTGTCGCGAACTGCCGTCGCGCCGACACGTTCCGCACCGCGAACATCAACGCGCTGAATGACAGCTGCTTCCGCGACCGAGGCAGAGGCAAGGGTGACAACACCAGCGCCAGACGCAACAACACCAGCAGACAGCGCTACCGCCGACACTGCGTTCAAAAATTTTGAACCAGCCTTCATTTTCACTTCTTACCTTTTTTCAATCGTCCCCAGCCTCGAGCGAACCCGATTCCGGCCACGTGTGTCGTTTTACCCGCTTTTGACATACAAGCAAGGGAGCACGTTAATTTCTGTTTACTTCATTTCAAAGCGTGGCTCATTCGCCACTACAGCTTTGAAACATCGTAAATAAATCGTAATTTCCTCTCGTCGTAGCCCCACTAGCCTATTCTGGAACTGATGTCGTTCCAGGTCGCAAACACCATGAGTGAGAGCACCATCGCAAATCCGATCCGGAAAGCGATATCCTGCGCCCTTGCACCCAAGGGTTTTCCCCTTACGGCTTCAATCGCATAGAACATCAGATGCCCGCCATCAAGTACCGGCACGGGCATCAAATTTAATAACCCTATTGAAACAGAAAGTATGGCGGCGAATTGGAGCACCGCTGCAAAACCCAAGGTTGCCATTTGTCCCGAAAGTTGCGCAACCCTGATTGGGCCTCCCAGCTGATCGGCCTTCATATAACCGCCGATGACATTGCCGATATATTCGAAAGTGCCGGAAACGATGCTGCCGGTCTGCTTCACACCTTCAGCAAGCGCCCGGAGCGGCCCATAGGCCTCATAGCGCAGCTTGATCGGCTTCTGGCCGTCGGTGATGCCGATGGTAGCGATCTCCGTCTGCGCACCGAAGGCATCGGTCTCCGCCGACTTCCTGGGCGTCACCGTCAGGTCGCGCGTCTGGCCGTCGCGCTTGACCGTCAGGGCCATGGCCTTATCGGCGTGACCAGCCGCATAGCGCTGCACTTCGCCGATGGAGCCGATGTCCCGTCCATCCACAGAAAGAATGCGGTCACCAAGCTCCAGGCCGGCCATCTGAGCAGGACTGTCGGAACCGATCGAGGCAATGATCGGATCGATCGGTGCGATTCCGATGCTGCCGATATCCTTTTTGTTACCGGACGCATCGGTATCGACAAGCGTCTCGGGCATGATCGGGACATCGCGGACCGTGCCGCTGCGCTGTATGGTCAGCACGATGCTCTTGCCGGGACGGTCGGCCACGTAGCGGCCGATATCGTAATAGGTCGCGACGTTATTGCCGTCGACCGCGATCAGCCGGTCGCCTGCCTGCAAGCCAGCCTTGGCGGCCGGACCTCCCGGCTCAACCGCGGTCACCACCGGATCGACGAGCGCAATACCAATGCGGCCCATTTCCATCTTGTTGCCGAACTGATCCGTATCTTCGACGAGCTTCGGCACGATCTGGAAATCGCGTTTCTGGCCGTCGCGCTCGACCGTCAGAACGATGGTACGGCCTGGGCGAAGACCGACATAGCGTTGCACTTCATCGAATGTCGCCACCTTATTGCCGTCGATGGCAACAAGACGGTCGCCTGGCTCAATGCCGGCTTCGGCAGCAGCGCCGTCACGCGTCACCATGGCGACGACCGGATCGGCGACCGTGCGGCCATAGATGCTGAAAAGGACGGCGAAGATCACGATGGCAAGAAGGAAATTGGCAATCGGGCCGGCCGCAACCGTAGCGGCCCTCTTCCAGAGCCTGGCACCGGCAAAGGACTGCGCCCGCTCCTCCTCCGTCATGGCGGAAAGCTGATCCACATCAGTCTTGCTGGAGGCATCCTCGTCACCGAAGAAGCGCACATAGCCGCCGAGCGGGATGAGCGAAAGCTTCCAGCGCGTGCCGTGCCGATCGGTAAATCCGGCGATCTCCGGGCCGAAACCGATCGAAAAAGCCATGATGCGGATGCCGGACCAGCGGCCGACCAGATAGTGCCCCATCTCATGCACGAAAACGAGCAGCGACAGGACGAAGACAAACGTGATGACGTTGTTCGTCAAGAAACCGATGAAGCCAGCCGCGCTACCCATGCAACGATCCTGTTCGTGTTAGAGCGGTTCAGCTTTCACGGAAGCACCGAACCGTTCCATTCTTCTGTTTTCTCGCAATTCCCGACGGAAAACCGCTGCGCAGTTTTCCCGGGATTGCTCTGGTATCAGACCCCGAGCAGAACGCCGCCCAATGAAAAGGTCTCGCCGCTCATTGTCAGCGACATTACGATAGCCAACAAAAACGCTGCAAAACAAGCAAAAATTAGTCCATCGACCCGATCCATGACACCGCCATGGCCGGGAATCAGATGGCTGGAGTCTTTCACGCCAAACTTGCGCTTGATGAACGACTCGAACAAATCGCCGATCTGGCTGCACACGGAAAGCACTAGGGCAAGGATGGGAATCCGCAGCTCATCGGCGGAGAAGAAGCTCCAGACGACCGCGGTTCCCGCGATGACCGCCGCGATGGCACCGCCGATTGCGCCCGACCATGTCTTGCCCGGCGAGATACGCGGGGCAAGCTTTGGGCCACCGATGGCGCGCCCGACGAAATAGGCAAGAATATCCGTTGCCCACACGGTGGCGAAAACAAACAGCATCAGCACGAAGCCGCGCAGATCGTCATCGCGAATCTCCGAAAGCGCAATCGTCGTCAGTCCGGAATAGAATATGCCGGCCGGCAGCCACCAGCTTCTGGCGCGAACCCCGACCATGATCGCCGTGACAATGGCGAAGACCGCCAGAATTTCGATGGAATAAACGGATTCGCCCAGGACCGTCGCCCCGGCAATCAGCACGAGACCAAGCCAGCCGAGGGCATTTCCCTGGGGATCACGGCCATGCAGATCCGTTATCGTCGACCATTCGTAATAGACGAGCAGACCGATCGCAGCCGAAAGAAGACGAAAGCTCAAGCCGCCATACCAAGTGGCGACAAGGACGATGACGGCGAGAATGATGCCGGAAATAATGCGCAGCCTGAGTTCGCGGCTCATCAGGACCCCACGGCGGCCGCCTGCTTGGCGGAAAGGCCGCCAAAGCGCCGGTCGCGCGCTGCATATTTTTCCAGCGCGGAGAAGAACAGATCACGGCTGAAATCAGGCCAATAGTCCGGCACGAACATGAACTCGGAATAAGCGGCCTGCCACAACAGGAAATTCGAAAGCCGTTCCTCGCCGCTCGTACGGATAATGAGGTCGGGATCGGGAATTCCGGCAGTGTCGAGACGGGCATCGACCAGTTCCGGGCTGATGTCCTGCGGACGCAGCCGCCCGGCCTCGACATCTCTTGCGAGGCTCGCGAAGGCGCGGGTGATCTCGTCGCGCGAGCCATAATTGAAGGCGATCACCAGCGTCAGGGCCGTATTATTCCGGGTGGTTTCCTCCGCCTCGATCAACAGAGGCAGAATATCGCCGCGCAGGTTGCTGCGATCGCCGATGACGCGAATCCGGACGTTCTGCCGATGAAGTTCTGCGAGATCGCGCCGAATGAAGGCCTTGAGCAAGCCTAGCAAATCGCTGACCTCAGTCTCGGGGCGGCGCCAGTTTTCCGAGGAAAAGGCAAACAGCGTCAGGTATTTGATGCCGATATCGCCGGCAGCCCGGACCGTTTCCCTGACTGCCTCCACGCCCTTGCGGTGACCCATGGTGCGCGGCAGGCCGCGTGCATTGGCCCAGCGACCGTTACCATCCATGATGATGGCAACGTGTTCGGGTACGACAGAGAACATGGGAGCTGACATATGGGTCCGGTTTCGTTCGGCGGAAATACGCTCTGGTCTCGTAATCTAGGGCGCGGCCACCGCTTTCAATATTGCCAAATCAAAAGCGCGGCCTCTCCCCGGCATGCGATCAGACGTGCATGATTTCCTTTTCTTTGTCGGCTAGCAAGCGATCGATTTCCGAAATCGTCTCATCCGTCATCTTCTGCACACGTTCGGAGAGAGAGCGGCTCTCGTCCTGGCCGATTACACCGTCCTTTTCGGCCTTTTTGAGACCATCCATGCCATCGCGGCGAACGTGGCGAATCGCAACCTTCGCCTTTTCCGCGTATTCGTGGGCGACCTTCACCAGCGAACGGCGGCGCTCTTCGTTTAGCTCCGGCAGTGGGATGCGCAGGTTCTGGCCGTCGACGATGGGATTAAGGCCGAGATTGGATTCCCGGATGGCACGCTCGACAGCGCTGACCATCGACTTGTCCCACACCGAAACCGTCAGCATACGCGGCTCCGGTACTGTGATGTTGGCGACCTGGTTCAGCGGCATGCGCGAACCATAGGCTTCGATCGTGACCGGATCGAGGATGTTGGCGGACGCACGCCCGGTGCGCAGAGAGGCGATATCGCTCTTGAATGCCGAGATGGCGCCATCCATGCGGCGCTTCAGTTCCTTAAGGTCGGTGCCTTCACTCATGTTCATACTCCCGTCGAATAAGGCGGCACCGGGCATGCCCGGCGCCATAGGAACGTCAATTGTCTGATACGATGGTCTTGCGGCCGCCGCCGGTCAAGATTTCCGCGAAACCGCCCTTCTCGTGGATGGAGAAGACGACGATCGGAATGGAGTTCTCGCGCGCGAGCGCCACGGCGGCCACATCCATGACGGCCAATCCCTTCTCAAGCACCTGGCTGTGCGTCAGATGGTCGAAGCGCTCGGCATCGGGGAATTTCTTCGGATCGGCGGAGTAGATGCCGTCGACCTGCGTTCCCTTGAAGATCGCTTCCGCGCCCATCTCGGCGGCTCGCAGCGCAGCGGCGGAATCCGTCGTGAAGAACGGATTGCCGGTGCCGCCGGCAAAGATCACCACGCGACCGAGCGAGAGATGATAAAGCGTCGCGCGCTGCGAGAAGCTTTCGCAGATTTCCGGCATGGAAATGGCGGAGAGCACCACGGTGTCGATATCGAGCTTGCGCAGCGAGGTCGCAAGCGCCAACGCATTGATGACGGTGCCGAGCATGCCCATATGGTCGCCGGTCACCCGGTCGCCGCCCTTCGAGGCCACGGCAACGCCGCGGAAGATATTGCCGCCGCCGACGACGACGCCGACCTCGACGCCCATCGCGCGCGCCTGCGCGATATCGCCGGCAATCCGGTCGGCGACGGTCACGTCGATGCCGAAGCCCTGACTGCCCATCAGAGCTTCACCGGAGGCCTTGAGCAACACGCGCTTGTAGATCGGCTGGGACATCGTAGCTCCTTGAAGTGATCATCGGGGAAATGATTGTGCAAGCCGGATACACGAAGGGCACCGCGTTGTCACGCGATGCCCATACGTTTTCCCTGATATGGTTTCGCCAAACCGGGATATGTCTCTTTTCGACCGTGCTTTTCCGCACTTCTTCAAATTGCGGAAAAGCCCTATCGTTTTGTTTCCTTACGCATTCCGAACGGAAAACCGCTATGCACTTTTCCTGGAAATGCTCAGATCAGCCCTTGGCGACAGCCGCAACTTCCGCAGCGAAGTCACTTTCTTCCTTCTCGACGCCTTCGCCGAGCAGCAGGCGGGCCATGCCGGTGATTTCGATCGGGGCGCCGGCGGTCTTTTCAGCTTCCTTGAGGGCAGCGCCAACCGTCAGGTCCGGATTGATGACGAAAGCCTGCGAAAGAAGAGCGACTTCCTCGAAGAACTTACGCATGCGGCCTTCGACCATCTTTTCGATGATGGCTTCCGGCTTGCCGGATTCGCGGGACTGCTCGATGAAGACGTTGCGTTCGCGCTCGGCGACGGCGGCATCGACTTCTTCGGCGCGGATAGCCAGCGGGTTGGTAGCAGCAATGTGCATGGCAATCTGGCGGCCGATCGACGTCAGAACAGCCTTGTCACCGACCGACTTCAGGGCGACCAGAACGCCGAGCTTGCCGATACCGTCGCCAGCAGCGTTATGGATGTAGGTCGCGACGACACCGTGCTCGACTTCCAGCTTGGCGGCACGACGGAGCGTCATGTTCTCGCCGATGGTGGCGATCGCGTCCTTGATGGCGTCGGCGACCGGCTTGCCGGATGCGGGATAGGTCGCAGCCGAAATGGCTTCGACCGTGCCGTTGGTGGACAGCGCGACTTCGGCGATGCCGCGAGCGAGGTCCTGGAAGGCGTCGTTACGAGCAACGAAGTCGGTCTCGGAGTTGAGCTCGACAACAACGGCCTTGTGACCGGCGCCAGCAATGGCAACCAGGCCTTCAGCGGCGGTGCGGCCGGACTTCTTATCGGCCTTGGAGATGCCCTTGGCGCGCAGCCAGTCGATCGCGGCTTCGATATCGCCGTTCGTTTCGGTCAGCGCCTTCTTGCAGTCCATCATGCCTGCGCCAGACTTTTCGCGCAGTTCTTTCACCAGTGCAGCCGTAATCTCGGTCATAAGCTTCCTCTTGTCGGTTCATACGGTGCGGCAGAAGGCATTAAGCCGAAGCGGCACCGATTTGAGGGACGAAATGTACCCGTAAGTATGACAGCGTTATGAAGCAGCGTCATACTGTGGAATTCTTGATTGGAACATGCCTGGATTTTCCGCCTACAGCGCCACGCGTCACAGATGACGCGCAAAGGTCGCTGTAGCACCTTAAATCTGCTGCATAATTTACCCTTAAATCGATTCCGATTTAAGGAATTATGCAGCGGGCAAGCAGTTACCAAAAACGCGATAAGGCCGCTCGAACTTGTTGAAGTCGCAAACGGCCTTATCCCGGATGTCATTGCGCTTGGGCGGACGGTATATTGTCCGCCTCTTGGCGCGATCAGGCTTCGGTGCCGTCCGCCAGGGTCGGCTCGACCGGAGCTTCTTCGGAAGCGCCGAGATCACGGCCCGATGCGCTCTGCTGGCGAGCAATGCCGTCGATGGCAGCGCGCGAGATCAGGTCGCAGTAGAGAGCGATGGCGCGCGAAGCGTCGTCGTTGCCCGGGATCGGGTAGTCGATGAGGTCCGGATCGCAGTTCGAGTCGATGATGGCGACGACCGGGATGCCGAGGCGCTTGGCTTCGTCGATCGCGATCTTTTCCTTGTTGGTGTCGATGATGAACATCAGGTCCGGCGTGCCGCCCATGTCCTTGATACCGCCGAGGGCCTTGTCGAGCTTTTCGCGCTCGCGCTCAAGGTTCAGACGCTCCTTCTTGGTGAAGCCCTGGGCTTCGCCGGAGAGGATTTCGTCGAGCTTGCGCAGACGCTGGATCGAGTTGGAGATCGTCTTCCAGTTGGTCATCATGCCGCCGAGCCAGCGGGCGTTGACGTAGTACTGAGCCGAACGCTTGGCGCTGTCGGCGATCAGTTCGGACGCCTGACGCTTGGTGCCGACGAACAGAACGCGGCCGCCGCGAGCAACGGTGTCGCTGACGACCTGCAGGGCGCGGCTCAGCATCGGAACCGTCTGGGCGAGGTCGATGATGTGGATGTTGTTACGATCGCCGAAAATGTAGGGCTTCATCTTCGGGTTCCAGCGATGCGTCTGGTGGCCGAAGTGAACACCAGCTTCCAGAAGCTGGCGCATAGAAAAATCAGGCAATGCCATGCCTTTGTCTCCTTTACCGGTTGAACCTCCGCAAGGCGAACAGCACCCTCTTCGAGAATGCCACCGGGCGGAACGATCCGGATTTCTCCCGGACAATCCCATGCCTTACGTGTGGAATGCGGGTGCCCATACAGTCGATTCACTTGGAATGCAAGGCTTGAGGCTCAAAATAGCCGATTCTTATCTCAGTCCGTCCCGCAGCAGGCTACTGACAGGCCTTTGTATCGAGAACCTCGAGCTTGGTGAGCTTGCCGGTCAATACGAAGTCGCCGTAATCCATGGTGAGATCACGCGTTATGCCGTTCTCGTAGAGTTTGAAGGACATGCGGTAGACGGGTGTGGCGTCGCCGGTGGACTTCTCGTTGAAATAGGCCACGGTCACCGGCCAGAAGGATGTCTTGGCGAAGGCGCCGGCCTTGTCAGCATCGGGATCATCCGTGGCCGGAGGCTGTGCCTTGCCCACAACCGTGGTGGCGATGAGCGGCTTGTCGCCGTCATCGGAGCCGTCGAAGACCTGCGCCTCGAAGAAATTCCTGCCAAGCTTGGCGTTGTGGATGATGTCGAGCATATGTTCCGTCGGGAAGCGGCTTTGGATGAGTTCGACCTGCTTGCTGTGCGGCTGCGTCAGATCGACTTTGATGCCCCTCTGATCGTCGCTTGCCGCTCCCCGCACGTCCTTGTCGAGCTGATTATCGGTAAAGGACTTTGTCTCGAAGCGGAACAGGCGCTTGCCGAGATCCTCGAATGTCGTCGTCTGCTGGTCGCTGACGCGGGTGGAATCGCCCGTATCGATCTTGGTCACAAAGCGGAAATTGGTGGTGAACCCGGTGCAATCGGAGCCTTCGAACTCATAGACCATGCGGCCGACCATGCCGGAAATGCCGGAGCGATCGGAAGCATCCTTCAGCTCGAGATCATAGACGGCGCGATGCGCGATCAGCCCGCTCGGGCCGGCTGCATAGGCGGCCGAAGTCCCCAGTGACAGAATGCCCAGCCCCGAAACGACGGCGGCAGCAAGACTCGAGCGGAACATTCATTATCTCCTGTTGGACTCGCATGCGATGTTATAAGAACGCTTTCGGCTGAAACGAGGCTGCCGATCCTAAGTGACGGAATTTAGTCTTGATGCCGGATTTTTGAAGTTTTTACAACAAAACGGGAGATGAAAATGTCCGACGCCATCGAAGGTCGCCTGAAGGAACTCGGCATCGTTCTGCCAGAGGCAGCGGCACCCGCGGCCAACTATGTTCCCTATGTCATCAGCGGCAATCTTCTTTATCTGTCGGGCCAGTTGCCGATGGAAAACGGCAAGATCGGCGTCACCGGCCATCTCGGCAAGGATGTGGATGTCGCAGGCGGCCAGCGCGCGGCCGAACTTTGCGCGATCAATATTCTCGCCCAGGCAAAGGCAGCCCTCGGCGGCGATCTCGGCCGGATCAGGCGGCTGATCAAGCTGAACGGCTTCGTCGCCTCGACGCCCGATTTCGTCGAACAACACCTTGTGATCAACGGCGCATCCAATCTTCTGGCGAATATATTGGGCGAAGCCGGCAAACACGCCCGCGCCGCCGTCGGCATGGCAGCCCTGCCGCTCAATGCCGCCGTTGAAATCGATGCCATTCTGGAAATTGCATAATGAACAAGCTTGCCTGGTTGACCGAGCGTCCCGTCGCTCACCGCGGCTATCATGACATGAACAAGGAGGTCTGGGAAAACACGCTCTCGGCCTTCAGCCGCGCCATCGAGGCGGGCTTTGCCATCGAGTGCGACCTGCACTATGCCTCCGACGGCGTTCCGGTGGTCTTCCATGATGACGACCTGCAGCGCGTCTGCAACCTGCCGGGCGAAGTGCGCGAGCGCACCTCGGCCGAACTCGGGCTGCTGTCGGTCGGCGGCACCAAGGACAAGATCCCGACGTTGAAGCAGCTCCTGCGGCTCTGCGACGGCAAGGTGCCGCTCGTGCTCGAACTCAAGGGACGCGAAGGCGACGACGAGGGCTTTGCAGAATCCGTGCTCGAAGTGCTCGAAGGGTACAAAGGCCATGTGGCGCTGATGAGTTTCGACCATTGGCTGCTCAAGGACCTCAAGGCGCTGGAAGCGCCCTACCCTGTGGGATTGACGGCCGAAGGAAACAAGCCCGAGACGTTTTTTCAGCATGACGAAGCCATGCATCTTGGGCTAGACTTCATCTCGTACTTTTACGGCCACCTGCCGAATCCCTTTGTTACGGCGCAACGCCAGCGCGGTATTCCGGTCATCACCTGGACCGTGCGCGACGAAGCGGCCCGCAAACATACATTTGCCAATGCAGACCAGATGACCTTCGAAGGTTTTGACCCGCGCCTGGCCTCATAAATCGGGATCGATTGAAGGAGAGGCTTTGCGCAAACCCAAATTATCGCTGCGCCTACGACATATCCTTCCTGGTGGAGGCGCAGCGGTGAGAGCCCCTCCCTTCCTTCCAAGCGCAAGAGTTTGATGACAGACGAATTATCCATTCGAGTCGAACGATCCTTCAAGAACATCGCCCCGGAGAGCTGGTCGAAGCTGGCCGGAGCGTCCAGAACCGGCAGCATCCTGCCCTACAACCCCTTCGTCTCGCACGCTTTCCTGTCGTCGCTCGAGGAGTCCGGCTCCGCGACCGACAAAACGGGATGGCTCGGCAATCATCTGCTGCTTGAAACCGACCGCGGCGAATTGCTTGGTGCCGTCGTAGGCTATCTGAAGAGCCATAGTCAGGGCGAATATGTCTTCGACCATGGCTGGGCCGATGCTTTCGAGCGTGCCGGCGGCCGCTATTATCCGAAACTGCAATGCTCCATTCCCTTCACACCCGCCACCGGGCCGCGGCTGCTCGTCGCCGAGGGACGGGATAGGAACGTGCTGCAGCCCGCGCTCGCCGAAAGCCTGAAAGAAGTCACCCGGCAGCTCGGCGTTTCCTCGGCCCACATCACCTTCCTGCCGGAAGATGAGGTTTCGGTTTTCGAAACCGACGGCTATCTGCATCGCACCGACCAGCAGTTCCACTTCATCAACGAGGGGTATGCCGATCACGACGCATTCCTGGAGACGCTGGCATCGCGCAAACGCAAGGCGCTGAAGAAGGAACGGCGCGCGGCGGTCGAGCATGGCATCACCATCGACTGGCTGACCGGCAGCGACCTCACCGAGAACATCTGGGATCAGTTCTTCGCCTTCTATATGGATACCGGCGGCCGCAAATGGGGCCGCCCCTATCTCACCCGGACATTCTATTCGCTGATCGGCGAGCGCATGCCTGACGATATCCTGCTCGTCATGGCGAAGCGCGAAGGACGTTATATCGCCGGCGCCATCAACTTCATCGGCGGCGAGACGCTGTACGGCCGCCATTGGGGTTGCATCGAGGATCATCCCTTCCTGCATTTCGAGGTCTGCTATCATCAGGCGATCGATTTTGCGCTGAGCAAAGGCTTGAAGCGCGTGGAAGCCGGGGCGCAGGGCGAACACAAGCTGGCGCGCGGCTATCTTCCCGTCATCACGCATTCCGCGCATTATATTGATCATCAGGGCCTGCGGCGCGCCGTTGCCGACTATCTGAAGCATGAACGGGAGCAGGTGGAGGAGATGAGCGAAATCCTTACCGAGCACAGCCCCTTTCGCAAGGGTGAGCGGCAGGATATCTAACCGTTCGGCATAAACACAAACGCAAGACGAGGAGATACTGGATGACCAGCCCCGCCTATGACGACAACAATATCTTTGCAAAGATCCTGAAAGGCGAGATCCCTTCCTACCGCGTCTACGAGGATGAGCACACCGTCGCCTTCATGGATGTGATGCCGCAGTCGCCGGGCCATACGCTTGTCGTGCCGAAGGCGCCCTCGCGCAATATTTTCGATGCCGACCCGGCTGCATTGCAGCAGGCTATCACTGTGGTGCAGAAGATCGCCGTTGCCGTTCGGGAAGCCTTCGAAGCGGACGGCGTCTATATCGCGCAGTTCAACGAGCCCCCCGCGGGGCAGACCGTCTTCCATCTGCATTTCCACGTCATCCCGCGCCTCGAAGGAGTCGCGCTGAAACCGCATTCGGGCAAGATGGAGGATGGCGCTGTCTTGGCGGAGAACGCCAGGAAGATCATCGAGGCGTTGGCCTGATGCTCTGAACTCTCAAGGTATTTATGAGCTTTTCTGCATAAATACGGAAAACGGCTGCATTATCCCTAATGCAGCCGTTTCATTTTTCTCAAATCACCGATCGGTGATTACTTGCGCGGCACCTTCGGAACCGTGCCGCCGCCCTTGCGCGGTGACTTGCTGTCAGACACGCCGCTTTCGTTCGAAGGCGAGGCCTTGGCCGAGCGGCGGCTGTCGGCTGCCGTTGCAGCCTTGCCGACGCGGCTTCTAGCCTTGACGGTGACATCGCCGTCATCCTCTTCCACCTCGGCCGGCGCATCGCCGACTTCGGCTTCCGGCTTCGGCCGGATCGGAGCGGTGTCGGCGATCGCTTCGAGCAGGATGCCGGTCGAACCGTCTTCCTTCTTGCCGACCGTGACGTTGACGACGCCGCCCTTCTTCAGCTTGCCGAAGAGGATTTCGTTCGCCAGCGGCTTCTTGATGTTTTCCTGGATGACGCGCGCCAGCGGACGGGCGCCCATCTTGTCGTCATAGCCCTTCTCGGACAGCCAGGCGATGGCGTCCTCGTGCAGGTCGAAGGTCACATTCCGTTCGGAAAGCTGCGCTTCCAGCTGCATGATGAACTTTTGAACGACCTTGTGGATAACAGTCGTCGGCAACGGCGCGAAGGGAATGACCGCATCCAGACGGTTGCGGAATTCCGGCGTGAACAGGCGGTTAAGAGCCTCTTCATCCTCACCCGTACGCTTGGACGAACCGAAGCCGATAGCGGCCTTGGCCATTTCCGAAGCGCCCGCATTGGTCGTCATGATCAGGATGACGTTGCGGAAGTCGATCTTCTTGCCGTTATGGTCGGTCAGCGCGCCATGGTCCATGACCTGCAGCAGGATATTGAAGATATCCGGATGCGCCTTCTCGATTTCGTCGAGCAGAACCACACTGTGCGGATGCTGATCGACACCATCGGTCAGAAGACCGCCCTGGTCGAAACCGACATAGCCGGGAGGTGCACCGAGCAGACGGGAAACCGTATGACGCTCCATATATTCCGACATGTCGAAGCGCAGCAGCTCGACGCCGAGCGACGAAGCAAGCTGCTTGGCGACTTCGGTCTTACCGACGCCTGTGGGGCCGGAGAAGACGTAGCAGCCGATCGGCTTGTTCGGTTCGCGCAGGCCCGCGCGGGCGAGCTTGATCGAGGTCGAGAGCGCTTCGATCGCCGTATCCTGGCCGTAGACGACCGAACGCAGTTCCTGTTCGAGGTTGGCGAGAACCATCTCGTCATCCTTGGAAACCGTCTTCGGCGGAATGCGGGCCATGGTCGCGACGGTCGCTTCGATCTCCTTTTCGGTGATCAGCTTGCGACGCTTCGACGGCGGCAGCAGCATCTGTGCGGCACCCGTTTCGTCGATCACGTCGATCGCCTTGTCCGGCAGCTTGCGGTCGGAGATATAGCGAGCCGACAACTCCACGGCCGTCTTGATGGCGTCGTTCGAATAGCGCAGGTGGTGATACTCTTCGAAATAGGGCTTCAGGCCCTTCATGATTTCGATGGCATCCTCGATGCTCGGCTCGTTGACGTCGATCTTCTGGAAGCGGCGGACGAGTGCCCGATCCTTCTCGAAGAACTGGCGGTATTCCTTGTAGGTGGTCGAACCGATGCAACGGATCGCGCCTGAGGAAAGGGCCGGCTTCAGCAGGTTCGACGCATCCATCGCGCCGCCGGAGGTGGCGCCCGCACCGATGACGGTGTGGATCTCGTCGATGAACAGCACAGCGCCCGGATACTCTTCGAGCTCCTTGACGACCTGCTTCAGGCGTTCCTCGAAATCGCCGCGATAACGGGTGCCGGCCAGTAGCGTGCCCATATCGAGCGAAAAGATCGTAGCATCGGCCAGAGCTTCCGGAACCTTACCCTCGACGATCCGCTTGGCAAGGCCTTCGGCAATCGCCGTCTTGCCGACGCCGGGGTCGCCGACATAGAGCGGATTGTTCTTCGAGCGGCGGCACAGCACCTGGATGGTGCGGTTGACCTCGGAGTTGCGGCCGATCAGCGGATCGATCTTGCCGTTTTTGGCCTTCTCGTTGAGGTTGACGCAATAGGCCTTCAGCGCATCCTGTTGCTTCTTGCCATTACCCTCCTCCTGCTCGCCGCGGGAGGTCGGCTTGCTCTCGGATTCGCTTTCCTCGGCGCCGCGCGGCGTGCGGGTCTGGGAGGAGCCCGGGCGCTTGCCGATGCCGTGGGAGATATAGTTGACCGCATCATAGCGGGTCATTTCCTGCTCCTGCAGGAAGAAGGCAGCATGGCTTTCCCGCTCCGCGAAAATCGCAACGAGAACATTGGCGCCCGTCACTTCCTCGCGGCCGGAAGATTGCACATGGATCACGGCACGCTGGATGACGCGCTGGAAGCCGGAGGTCGGCTTCGAGTCCTCGTCATAGCCCGTGACCAGGTTGGAAAGTTCATTATCGACGTATTCAGTCAGAGTCTTACGGAGCGCGTCGAGATCAACATTGCACGCGCCCATGACAGCTGCGGCATCGGCGTCGTCTACCAGCGCCAAAAGCAGATGTTCCAGCGTGGCATACTCGTGATGCCGCTCGTTCGCGTAGGTCAGTGCCTGATGCAGCGCCTTCTCAAGACTAGGCGAAAATGTTGGCACGTTCAGATCCTCACTTCTTTTCCATAACACATTGCAGCGGATGCTGGTGCTGCCGGGCAAAATCCATCACCTGGCTCACCTTCGTTTCGGCTACTTCATATGTATATATCCCGCACTCGCCCACGCCGTGATTGTGGACATGAAGCATGATGCGGGTGGCACTCTCGAGATCCTTTTGAAAGAAACGCTCCAGGATATGGATCACGAAGTCCATGGGCGTATAGTCATCATTCAGAAGCAGCACGCGGTATAGATTGGGTTTCTTGGTTTTGGGCTTGGTGCGCGTAATCACCGAGGTCCCGCGATTTCCGTTGTCCCCGTTCCTTTCGCTGTTGTTTTGCATCCGGATCGGCTCAGCGATCATTTCATTCATTCCTCAAATCATCCGGCAGAAGCTATCGCATTCCGACTTGGCACTGGGGTTGGGTTCTTCACTTGGTCGGGCCGGATATCCGAACCTCTAACTTAGTTCATATTGGCGTGATTTTAAGCCCCTTGCTGGACACTGCAATCACAATTCGCTGACAAAGCGGGCTGCGGCCAAAAAAGTCGCTGCATATCCTTGGCTCAGGTTCGGCGCGCCAAAACGCAAAAGACCGGCCACGCGTCGCGTAGCCGGTCCTTCCGGAAATTTGCCTTTCGGCGAGAACTTAAGCGGCGGTTGCCGTTACGGCGGCCTTGCCGGCAGCCTTGGTCGCGGCAGCGACAGGCGCTTCATACGGCTTATAGGCAGCCTTGGCGAGATCGGCATACATTTCGCCGAGCTTGGTGGCTTCGGCGATGAAGTTTTCATAGGAGGACTTCACATAGCTGCTCTGCAGTTCGAAGGCAGCTTCGAAGCTCTTGACGCCGGCGAGCGTTTCAAAGTGTGCAACACCATCCTGGAAAGACTTCTTGGAATATTCTGCAGCTTCGGCAGCAATCGCCTGAAAGCCCTTGGTGACATCGGAATAGCTCTTCAGCGCCGTGTCCATGGCTTCCTTGCCCTTCTTGTTCGCTTCATCGAAATTGAACATGCTTCTCCGTCCCTTGTTGGCCGGCCGACGGCCGGTTTACAGGGTAAAGCTTAAATGCGACGCACAATTAGTCAAGTAGTCTTGTGCGACGCAATATCTTCCTTTGGTTGCATTTCCGATAACAATACGGTGTCGGCGACGATGAGTGCGCCGCATCATTTTGTTTTTTCTAATATATATCATCGTCCTTGCAACCACAGGCTTTGGTCAAAATATTGGCAGCTAGACTGGAAAAGCAGCAGCGATTCAAAACGGCTACGGAATGATTAAATCGGCAATTGCCAAAGAAAAAGGCCGCATTTCAATGAAATACGGCCCGAATGTTCAATCACTATACGAGATCGACAAAATCAGAGATCGACGTCCAGGATCGCCATCGAGAAATTATAGGAGCGATCGCCATCTTCATCATCGATATAGACGACGCCCAGAAACTCTTCGCCGAGATAGACTTCCGCAGAATCGTTCTTGCGTGGACGGGCCTTCACCACCATCTGCGGGTTGAACGTGCGCTTGAAATAGGCGTCGAGCTTCTTGATTTCTTCAGGCTTCACAATGCTTCTCCGTGAGGATCTCGGTTGGCTGCTTCTTGCATAGGAAAAGCGGCGGTGTAAAGACCGGAGGCGTGCATACCTTTCCGCCGATAGCGTAAGCCTCCGAAAGTCAGGCTGAATTTTTCCTAGATTCCCGCGCCCAAGATCTGATCGACGACCATGCGTTCGGCGAGCAACTGATCCATGGAGCGCGACGGCTCGGAACAACCGGCCTCGCCGACCACCTTGGCCGGAACGCCGGCAACCGTCGTCTTCGGCGGCACTTCCTTCAGCACCACGGAGCCGGCGGCTATGCGCGAGCAATGGCCGATCTGGATATTGCCGAGAATTTTGGCGCCGGCGCCGATCAATACGCCATGGGCGATTTTCGGATGACGGGCGCTGCCTTCCTTGCCGGTTCCGCCAAGCGTGACCCCGTGCAGGATCGAGACGTTGTCGCCGATCACGGCCGTTTCACCCACAACGAGGCCGGTCGCGTGGTCGAGAAAGATTCCCTTGCCGATGCGCGCCGCCGGATTGATGTCTGTCTGGAAGATGCTGGAGGAACGGCTCTGCAGATAGAGCGCGAAATCGCGGCGGCCGTGATTGTAGAGCCAGTGCGCGAGGCGATGCGTCTGCAACGCGTGGAATCCCTTGAAATAAAGCACGGGCTCCAGGAAACGCAGGCAGGCGGGATCACGGTCGTAGACGGCCTGGATATCGACGCGGAGGATCGACCCCCATTCGGGCCAGTCGGCCAGCATCTCCTCGAACGTTTGCCGCAGGAGGATTGCCTGCATGTCGGGATGGTCGAGGCGCTCGCAGATGCGATAGATGACGCATTCCTCCAGCGAACGGTGATTGATGATCGTCGAATAGAGGAAGGCGGCAAGCAGCGGATCCCGCTCGGCAGCGGCGCGAGCTTCCTCGCGCATGCTGTCCCAGATAGGATCCATGACCTTAACCGCGCCCAAGCCCTCTACTGGGCGAATGTCCGTTGCTGCGACCATTGGCGGCCTCCCGATTTTCTGTCAGGGGTGCATTATATAGAATAAATGCCACACAAGACAAATGGGTCGGACAGGTAATGAATTTCGAGCATGATTTTGCCGGCGGTCTCATCCGCGCGACGTGCGGCGATGCCATCGGCACCATCACGATCAGCAACCCCGATCGGAAAAATGCGGTGACCGCCGCCATGTGGCGCGCCATCCCCCAAGCCGTGCGCATCCTGACCGACGAAGCGCACGCGCATGTGGTCGTCCTTCGCGGCAGCGGCGCGGATTTTTCCGCCGGCGCCGATATCAGCGAATTCGACAGCGTGCGCAAGAACTCCGCGACAGCGGTCTCCTACGAGGCGTTGAACAGCCGGGCTTTCGAGGCAATCCGGCATTGCCGCGTGCCGACGATCGCTGCAATCCGCGGCATCTGCTATGGCGGCGGCTTCGGACTGGCGGCGGCCTGCGATTTGCGGATCGCCGAACGAGGCGCCCGGTTTTCCGTCCCCGCCGTTCGCCTCGGCATCGCCTATCCAGCTGATGCCGTGCAGGACATCATCAATGCCCTCGGAGCGCAGATGGCCAAGGTCACGCTGTTCACGGGCGCGCCCATGTCGAGCGAGAAGATGGTTGCTGCCGGTTTTCTTCTTGAGGAAATCGACGCAAGTGCTTTCGACAGTGAAGTCTCCGCCCTCGCCCACGCGATCGCTGCCAATGCGCCGATCGCGCTGCACGCCTCGAAACTCGCGATCCGCGCCGCCATCGAGCAGAACCCCGACCTGCTGCGGGAAGCGGAGGTGATCGGCGCGGAGACCTTCGACAGCGCCGATTATGCCGAGGGCCGCGCTGCTTTTGCCGAGCGGCGCAGACCCCATTTCACCGGCAGGTGACTTGAAACCTAACGCTTGTCCAAGCGCTGGTAGAATTCCAGAACCGCTGCCTTGAAGATCTTATCGCCGACCGCCAGCATATGATCGCGGTTCGGGATGTCGATGGCCTCTGCATTCGGCATCAGTGCAGCCAATTCCTGACCGGAGCCGGCAATATCGTCCCTGGTGCCGACGGCGATCAAAGCCGGCGCCTCGATCCTTGCCACATCTTCCCTCGCCGCCAGATCGCGCGAGCCCTGAATACAGGCGGCCAGCGCGTGTCGGTCGCTTTTGGTCTGCTCGGCAAAGGCGCGGAACATGCGCCCGCGCGGATGCGTGACGTCATCGAGCGACGGCGCCACCAGAGCGTCCGCGATCGGATCCCAGTCGCCGACCCCCTCGACCATGCCGATGCCAAGGCCCCCCAGCACCAGCGAGCGGACACGATCGGGATGCGCGATCGCCATGAAAGTGGCAACGCGCGCGCCCATGGAATAACCCATCACGTGTGCCTCGGGGATAGCCAGATGGTCTAGCAGTGCCACAGCATCCTCGGCCATGATCCAGGGGTGGTAGACATCGGCGTCATAAAGCTTGTCGCTCAAGCCGTGGCCACGATTGTCGATGGCGATCACACGGTAACCCGCTTCGCCCAATGTCTTGAGCCAGCCCGGATTGACCCAGTTCGCAATCGCCGTCGAGGCAAAACCGTGAATCAGCAGCACCGGGGCGCCGCTGGGATCGCCTTCATCGAAAAAGGCAAGCTTCAATCCATCTCTGACGAAATTGGACATCCGGGGAGCATTCAAATTCATGGCTTCGTCTTTACAAGCTTGGTTCTGTTGGCGCCGGACCATATTTTATCGGCAGTATCAAATGAACCCTATGCCTGCGAAAATCTCTGCATCAAGCCGGACTTTCGCACTACACAATCGGGAAGAAGGATTATAAAGAGGGGCTACCAAGTCTGGCGCAACATTCATGCCGCTCACGGCAGGACGCATTCGGAGATCATCATGGCCGGCCACAATATTCCCCATTTCCAGAACGACGGCGGACATCGCGTCATCGAAATCGGCGTGAAGGAATTCATGTGCACCGGCGCTTCGGTTCCCTACGATCATCCGCACATCTTCATCGATCTCGGCGACGAGACGGAAAAGGTCTGCTCCTACTGCTCGACGCTTTATCGCTACAATCCGTCGCTGAAGGCGGATCAGACCAACCCCGCCGGCTGCGTCTTCCACTTCAAGGCAGCCTAATCCCGTCGATTGCGATCGGACACAATCGATGCCGGTCAAAAGAGCCGCCATCGTCGGCGCCGGAATAGCCGGATTGACGGCAGCGCTGGCGCTGGCAAGACATGGCATAGAATCGGACATTTTCGAACAGGCCGGAGCGCTGACCGAAGTCGGCGCCGGCTTGCAGATATCCCCGAACGCTTCCCGCATCCTCGATACGCTTGGCGTGCTCGATGCGCTTCGGCCCGTCTGGCTGGAGCCTGACGAGGTTCGGCTGGTTTCCGGCTCCTCGCTACGGCAAATCGCATCCGTCCCTTGCGGGAATTTTGCAAGACACCGGTGGGGCGCACCCTACGGGACGGCGCATCGCGCCACGCTGCAGAAGGCGCTTCTCGAAGCCGTCGCCGCCAATGCGCTGTGCAGACTGCATCTTGGCCGACGCATCGATATTGAAGACCAAGCGATACCGGACGCGATTGCTGACCGCGACTTTGATCTCGTCATCGGCGCCGATGGCGTCTGGTCGAAAACTCGCGCATTCGTGCCCGGCGCCCCCTCGCCACTCTTTTCCGGAAACATCGCATGGCGTTTCACGATGCCGGAAGCATCCGCGCCGTCGATCCTGAACCGCACCAGCGTCACGGCCTTTCTCGGCCGCTCCAGCCATCTCGTTTGCTACCCGATCAGGGAAAATGCTGCGTTCAATATGGTTGCGATCGTTTCCGGCAGCAGCGCCAGCCACGACTGGAACGCCACCGGCAGCAAGGTTCAGCGAGAAAGTATGCTGCGCGGCTTCTCCGGCTGGAACGACGCGATCCTGCACATGCTGGAAAGACAGGAACAGGCGAGCTTCTGGCCACTCTACGAGATGGGTGCCGGCCGCTGGCACAACGGCAAAGACACGATCCTGATCGGCGACGCCGCGCATGCGATGATGCCGTTTGCGGCTCAGGGCGCGGCCATGGCGATTGAGGATGCCTTCGAGCTGGCGGGTATGCTGGCGACACGTCCGCTGGCGGAAGCGTTCGATCTCTACGAGAAACATCGGGCTCCGCGTATCGCCCGCCTGCGCCAGCGCGCCGCCTTCAATCAATTCGCCTATCACGCGCGCGGGCCGATCCGGATGGCGCGCGACCTCGTCCTTTCGTTCCGTCCGCCGCAAAGCCTCGCGGCGGACATGGACTGGATCTACGGCTATCGCGCCATCGGCTGATCAAGCCTCCCCACAGCGCCGCGCGTCACATGTGACGCGCGGCGCTGTAACACTTTCAACCTGCTGCATAATTTTATCCTTAAATCGATCCCGATTTAAGGAATTATGCAGCAGCTGCGGCGAAGCCCTTCTCGATATCCGCCTTGATATCGGCGACGTCTTCGAGGCCGATCTGCAGGCGGATGACCGGACCCTCCGTCGGAACCTTGGTGACGCGCCGGTCGTTGAGATTGACGTGCAGGGCAAGGCTTTCGAAGCCGCCCCAGGAATAGCCGAGACCGAAAATGCGTAAGGCATCGAGGAAGGTATGGGCTTTCGCCTTGAACTTCTGCGCATCGTCGACTGCGAGAACGAAAGAGAATATCCCGCTTGCGCCTTTGAAATCGCGCTTCCACAATTCGTGGCCAGGGAAGCTCGGTAGTGCCGGATGCAGTACGCGTGCGACCTCTTCCCTACCCTCGAGCCACTGAGCGATCGCAAGCGCGCTCTCCTGATGCCGCTCCAGGCGCACACCCATGGTCCGCAGACCGCGCAGCACCTGATAGGCATCGTCCGGCGCACCGCAGAGGCCGAGCTGCCCATGCGCGCCGATCAACTGCTTCCAATGCGCCGCATTGGCGGAGACGGTTCCCATCAGAATATCGGAATGGCCGGCCGGATATTTTGTGACCGCATGAATGGAGACGTCGACACCGTGATCGAGCGGCTTGAAATAGAGCGGCGTCGCCCAGGTATTGTCCATCGTTACCACGCAGCCATGCCGGTGAGCCGCCGCCGAGATGGCGGGAATATCCTGCATCTCAAAAGTATTGGAACCCGGCGCTTCGGTGTGAACCAGCCTGGTATTCGGTCTGATCAATTGTTCGATGCCGACTCCGATCATGGGATCGTAGTACTCAACCTCGATACCCAAGCGCTTCAGCATGGTGTCGCAGAAGAAGCGTGTCGGACCGTAGACCGAATCAACGATCAGGGCATGATCACCGGCAGACAAATAAGCGAGGAATGGCACGGTGACCGCCGCAAGCCCGGACGGCACGAGGATCGTTCCAGCCGACCCTTCCAGCGCATCGATCGCCTCGCAGAGCGCATCCGTCGTCGGCGTGCCGCGTGTGCCATAGGTATATTTCTGGTCGTGCGTCTCCATGACCCGCGCATTGGGGAATAGCACCGTGGAGGCATGGACGACGGGCGGATTGACGAATCCGTGAAAATCAAAGGGCGAGTTGCCGATATGGGATAAACGCGTGTTGATGCCGGCGTTCTGCAGCAATGTGTCTTTGTCTTTCATGTCCGGATATGCCTTTGGCGCTGTAGGAAACCGGAGTTGTGGCGGGCAAGTCCGGTGGGGTCAACCCCGATCCTTCCCGCAGTGCTTTTTATTCGAAGGCTAAAATAACGAAACCATTGAAAAAACTCCAATTTCGCGCAGTTTTTCGGCAAAATGCCGCCCATTTTGGCGCCAAACGCCATTTTTTCAGCCGCGAAAGGCAAAAATGCCGAATAAATCCGCAATTATTGAGGCGATCTCTTGACCGCTACACCATTTGCGACTGTGATAGGACCACTCGCACCGGGAGGGGAAGGAACGTGGTTCTCCAAGAGCCTGCTTCGGAAGCGATTACATTTTACTATAAAACAAAGAGACAAAGGTTGGGAAAGATGAAAAAGTTTGCTCTCTCCGCATTCCTCGGAGCCGCAGCATTGGCCTACACCGCGTCGGGCGCTTCGGCGTCGACGCTGAGCGACGTAAAGGCCAAGGGCTTTGTTCAATGCGGCGTGAATACCGGCCTTCTCGGCTTTGCGCAGCCAGACGCATCCGGCAACTGGGCCGGCTTCGACATCGACTTCTGCAAGGCAGTGGCTTCGGCCGTCTTCGGCGATCCGACCAAGGTCAAGTACACGCCTCTCAGCGCAAAGGACCGCTTTACGGCCCTGCAGTCGGGCGAAATCGATGTGCTTTCTCGCAACACGACCTGGACCATCAACCGCGACACCGCGCTTGGCCTCAAGTTCCGCCCCGTCACCTATTATGACGGCCAGGGCTTCATGGTCCGCAAGGAGCTGAACGTGAAGTCGGCGCTCGAACTCTCCGGCGCTGCCGTCTGCGTCCAGTCCGGTACGACGACCGAACTCAATCTTGCCGACTACTTCAAGACCAACAACCTGCAGTACAATCCGGTGGTCTTCGACAAGCTCGAGGAAGTCAATACCGCCTATGACTCCGGCCGTTGCGACGTCTACACGACGGACCAATCCGGCCTCTATTCGCTGCGCCTGACGCTGAAGAACCCGGACGATAACGTCGTTCTGCCCGAAATCATCTCCAAGGAGCCGCTCGGCCCGGCCGTTCGTCAGGGTGACGACCAGTGGTTCAATATCGTCAGCTGGACGGCCTACGCGCTTGTTAATGCCGAAGAATTCGGCATCACGCAGAAGAATGTCGACGAGATGAAGGGTTCGGCAAATCCTGATATCAAGCGCTTCCTCGGCGCCGAGCAGGGTTCCACCATCGGCACCGATCTCGGCCTCACCAACGACTGGGCCTATAACATCATCAAGGGCGTCGGCAACTACGGCGAAATCTTCGACCGCAACATCGGTGCAGGCAGCCCGCTGAAGATCGCTCGCGGCCTCAATGCTCTGTGGAACAAGGGCGGCATCCAGTACGCGCCTCCGGTCCGCTAAGCCGGAAATAGCCTAACTATCGGAGAAAGGCGGCAAACCGCCTTTCTCACCTCAAGAAAACAAGCCTGAAACGGGCACATTGGGGAAAAATCTGCATGGCAATTACCGCAAATTCGCCTGAAGGCGAGCGCTCACCCTTATCGGCGGCGCTATACGACCCCAAAGTCAGGGGTGCATTTTATCAGGCCATCACGATCATCATTCTGGCCGGCCTCTGCTGGTTCATCGTCACGAATACGATCGACAATCTGCACGCATTGAACCGCTCCTTCGGATTTGGCTTTCTCGAAGGTCGTGCCGGCTTCAATCTGGGACAGGCCCTGATCCCCTATTCCAGCGACTCCACCAATAGCACCGCTATCATCGTCGGCGTGCTCAACACGCTTCTGATATCGTTTGTGGGCATCATCGCTGCGACCATCGTCGGCTTCGTCGTTGGTATCGGCAGACTTTCGAGCAACTGGCTCGTTGCGAAGCTTTCCCATACCTATGTCGAAATCTTCCGCAATATCCCGCCGCTGCTCGTCATCTTCTTCTGGTACAGCGGCGTTCTGGTGTTGCTGCCGCAGGCACGCGATGCCGTGCATCTGCCGTTTTACAGCTACCTCAGCAATCGCGGCCTCGCCTTTCCGAGCCCGATATTCGCCGCGGGCATGTGGGCCGTCGGCGTTGCCTTCCTCGTCGCCATAGCGGCCGTATTTTTCGTGGCGCGCTGGGCACATAGGCGTCAGGCGGCAACCGGGCAGCAATTCCATACCATCTGGGTGTCGCTCGGTATCCTGATCGGCCTGCCGCTGCTCGTGTTCCTGGCGACGGGCATGCCGCTTTCCTTCGATTATCCCGTCGCCGGCAAGTTCAATCTTACGGGCGGAACGGTGGTAGGGCCGGAATTCATCGCGCTTCTGCTGGCGCTTTCGCTCTATACCGCATCCTATATTGCCGAGATCGTGCGCGCCGGCATTCGCGGCGTGCCGAAGGGCCAGTCGGAGGCGGCGGGCGCACTCGGCCTCCGCGCAACCGCCGTCACGCGGCTTGTCGTCATTCCGCAGGCGCTGCGCATCATCATTCCACCGCTGACGAGCCAATATCTCAACCTCATCAAGAACTCGTCTCTCGCCATCGCTATCGGCTATGCCGATCTCGTCGCCGTCGGCGGCGTGATCCTCAACCAGTCCGGCCGAGCGGTCGAGGTCGTCATCATATGGATGGTCATCTATCTCGCCTTGAGCATCGTAACGTCGCTGTTCATGAACTGGTTCAACGCCAAGATGGCCCTGGTGGAGAGATAGGATGTCAAGCGTAGATCAACACTTCGTCAGCAAGTCGCTTCTGACGGCACAGCCGGCACCCGCCAGCGAAAGAGGCGTGTGGCACTGGTTGAAAAAGAACCTCTTCGCCACGCCGAAGGACATCGTTCTGACCGTGCTTGCCATCGCATTCCTTGCCTGGGCGATCCCGCATCTGGTCAACTGGCTGTTCATACAGGCGGTATGGAACGGAACCGACCGCACATTCTGCGCCACCACGGTTCAGGGCGGAACGCAGCCGGATGGCTGGAACGCTGCCTGCTGGGCCTTCGTTCGCGCGAAATTCGTCGTCTTCATGTTCGGCCTCTATCCGCCGGACGAGCGCTGGCGGCCGGTGCTCGTCATCATCCTGACGGTCATCGCCTTCGTGCCGCTTCTGATACCGTCGGTTCCGAGAAAAGGATTGAATGCGATCCTGGCATTCTTCGTGCTGCCGGTTATCTCGTTCTTCCTGCTGCATGGCGGCTTCGGGCTTGAAACCGTAGAAACAGAGAGATGGGGCGGTCTGCTCGTGACGCTGGTGATCGCCTTCGTCGCAATCGCGGTGTCCTTTCCATTCGGCATCCTGCTTGCGCTGGGACGCCGGTCGAAGCTGCCTATCCTTCGCATGTTGTGCGTGACCTTCATCGAAATCATCCGCGGCGTGCCGCTGATCACGGTGCTGTTCATGGCCAGCTACATGCTGCCGCTCTTCATGCCGCAGGGCTGGACAGTGGATAAGCTGCTGCGCGCCGTGGTCGGCGTTGCGATCTTCACCTCGGCCTATATGGCGGAGGTCATTCGCGGCGGTCTGCAGGCGATACCGAAGGGCCAATTCGAGGGCGCCGACTCGCTCGGCCTCGGCTACTGGCAGAAGATGCGGCTGATCATTCTGCCGCAGGCGATCAAGCTGGTCATTCCCGGCATCGTCAACACCTATATCGGCATGTTCAAGGACACATCACTCGTTGCGATCATCGGCATGTTCGACCTGCTCGGCATCGTCCGTCAGAATTTCTCGGATGCCAATTGGGCAACTGCGGTGACGCCGGTGACGGGTCTTGTTTTTGCCGGCTTCGTTTTTTGGCTGTTCTGCTTTGGCATGTCGCGCTATTCAGGGTTCGTGGAACGCCACCTCGACACCGGCCACAAGCGATAAAATTGAGGGAAATATAAAATGGCTGAAGCCCAATCGAAGAAAATGACCGTTTCCGAGACCGAGGTCGCGGTCGATATGATCAACATGAACAAGTGGTATGGCGACTTCCATGTGTTGCGCGATATCAACCTCAAGGTCATGCGCGGCGAGCGTATCGTCATTGCCGGCCCCTCGGGCTCGGGCAAGTCGACGATGATCCGCTGCATCAACCGCCTGGAAGAGCATCAGAAGGGCCAAATCATCGTCGACGGCGTCGAGCTCACCAATGATCTGAAGAAGATCGACGAAGTGCGTCGCGAAGTCGGCATGGTGTTCCAGCACTTCAATCTCTTTCCGCACCTGACCATTCTGGAAAACTGCACGCTGGCGCCGATCTGGGTGCGCAAGATGCCGAAGAAGCAGGCGGAAGAAATCGCCATGCACTTCCTCAAGCGCGTCAAGATCCCGGAGCAGGCCAAGAAATATCCCGGCCAGCTTTCCGGCGGTCAGCAACAGCGCGTGGCGATCGCCCGCTCGCTCTGCATGAACCCGAAGATCATGCTGTTCGACGAGCCGACCTCGGCACTCGATCCGGAAATGATCAAGGAAGTGCTCGACACGATGGTGGGCCTTGCCGAGGAAGGCATGACCATGCTCTGCGTGACCCACGAAATGGGCTTCGCCCGCCAGGTCGCCAACCGCGTCATCTTCATGGACCAGGGCCAGATCGTCGAGCAGAATTCGCCGAAGGAATTCTTCGACAACCCGCAGCATGAGCGCACCAAACTATTCCTCAGCCAGATCCTGCACTGATTTGGAATAGATCGCATGAACAAAACCCGCCCCTGCATCGCAGCCGGCGGGTTTTTTTATGGGGCGCAATATTGTCCGAGGCAATGACAAGCAATCGGCGTAACGGCGGACATAAGTCTGGCGATTGGCAGCATGAGCAAGCCCTGTAGCGCTTCTCATAAAACGCGATATACTTTCTGCCGCCGTGAATAACGCGGCGTTCACGAAACGTCGGGGAAGCGGGCCGTGAAGAAAAGCGACAGAATCATCGGTGGCCTTGCACTTTTAAGCGCAGCCATCATCGCCATCAAACTGGCCGGATCGATGTTCGGCTACGACCTCATCCAGATGACGGTCGACGCCACAAGGCCTGCGGATGCCGGCGGCTGGCCGACGGCGGCAAACTGAACAGGAATGGTCCTGATATCACTCGGCTAACGGCACCAGATTGTTACCCATGCCTTAGGGACAATCTGTTACCTATGTCTCAGGAATAAACCGTAACCTATGTGTCCAGAACGGACCAACGAGAAAGTGGCGACCCCTGCAGGATTCGAACCTGCGACCACATGCTTAGAAGGCAAGTGCTCTATCCAGCTGAGCTAAGGGGCCGTACGGCCTGGCCGCACCTTACGTGCGGCGGGCAACACATGCCTGAAACCGCCGTCAAACTCAATGGTCGACGTTCAATAAGTACTTGGGCTTCAGTGAGTCCAGGGCTGGATACGATTGAAGCGGAAGTTGTCGGAATAGGACACGGTCTGCCGGATCGGATCCTTCGGCGGGATGACGCGGTAGTCGATGCCGTTACGCTTGGCGTAGTCTTCCGCCTGCTCCTGCGTCTCGAATGTCAGCTTGAGCTGCTGGCGCGTATCGCCCGATGACGTATAGCCCATGATCGGATCGATCTTTCGCGGAGTTTCCTGATCGAATTCCAGAACCCATAGATGAGTCTTGGCCTTGCCGGACTGCATGGCGGTCTTTGCGGGACGATAAATCTTGGCAGGCATTGCTGCAGCGCCTCCGAATCGAGCGGGAACGATCCGCTTACTTTGCTTCTCTTGCCTCGACGCGATCCTTTGCAGGCCGCGCGAACACGACTTTTGCTTAGCCGCGAATCCCTTTGTTTTCAAGCAAAAAGGCAGCCGCTACCAGGACAAATTCAACGACATCGATGGAGGGATTTTAAATGGTCGGAGTGGAGAGATTCGAACTCCCGACCCTCTGGTCCCAAACCAGATGCGCTACCAGACTGCGCTACACTCCGAACCATCAGCACGATTTGCTCACAGGCAATCGCGATCTGATTTCTGTACCGCCGGATACCCGTTTGCGGAACGAGTGGGGAGATACACGGTTCACCTCTCCGCTGCAACAGGTAAAATCACGCTGGGCAGACTCTTCCCCGACGAAAAGCTACTTGCCGAGCTTTGCCGAGATCGTGGGGCTCGTCGCCTTGTCTCCGACGGCAAGGCCAAGCTTCCTGACTATCCCGCCATTCAGTTCGATCACATAGGCGACCGGTCCGCCGGAATTGATGATCGATTCGGAATATGGCACGGCATTTTCCTGGATATGGGTGACGGTGCCGCTCTGGTCCAGAAAGAGCATGTCGAGCGACAGCTCGGTGTTCTTCATCCACATCATCACCGGCCGCACTGTGCCGAAATCAAACAGCATGCCATGGTCGACCGGCATCTTGTCGCGATACATCAGACCATATTCAAGCTGTGCCGGCGTCAGCGCCAGCTCCACGGTGAATTTATGGGTTTGCCCCTTGGCCGATACGATCGTCAGCGGCTCCGAGTCGAAAGCCATCAGCTGCTGGCTTGCAGTTTGTGCCGCGAAGGACGACGGGCCTATGGCCACAACGAGAAAAAGCGCCAAGATGGCGCTTTTCAGAACTCCAAAAAACATATCTCTATTCATATCAGTGCGGCCGCGTGACCGGGCTCGGCGCATCCGGATGGATTTCCGCCGCCATCAGACCCTTTTCACCCGGCCCGAAGCGAACAAGCACCACCTGCCCCGGCCGCAGCTCGGCCAGACCGAAGCGACGCAGCGTTTCCATGTGCACGAAAATATCCTCTGTGCCTTCGCCGCGCGTCAGGAAGCCGAAGCCCTTGGTGCGATTGAACCACTTGACCAGCGCGCGCTCCAGACCGCTCGTCGCCGTCACCTGCACATGCGTGCGCACGGGCGGCATCTGCGAGGGATGTACGGCGGTCGACTGATCCATGGAGAGGATCTTGAAGGCCTGATAGCCACGCTCCCGGCGCTGGATCAGCGCAACGATGCGGGTTCCTTCGAGAATCGTCTGATAACCGTCCCGGCGCAGACACGTGACATGCAGCAATACGTCCTGCATGCCATTGTCGGGCACGATGAAACCGAATCCCTTGGCGACATCGAACCACTTCACGACGCCTGAGATTTCGATGAGCTCGACGGTATCGCCCGACATCTCCTCGAAGTCGACAACTCCCTTCGATGAAATTCTGTCACCCATCCTAGCCAGCCCTCGATTACGCGTCACACTGTTACGGTTAACTGATTCCCTGATATCAAGATTAACATCTTGGTAACGGAAAAGCGCAAGTCCTAGTTTTCGTTTATTCCCACCCTAAGATTATTGCTCCAAGACTTGCGCGAAGCTGGTGCCCCGGTCAAAGATCCGACCAGCTCGACATTAAGAGAGGAAATAGAATGCGTTATCTCCATACGATGGTCCGCGTCACCGATCTCGACGCTTCGTTGCATTTTTATAGCACCCTGTTCGGGCTTACCGAAACCCGCCGCTACGAAAACGAGAAAGGTCGCTATACGCTCGTTTTCCTTGCAGCCGACGAGGACGCCGAATCATCCCGCAGCAACGGTGCCCCCAGCCTGGAACTGACCTATAACTGGGACCCGGAAGAATATAGCGGAGGACGCAATTTCGGCCACCTCGCCTATGAGGTCGACGATATCTACGCAACCTGCCAGAAGCTGATGGACAACGGCATCATCATCAATCGCCCGCCGCGCGACGGTCACATGGCCTTCGTACGTTCTCCGGACGGCATCTCCATCGAGATCCTGCAGAAAGGCGCCAACCTTCCGTCTGCCGAGCCCTGGGCCTCGATGCCCAATACCGGCTCCTGGTAGGAGCCAAGCTTTCGCGAGGCTTACGGCACGCGCGGAGCCATCCGTTTCGCGCTTGCCGCCCATGCCCATCCTCCGGCATGCTTGGACGACTCGAAGCATCATGCATCGGATATCGCGCGGCCATCGTTCCCAGTCGGCGCATGCGATATCATCGTCCCCTCGCAGGAGGGCCGTTCCGATGCAAACCTTTTGCGGGGAACGTCCCATGTGCGATCAACAGATTTTATACGGCGGGAAGAAGCTCGCAAGCACTATTGCCGTCATCGCTTCATTTGTGATGATCGCCAGCTGCGCGACCACGGCCAAGAAGCCGACGGAGACATCGGACGCAGCACCTGCCGCGCAGCCGACGGCAGCCGAACAGCTCGCGGCCGACATGAACAGCAGAGCCGACGCCAGCCGCCGCAAAGCCGATGGCACCTATCGGGATCCGCTGGTGCATAGCGTCAACGGCACGCGCCAGCAGATCGTCGCCCAGCAGAATCAGGCACTCTACCCTGCCCCGACGGCAGCCCCCGCTGAAGGACAGACCGGCATTGCCGGCCTCGTCACGCAGCCGACTGGCGTCAATGCCAACAGAAGCAGCATCTTTTCAGCCCCACCGCCGATCGCCGTCAACCCGGACGGGACGCTGGCCAAGACCCAGCCTGACGGCGGCCAGACCATCACGCCGATGATGCGCAGTGTCTACAGCACGCCGCCGACGGCAATGCAGACTATGGCACCGCAGGCGATGGATGCCGCAGGGAACGGCCGCACCTCGGCCGATATGCTGCCGCCGCCCGTCATCCGCAATGCAACCTCGCCGGCTGTGGGTTCGCCGCAGCCGATTGCCCAGGTGACGGCGTCGGGAGCTGCCGCAATGCCGAACCCGAACGTCCACGAATTGAACGGCAGACAGGCGGCCGCGCTGGCGCAGTTCATCGCATCGAAAAACCAGCCCCAGAACGGGAAGCTGCTGGTGCAACCGGTGCAGGGCGCGAGCGGCCAGTAAAGAGCCCGCGTTTCCAGGGAATCTCCGATACCGCCGGCAAGAGCCTGTTAAGTCTCACTTATTCATGGCCGGCGGCAGTTTCACCCATCTGTCATTTTTTCCACAAAAAAGCAAAATTGCCGCTTGCGGGAATGAAATCACCCCGCTATAAGCGCGCCACACAACAGCTGAACGCGCCCTTCGTCTATCGGTTAGGACGACAGATTTTCATTCTGTAAAGAGGGGTTCGACTCCCCTAGGGCGTGCCACTGTTGTTCTTCCCCCGTCATGAATTCATTGACCTACCGCTTGCGGACGCAATGGGCTATTCTTATCTAGACCATGCAGCACGCGCCCTTCGTCTATCGGTTAGGACGACAGATTCTCATTCTGTAAAGAGGGGTTCGACTCCCCTAGGGCGTGCCAATCGCGTGGCTCGACGTTTTCCACAAGCACCTCGAAAATCTTCGCTTAGTCATCGATTTTTCTGGGATTTTTCTGCGATTTTTCTCGTTTTTCCGCTTGCGGGAATGAAAGGTGCTGACTATAAGGGCGCCACAGCACGCGCCCTTCGTCTATCGGTTAGGACGACAGATTTTCATTCTGTAAAGAGGGGTTCGACTCCCCTAGGGCGTGCCACTGTTCTTCCCCTTAAATTGATGTTTTTGCTTGCTAAACGCTGCTATGCAGACACGTATCCGGCGCGATCTGCGTTACGGAGCTTTCGCCGCGTCCGTAACGCGCAGCTGCACCCGGCGGCTGCCCTGCCAGTGATCGGCGCCGAGCGTGCCGGCGACATGGATCTGCGCCCCGCGCGACGACATCAGCAGATCGCCCAAAGGCGTCTCCGCCGCGCGGAAGGCGATGCCATCAACCCGGCCGCCATCCTGCGCTTCGAGCGTGATCTTGATGTGCGACTGGCCGACAAGGCGGGAATCGCGCAGCCTGTGACTCGGAAGGGCGAAGACGGGCTGTGGATGGCCCGAACCATAGGGACCGGCGGTCTCCAGCCTGTCGATCAGCTCGACGGTCGCGCCGCTTGCGCCGAGCGCGCCGTCGATCTTCAGCGTTTCATTGGCAACCAGCCCGGCCACCTGCTTCTCCGCCTTCTCCGTGAAGAAGGCGCGCAGCTTTCCGAGATTGCTCCGCTCCACCGTCAGGCCGGCGGCCATGGCATGGCCGCCGCCCTTGACCAGCAGACCGGCATCGACGGCTGCACGCACCATGCGGCCCATGTCGAAGCCGTTGATGGAGCGGCCGGAGCCTGTACCCTTGCCCATCGGATCGAAGGCGATGGCGAAGGCCGGCCGGCGGAATTTGTCCTTGAGGCGCGATGCAATAAGGCCGACGATCCCCGGATGCCAGTTCTCGCGCGCCGTGACGATGACGGAGGCACCGTCGCCATTGCCGTACTCCGCCAGGGCCTCGGCCTCCGCCTCCTGCAGCATGGCGGCCTCCATGGCCTGCCGCTCGCGATTGAGTTCGTCCAGCTTCGCGGCGATCGTGTCGGCTTCGCTACCATCGGCTAGCGTCAGCAGGCGTGCGCCAAGAGCTGCATCGCCGATGCGGCCGCCGGCATTGATGCGCGGACCGATCAGGAAACCGAAATGATAGGGCGTGACGGGGCCATTGAGACCGGCCTTACGAAAGAGCGCTGCAAGCCCGAGATTGCCCTGATGACGGGCGGCAATGAGCCCCTTGACGACATAGGCCCGATTGAGACCTTTCAGCGGCACGACATCGCAAACGGTCGCGAGCGCGACGATATCGAGCCAGGCAAGCAGGTCGATGGATCGCACGCGGGAATCGCCGGCCTCGCGCAGCAGCCGCAAGGCCGCGACCAGAACCATGAAGACGACGCCGGCGGCACAGAGATGCCCCTGCCCCGACAGATCATCCTCTCGGTTCGGATTGACCAGGGCGTGGCAAGGCGGCAGCTCGTGCGCCACCTGATGGTGATCGATGACGACGACATCGATACCGCGTGCCTTCGCCACCTCAAGCGATTCGAAGCTGGTCGAGCCGCAATCGACGGTCACGATCAATGTCGCGCCATTGTCGATGAGCTGGCCGATGGCGGTGGGATTGGGGCCGTAACCCTCGAAGATACGATCGGGAATGTAGATGCTGGCGGGAACGCCGAAATGCGTCAGGAAGCGATAGAGGAGCGCCGAGGAGGCCGCACCGTCGACATCGTAGTCTCCGAAGATCGCGACCGTCTCGCCCTTCCTGATGGCGTGCAGGAGACGCTGTGCGGCCTTTTCGCAATCGGTCAGCAGATGCGGGTCCGGCATCAGGCCACGGATGGTCGGGTCGAGAAAGGCCATGGCTTCGTCCTGGCCGACGCCGCGCCCGGCAAGAACGCGGGCAATCAGCTCCGGCAAGCCGTGTGTCTGCGCGATGGCCAGCGCCCTGTTCTGGCCAGCCTGATCGAGCCTGGAAACCCAGCGATTGCCTGATACCGAGCGCTCGACACCCAGAAATGCCCGCTGAACTGGATCGACCGGTTGCTCCACCATCTCTCCCGGAATTTGAGAGCGGCGTCCCTTTGAGGCACGCCGCCGCTGCTCAGATTATTCTTTCGGCCGCTCGATGCGGATGACCTGCGGCTCGCCGACGAGATAGCCCTCGTTCTTGATCGAGGCAACCGCCTTGCGCACCGAGTCCTCAGTCGTCGCATGAGTGACGAGGATGATCGTCTGGTGATCGGAAGGCGCCAGATGCTGCTTGGAGCGCTGGACGATCGATTCCAGCGAAATATGGTTTTCCGCCATGCGGGTCGCCACACTTGCAAAAACGCCGGTGCGGTCGAGTACGGTGAGGCGAATGAAATAACCGCCCTCATGGCTCTGCATCTGCGCCTTCCGGTAGGGCTCCAGCGCCTTGGCCGGATGACCGAGCACCGGCACGCGCTGCTCGCCCGGGCGGCTCTTGGCGATATCGGCGATATCGCCGAGGACGGACGAGGCCGTCGCATTGCCGCCGGCGCCGGGGCCGACCATCAGCAATTCGCCGAGAATATCGGATTCGATCGCGACGGCATTGGTGACGCCATCAACCTGGGCGATGACCGAATCGAGCGGCACCATGGTCGGATGCACGCGCTGCTCGATACCGCTCTCGGTGCGCTGGGCAACACCGAGCAGCTTGATGCGATAGCCAAGATCGGCAGCGGCGCGGATATCCTCGATGGAGACGTTGGTGATGCCTTCAAGATAGATGTCGTCGGCCGCGATGCGATTGCCGAAGGCAAGCGTCGTCAGGATGGCGAGCTTGTGAGCCGTATCGTTGCCCTCGATATCGAAAGCCGGATCGGCTTCGGCATAGCCGAGACGCTGTGCTTCCTTCAGGCAATCGGCAAAGGACAGGCCCTCCTTCTCCATCCGGGTCAGGATGTAGTTGCAGGTGCCGTTCATGATGCCGTAGATGCGGGAAATCGTATTGCCGGTCAGCGATTCGCGCAGGGCCTTGATGACCGGAATGCCACCGGCAACGGCTGCTTCGAAATTCAGCAGCACACCCTTTTCTTCAGCGATCTGCGCGAGCTCGACACCGTGATAGGCGAGCAGCGCCTTGTTGGCGGTTACGACATGCAGACCGCGGGCAAGAGCCGCACGCACCGCCGCATTGGCAGCACCCTCGGAGCCGCCGATCAGCTCGACGAAGACGTCGATATCGGCCTTCTGCGCGAGATCGACAGGACCGTCGAACCATTCGATGCCTGCCAGATCGATGCCGCGATCCCGCATGCGATCGCGCGCCGTGACGGCGACGATCTTGACGGGACGACCGCAGGTAACGGCAAGCTCGTTAGCGCGGCTCTGGATGATGCGGACGAGCGAGGCACCAACCGTGCCCAAGCCCGCAATGCCGATTTTGAGGGCATCTGCCATGGAAAATTCCTGATCAGTATTGGGAACGGCAGCCGCGGGAACGGCTGCCGCGCGATATTATGAACGGTGGGCGTTCAGCGAAATAACATTATGCATCGTCTCATCCACGGAGGAGAGAAAACGCTTCAGATTGCGTGCAGCCTGCCGGATGCGGTGTTCGTTTTCAACAAGCGCGATGCGGACATAATCATCGCCCTGCTCGCCGAAGCCGATGCCGGGAGCTACCGCGATGTCCGCCTTCTCGACCAGAAGCTTGGAGAACTCAAGCGAGCCGAGATGACGGAACTTTTCCGGGATCTTCGCCCAGGCAAACATGGTCGCAGCCGGCGGCGGCACGTCGAAGCCGGCCTTGCCGAAGCTGTCGACCAGGACGTCGCGGCGGCGCTTGTAGATGTTGCGCACTTCCGCGATATCGGAACCGTCGCCGTTCAGGGCGTGGGTCGCCGCCACCTGGATCGGCGTGAACGCGCCGTAATCGAGGTAGGACTTCACGCGCGTCAGCGCCGCAATCAGCCGCTCGTTACCGACGGCAAAGCCCATGCGCCAGCCGGGCATGGAGAAGGTCTTCGACATCGAGGTGAATTCGACCGTCACGTCGATGGCGCCCGGAACTTCCAGCACCGACGGCGGCGGCGCGTCGTCGAAGTAGATTTCCGAATAGGCCAGATCCGAAAGCACGATGATGTCGTGCTTCTTCGCGAAAGCGACGACTTCCTTATAGAAATCCAGCGTCGCGACATAGGCCGTCGGGTTGGACGGATAGTTGAGGATCAGCGCGAGCGGTTTCGGGATCGAGTGGCGCACGGCCCGTTCCAGCGGCGGGAAGAAGCTGTCATCCGGCTCGACCGGTATCGAGCGGATGACGCCGCCGGCCATCAGGAAGCCGAAGGCATGGATCGGATAGGTCGGGTTCGGGCAGAGGATCACGTCGCCGGGCGCAGTGATCGCCTGCGCCATATTGGCAAAGCCTTCCTTCGAGCCGAGGGTGGCGACCACCTGCGTATCCGGATTGAGCTTCACGCCGAAGCGACGGGCATAATAGGCGGCCTGCGCACGGCGAAGGCCCGGAATGCCCTTGGAGGAGGAATAGCGATGCGTGCGCGGATCCTGGACCACTTCGCACAGCTTGTCGACGATCGCCTTGGGAGTCGGAAGATCTGGATTGCCCATGCCGAGATCGATAATGTCCGCCCCGCCCGCTCGCGCGCTCGCTTTCAAACGATTGACCTGTTCGAAAACGTAGGGCGGCAAACGCCGGACTTTATGAAACTCTTCCATTTCTTTCCCCATGGGACAGCGGCCCTCAAAACCGCGCTGAAGTTCGTCGATTTCCCGGCCAGCCGCGATACGAACTTGGGACTCGCGGCGCCGTAGTCATGCTATCTCGAAAGATAAGGTGAATCTTGGGCGGCTATGCACGCAAAGTGCAATTCGCCGGTCAGATACATCCAATTTCGGCCTATACGAACGCTTTGCGTCCAAATCGCCTGAAACGCAAGGCTAATTCTGCGTTGGGGCGGGCTGGGCGCCGCCCTCTTTCTGGATCTCCTGCAGCGTATCCTGGCCATGTTCGGCGGCAAGCTTGCGCATCTCGGCAACGCGCTTCTGGTACTCGGCCTCCGATATGGTGCCGGCCTTGCGCTGGGCACCGAGCGCCGTCAACTGCTTGACCATGTCACCGGCCTGCTGATCGTTGATCTGCACGTTTGCAGCCGTCGGCGGCGCGTTGAAGGAAGGATAGCCATCCTTGTAATATTGCTGCGTGCTGGTTTCCACGATCGGCGTGCCCTTGGCGGGTTTTACGATCACCGCCTGAGGCGGCTGCTTGCGCTTGGCGTAGGCCGCCTTTTCTTCGGGCGTCGAGCAGCCCGCCAGCGTCAATGCGAGAATCCCGCACATTGCACCGCAGAGTACGGAATACCGGTTCAGTCTTGCCACCATGCCGCCGCCCATAATTGTCTTCCTGCGCTATTCCTTGCTGTGGGTTGCGACTGTTAAATTTGTCGCAGCAGCAAAGCAAGAGCAGGGTTGCGTTTCATTCGACTTGTATTCCTTTTCCCGCAAGATGTACAAATGGAAAACAAGACACGAGCTGCCGCCGGGAGGATGATGCGTGACCGACAGCAAGCGGGACAATAATGAAGGCAACGGCGGCTTTCCCGGCTTCGATCCAAAGTCAGTCGAGCCTTACATCGTCAGGGATCCCGAAGCGATGGCCGTCAACTTTGCCCGCGCGTTGGAAAATCTCGGCAAGGCGGCCTCGGCCTGGCTTGCACCGCGCGAACGCGGCGAGAAGGTCGACACGGTTGCCGATCCCTTCACCGACATGGTCAAGACGCTGTCCAAGGTCGGCGAATACTGGCTTTCCGATCCCCGCCGGACACTGGAGGCGCAGACTCACCTGCTTTCCGGCTATTTCGGCCTGTGGACGAAAACCATGCAGCGCCTCAGCGGCGATTCGTCCGCCGAGGCCGAAGCCGAACCGGTCAAGGACAAGGACAAGCGCTTCGCCGATGAGGACTGGCAGAAGAACCCCTTTTTCGATTTCCTGAAGCAGACCTATCTTCTGACGTCGGACTGGGCGGAAAAGCTGGTCGGCGAAGCGGAAGGGCTGGACGAGCATACGCGTCACAAGGCGGCGTTCTACACGAAACAGATCACCGCCGCCTTCTCCCCGACCAATTTCGTCGCGACCAACCCGCAGGTCTACCGCGAAACCATCGCCTCCAACGCCGAGAACCTGGTGCGCGGCATGAAGATGCTGGCGGAGGATATCAGCCTCGGCCATGGCGAGCTGCGCCTGCGTCAAACCGACATGACGAAATTCGCCGTCGGCCGCGACATGGCGCTGACACCAGGCAAGGTGATCGCACAAAGCGATGTCTGCCAGGTGATCCAATATGAGCCGGCGACGGACAAGGTGCTGAAGCGGCCGCTGCTGATCTGCCCGCCTTGGATCAACAAATTCTACATTCTCGATCTCAACCCACAGAAATCCTTCATCAAATGGTGTGTAGAGCAGGGTCACACCGTCTTCGTCATTTCCTGGGTGAACCCCGACCATCGTCATGCGGCGAAGGACTGGACCTCCTATGCCCGCGAAGGCATCGATTTCGCACTCGAAACGATCGAAAAGGCGACAGGCGAGCAGGAGGTCAATGCCGTGGGCTATTGCGTCGGCGGCACGCTGCTGGCCGCCACCCTCGCCCTCCATGCCAAGGAAAAGAACAAGCGCATCCGAACGGTAACCTTCCTGACGACGCAGGTCGATTTCACCTTCGCCGGTGACCTGAAGGTCTTCGTCGACGAAGAGCAGATTGCAGCACTCGAAGAACAGATGAACGTGCTCGGCTATCTCGAAGGCTCGAAGATGGCGACGGCCTTCAACATGCTGCGCGCCTCCGAACTGATCTGGCCCTATTTCGTCAACAATTACCTGAAGGGTCAGGAGCCCCTGCCCTTCGACCTCCTGTTCTGGAACGCCGATTCCACACGCATGGCAGCTGCCAACCATTCCTTCTACCTGCGCAACTGCTACCTCAACAATGCACTGAGCCAGGGCAAGATGGTGCTCGACGGCAAGACGCTGTCGCTGAAGGATGTGCGCATCCCGGTCTATAATCTGGCAACGCGCGAGGATCATATCGCGCCGGCCAAATCCGTCTTCGTCGGCAGCCAGTATTTCGGCGGTCCGGTGGAGTTTGTGGTGACCGGCTCCGGTCACATTGCCGGCGTCGTCAATCCGCCCGACAAGCATAAATACCAGTTCTGGACGGGTGGCCCGACCGGCGGCGACTATGAGGAATGGCTTGCCGGGGCAAAAGAGACGCCCGGCTCCTGGTGGCCTCATTGGCATGCCTGGATCCTCGCGCAAGACCATCGCATGGCGGCAGCGCGCCAGCCCGGCGGCAAGGCCCTCAACGCGCTTGAAGAGGCACCCGGCAGCTTCGTCATGGAACGGGCTTAGACGATCGCCGGACCATGCTCTTCCATTCGCCTCTCGTCCCTGCCCGTCTGATCGCGCGCTACAAGCGCTTCCTCTTCGATGCGGAGCTGGAGGACGGCACCCTCATAACTGGCTCCTGCCCGAATACAGGCTCGATGCTCGGCCTGACGGCGCCCGGCTCACGCATATGGCTTTCCGAGCACGAAGGAGCAAAGCGAAAATACCGCCATGTCTTCGAACTGATCGAGGCGGACGGCACGACCGTCGGCGTCAATACAGCCATGCCGAACCGGATCGCGGCGGAAGCGATTGCGCTTGGACAGGTTTCCGATCTCGGCGAGTACGCGATGGTCAAGCGCGAGCAGAATTACGGCCGCAACTCACGCATAGACCTGCTCTTGACCGACCCTTTACGGACAACCACCTATGTCGAGGTGAAAAACGTCCATTTCATGCGGCGGCCGGGCGTTGCGGAATTCCCAGATACGGCGACGGCGCGCGGCGCCAAGCATCTGGAAGAGCTCGGCGATATGGCCGCGGCCGGCTATCGCGCCGTCATGCTGTTCGTGATCCAGCGGTACGATTGCGATCGCTTCCGAATTTGCGGTGATCTCGACCCGGTCTATGCCAGGGCCTATGAGCGGGCTTTGGCACGCGGCGTCGAAGTCTACGCGCTGAAATGCAGGGTCTCGCCGACGGAAATCGTGCCTGCCGGGTTGATCCCGATAGACGAACCCGGCATAGCTGCATTACAACAGTTTAAGATCTCTACCAAAGGCTAGTCATGGTGAATTACATCGAAGCGGCAACAGCGCCGGCGAAGAATACGGGCGCTATCCGCATTTACGGGCAGGATGCCTTTGCCGGAATGCGCAAGGCATGCCAGCTGACCGCCCGTTGCCTCGATGAATTGGCCGCAATCGTCAAACCCGGTGTGGCGACCGACGTCATCGACCGCTTCGTTTTCGAATTCGGCATGGATCACGGCGCCTATCCGGCGACGCTGAACTACCGCGGCTACATGAAATCCTCCTGCACGTCGATCAATCACGTCGTCTGCCATGGCATTCCCAACGACAAGCCGCTGCGCGAGGGCGATATCGTCAATATCGACGTGACCTATGTGCTGGATGGCTGGCACGGCGATTCCAGCCGCATGTATCCGGTCGGCGAAATCAAGCGCTCGGCCGAGCGGCTGCTTGAAGTCACCTACGAATCCCTGATGCGCGGCATTGCCGCCGTGCGCCCCGGTGCCCGCACCGGCGCCATCGGCGAGGCGATCCAGACCTATGCCGAGGGCGAGCGCTGCTCGGTCGTGCGCGATTTCTGTGGCCACGGCGTCGGCAGCCTCTTCCATGACTCGCCGAATATCCTGCATTACGGCCGCCTCAATGACGGCCCGGAGCTGCGCGAGGGCATGATCTTCACCATCGAACCGATGATCAATCTCGGCAAGCCGCATGTGAAAGTTCTCGGTGACGGCTGGACGGCAGTGACACGTGACCGTTCGCTTTCGGCGCAGTATGAGCACACGGTCGGCGTCACCGCGACGGGCTGCGAGATCTTTACCCTGTCGCCCGGCGGTGTCGACCGTCCCGGCCTACCGCCCCTGCAGGGATAATCTATGGCAAAACGTCCCGCTTCTTCCAATGGACATGGCGACATGCCCCTCGACAGAAGCGGGGAGACGGAGGCTTTGGAAGAGGCCCCGTTTCTGGACGAACGACTGTTCTTCGCACCACAAGCCACCAAGCCCGCCTCACGGGCCACCAAATCCGCGCCGACGGCAAAACCTGCCACAATAAACGCCGAAGTCCATTATCATGGGCACCGCGAGCGGCTGCGCAATCGCTATCGCGACGGCGGCGATACGGCACTGGCCGATTATGAAATCCTGGAGTTGCTGCTCTTCCGGCTGATCCCGCGTCGCGACACGAAGCCGATCGCCAAGGCTCTGCTAGCCCGCTTCGGCTCGCTCGGCGGCGTGTTCGGTGCTCCGGTCAGCCTGTTGACCGAGGTCAGCGGCGTCGGCGATGCGGTCGCGCTCGACCTGAAGCTGGTGGCGAGCGTCTCGCAGCGCATGCTGAAAAGCGAGCTGACGGGCAAGCCGGTGCTCTCTTCCTGGAAAGCCCTCATCGACTATTGTCATGCCGCCATGGCGCATGAAGCGCGCGAGCAGTTTCGCTTGCTGTTTCTCGACAAGCGCAATGCCTTGATTGCAGATGAAGTCCAAGGTTTCGGTACTGTCGATCATACGCCAGTCTATCCGCGTGAAGTCGTCAAACGCGCGCTGGAACTCTCCGCTTCAGCCGTGATTCTCGTGCACAATAATCCCGCTCGATACCCCACGGGCATTGTGGATCACGCACAGTACCGCATAATCACGAAAACGGTTTATTTTCAATAACTTAAATAATAAGCGCTCTTATCCGAGTGGGATGATAGATTACCATTTTTCCTCGAAATAACGTCGCCCACAAATTTCCATTATTACTCGTACAAATCAGCAACTTATGGAATTTTCCCAATAAGAATACCATTCCCGCAAACCTAAATGACGAGTGCCGTTCCACCAATTCTCCGAGCACATGCTCTTGTTGATGCTCAGGCAATGTTCGAGCTGCGTCGCTCTGATTAGAGCGGTCGATACCAATCGGCGCAATCCGCCAACTGCATGAATTCCGGCGACGGATGAACATGCACCTGGCGGATGAATTCGCCCGGAGCCTCGTCCCGTTGTCGAGGGGCTCATGCCTATTGAAGCAAACGGCTGCGAACATCGCTTCCAGCGAGGCACTTGTCGCGATCTGCATAGCCTTCAGCAACGACCGCATCCGTCCTGATTAGCGCTGGTTTCATTTTGCGTCTTTGCCGCTTGTAAGAGCAAACTTGAACTAGAAGTAGGTTAAACGCGAGCCCTTGCTCGACGGCGGCCATCTTTTAGCAGCCTTCAAATCGCTCACTGGAATGCAGAAGCGCATTGACACACGACATGCGAGACATGCCTGAGTAGAGGGAACGACGGCGAGCTCTCCAATTTCTAGGCCCAGCCGACATGCTCACGCTGCGTCAGTTTTAGAAACAGGTCAAACCAAAACCGGTACTCCGGGTCACAACGATCGCCCCATGTCTCAAGCGCACAATAGGCAACCGACGTGGTTTCATCTTGACCATATCGGTCGATGGCAACCTCGATTGCTTCGGCTTCGGTCAGGGCATACCAATCCTCAATCACGATGCAGTCCGTGCTCATGATCTGCTTCCTCACTGTCTATCAATCATTTCCGCGGCCGCAAGGTCTCGCTGGTTTGTTGCCTCATTGTGGTCACCAGCTGCCGGCCGGGTAATCCATACCGTCACAGCGGCCACCTTATGGCTTTCCGGCAATCGCTACGAAATGAGAACGCCGGCATAGTTGCATGAGGGTATCGGCAGTAAAAGGCGAATTATCTGAATTTAAGATAACTGAAAATCAGATATAGGGGAAGAGCCCATCTCTTATTAGATGGGTGGCACAGGTGGCGAAGACCCTAGGCAGCGAACGACACAAAGCGCTGATTGCTCTGTTGATTGCGAAACGGGAGGCCGCAGGCCTGACACAGACCGAACTTGCTAAAAGGCTTGGAGAATATCAGTCGTTCGTTGCTCGGCTTGAGAGCGGGCAACGTAGAGTGGATGTTATCGAATTCCTAGAGCTATCCAGAATCTTGGACTTCGATGCGTTCGACGCGCTTCATAAAATCTCGTCCTTTGGATAACGGCGGAGCTTGACCGTGCGGAATTCGTGCGACAGCATGCAAATCTGGGCTCTTGAAGTATTGCCCGGATTGTACCACATTACTATGATTTGGCACACGTTACAGATACCAGATACCGGCACCATCTCATCTCGATGATATGGCAACATACTTGAAAACAAGACTTTTTCTGATTGAATAGGTTGATGCACAATCATCCCTCAGGCGACCCGACACCGTCGCGCGCCGATATCGACATGACCAAGACGATTATCGACACCGCCAAACCATTAGGCATTACCGTTCACGACCATGTTATCATTGGCAAGAACGGTCATGTCAGCTTCAGAGCACTGCATTTGATCTGAAATTGCCGCAGACGCGTTGATTTAACTAGTTAAGACCATATCTTATCATATTGATATAATATCATTTTATAGAATTAAAACGTATTCCCATCCCCTCAAAAAACCGAGAATCGTTCATAGCGATCTCCATTTTGGTTTTTCAGTTCAGCGTCAGGATGATCTGGCAGAAGGATCGCCGCATTCCAGTCGGCGAATCCGCTGGCGGAAGTCGTTGTTTTGATTTGGCCAATCTGCTTGCGCGTTTGGCCCGCACGGAGATCGCATGCCGAAGACATCGCCAATGCTTTCCCATCGCCTCCTTCGTGTTGGCCGCGGCGCGCTTGTCGCCTTGGGAGCCTTCACGGCGGTGGCAGTCGGTTTCTACGCTCATATGCTCTGGACGACGAACTTTCACCCGGTCATCGCCGGCGAACTCTATCGCTCCTCTCAGCCATCGGCCGCCACGATTGCGGAGCTTCAAAAGCAATATGGCATCAAGACCATTATCAACCTGCGCGGCGACAATAGCGGTCATGGCTGGTATGACAAGGAAGTCGCCGAGGCCAAGCAGCTCAACATCAACCACATCGATTTCCACATGTCGTCCGCTCATGAGCTGACGCAGCAGCAAGCCGCACAGCTTATCGAAATCATGCGGGACGCGCCGAAACCACTTCTCATTCATTGCCAGGCGGGAGCGGACCGCACAGGGCTAGCTTCGGCGCTCTATCTCGCCGCCATTGCCAAGACGAATGAGTCGACGGCAGAAAACCAGATGTCGATCTTCTATGGCCATCTTTCATTTTCCTTTACCCGCGCCTACGCCATGGATCGGACATTTGAGAAGCTGGAACCCTGGCTCGGCTTTTCCGCATCCTGAGTATGGGCTCTTCCCGTTAGATAATCTGTAACATTGAGCAGCTACCGGTTGACGGAGTGCATGTTGCGTTGCGACATTGATTCCCTATCCAGTCATCCGAGGCTTCCCGATGGACCAATTCGATCTCCTAGTCGTGGGTAGCGGCCCTGCAGGCCGCAGAGGCGCTATCCAGGCCGCCAAACTCGGCAAGAGGGTGCTCGTCATCGAGCAAGGCAAACGCGTCGGCGGCGTCTCGGTCCACACCGGCACCATTCCCTCCAAGACGCTGCGCGAAACCGCGCTCAACCTTTCCGGCTGGCGCGAGCGCGGCTTCTATGGCCGGGCTTACCGCGTCAAGCAGGAAATCAGCGCGGAGGACCTGCGCCGCCGCCTGCTGATCACGCTCGACCACGAAGTCGAGGTGCTCGAGCATCAGTTCGCCCGCAATCGCGTGCAGCATATGCGCGGCAAGGCAAGCTTCATCGATCCGCAGACCATGCAGGTCGTCAAGGACGACGGCGAAGTCATCAATGTCACAGCGACAAGCATTCTGCTCGCTGTCGGCACCAAACCGTTCCGTCCGGATTACATGACCTTCGACGGCAAGATCGTCCTGGACAGCGACGAGCTGCTCGATATCGAGGAATTGCCACGATCAATGGTCGTCATCGGCGCCGGCGTCATCGGCATCGAATATGCGACGATCTTCAGCGCACTCGACACGCAGGTGACGCTGATCGATCCGAAATCGACCATGCTCGATTTCATCGACAAGGAAATCGTCGAGGATTTCACCTACCAGCTGCGCGATCGCAACATGAAGCTGCTGCTCGGCCAGAAGGCTGAGAAAGTCGAGCGCCTGCCGAGCGGCAAGGTGGAGCTGACGCTCGACAACGGTCGTCGCATCACCACCGACATGGTGCTGTTTGCCGCCGGCCGCATGGGCGCGACCGATACCCTTAATCTCCCTGCTGCCGGCCTCGAAGCCGACGCGCGCGGCCGCCTGAGCGTCAATCCGGAGACCTTTGCCACGAAAGTCCCGCATATCTTTGCCGCCGGCGATGTCGTCGGCTTCCCGAGCCTCGCCTCCACCTCGATGGAACAGGGCCGCATCGCCGCCCGCGTTGCCGTCGGCGCCATCGCCAAGGAGCCGCCGAAATACTTCCCTTACGGCATCTATGCCGTGCCTGAGATTTCCACCTGCGGCCTCTCGGAGGAAGAGGTCAAGGAGCGGCACATCCCCTATGAATGCGGCATCGCGCGCTTCCGCGAGACCTCGCGCGGTCATATCATGGGCCTCGACACGGGCCTCTTGAAGATGATCTTCTCGCTGAAGACCCGCCGCCTCCTCGGCGTCCACATCGTCGGCGAAGGCGCGACCGAGCTCGTGCATATCGGCCAGGCGGTGCTGAACCTCAAGGGCACTGTCGAATATTTCGTCGAGAACACCTTCAACTATCCGACGCTCGCCGAAGCCTACAAGATCGCCGGGCTCGACGCCTGGAACCGCATGGGCGATATCAAGTCGGAACTCTAATAGGTCAATATTGACATGCCGGCGGAGCTCACTACTCTGTCGGCATGATGAGCATTCTCAACATCGCTTCGGTCTTCTTCATAAGCCGCTGATCCCTAGGCTTTCAGCCAAATGAAGACGAGACCGCCTCAACGGCCGCAAGGCCGCGGCAGGTCTTTGCCGAAACAGCCGTGATGCCCGCACAAGAAGGGTGAAGACGGCGATGATTGAGAGAGATTTCATGCCATCCGAAAAACAGTATCCGGCTGCGCTTTCCGACGCGCAGGTGAACGATTTCATTGAACATGGTTTTATACGCATTGATGATGCGTTTTCACAGGAACAGGCTGCAGAAGCCCGCGCCATCATGTGGCGCGATATTCCCTGCAGTGAGCACGATCCGGCAAGTTGGAGATTTCCGGTCGTCCGGTTGCCGGGCTATGGTGGCGAGCCATTCCGCACCATCGCCAACATGGCCATTTTGCACGCTGCTTTCGATCAACTGGTCGGGCACGGGCGATGGCTTCCAAGAGATGGGCTTGGCACCTTCCCCGTGCGTTTCCCGCATCCGGACGATCCCGGCGACGCCGGCTGGCATGTCGACCTCAGCTTTCCGGGTGACGACGGCGATCCGAACGAGAAAACGGACTTCTCGGCCTGGCGCGTGAATGTCACCTCGCGAGGGTGCGCTCTGCTTACGCTATTCCTGTTTTCCGATGTCGGCGAAGACGATGCGCCGACCCGCATCCGCGTCGGCTCTCACATGGATATGGCGCGCTATCTCGAGCCTGCCGGAGAGCACGGGCGTTCTCATATGATGCTCGAGCAGATGGGAGCCGACCGCCCTCAAGCACTGGCAACGGGAAAGGCTGGTACGGTCTACATCTGCCATCCCTTCCTGATCCACGCCGCCCAGAAGCATCGAGGCGCCACGCCACGATTCATGGCGCAGCCTTCGATCGGCCTTGCTGAGCCCTATCGGCTGGAGCGAGCGGATAATGCTTATAGCCCGGTCGAGACAGCCATTCGCCGCGCCTTGGGTAAGGAATAATCGCGCCGAACTGATTGCTGATAGCCTGGAGCCCCTCACCCCAGCCCTCTCTCCGCTTGCGGGGAGAGGGCGCATTATGGCGACACAACAAAAAACCCCGCCGTTTCCGGCAGGGCTCAATGTCAGTCCAGAAGAAAGACCGATTATTCGGCGCTGTCTTCAGCAGCCTTCTTCTTCGGAGGAGCCTTCTTCTTCGGGGCAGCAGCTTCTTCGCCTTCGGCGGCAGCTTCGGTTGCTTCAGCCTTGGCAGCCTTCTTCTTCGGAGAGGCCTTCTTGGCAGCCGGCTTATCTTCGGCTTCGTCGTCGGCCAACAACGCTTCCTTGGAGACGGTCTTGTCCGTGACGTTGACCTCGGTCAGCAGGTGGTCGATGACCTTTTCTTCGAAGATCGGCGCGCGCAGGTTGGCGGAAGCGCCGGGCGTGTTGCGGAAGAATTCCAGGATTTCCTTTTCCTGGCCCGGGAACTGCTGGAGCTGTGCGTAAAGTGCGCGCTGCAGTTCGTCTTCGCTGACTTCGACGCCGGCCTTCTCGCCGATTTCGGAGAGAACGAGGCCGAGGCGAACGCGGCGCTCGGCGAGCTTGCGGTATTCTTCGCGAGCCTTCTCTTCGGTAGTGTCTTCGTCTTCGAAAGTCTTGCCGGATTCGCTGAGATCGGTTTCGATCTGGCGCCAGATGCTAGCGAATTCAGCGTCGACGAGCTTCTGCGGGGTGTCGAACTGGTACATTTCGTCCAGCTGGTCGAGGATCTGGCGCTTGACCTTCTGGCGGGTCACCGAGCCGTACTGGCTTTCGATCTGGCCACGAACGATTTCCTTCAGGCGGTCAGCCGATTCCAGGCCGAGCTTGGAGGCGAGTTCGTCGTTGATTTCGATTTCGCCGGGAGCTGCAACTTCCTTGACGTTGATGTCGAAGGTGGCTTCCTTGCCGGCGAGGTTCTTGGCCGGATAGTCGGCCGGGAAGGTTACGGTGATAACCTTCTCATCGCCAGCCTTGACGCCGACGAGCTGTTCTTCGAAGCCCGGGATGAAGCGGTTGGAGCCGAGGACGAGCTGCGAATCTTCATCCTTGCCGCCGTCGAAGGCAACGCCGTCGACCTTGCCGAGATAGTCGATGGTGACGCGGTCGCCATTGGCGGCCTTGCCCTTCTTGGTCTCGTAGCTGCGGGCGCTTTCGGCGATCTTGAGGATCTGCTCGGTCACTTCGTCTTCGCTGATTTCAGCGACTTCGCGGGTCACCTTGATGCCGTTGACCGGCTTCAGCTCGATTGCCGGGATCACTTCGTAGGAGAGCGTGAATTCGAAATCGGCCTGAGCGGAGAGGATCTTTTCTGCCTCGTCCTTGTCTTCGGTCATGGCGACTTCCGGCTGGGTTGCCGACTTTTCGCCGCGCTCGGTCAGGATCGCCGGCGGCTGGTCGCGAACGATTTCGTTCACCAGATCGGCCATGATCGACTTGCCGTAGACCTTCTTCAGGTGCGAGACCGGCACCTTGCCCGGACGGAAGCCATTGATGCGGACCTTGTCCTTGACCTCGGCCAGGCGCTCGTTCATGCGCACTTCCATGTCCTTGGCCGGGATGACCACCTTGATTTCGCGCTTCAGCCCTTCAGCGAGCGTTTCGATAACCTGCATTGTCCTACCTTCATTCATGGCGGCCGTGCCCAGCCTGCCGTTCGTTTCGATGAGCACGACGCCGGAAAATCCCGAGCGTGGCTTGGATGCAATTCTCTTTCATCTTGCCAGAGCGCCGCGCCTTCAAATGAACGCGCAAAAGGCAGCTCTATCCCGTCACGAGCCAAAACATCTTATCCCCTTTCCTCATCGAAAGCGGGATGCTTTGGGCAAGATGCGCGTCCTGCGGCATATCGGAAGACAGGCTTCGCGAGCCTCCCCCCGTCCACAAGACAGTGTTGGTGCGGGTAGAGAGACTTGAACTCCCACGCCTTGCGGCACCAGAACCTAAATCTGGCGTGTCTACCAATTTCACCATACCCGCGTTCCCAAAACCGCATGGCGATGCCTGCCCATGGGGGCTTCCGGAGCGCGGCGTCTCTATATCACCCGTTTCAAACCACGCAAAGGAAAAATGACGGTTCCGCGACGAGGCCGAAAGCTTATCGGCATCTTGCGGCAGATATCGTCAGTAAAGCGGCTCCTCGTAGACGGATTTGCCGTCGAGAAGCAGGCTTCTGATATGGGCAACGCCATCGGAAGACACGCGCGCCGCGATGGCGACCCGATTGTCATTGCGAGCGCTCTCGATATCGTGCCCCTGCCCCTCGGGCACATAGTAGCGCTCGATGCCATAGGTGACCCCGATCACCGCCTGCGAGGGATCGGTCGCATCGCCATGGAAAACATAGTCGACGGGCAGGCTCTTGAGCACGACCGTATCGGGTTTCGCATCGAGTGCTCCGAAGGATGATTCGACGATACCCCAGTAACCGTCGTCCTGCTTCTTCAGGCGAACGGACAATGTAGCGGCGTTTCGGCTCATTTTCGGTGGTCCTTCGACCATCGTCGAGAACGGAACCCGTGAGATGTCGTAGTTCAAGGTCACGTAATCGCCGCGCAGAAGATCGCGCGGATCGACCGGCGCCGTCTTCAAGAGAATCTCGACACCGCTCCGCAGACCCCAGGCCCGCTCGCCGACCATATAGCCCAGCACGGCGGTCTGCAGAGCCGCAACGACGATAGCGGCAATCCACAGGCGGCGGGAGCCAATGGTCGGGCTCTTCTCGGCAATATCGGTCATGCCCGCGTCCCCTGCCTGCCATTATCGGAAAAACGCCGTTCCAGCTGGATGACCAGCCAGGCGGCAATGGCCACGAATATACCAGCCGCAAGGAAGAAGCCGGCTGTACCGATGATGGAGCCGATCGTCTCGCCGGCAAGATAGAGGATCTCGCAGGCAAAGACGAAATAGGCGAGATAGCGCACCGCACCATTGTCACGACCGGCAAGGGCGATGGCGATCACCGAACTCGCCAGCGTCGCCGCGGCGACGAAGATGAGCGGCAGCTTGTCTTCCACCCAGACGTTGTTTTCGAAGGATCCAGTGCCGATCTCGGCATGGACGAGGAAGAAGCCGATCGAGGCGATCAGAAAAGTATAGAAGGCCGGGGCCGCTCCAGCCGTCCGCACAAGCGACATCAACGGCGACACGGGAATGCTGACGAGAAGAAAGGCCGCCATCCCGAGCCCGGCAAAGAGGATCGCCGTGTTCAGGCTCTCATGCCGGGCGAAAAGCCAGGTGAACCATCCCACCATCATGAGGTAGGCGAGATGCCGCGCACCCGGTGCGTCGACATAGCGAACGAGCGCAATCAGGATGACGCCCATCAGAGGCGGCATCCAAGGCATGATGCCATGCCACTGATCGAAATGATCCCATAGATAGACGCCGCAGAATGCCCAAGCGAGAAAACCGGCCAGCACGACCTGCGCGCTTAAACGAAACAGCGCCGCCACGATGCAGGCCGCAGCGAACCAGACGAGCATCATCGTCAGTTCGTCACCGGACAGATTGTACATCTGGCCGACAAGCGCCATGGCGCCGCCAAAACTTAGCGTCCCCAGGATCAAAAGTCCCGATGCGACAATCGAACGACCAAGAGTAAGAAGATGCGCCGCGCCGAGATAGAAAGCCCATATCATCGCGACGAGCCCTACGAGGCGCGCGATCCTCGGAATCGCCTCCCAATTGGCGGAAATAAAAAGCAGTATCGCCAGGCCAAGAAGCACCGCGGCGATGATTGCCAGCACCCGCCCCGCACTGAAGCTCGTTTGGCGACCGTCATATTCACGCAGCACCGCCTCTGCAGCACCTGCATCGACAAGACCTTTTTCGATCCAGATTTTCAGATCCCGTTCCAGCCTGCCTCTGTACATCCCGGCTCCCTAGCTGCGACTCCCCTTGCATAGGAGAAATACCACAATTCAGCCATCTATGCCGCCGGCGCCTTCCGCACAAATATGTCTCACATTAATACAGAATTAAGCGCTGACCTTGCATGATATGGTCAGGTATTCAGATACCGGTGCAAGACATGCGCATTCGGCATACCTCCCATGAAATTATTGCGCTGCACAAAATTAAAAAGTCATACTATTACTAGGGCAACAAGACACGGCGATGGCGCGCCGGGCCAGCTCTGGTCGGAAAAGCCTAGGGATTTGCATCCCGACACGGAATTCGGAGCCGCACACTCCTCCTCCCAGTGCGCTCCGATAGATTGACGACACTCCTCCTCCCAGTCGTCAATCACCTCAAATGACGCCCACCGCATCCTCCTCCCGCGGTGGGCGTTATTTTTCTCATCTCAAATCGGCTCATATGCCTCTGGTGCCGGAAGGACTGGCAAATGCCGGAACCTGATGCGCAAACAGTCGAGTGACGATTCGTGGGCGGAAGACAGCTCATGCAGCCCTCCCGATACGGCATGGCTGGCCAAAACATGGTCGAATGCGGGCAACAAATGGAAGCGCCAGCGAAAGCCGGCATTCCCTCGAAGCGAGCCTCTGAAGTAGCTCTTCATTCGGCCGCGATATGCACATAAAGCAGCCATCATCTTAGGCAGATTACCCACAAGGCTTGCATGTTATGCATAGGTGACATGAAGCATTCGCTCTTTTAGTTTTCGCGGCGCAGCATATATTTAAATCCATTAGATCGACGACGGAACCAATCGCGGAACCGCTCGATCACAGATCCTCGAAAGGGACTTAAAATGAACCTGACCCGCTCTTTCAACAACTGGCGCAAGTATCGTCAGACCGTCAACGAACTCGGCCGCATGAGCGCTCGTGAACTGCACGACCTCGGCATCGACCGCGCCGACATCCATCGCGTTGCCCGCGAAGCCACCGGCCGTTGATCGCCGGATAGGCTTCGCCCAACAGCGAAAGCCTTCTCAACGCCCGTTGCGGACCTCCGCGGCGGGCGTTCTTTTTTGCCCATCGACTGAGCAAGCGCAGCATAACCGATCCGCCGCGAGCTATTCCTTATCTGCAAAGCACACAAATTTTGAGCATCGACTGCTTTTTGGGCGTCATATTGCACAAATGCATAGCAGACGCCTTTTCTTTGCACTGCACAACCGACCTCCTCGCGCCTATATAGAGTGCAAGCGCTGAGACGGTAATCGTACCGCTCGCAACCAAGATACCGAGGATAAGATCATGAACCCGATTCGCATTGCAAAGAACTGGATCAGCTACCGCCGTACCCTGAACGAACTTGGCAACCTCTCCAGCCAGACCCTTTCGGACATCGGCGTCAGCCGCTACGAGATCCGCAACATCGCTGCACGTTCCTTCCGTTAATCGTTGGGAATTGCAGACTGCTTCAAGACGGCGCCTTTCGGCGCCGTTTTTGATTCCAGCGACTAAGCACCGTTCGATTTAATCGACTCGTAGAGCTTCAGTGATCAGCAGCGAGCCCTCCCCACTGGCGCCGGATATCAATGCCACCAGCCATAGAGCACCGCAGCAACTTATGCGCCACAAGCGGACATCGCCGCTGCCGCCGTCACGCGCGATTTGGGAACGGAACCGCGTCTTTTCTCATTTACAGGTGGAGACCTTTTGGCAAGGAGGCGTAAGAATGCAGATCCAAGGAATTTACGCCGCGCTCGCGACGGCAAGCATGGCTAGGGCAGAGACGTTCTATACCCAACTTTTCGACCGGGGGCCTGACGATCGCCCCATGGATGGGTTGATCCAATGGCGCGATGTCGCAGGCGCGAACATTCAAATCTTCCATGACAAGGAGAATGCGGGGTTCGGCAGACTAACCATTGTCGTGCCGAAAATGGATCAGGCCCGCAAATCGCTCGAAGACTTTGGCATGAAGCTCACAGGTGAATCGGAAGGCGACTACGGAAAGATCGCCCATCTTGCGGATCCTGACGGAAATCGCATCACTCTTGCAGAGCCGCCCTCGAGGCCTTTCGATACGTAGTGCCCCTCGGCAGGACCCGAGATTAAATTGCCGTAAGACCGCGGCGCAGTTTTGCGCGGCATGCTTTAGCAAAGCGATTGGATCGCCGCCCCGCTCGTGATAATGACGCGCGCATGACACAGACCAATCCCCACTCCCCCATCCACGTCATCGGCGGCGGGCTCGCCGGCTCGGAAGCCGCATGGCAGATCGCTAATGCCGGCGTACCCGTCATCCTGCATGAAATGCGCGGCGTGCGCGGCACCGAAGCACACAAGACGAACGATCTTGCCGAGTTGGTGTGCTCCAACTCGTTCCGCTCCGACGATGCCACCAGCAATGCCGTCGGCGTCATCCATGCGGAAATGCGCATGGCGGGCTCTCTCATCATGGCATGTGCGGACAAGCACCAGGTGCCGGCCGGCGGTGCGCTTGCCGTCGACCGCGATGGCTTTTCAGCAGCGGTAACGCAGGCGATCGCAAATCATCCACTGATCACCGTCGTCCGCGAGGAAATCCAGGGCCTGCCTCCGAGGGAATGGGACCAGGCAATCATCGCCACGGGCCCGCTGACGGCGCCCGGCCTTGCGAACGCCATCCAGGCCGAAACCGGTGCCGATGCGCTCGCCTTCTTCGACGCCATCGCACCGATCGTCTATCGCGACAGCATCAATATGGACATCTGCTGGTATCAGTCGCGCTACGACAAGGTCGGCCCCGGTGGCACCGGCAAGGATTATATCAACTGCCCGATGGACGAAGCCCAGTACAATACCTTCGTCGATGCCCTGATCGCCGGCGATGCCGTCGGTTTCAAGGAATGGGAAGGCACACCCTATTTCGACGGCTGCCTGCCGATCGAGGTCATGGCGGAACGCGGGCGCGAGACGCTGCGCCACGGGCCGATGAAGCCGATGGGGCTCACCAATACCCATAATCCCACCGTCAAGGCCTATGCCGTCGTGCAGCTGCGTCAGGACAATGCGCTCGGCACGCTCTACAACATGGTCGGCTTCCAGACGAAGCTGAAATACGGCGCGCAGGCAGAGATCTTCCGGCTGATCCCCGGCCTTGAGAATGCAGAATTCGCGCGCCTCGGCGGTCTGCACCGCAATACCTACATCAACTCGCCGACCCTGCTCGATCGCTCCCTGGTCTTGAAGTCGCGCCCGGGCCTGCGCTTTGCCGGTCAGATCACCGGCTGTGAAGGCTATGTCGAAAGCGCCAGCATCGGCCTGCTCGCCGGCCGCTTCGCCGCTGCCGAGCGCAAGGGCGAAGTACCCTCGCTGCCGCCGTCCACCACGGCGCTCGGCTCGCTACTGAACCACATCACCGGCGGCCATATCGTTTCGGACGAGGAGCCGGGCAAGCGCTCCTTCCAGCCGATGAACATCAATTTCGGGCTCTTCCCGGAGCTGCAACCCGGATCGATCGTCAAGCCGGAAGGCGTCAAGCGCTTCCGCGGCAAGGACAAAACCATCATGAAGCGTCAGCTTATCGCCAAGCGTGCGCTTGCCGACTGCGCGAAATGGCTCGGCGTGCAGGCGCCGGTTCTCGCGGAGAGCGCCTGACCATCTGAGCTTGAGGCCGAGCTTTCGGGATTTTCAAGCCTTAGCCGGCGACGCCTGATCCTGCAGCTTGGCGTCCTCACCGGCAACATAGTTGCCGAGCAGCCAGAGCGACACTTCCGCGGCTTCGGCAGGCGTCTTGAATTCGAACGTGCCGTTGTGGTGGGGCGCATCCAGAAAATCGACGGTCAAGCCGCGACCGGTTGCCGAGATCTTGGCATGCGCCCGACCGGGCTCGATCAAATGGACGCTGAAGTGATTGCGCACATTGCGCATAAAGCCCGCTTTGTCGTCATGCAGCCGTACGAAAACCGCCTGTCCGTCGGCCGTCGTCTGCAACTGGCGGATCGCCTCGGTTGGAAAGGCGCGGCCGAACTCCAGAATGGCGAGGCCGGTATCGTGCAGGCCGTCTTCCTTGTTTTGCGATGCCATACGCGTCGCGTAATAGGCAATGAAGATGACGATCGCGAACAATATGCACCAGACGATAATACCCATGGCAGCTCCCCCGGAAATGCAAATTCAAGTGCCGGCACTCTCCATACAGGCCGAGACTTGCGCGAGCTTGTCGTATTTTAGATTTTCTTTGTAATCGACGCCATCGCCATGCGCAGCTGCCGGCGCCATTGCGGCAATGCAAGGGATCGATCGAAGAGACCAGCGCCGAGCTTCTGAGCCTGCTTCAAGACCGGCTCGGCCAGCGTGACGGGCAGAAAGGCCGGGAATACCGCCTGCGATATGGCCCCTGCCGCCCTCGCCTTGGCGAGGTGCTCCCGGCCCAGACCGGCAAATGCTTCGATGGCCGCTGAAATGCGCTGAATATCCTCGCCGGCAAGGAAGGAATCGCGGTCGAGACCCGTCGCCGTCAGAATCTCAAGCGGCAGGTAAAGCTGGCCGCGATGGCGATGGAGGGGCATCAACAGCAGCAGTCCGGCAACCGCCTGTGCGACACCGGCGTGGCCTGCGGCGTCCGCAGAACGCTTCGCCTCATCGGCGGACAAGACCAGGCTTGCCAGCTGAATCAGGGCCGAAGCCGTCTCGCCGGCATAGCCTTCGAGGCTGCTGCGGCTCTCCATGGGGTCATCGTAGAGATCGAAGATGCGCGCGTCGATCATGTCGATCAGCGTCTGGCGCGGCAAACGGTATTCTTCGATCGCGGTCAGAAGCTCGGACGCCAGCGGATTGGCCTCGCTCGAGCCATGGGCCTGCCCTTCAAGAAGATCGCGCCAGTATTGCATACGCACTTCACCGGGCAGCGGCTCATGCACAAGATCGCGCACGCGCGCCAGCTCGGCATTGAAGGCATAGAGCGCGGCAAGTGCCGGGCGCTTCTCTTCCGGTGCCAGCAGGCAGGCAAGATAACGATCGCGATCGGTGTCGCGAAGCGTTGCGAGGCAGATGTCCCGGTTGCTACGGGGCGCAGCTGTTATCGTCATACGTGGATCCGAAGGTCAGACGGCGATCAGCGCCGCAGCCACGGCACGCGATTCGGACAGCATGATGTTGAATGTGCGCACCGCCGCTCCCGTGCTCATCGGGTCGGACGAAATCTGCTTTCCACGCAGGGCGGCCTTCAGCTCGGCGGGAAGCGGTCGCAGCTCCATGCCGGTGCCGACGAGCAGCACTTCGATCTCGGCAGCCTCATCGAGAACCTTCTGGAAGCGATCCGGCGTCAGCGCATCGCCCTGCAGCATGTCCCATCCGTAGATGCCCGAGGGCAGACACAGCAGCGAGCCGCGATGCGACATGTCGGCGAAGCGGAAGCCGCCATTGCCGTAAGCGTCGATCGGTGCGCGCCCCGGGAAATGCGCGTTACGGATTTCTATTCCTTTAGCCACTGTATCACACCGCTGGTTTGCCTGACTGGATGTTGCCGGCCGCGGGTCCATTGCTCTCGCCGCCGGTCTGGAACTTGTCCGGACGCAGCTTGAACAGGATCAGCACGGGCGCCGCAATATAAATCGACGAGAAAGTGCCGACAGCGACGCCGAAAAGCAGGACGAAGGTGAAGGCACGGATCACTTCGCCGCCGAAGATGTAGAGAGCGAAGAGCGCCAGAAGCGTCGTCGCCGATGTCAGAATGGTACGAGATAGTGTCTGATTGATGGAGGCGTCGATCAGAATCGGCAGCGGCATCTGGGAATAGCGCTTCAGATTTTCACGCATGCGGTCGTAGACGACAACCGTGTCGTTCAGCGAGTAGCCGACGATGGTCAAAATCGCGGCAATACCGGTCATGTTGAATTCCATGCCCGTCAGCACGAAGAGGCCGAGCGTCAGAATGACGTCGTGCAGCGTCGCAATGATCGCGCCGACCGCAAACTGCCATTCGAAACGCAGCCAAATGTAGACGAGAATTGCAACGAGAGCCGCCAGTACGGCAAGGGAGGCCGTCGTCGTGATTTCACCCGATACGGCGGGACCGACGACCTCTACGCGTGAGAAATTATAGTCCTTGCCCAATTCGTCCCGCACGAGGGATACGGCGGATTGTTCGGCATTTTCACCGCCCTCCTGTGCATGGACGCGAATCACGGCGCCGAGGCGATCGGCAAGCCGCTCGACGCGCACATCGCCCGGAACGACGGCCTCAAGGCGCGATTGAATATCCACCGCATCGGCAACACCCTGTTTGGCGCGGACCTCGATGATCGATCCGCCGGCGAAATCGATGCCGAGATGCATGCCGACCGTCGCGAAGGCGACAAGTGTGATGACCGACAGAGCCGCCGTTACCGTGAAAGTGTAACGGCGGATGCCCATGAACCGGATGTTGGCGTTGTCGAAAACGCCGCTTCGCACGCCGACCAGCAACGTGCGCGGCTTGCGGCGCGATATCCACATATTCCCCAGCGACCGCGTAACGAAGCAGGAGGTGAAGAAGGTGGTGAAGACGCCGACCATGAGAGTGGCGGCAAAGCCGCGAACCGCGCCGGTGCTTGCATAGAAGAGAATGGCTGCGACGATGAGCACGGTCAGATTGGCGTCGGCCACGGTCGCGGCTGCCCGGTTGAAACCGTGGCGCAGTGCATCGACGAGAAGATGAGTTTTCTTTTCCTCTTCACGCACGCGCTCATAGATCAGTACCAGCGCATCGAGGCCGATACCGATGATCAAGACGATCGCAGCCACGCCCGGCAGCGTCAGCGTGATGCCGAGCACACCCATGAGCGCTGCCACCATGATCATGTTGATGATGAGCGAGATGGTCGCGATGATGCCGAGCAGGCGATAGAAGCCGATCATCAAGGCGGCCACGAAGACTGCGGCGGCGATGCAGGCAATCAGGCCGTAACGCGCCGTTTCGCCGCCGAGGCCCGGCTGAATGGTCCGTTCCTCGACCGTCGTCAGCGTTGCCGGCAGCGGTCCGCTCTTGATCATGACGGCCAGGTCCTGCGCACCCTGGACCGTGAAGTCTCCGGGAACGTCGATCTCGCCTGTTGCGATGACGGTCTTCAGGGATGCAGCGGAGATGACCTGATCGTCAAGCACGACGACGATGATCCTGCCGAGATTGCTGGCCGTCGATTGTGCAAAGCGGTGGGCGGCCTCCGGCGTCAGCTTGACGGAAACCGTTCCCTCGCCGGTCTGGTCGTCGGTAACGGAGACCGCGTCGGAAAAATCGACGTTCGAGAGCAGAGGTTGTCTTTGTACGAGATAGCCGACCGGGGGATCATCTTCGGAAAACAGCACGTCGGACCCGGCCGGCGGCTGTTTGTCCATGGCGTCCTGGACCGACATCGACTGATCGATCAGGCGGAAGCTAAGTTTGGCGGGCTGGCCGAGAAGGTTCTTCAGCCGCTGCGCATCGGCGAGATCGGGCACCTGAACGATGATACGATCGGATCCCTGTCGGCGGATCAGCGGCTCTCCCACGCCGAGCTGGGCGATGCGGGCGTGGATGACCTTGATCGCGCGTGCGATCGCCGCTGACACATGGCTATTGATGTCGGCATCGGTGATATCGAGCGTCAGCGCACCGTTATCCCCCTGGGACAGAACCACGGACGGTTTGTCCGGTCCGGCAGTCAACGGTCGCAACGCCGTCAAAGCAGCCTGAACCTGTGCGGAATCGTTGATTCGAAGCTGGATCTTGCGGCCAGTGCCTGTCAGGCCCGAATAAGCGACATTGACGGTGCGCAAGCGCGTCGAGATATCGCTGACTATACTTTCCAGACGATCCTTTTCGACGTCACTCCGTTCGATCTTCAGCAGCAGATGCGATCCACCGCGCAGATCGAGACCTAGCTCGATCTTTCGATGCGCCCACCATGCCGGGAGGGACGAAAGCGCGCGCTCACCGAATAAATTGGGAGCGGCCAGAAGCACGCTCAAGAGAACGACGAACCAGATCAGGGCGGTCTTCCACCAGGAGACGTGCAGCATCGCTCTCTCGATTTAGGGCTTCCCTACCGCGCCCCATCTTCAAAAGAAAATGAACGGGCGCAGTAACATATTGAAATTGTGCACAATCCCTCAGGAAAGTCGATCCCGAATTTCGAGGATCCCGAGCGGCGACGGGCGCTGCTCTCAGCCCAAGGCTTTAAGCGGCGTCTGCCTTGACCGGCTCACCCTTGACGCGAACTTCGGAAATGGCGCTGCGGACGACGCGGATGCGCACGCCTTCGGCGATCTCGACTTCCAGTTCCTTCTCGTCGATGACCTTGGTGACCTTACCAACGATGCCGCTGGTGACGATCTGATCGCCGCGACGGATGTTCTTCAGGATCTCGTCACGCTTCTTCGCCTGAGCACGCTGCGGACGAATAAGAAGGAAATACCAAACGACCATCAGCGGCACAAACAGGATGATCATTTCAAAGCCGGAACCGCCGAAGGCACTCGCGGCCGAATCTGTCGCGCTCTGCGCATATGCGTTGGTGATAAACATCGAGAACTCCCTTGAACTCCGAGCGGGAACAGGCCCCGCGTCAGGTGGCCGGAATATAGTTACGCGCATGACGAATGCAACAAAAACAGCCGTCAACCGTACCGTTTTCCCGGTCTGTTAGCCTTTCAGCCCCCGAAGGAGCATGATACCCGGCAAGACAGCGCGCATTCTACGACTTTCTTGTTCAATATTCAGGAGGAAATGGTGACTGAAGACCAAAATGCCCTGATCCTTGCCGAAGTCCGCCGCCTTGCCGATGCGCTTGAACGCCTTGCCGGGCCGGCTCCGGCCATCAATGACTGGAACGCCGCCGATTGTTTCGTCTGGGCCCCCGCCCGGCTTCATCTGCAGCCGGTGCCACGACCGAACCGTGTGGCGCTGACCCTCATTCGAGGCGTCGATCATGTGCGCGACATTCTGCATGAAAACACGCTTCGCTTTGCCGAAGGTTTCGCCGCCAACAACGTCCTGCTCTGGGGCGCGCGCGGTATGGGCAAATCGTCTCTCGTCAAGTCCGTGCATGAAGACGTACGTCGGACGACCGGCGTTTCGCTGAAATTGATCGAAGTCCATCGCGAAGACATTTCCTCGCTGCCGGTGCTGCTTGATATCCTGAAAGCCGTTCCGCACCGCATCATCATCTTCTGTGATGATCTCTCCTTCGATCACGACGATACGGCCTATAAGTCGCTGAAGGCGGCGCTGGATGGCGGCGTCGAGGGCCGGCCGGACAATGTGCTGTTCTATGCGACCTCCAATCGGCGCCACCTGCTGCCACGTCATATGATGGAAAACGAACAGTCGACAGCCATCAATCCTTCGGAAGCCGTGGAAGAGAAGGTTTCGCTCTCCGACCGCTTCGGCCTTTGGCTCGGCTTCCACAAATGCAGCCAGGAAGATTATCTGCAGATGATCGATGCCTATGCCGATCACTTCAAGCTAGAGCTCGATCGTGCACAAATGCATCACGAGGCACTCGAATGGGCGACGACCCGTGGCGCCCGCTCCGGTCGTGTCGCCTGGCAATATATCCAGGATCTCGCCGGACGGCAGCGCATCGTGCTGGAACGGGATTGATCTTCGACCAATAAGGCCCTGAACGACAAAAAGCCCGGCATTGACCGGGCTTTTTGCAGAGTCCTTGAGACGCACTACCTATTCAAGGAACGTCATTGGGTTGACCGGAGCCGAATTCTTGCGGACTTCGAAGTGCAGCTGCGGCTGGCTGACATTGCCGCTCATACCGGACGTTGCCAGCGTCTGGCCGCGCTGAACCTTCTGGCCGCGGGTTACGTTGAGCGCATCGGCATGGCCGTAGACCGTAACGGTGCCGTCGTCGTGACGGACGAGAACCGTGTTGCCGAGCTCCTTCAAGCCGTTGCCGGCATAGATAACGACACCGTTTTCAGCAGCCTTGACCGGCGTGCCCTCGGGAACGGAGATGTCGATACCATCGTTGCGGCTGCCGTTGACGTTGGAGCCATAGCCGGCAACCACGGCACCGCGAACCGGCCAGCGGTACTTGCCGATGCCGGTTGCTTCCGGCGCATCGGCCTGCGCATCCGATTTGGCGGCATCATTGATGGATTGGCTCGGAGAAGCGGAGGCAACTTCCTTCGGCTTGGCAGATGCATCGCTTGTGGTATCCGCATGAGCGACAACCTTCGGAGCCTGCTTTGCGATCGGTTCGGCGGCCGCCTGCTTCGGCTCTGCAACCGGCGTAGCGGTGGGCTTGGCCGAAACCTTCTGCGGCTCGATGGAAGCGGTCTTGACCGGGTCCGCGGCGGCAACGGCGCCGTGCGGCAATGCCAGCGCCTGGCCGATGCGGATGCCGTCGCCGGCCTGCATGTTATTCGCGCGCTTCAACTCGGCGACGGTAACCCCGCTCTCCTTGGCGATGCGAGCAAGCGAATCGCCCGGCTTGACGACGTAAGTGCCAGCGCCTTTCGGCGTCGGACCCTTGCCGTTGCCGGCTGCAAGCTTGTTAGGATCGGCGAGACCCGCCTGGGATTTGCCGCGCATCTGATTGCCGGAAGGCAGCGCGAGGGCTTCCTGCTGCGGCGCCTTGACCGGGGCCGGCATCTTGCCGCCCTTGGAAAGGTCCGTTGCTTCAGACGCCATCTTCGCTGGACTTGAGGCACCGGCGCCATTCATCGTCGGGATGATGATCTGCTGACCCGGCTGAGCACCGGCGCCGTTACGCAGGCCGTTGGCGCGCAGGATTTCCTTTTCCGGAACGCCGTAGCGGCGCGACAGAAGCGCGATGTTTTCGCCCTGGCGCAGCGTTACGCTTGGCGCGTTGACCGTCGTCCAGCCGGGAGACATCTCAGGTGTCGCCGCCGTCTTGATCGTGCCGGTCGACATCGCATCGGGTGCGAGAGCCGGCGCCGCGCGCGAGCCGTTATTGCTGCGCGATGCCGGGAACGGCTGAGCAAGCGCCTCGGTTTCGGCGCGCGAACCACCGCGGGGACGAGCGGCACTGGCGGAAGCGCTGGGAGGAGCAAGTTCGGTGCGCTGAATTGCGACAGGTGCAGTTGATGCACGAGCGCTGGAGTAGGACGGGTTATAGCGAGCCGGCGAATTCGGATAGGGTTGCGACACCGGTGCACTCTGCTGCGAATAATCCTGCTGACCGTAACCGCCGGCCTGCGCGACATCGGCGCGCGGCACCGGATCGCCATTCGGACCATTCAAGCCGCGCCGGTTGATCGAACCGGTCGTCACATTGTCCGTCTTGTTGAAGAGCCCGCTGAACCGGGTCGTGTCTGAGCTACAAGCCGTCGCGGTGCTCGCCAGAAGAATGGCCACCAGGACTTTCCCTGCCGATTTACCGAAATTCGAAGAAAGACTGAAACCCATGACTCGACCCACTTGAGACGCAACCGATTATGGGTCGATTAAAGCGCGTTAATCTTACCATGCGGTTAAAGCACTGGTGCGGCATGTGTTTTTTTGAGGAATTGCTAACCATAGAAGATGAAACGGCGCCGAGACGCCATGTTTCACAGGCATTATCCCGAATTGAGCCTCAAAGATAAGAGGCGAGCATCGGCACGATCGGCTGATAGGGAACATCGAACAGCTCTTCACGCTCGAAGCGGCTGCCCGTCTTTGTCAGCCGCACCAACCGGCAGACATCGTCCGATACCATCAGCGGCGCGATCATCGATCCACCCGATACCAGCTGCTCGGCATAAAAGCGCGGCATGGTCGGAAATGCGGCGGTGACCAGAATGCGGTCGAAGGTGCCCTCGCCCGGCAGGCCGGCGCTGCCATCTGCCTGGCGGATGACGACATTGCGCAGCCCGAGCGTATCCATGCGCTGCTGCGCCGAGGTGGTCAGCGTCTTGTAGCGGTCGATCGTCAGGACACGCTCGACGATTCGCCCCATGACCGCAGCGGTGAAACCGCTCCCCGTCCCGATTTCGAGAACACGGTGTCCCGGCTTGATCTTCAGACTGTGAAGAATGCGCACGACCAGATCGATGCCCTCCATGAAGGAACCACAATCGATCGGGATCGTGCGGCTGGAATAGGCATCATCGGTAAATTGCGGCGGCACGAAAGGCAGGCGCGGCGTCTGCTCGACCGCCGTCATCAGATCGATATCCAATATGCCTTCCGCCCGCAGCCGCAGAACCACGGCCGCAAAGCCTTCCTTTTCCACCAAACGAGGTGTCAATCCGCTACTCCATACCGAGCGCCCGCGCCACGCGGTCCTGCGCCGAATAATCCGTCAGATCGAGTTTCAAAGGCGTTACCGAAATACGATTTTGTTTCAACGCCTGAATATCGGTTCCCGGACGGAAGATACCACTGCGTTCGCCGAAGCGAAGCCAATAATAAGGGAAGCCGCGACCGTCAGCCCGCTCCTCCACCTGCACGTTGAAAGCGAGATTGCCCTGCGCCGTCACTTCCGTCCCATCGACCTCGCCGGGACGACAATTCGGAAAATTGAGATTGAGAAAGGTACCTTCGGGCAGGTCGACATCCATGAGCTTGCCGAGCAGGGCCGGTGCATGCGCCTCGGCCACGTCCCAGGGCACGACGCGCGCGCCGTTTTCATAGAGATAGGCCTGGCTCAGCGCAAAGGAGCGCACACCTTGCAGCGTACCTTCGATCGCGCCGGCTATGGTTCCGGAATAGGTCACGTCGTCGGCGACATTCGAGCCGGAATTGACGCCCGAAAGCACCAGATCCGGCTTGCCGTCCATAACCTGGCGGATGGCCATGATGACGCAATCGGTCGGCGTTCCCCGGAGCGCAAAGTGCTTGTCGGAAACCTTGCGCATGCGCAGCGGCTCGGAAAGGCTCAGCGAATGTGCGAGACCGCTCTGATCCGTCTCGGGCGCGACAACCCAGACATCATCAGACAAGGTGCGGGCGATGCGCTCCAACGCAGCCAATCCTTCGGCATGAATGCCGTCATCGTTGGTCAGAAGAATACGCATCGCCCCACCGCTCGATCATGCTGCTTTTTCGATCCTCTTCACACCACCCATATATGGCAGCAGTGCGTCCGGAACAGTGACGGAACCATCGGCATTGAGATAATTCTCGAGAACGGCAATCAGACACCGGCCGACTGCCGTGCCGGAGCCGTTCAGCGTGTGAACGAACTTGGTGTTCTTGTCGTCCTTGCCGCGATAGCGTGCACTCATGCGCCGCGCCTGGAAATCGCCGCAGACCGAGCAGGACGAAATCTCGCGATAGGTATCCTGCCCCGGCAGCCAGACTTCGAGGTCATAAGTCTTGCGCGCGCCGAAGCCCATGTCGCCGGTCGAGAGCGTCATGACGCGATAATGTAGGCCGAGGCGCTTCAGCACTTCTTCCGCGCAGGCCGTCATCCGTTCGTGTTCGGCAATGGAGCTTTCGGCATCGGTGATCGACACCAGCTCGCACTTCCAGAACTGATGCTGGCGCAGCATGCCGCGCGTATCGCGACCGGCGGAGCCTGCTTCCGAACGGAAGGACGGCGTGAGTGCGGTGAAGCGCAGCGGCAGCTTCTCCTGATCGAGAATTTCACCAGAAACGAGATTGGTCAGCGATACCTCTGCCGTCGGTATCAGCCAGCGGCCGTCCGTGGTCTTGAAGGAATCCTCTGCGAATTTCGGCAGCTGACCTGTTCCGAACATTGCCTCGTCACGCACCATCAGCGGCGCACTGACTTCGGTATAGCCGTGCTCGCTGGTGTGCAGATCGAGCATGAACTGGCCAAGCGCCCGTTCCAGGCGTGCGAGCTGCGAGGTCAGCACCGTGAAGCGCGAACCGGAAAGCTTGGCGGCACGCTCGAAATCCATGTAGCCCAGCGTTTCGCCAATATCGAAATGCTCTTTCGGCTCATGGTTCCAGGTCGGCTTGGCGCCCCAGACGCGCTTGACGACGTTGTCGTGTTCATCCTTGCCGACGGGCACGTCCTCGAGCGGGATGTTCGGGATGCGCGACAGCGCGTCGTTGAGCTCCGCCGTCAGCGCGCGCTCTTCCTCTTCCGCAGCCGGGAGCGTGGTCTTGATGTCAGCGACTTCGGCCTTCAGCTTCTCGGCAAGCTCGCTGTTCTTCTGCGCCATAGCCGCGCCGATTTCCTTGGAGGCGGCGTTACGGCGGGACTGCATATCCTGGACGGACTGAATGACGGAGCGGCGCTTCTCGTCGAGCGCAATGAGGCTTTGCGACAGAGGCTCCACACCGCGCTTGGCAAGCGCCGCATCGAAAGCCTCGGCATTCTCACGAATCCATCTGATATCAAGCATCTTCGTTCCAGGTCGTTTGACATGAGTACAGCTCCGACCGAGGTCTCGGTCGGAGGTCGAAACGGCAAATACCTGGGAAACGAAGCGAAGACTTCCTCGCCTAGACGTTATCCGTCTTGGTGATCTCGGAAGTCCCGCCAGTCTCTTCAAGCGCTTGCCGGGTACGCTGGCGTTCCACGAGTCGCGCCGCGTAGATGGAAATCTCGTAGAGAAGGATCGTCGGCAGTGCAAGGCCGATCTGGGACATCGGATCCGGCGGCGTCAGCACAGCGGCAACGATGAAAGCGAAAACGATCGCGAATTTGCGCTTTTCCGCCAGCCAAGTCGACGTCAGCAGGCCGACGCGCGCAAGCAGCGTCGTGATGACTGGAAGCTGGAAGACGAGGCCGAAGGAAAAGACCAGCGTCATGATGAGGCTCAGATATTCCGAGACCTTCGGCAACAGCGCGATGCCGACCTGACCATCGGCTGGCGCCTGCTGCATCTTCAGGAAGAACCACATGACCATGGGCGTGAAGAAGAAGTAGACGAGCGCGGCACCCATCAGGAACAGGATCGGCGACGCGATCAGGAATGGCAAGAAGGCGGAACGCTCGTTCTTATAGAGACCCGGCGCCACGAACTTGTAGATTTGCGCGGCGATGATCGGAAATGAAATCACCAGGGCGCCGAACATGGCGACCTTCACCTGCGTGAAGAAGAATTCCTGCGGGGCCGTGTAGATCAGCTCGGCCTTGGAGAGGTCTAGATGCGCCCATTCGACCGCCCATTTATAGGGATAGACCAGATAGTTGAAGAGATGCTTTGCCACGGCAAAGCATCCGATGAAGGCAATGAAGAAGGCTACGATCGACCAGATGAGCCGCGTGCGCAATTCCATAAGGTGTTCGATAAGCGGCTGCGGCTTATCATCGATATCACCCGTCATGCCTGGTCCTTCTTCTTGGGCGTTTTAGGCGTCGCCTTGCTGGCGGTAGCGGTCGGGCGCTTCCTGGGAGCGGGAGGCGCCTTCTCTGCGGCAGCGGCGGTCGCGACTTTGCTTGCGGCTCGTTTCGGCTTTTCCGTTACGACGGGCGTCTGGACGGCGGCGGCCGCAACATCGTCGACCTTGGCGACCGGCTTCGGGCGCGGCTTGCGAACGGCCTTCGGCTTTTCGACGGCTGCACTTGCCGCCGCTTCGCTCGCGGCAGCGGATGGCTGGGCAGCGGGCGCGACAAGTGGGGCAGGATCGCCCCGCGCCGATGTGGCCGAGAGCGCCTCCGGCAAGCCGGACGAAACGCCCGGAACCGGCTCGGATGGCAAGGGCGTTGCAGCGGGTGCAACCTTGTCAGTGCTGGTCGCGCGCTGCAGATCGGCCTTTATCTCATTGCCCATCTCGCGCAGCGGGTTCATGGCTTCCCGCAACGTGTTGACCGGATTGAGCTTCTGCGCATCGGCGATCGTCTGGCGCACGTCGTCCAGCTCCGCTTCGCGCATGGCCTCGTCAAACTGGGCGCGGAATTCGCCAGCGACCTTCCTTGCCCGGGCCGTCATCTTGCCAATTGTCCGCAAGGTCGCCGGCAATTCCTTGGGGCCGATCACCACCAAGGCTACGACGGCAATAATCACGAGCTCGGACCAGCCTATATCGAACATGCAAAGGCTCCTGGGCCAACGGCAAGCCTCTCAGCTTGGCGCCCGCCCGACATGATTACTTCGTTTCGTCAGCCTTATGCTCGACAGTGCGGGACGTCGTCTGCGTCGACGTATCCTCGTCGTCGTTCATGCCCTTCTTGAAGCTTTTGATGCCCTTGGCGACATCACCCATCAGCTCCGGGATCTTTCCACGGCCGAACAACAAAAGCGCGATGGCCAGGACGATGAGCCAGTGCCATATGCTTAGAGAACCCATTACTTTAACTCCCAATTACAGTGTCTTTCCGATGTAAGACGTTTGCGGATGTTTTTCAAACACCAAAATTTACTGCATCCACGCATATCGGGATGATGAACGCCCATGCGGGCGATCAAGCGTCTCCAAGTCGAGAGGATGATTTGTATATTCGCATCCGCTGATGGCGAAAGAGAGACTTTGCCGGTGGTTTCGTGAAAATTTACGGAGAGCGCAGCAACCCGTTCCAACGGTCACCAAACGGCTCAATCGCTGGAATTTGCGCCAGTCGGCGGCAGGATGCCAAGCTCTTCCAGATCCATCTGGGTAATCGGATCCTCGTCTTCGGTCAGCTCGTCGTTCATCAAGGGCGACGGGATGTTGAAATTGGCGGGAATGCGGCCGGATAGTAGCCCTGCCCCCTTCAACTCTTCGAGGCCAGGCAGGTCGCGCAGCTCTTCGAGGCCGAAGTGATCGAGGAAATCGCGCGTCGTGCCAAGCGTGACCGGCCGCCCCGGCGTGCGGCGGCGGCCGCGAAAGCGAACCCAGCCGGACTCCATCAGCACGTCAAGTGTGCCCTTGGAGGTCTGCACGCCTCTGATGTCTTCGATCTCCGCACGCGTCACCGGCTGGTGATAGGCAATGATGGCCAGCACTTCGAGCGCGGCGCGGGACAATTTTCGCACCTCGCTCTCGTCACGCCGGATCACGAAGGAGAGATCCGCGGCGGTGCGGAAGGCCCAGGCTCCATCCACCTGCACGAGATTGACGCCGCGCGAGGCATAATCGGCCTTGAGCTTCTGCATGACGGCGGCAATATCGACGCCGCGCGCCACGCGCTCGGCGATGAAGGCCTCGGAAACCGGTTGCGCCGAGGCGAAAACCAGCGCTTCGGCGATCCGCTCGGCCTCGCTCAACCGGCGCTCGTCGATCTCAAGCGTTTCCGCCTCCGCTTCCATATGCTCGTCGTCCGGTTCGTTCACGCCTGTCCCTGCCCTATTCCGCTGCTTCCAGCGACGAATGCTTCGGCCCGCGCCGCATATAGAGCGGCTGAAACGCGCCTTCCTGGCGAATTTCCAGCTGCCCCTCGCGCACCAGTTCGAGCGAAGCCGCAAATGCGCTGGCGATGGCTGTTACGCGATCGCTGGCGGTCGTCATATAGCTCAGCAGGTAATGTTCCAATGCTGTCCAATCGGTGATCTCGCCGATCATGCGATCGAGAATGACGCGAGCATCGGCGAGCGACCAGACACGGCGCTTCTCGATCGTCACCTGGGTCACGGCCTGGCGCTGACGCAGGCTCGCATAGGCGGTGAGCAGATCATAGAGGCTGGCGTCGAAGGCGGATTGACGTCGATCGGGAATATGTTCCGGTGCGCCGCGCGCAAAGATATCCCGGCCGAGACGATTGCGATTGACGAGGTCGGTGGCCGCATCGCGCATGGCCTCCAGGCGCTTCAAGCGGAAGGCGAGCGTCGCCGCCATCTCCTCGCCGGTCGGGCCGTCTTCCTTGCTCTGCTGCGGGATCAGCAGCTTGGATTTCAGATAGGCGAGCCATGCGGCCATGACGAGATAATCGGCCGCGAGTTCGATTCGAATGCGCCGGGCGCTTTCGATGAACTGAAGATATTGCTCAGCAAGCGCCAGAACGGAGATGCGGGACAGATCGACCTTCTGGATGCGCGCCAGATGCAGCAGCAGATCGAGCGGTCCTTCGAAGCCGGCAAGATCGACGACAAGCGACGGCTCGTGCGAGCCGCGCTGCGCCTCGCCCTCCTGCCAGAGCTTGTCCATCGGCGTTGCCGCCTGCTGAAGCTTGTCCGTGCTGCCGCTCACTCTGTCACCCGTCCGTTCCTCGAAGTCCGGTTTTACGCCACTGCGAACATCGCGTCGAATTCCGCCCGAATAGAGGCTTCATCGGCGCCATCATTTCTGCCGAATGCCGTTTCGACCGCCTTGGCCCTTGTCAGCGACGCACCCGCCAAAGCGGGAACATTGCGAACGACCTGCTGCATTTCGTCCATGACGCCATTGCAATGCAGCACGATATCGCATCCGCCCGCAATAATATTTGCTGCACGTTCGCCGATCGTGCCCTTCAGCGCATTCATCGAGGTATCGTCCGACAGGAGCAACCCCTGGAAACCGATATGCCCGCGAATGATCTCCTCATTCACCTTGCGCGAGGTTGTGGCCGGGTTTTCCGGATCGATATCGGTGAAGACAACGTGGCATGTCATTGCCATCAGCTCGTCCTTGAGGGCCACGAAGGGGGCGAAATCATGCGCCTCCAACTCCGCACGCGGCACCGAGACGACGGGCAGTTCGTGATGCGAATCGGCAAAGCCGCGGCCGTGGCCGGGCATGTGCTTCATCACGGGCAGTACGCCACCGGCTTTCAGACCTTCCGCCGCAGCACGCCCCATCTCCGTCACCGTCACCGGATCGGAGCCATAGGCGCGATTGCCGATGACATTGCTCGATCCCTCCACCGGCACGTCCAGCACCGGCAGGCAATCGACATTGATCCCGAACTTCAGCAAATCGAAGGCATGCAGCCTCGACATGAGCCAAGCGGCCCGCAGGCCGCGTTCACGATCCTGACGGTAGATATCGCCAAGCGCCTGCCCCGAGGGGTAATGCGGCAGGATCGGCGGACGGATGCGCTGCACCCTGCCGCCCTCCTGATCAATGAAAACAGGAGCATCGCGCCCGACGCTGTCACGCAGGGACGCAACGAGATCGGCGATCTGCGCCGGCTCGGAAATATTGCGCCCGAACAGGATAAAGCCCCATGGCTGCTCCCCCTGATAGAAGGAACGCTCTTCGGGCGTGATGGAGTGGCCGCTACAGCCGAGGATCATGGATTTCGATTCGGTCATATCCGAATCATAAGGCTTGCGCCGGGAAATGCGAGTGACGTCAAGCCGAGATACACAGGAACAGCATATTTCAAACGAAAACGGCGAGCCGAGGCCCGCCGTTTTTATCAGTTCCGTATCCGATCCTTACTTCGAGATCAGGCAGGTGCCGCCGGCGGCGCGATAGCGCGTGCAGATGGCTGCGGCCTCATCCTTGGAGCCGGCGACGACGCGGACGCGATAGTAGGTGCCCTTGCCGGCGATATCGGCCTTGCGGATCTCAAGCGGATGGTTGCCGATGACGCTGGCGAACTTGACCTTGAGGTTCGCCTGCGACTTCTGCGCATCGGCCTCGGTCGGCAGGGATGCGATCTGGACGCCGTAAGCACCGCCACCCGCGGCAGAGGCCGCAGCCGGAGCTGCCGCAGCAGGACTTGCCGATGCAACCTGCTTCGGCTGAGCCTTGGGCTGAGCTTGAACTTGGGCTTCCTGGGCCGGAGCAGCGGTATTGGCCTTGGCGGCGGGCTCGGGACGTGCCGTCGGAACCGGGTTCGTCTTGACGACGCGGATCGGCGTGCTTTCGGCGCTGGCGGCATCGCCGCTATCGGGCTGGGCTGCGGCCGGCGGGTTTGCCTGAGACGGGCGCGGATTGGCCGACGCGACCTGATTGTTCGCGGGCTTCGCAACAGCGGTCGTCGTCGTATCAACGGCCGGCTCGTCACGCGGAACCAGCGAGCCATCCGGCTTGACGATCATCGTGCGGACCTTGCGCGGCGAAATAGCCGGCACCTGATCGTCGCCATTGGCGGCGACATTGGTGTTTCCGCCGTTCTGGTTGGGCAACAGGCGCGGATCCTCGGTTTCGCCGACCGGCGTCGACGTGACCTGATCGGCGCTGCCGTCATCCGGAGAAACCGCCTCCGGGATCAGGGTCTTCTGCACGACATCGACAGGCTGCTCGTTGGAGGAGACGAGAGCCTTCTGCTTCGGCGCTGCAGTGCTGTCGCCCGCCACGCGGTCGTACACGGCCTTGTCCTGATTCGGGACCACGGTACCGCCCGGATTTTCCGGGGCGACCTTTACCGGGTCGCTATCGGCGGTGATCACGCGCGGCTCGCCGGAGAAGCTGGAGATCGGCGCACCGTGGCGGATCCAGCTATAGGCGCCATAGGCGCCGACACCGAGAACCACGATGACGGCAGCGGCGGTCGCCATGCCCCGCATGGAGCGCACAGGGCGGCGGCCGCCTGCGGCCGGGTTCAGCGTCATTCTGGCGACGTTCTCGACGGGGCTGGACGCTTCGCGGTAGCTGCGGCGGAAATCTTCTTCCAGCGCACGCTCGAATTCGTCGAACTCCTCGATGGGCTGCTTGGCAACGGGTGCAGCGGGTTGGGCAGCCGCGTTCTTCGACCACGAGGCCGCAGCGGCGGCACCGCCGAGCATGGCAGCGGCAGCCGGCTTGATCGGCTCGGATGCGGCTTCCTTGGCAGGCGTCCCCAGAAGGCTCGCCATCTCGGAATCGAGATCGAAATCATATTCCGGCGGAACGACGACCGGCTCTTCCGGCTCGATCGGCGGCAGGTGCGGAACATGCGAGCCCTCGAAGGTCTCGACACGATCCTCCGTCTCGGAGATTTCAGTGGGATCGAAAGGCAGTGCCTGTTCGACCTCGAACGCCGGAGCTGCCGTGGGAGCGGCAGGCACGACCGGCATCGGCGCTGCCTGGATCGGCTGCGGCGCTACGGCGGCAGCTGCAGGAGCGACCTGCGCCGGCATAACCGGCGTTGCGCGGGAAACGATCGGCTCTACAACGGGCGCTGCCGGAGCCGGCTGCCGGGCGTCGGAGGATTTGTCGGCTTCGGCGAAATCGAGACCGGCAAGTTCCATCTCGATATCGGCAAGATCGAATTCGAAATCCTGACCGGCGAACGGATCCTCCGCATCGAAGGCGATCGGCTTCGGTTCTTCTCGCGACAGCGCAGCCGCAGATGCAGCCGGCGCTATCGACTGTTCGTCAAACGAAGCGCTGAAATCGCCGAAAGCCGGCTCGTCCGGCGCAGCGGCCCTGGAGGGGACCGGATACCGATTCACATCAGCCAGCAGGGCATCGATCTCGGCGGCAAGCGCTGCGGGATCGGCCTTGGCGATCTTTGGCGGCTCGGGCGCCTTGAAGACAGCCGGAGTGGGCTCAGGCTCTACGGGCTTCGAAGCCGGTTCCTGGGCGATGAAAGGCTCGACAGGGCCAAGCTGCTCAAAATCCGGCAGCTCGTCGAACATTGCTTCGGCAGGAGCTGCCGGGGGTACCGGCGCCGCATTGAAGGGCGCCGGCTGCTCGCGCGGCGCAACCGGGGTTGCCAGTGTGAAATTGGCTATCGGCAGCCGCATCGTGGCAGCAGCGGATTGCGGCGTCTTGGCGACCGGAGCCACCACCGGCCGTTCGGCGGGCGCAGCTTTCGACGCCGGCTGCAGAGCAGGCGCAATCGACATTTCCAGCTCGTCGATCAGGTCACGAGCGCCGAGCGTCGGCTTGACGGGAGCAGCAACCTGCTGGGCAGGCTCCTCAAATTTCGGCTCGGCCCGCACGGGCTCGACTGGAGCCTGGCTTGGAGGAGATACCGGCTCCGTCGGGACGGAGATGTCATTTGCCGGACTCATTCGCGGCGTATCGTACCGCTCGAATTCGCGAAGAAGCTCGTCTTCAAGATTGAAGGCAGGCTCCTGCCGCTGAGCCGCAGGAGTTGCTTGAGCAGCAGAGCGCGGCTCAAAACCTACGATACGAGCGAGTTCTGCGAGCGGATCATCATCCGCAAAGAACTCGTCGTTTCCGCTTGCGCGATACGCCAACTGTTTTTCTGCCATCACCCGTTCCACTCGCAAACACTACAGTTAATGCCAGCGCAATGTGGGTAAATGGTGACGTTTATCGCATTTCGTCAGGTGCTGCGGTCCCGGTTATACCAAGACCCGACTTCAAAACCGACGCGACAGCGTACACCAGCCCAAGTCTGGCAATGCTCAATTCTCGGTTCTTATCGTTAACAAAACGTAATTCAGGTAAATCTTTACCTTTATTCCAGTGTCCATGGAAGGAACTTGCCAGGTCGTAAAGGTAAAATGCGATGCGATGCGGCTCTTGCGACTGCGCTGCAGCTTCGACGATTCGCGGGAACTCCGCAATCTTTGCGACAAGCTGTAGTTCGGCCGGATCGGAGATCGCGCCGAGGACCGCCTTCGACAGATCAAGCGAGGCAATATCGATATCCGGGAAGGCTTCCTTGGCCTGACGGAAAACGGACATGCAACGGGCATGCGCATATTGCACGTAAAAGACCGGATTGTCCTTGGACTGCTCGGTGACCTTGGCAAAGTCGAAGTCCAGGGGCTCTGAATTCTTCCGGTAGAGCATCATGAAGCGCACGGAATCGCGGCCGACTTCATCGACGACTTCGCGCAGCGTGACGAAATCGCCCGAGCGCTTCGACATCTTCACCGGCTCGCCATTGCGATAGAGCTTGACGAGCTGGCACAGAAGCACGGTCAGCTTCGCCGCACCATCGGAAACACCGCGCGCGACCGCCTCCAGCCGCTTGACGTAGCCACCATGGTCGGCGCCGAGGATGTAGATCATCTCGTTGAAGCCTCGGTCGAACTTGTTCTTGAAGTAAGCAACGTCGGCAGCGAAGTAAGTATAGGAACCATCCGACTTGATCAGTGGACGGTCGATATCGTCGCCCACTTCCGTCGAGCGGAAGAGCGTCTGCTCGCGATCTTCCCAATCTTCCGGAAGCTGTCCCTTCGGCGGCGGCAGCGCGCCCTTGTAGACATAGCCCTTGAAGGTCAGGTCATTGATCGCGGTGCGGATCAGCGCGGCACCATTGGCATGCAGGGTGCGTTCGGAAAAGAACACGTCATGTTTGACGTTCAGCGCTTCCAGGTCTTCCTTGATCATCGCCATCATCGCGTCGATGGCGCGATCCTTGACGATGGGAAGCCATTGCTCTTCCGGCATGCCGCGCAGCTTGGTGCCGAATTCCCTGGCGAGCGCCTCGCCGACGGGAACCAGGTAATCGCCAGGATAGAGACCCGCCGGGATCTCGCCCACCTGCTCGCCAAGCGCTTCGCGATAACGAATGAAGACGGAGCGCGCCAGCACGTCGATCTGCGAACCGGCATCGTTGATGTAATATTCCTTGGTAACCTCATAGCCGGAGAAGGCCAGCAGGTTTGCCAGCGCGTCGCCGACAACGGCGCCGCGGCAATGGCCGACATGCATAGGCCCGGTCGGGTTGGCCGAAACATATTCGACATTGACCTTTTGCCCCTCACCCAGCTTCGAGCGGCCGAATTTCTCGCCTTCGGAGATCATCGTCGATAGTAGACGTTGCCAGTAGCCGACCGAGAGACGGATATTGATGAAGCCGGGGCCCGCTACCGAAACCTCGGCAACGTCGGCGTCCTCCTTCAGCTTGGCGACGATAATCTCGGCAAGCGCACGCGGATTTGTGCCCAGCGGCTTGGACAGAACCATGGCCGCATTGGTGGCGACATCGCCATGGCTGGCGTCGCGCGGCGGCTCCACGCCGATACGTCCGAAACCGACTTCAGATCGCTTTTCCCTCACAATATCAATTTGCTCGAGAGCGTTCTTAATTCTTACTTCGAAGTCGGTGAAAAGGTTCATCATATTGTCCACGCATAGCTTGATCAGGCCGCTATCGGCCCGATGCCGCCGCTGCCTACCGCAAATCGGGAGTCTGGTCAAACAGGCGCTTGTGGGCGCTGATGGCGTAGGTATCGGTCATGCCGGCCAGATAGTCGCCGACATGCCTTGCCTTGGGGGCGATCGCAAGCCCGGCGATATGGTCGACCCAATAGTGGCTCTGCATCTCCTTGGGATTTTCCATATAGGCGTGGAAGAGATCCGTTACGATCTGCGCCGCGCCGGCACGAATCCGCATGATGTCGGGATGGCGATAGATGCGCTTGAACAGCATCTGTTTGATCAGCCTGTCGGTTTGCGCCATGTCAGGCGAAAAGGTCGCGACGACGCGGCCGGCGGCCCGGATGTCGGCGACATTGCCCGGCCTGATTTCGGCAAGTGCCTGCTGCGATACGGCAATGACATCCTCGACCATACGGGTGATCTGGCGGCGCATGATTTCGTGCGTGAAGCGGCTCGGCTCCAGATGCGGATAGCGCGCCCTCACCTCGGCCATCAGCCCCGCGAGAAACGGCACTTCCTCCAGCATATCGAACGTCAGATAGCCAGAGCGCAAACCGTCGTCGATGTCATGCGTGTTGTAGGCGATGTCATCGGCAATCGCGGCAACCTGCGCTTCGAGGCTGGCGAAGGACGCGATTTCGAGATCGTGGATTTCGCAATAGTCGAGAATCGGCTGCGGCACCGGCCCGCGAATGCCCTTGCCATCAGGCGTCATTAGCGGGCCATTGTGCTTGACCAGGCCTTCGAGCGTCTCCCAGGTGAGATTGAGCCCGTCGAAATCGGCATAGCGGCGCTCGAGCTTGGTAACGATGCGCAGCGACTGCGCATTGTGATCGAAGCCGCCATAGGGCAGCAGCATCTCGTGCAGCGCATCCTCGCCGGTGTGGCCGAAAGGCGTGTGGCCAAAATCGTGAACCAGCGCCACGCCTTCCGCCAGATCTTCATCCACCTTCAGAGCACGCGCCAGAGCGCGCGCGATCTGCGCCACCTCGATCGTATGCGTCAGCCGCGTGCGGTAGTGATCGCCATCCTGGGCGATAAAGACCTGCGTCTTGTGCTTAAGGCGCCGGAAAGCGGTCGCATGGACGATCCGGTCGCGATCGCGCTGGAATTCGGAGCGCGTGGGGCTCGCCCCCTCGTCATAGAGCCTTCCGCGCGATGCCCAGGGGTCCGTTGCATAGACCGCCTTCTCACCATATCCAAAACCCAATGCATGCGTATCGATCGTCATTACCAATCCATTCCGGCATCTGGCCCCCGCACAATCATAGATGCGAAGGTCGTTTCATCATACCCGGCCAAGGCGTTGCTCGCAGATCGGAATATAGTATCCCATCGCGAAGCGGTGACCCATTGACGCCGCATTGCGGCCTTCATACCTATAGACAAGAAAACAGCAAAACGGTGCGTGGCTCAACCACGAAACCAAAGCTGTCACCGGCCTGACTTTCATGATAAAGGCTATGGATATCAGCCGTTTGAAAGTTCGACGGCCTATTTGGTTCTCTCCGGATCTTGACCCCGGCAGGAGGAAAGCATGACTGAGACTAACGTTACCCTATCGGACGCCGCGGCGAAGCGAATCGCTGCGATCGTCGGCGCGGAGACCGGCAAACGCGCGCTTCGCGTTGCCGTCGAAGGCGGCGGCTGTTCCGGTTTCTCCTATAAATTCGATCTCGTCGAAGGCCCGGAAGATGATGATATCGTTGTCGAAAAGGACAACGCCACCGTGCTGATCGACCAATTGTCGCTGGTCTATATGGCCGGTTCCGAAATCGATTTCGTCGATAATCTCCTCGGCCAATCCTTCCAGATCAAGAATCCGAATGCGGTCGCAAGCTGCGGCTGCGGCACGAGCTTCTCGATCTGAGGCTTTCCCCTTTTCCACAGCTTGATCGCCGGCCGGGAGCCATCGCTCCGGGCCGGTTTTGATATGGGCTGTAGTCAAGCCCGTCGGCTGCAGATACAACAGGGCGAAGCAAAGGAATGAGCTATCCATGAAAATCGCCACCTGGAACATCAACGGTGTCAAAGCGCGTATTGAAAACCTCTGCCAGTGGCTGAAGGATTCGAGCCCGGACATCGTCTGCCTGCAGGAGATCAAGACAATCGACGAAGGTTTTCCGCGGCTGGAGGTCGAGGCGCTCGGCTATCATGTCGAGACCCACGGGCAGAAGGGTTTCAACGGTGTCGCCATCCTCTCAAAGATCAGGCCGGATGAGGTGACGCGGGGGCTGCCCGGCGGCGACGGGGATGAACAGTCGCGCTTCATGGAAGCGGTGTTTTCCGTGCCGGGCCACGGCGCTCTCCGCGTCTGCTGCCTTTATCTGCCGAACGGCAATCCGGTCGATACCGAGAAATATCCCTATAAGCTCGCCTGGATGGAGCGCCTGCGCAAATTCGCGTCGGATCGCCTCGCGCTCGAGGAGCCCCTCGTGCTCGCTGGCGACTACAATGTCATTCCGGAGCCGCATGACTGCTTCGATCCGAAGGTCTGGGAAAGCGATGCGCTGTTCCTGCCACAGACGCGCCAATCCTTCCGTCAGCTCGAACATCTCGGCTTTATCGATGCCGTGCGCGCGACAACGGATGCGGTGAAGCTTTACTCATTCTGGGATTACCAGGCCGGAGCATGGCCGAAGAACAATGGCATCCGCATCGATCACCTGATGCTCTCACCGGAAGCTGCCGATCGACTCACTGCGACGGCAATCGAAAAGCATGTGCGCGCTTGGGAAAAGCCTTCCGACCACGTCCCGGTCATCGCGCATCTCGATTTCGCCAACTAAAGCATTCCAGGAAAAGGTCTCGCGGTTTTCCGTCCGGACTGCACAGGAAATAAAGAGACAGAGCGTCTTCGCGATCCGAAGGAAAGCGGAAAGGCTTAGACGTCAGCCTAAAACAAGAGAGTTCGGCAACCGCCCCCATCGCGGCAACGGGGCAGTGAAAGCCGGCAATCAGTCAGAGCCGGCGACGTCAAGCTGATGGGCCATGGAGACCGCCACGCGACGGTCGTTCTCATTGGCAACGGAAAATGCCTGCTCCTGCAGGTCTTCCATCCAGCTGCAGTCCTTCGGCTTGCACTTGTCCAGTGCCGCCGTCATGAAGGCGAGACCCCGGATGGATTGACCTTCCTGGAACAGGATATTGCCGAAGACGGCCATGGCACCCGGATGGCCGCTCTTGCGTGCCTGGTTCAGCCACTTCTTGGCCTGCTGCACATTGGTGGCGCCGCCCTCGCCCGTCAGCATCATCTGCGCGAGCTGAAACTGCGCTTCAGGAACGCCGAAGGTGGATGCAACCTGGAAATAAAGCTGGCGGGCCTGATTGAGATCGATCTTGACCGGGCTGTTGGCAATACCGGTCTTGTAGTAGCTGGCAAGCGCAAGCAGCGCGTTGATAAAGAAACCGGTATCTTCCGAACCCGGCTCCACGCCCTGCTGGGCGATCTCGCTATAGATCTTGAACGCTTCGAAATCGTTCTGCGTCACACCGTCGCCATCTGCATACATGTTGGCGAGAGCCCAGCGCGAGCCCGTATGGCCCTTTTCGGCGGCATAACGATAGGCTTCGACCGCCTCTTCCTTCTGCCCGTTCTTGTAGGCCTTGAAGCCGAACTTGAAGAGGTCGAACGGACCCGATTCCTTGGTGACACCGGCATTGATATCGAATGCCTTGGCTTGACCTGCCAACACCACTGCCGTGGCAAGGGACAGGCTGAGCATCATGACTCTCGCTGATATGAACTCGGACTTAAACATAACAGTCGATTTCTTTCGCTCCATTCGGGCCTGTCACGGCGCTTGCATGAACGCCGTCAGTTTCGCGAATGTTTTCCCTGATGGCGCATGAGACTGGATCATCCTTTGCAAAGACGGTTCCCATGGCATTCAACCGAGGCTGTTTGCCACAATTGCGAGCATAGCTTGCAATTATGTCCAAACCAGCATTCGTGCGGCCGTTATCGCATCCCATCGCCGAACCCGCGCTCTCATTCGCTTGCCGAGGAGTGAGATCGAACGTCGTCAGGCTGACGGTTTCCCTTGGCGGACAAAGACTTTTCCCCTGCATCGGAAGCATCACGGCCCCGATCCCGGATTGTTGCTTATGCCAAAGTGGAAGTTCACCCATCGATCGTTTACGCACTTTCTACAAGGCCAACCCCTGTGCCCACGTAATCGCTGCTCCCCATTTGTGGCGGGAAATGGACAAATTGTAATCTCATCACGTGGCTGCAATGTCTTGAAATAGAGTGTTGCTAATTCGTCACAAAGATTTGACCGACCTTGTGACTTCCTTAACCATAAATCCGGCAAAGAGGCCGGTTTGACGCTTCGATCCATCCAAGCCAGGCAAAGAAAAGCCGCGGGACTTGTCCAGGCCCGCGACCTTGTCGATATGATGAGGCGATAGACGATAAGCTTGTCAATCCAACGACTTATCGTCAGAAGCTGACTTTCACCGACGTCTGAAGAGCGGCGACCAGGTCATTGCCGAAGCTATAGGTCGCATCATCGCCATAGACGATGCCGCCGCGGGTGACAGGCCCGGATTTGCCTGATGTCATGAGGCCAAGCGCGCCGCCGAAGTTGAACTGAACGTGCTCCGTCGCCTTGTAGGCAACACCTGCGCCGAGTGTCCATGTGTCGGAGTTCATGCCGTAGCCGTCGCTCGTACCGCGATCCCAGCTCAGGCTGATCGCGCCGCTCCATTTGTCATTGAATTTATGCCCGATACCGCCCGTGATGGTCCAGCCGTCGCGATACAGAAGGTCAAGCGAGGTCAATTGGGTCGGACCGCCGGTCCTGCAGGCTATGCTGCGGGTCGAGGTCGGGCAAAGGGCGATGCTTTGCAGGACGCTCCAATTCGTCCATTTGACCGAGCCGAAGGCCAGCCAGTCCGGCGCGATGCCACTCTGCACTTTCCACTCCAGCGAGTCCGGGGCGTCCGCAGACCCGAAGACGGAGGTGACCGAGCCGAAGAACGGCCGAATCGGCGGCAGCTCGGTCAGATCCACACTGCCCTTGAGATTGTCGTACTTGACCCGGCTGTTGTAGACGAGACTCGTGCGGAAGGCATATTCGGGGATTTCATAGGCCAGGCCGGCGCGCCAGCCCCAGCCGTGACCGTCCACATCGAGCGAGCCGACGCCGTCGTAGACAGAGGAAAGCGGAGCCGGGATGGCCGAGACGAGGCGTGATTTGAAACCGCTGACCTCCTGGTAGAAGCCGCCGCCGATGATGCGAAATTCGCCCGGACCAGCATCGAACTTGTACGAGCAGGTCGCTCCATAATTGTTCGTGCGGACCTTCACCTTGATTTCATTGTTGGCGCCAGCCCAGTTCTTGCCCTCATAAAGATACCCGCCGAATGGCTGGGAATAGTCGGCCATGCAGTCGATGTTGTCGGTGATGCCGATCTTGAAGGCGGCATAAGGCATCGCGTAATTTTTCGAGGCATCGGTCGAGTGGCTTCGGTTATTGAGATTGCCGTCTGTCGGATCGATGTCTTTCGCATTCTTCAACTTGCGGTCCGGCATGACATAGGTAACGCCGGACTCGAAGACATAACGACCCTTGTCGAAGAGCAAGTCGATGTCATAACCGGAACGATCGAGGCCGCCCGCAAAGGCTGCGCTCGCAAAAGACGTACCGATGACGAATGAAACTGCGCTCCTCAACGCAATAGAAAATGCCATTGTAACTCCCCCACGTGTGCATTCGCTTTTTCGATTGTTGCGACGATCACTTGAATTGGCAATGCGGCCTACAAGAGATGAAACCCGGTAAAAGAGTGATTGATTTACGTAAGAAAACGAACTGCGCCGCACAAAAACTGTGCAATTAGGTAAATTTTTCCTTTTTAATGTCATTTTCTTCCCTGCTTAGATTTTTATTCTTCGCGGCAATAATCCTGTTACAATATGACAACAGCTCTGCTTTTCACGAACAGCGAGCGGATTTCCATGTAATATGTTTTGCCTGTGTGAAACTGGCGGTGGATTAGGGCGCACGGCTCAGTTCATCGACATCGAATCAAAGAAACAAACAAGAAAGGCACGCAACGTAAGCCGCGTGCCTTGCATCAAATTTGAAAGCATGTCGTGCAAAGGCGTACAGCGATTTGCGATTACGACATGCACAAGATCAAGAACTTAGGCGAATCTGAAAGATCCGCGATACGCTTCAGTTCTCTCTTTCTCAGCTCGCTTCACTGACCCGCGCCAGTGCCACCTTCAGGCTCGCCTGTTGCCCTTCGAGTTCACCGAGGCGCTCACGCTCGGCGGCGACCACATCCGGATTCGCGTTCGCAACGAACTTCTCGTTCGAAAGCTTGCCGTTGATGCGCGCGATCTCCTGGTCGTTCTTGGCGATCGCCTTTTCAAGGCGCGCCTTTTCGGCCGAGAGATCGATGAGGCTGCCGAGCGGCAGGCAGACGGTCGCCTCGCCGACAACGATCTGTGCCGCACCTTTCGGCGCGGTATCGGCAAGCGAGACCGCTTCCACACGCGCCAGCCGCTTGATGGCGGCGTCGTGACGGAACAGTCGCTCCCGAGTCAGGCTGTTCGCATCGACGACCACCAGCGGAGCGGTCGCTGCCGGAGGCACGTTCATTTCCGAGCGCACCGAACGAATGCCGGAAACAAGGTCGATCAGCCAGTTGATTTCATCGGCGGCAACATCATCCGCATAGGAAGGCGTCGGCCAATCGGCATGGCAGATCAGGCCGTCGCGCTCATTGCCCTCGCCGGCCGTATGCGCCCAAAGCTCTTCGGTCATGAAGGGCATGAACGGATGCAGCAGCTTGTAGGTTTCTTCGAGAACATAAGCAGCGCAGGACTGGGCTTCCGCCTTGGCGTTCTCGTCGTCACCGTTGAAGATCGGCTTCAGCAGTTCAAGATACCAGTCGCAGAACTGGTTCCAGATGAAGCGATAAAGCGCGCTTGCTGCATCGTTGAAGCGGAAGCTTTCCAGCGCTTCGGTAACGTCGCGCTCGGCACGCGCCAGCTCGGTCAGGATCCAGCGATTGACAGTGAGTTCGGCTGCTTCCGGCACGAAATGCGGGTCGCTCTTGGCGCCGTTCATCTCGGCAAAGCGCGTCGCGTTCCAGAGCTTGGTGCCGAAATTGCGATAGCCGGCGATACGGGCCGGATCGAGCTTCACGTCGCGCCCCTGCGCCGCCATGATCGCCAGCGTAAAGCGCAGGGAATCGGCGCCGTACTGGTCGATCAGTTCCAACGGATCGATGACGTTGCCCTTGGACTTCGACATCTTCTGTCCGTTCTTGTCGCGCACCAGCGCATGGACATAGACCGTGCTGAATGGCTCGACAGGCTCGCCGTTCTCATCCTTCATGAAATGCAGGCCCATCATCATCATGCGGGCAACCCAGAAGAAGATGATGTCGAAGCCGGTAACGAGGACATTCGTCGGATAGTAGCGCGCCAATTCCGGCGTCTCATCCGGCCAGCCGAGCGTCGAGAACGGCCAGAGCGCGGACGAGAACCAGGTATCGAGCACGTCTTCGTCGCGCGTCAGGATTTCGCCCGGCTTGAAGTTCTCCAGCAGGTCCTCGACATAGGCCTTCATCGGCCCCTCATGCGAGAGATAATGCTGGATCGCCGCCTGCAGCGCCTCTTCTTCGGTCTTCTCAACGAAGACTTGACCATCCGGTCCATACCAGGCGGGAATCTGGTGACCCCACCAGAGCTGACGCGAAACGCACCACGGCTGAATGTTTTCCATCCAGTCGTAATAGGTCTTGTCCCAGCTCTTCGGAACGAGCTTCGTGCGGCCGTCGCGGACGGAGGCGATCGCCGGTTCGGCAAGCGTCTTGGCGTCGACATACCACTGCTCGGTCAGGCGCGGCTCGATCGGCACGCCGCCACGGTCGCCATGGGGAACCATGTGCTTGTGCGGCTCGACCCTATCCAGCAATTCGGATTCTTCGAAAATGCGGACGATGATCTTGCGCGCCTCGAAGCGATCCTTGCCTTCCAGCTCGTCCCATGCGCCATGCAAGGCGGCCGGATGATCGAGACCTTCGAGGAAATCCTCGTTGTCCTTGATGGTTATGGTGGCTTCCGGGGTCAGAATATTGACGACGCGCAGACCGCGGCGCTTGCCGACTTCGAAATCGTTGAAATCATGCGCAGGCGTCATCTTCACCGCGCCCGTGCCAGCCGTCGGATCCGGATATTCGTCGGCGACGATCGGGATGCGCCGACCGACGATCGGCAGGATGACGTGCTTGCCGATGATCGACTTGTAGCGTTCGTCGCTCGGATTGACCGCGACGCCGGTATCGCCGAGCATTGTCTCGGGACGGGTAGTGGCGACAACGAGATAGTCGCGCGTCTCCCATTCCGTCGGCTTGCCCTCGTCATCGAAGGCAATCGGATGCTGATAGGTGACGCCCGGCTCCAGCGGATAGCGCAGGTACCAGAGATTGCCGTTGACCTCGTGCTGCTCGACCTCGATATCCGAAATCGCGGTCAGCATCTTCGGATCCCAGTTGACCAGCCGCTTGTCGCGATAGATCAGGCCTTCCTTGTAGAGCGTGACGAAGACTTCGAGAACGGCCTTGGACAGGCCCTCGTCCATGGTGAAGCGTTCGCGCGACCAGTCGCAGGAGGCACCGAGGCGCTTGAGCTGGTTGAAGATCAAGCCGCCCGATTCCGCCTTCCATTCCCAAACCTTCTCGATGAAGGCTTCGCGTCCCATGTTGTGGCGATCCGGCTGCTGGCGTTCGGCCAGGCGACGCTCGACGACCATCTGCGTGGCGATGCCGGCATGGTCCATGCCAGGCTGCCAGAGAACGTCCTTGCCGCGCATGCGCTCGAACCGCACCATGATGTCCTGCAGCGTGTTGTTCAGCGCATGGCCCATGTGCAGCGAACCCGTCACGTTCGGCGGCGGAATGACGATGGTGAAGGTTTCCGCACCCGGCTTGGCGTTCGCGCCGGCGCGAAAGGCGTCGGCCTCATCCCATTTTTGGGCGATCTTCGGTTCGACGGCGGCGGAATCATATGTTTTGTCGAGCATTTTATGACCGGATCTTGAGGATTGGATGATGCGGGTTGTAAATAGGATGGCTGTGGGCAAGTCAATAAAAAAGCCGCCCCGGAGCCCGGAGCGGCGGATCTACTACCCGAAGCTCAGGCTGTCAGCGGCGCGGGCCGCGGGCCACTCGTTCGATTTCCTCGCGCACGAGGCGCTCGACGAGGGTCGGCAGATTATCGTCGAGCCATTCCTGCAGCATGGGGCGCAGCATTTCCTGAGCCAGTTCATCGAGGGAGCGGCGCGGGCCGCCATCGACGATGGCGGCAAGCTCTTCAAACGAACGGGTAACCTGCGCGCCGGCTGCTTCAGACATCAGCGGCGATGCAGACACGAGCTGCGCCGGCGGCAGGGACGCTTCCATTTCCGCCGCAACGGCAGCGGTCGGCTCCGGGGCAGCGACCGTCGGCTGCAATTCTTCCCTTCCGGATTCGGCACCGACCTCTGCGGCAGCCTGCGTAGCCAGTGAAGCTGCCGGCGCTGCGATATCGGCAATGGTTTGCCGCAGCGGCACATCGGCTATCGGCTCGACATGGACTTCGGCAAGACGCGCGGCCATGGCCGGCGGCAATTCACGCGGCTGCGGGGGCTCGCGCCCGGCATTCAGCAATGCAGCGGCGTTGCGTTCGGATGCAGCGCGCACGCGCGCGGCGACATCCGCCAGCGACAAGCCGCGACCGGCACCATCCGGCTCGGCAACGGGCATTTGCGAGTTTGCGGCGACGAAACGCGGGTCCTGCTCCGCGGCACGGGCGCGATCCGCGGCAGCGAACTCTTCATCCACGGTCAGCGGAATATCGTCGTCGCGCATGCTGGAAGCGGCAAGATGAGGGGAGGAAATCGGCTTGGTGCCTACAGGCTCGTTGCTTTCGATGATCCTGCGGATCGATGCCAGGATCTCTTCCATGGACGGTTCACGCACTACATTTGGCTGAGCCATATTCATCCCCGTTTTCCATATTCAACGACCGGAAACGCGCCAACACGGCACCCGAATCAGGGCCACCCTAGATGACTGCCTTCGGGAAAAAAATCACCGTCAAAGCACTAAACCCGGTGATGCACAGTTTTGTTACGACCACGACGAATCGCTCCATCGCCTGCGATTCTGCCACAGGCGACGGCAATAAAAAACAGGCGCCACGAGGCGCCTGTCGCAAGCTGGATTATCAGACCGTTCTGAAAATCAGAATACGAATTCCTTGGCCTTGGCAAAGCCCGGCAGCGGCTTGATCGATGCGTTGAAAAAGACGTTTTCCGAGAAGGCGCCGCGTTCGCGCATGAAAACAGTGGCGCGGGCGGCATGGCCATAGCCGATGACCGTGATCAGGCGGCCGTCTTCGCCGAGTTGGTCGAGCAGTCCCTGCGGCAGCTGCTCGATCGAGCCATCGATAAAAATCACGTCATAGGGGGCATTGCCGGCGTACCCCTTTTCCAGATCACCGGTGACGACCGTGACATTGTCATAGCCGAGTGCGGCGATATTGGCCTTGGCCTGAGCGGCAAGTTCCTCATCGCTTTCGAGGGCGACGACCTTTTCGGCGAGCAGCGACAGGATGGCGGCTACATATCCAGTGCCGCAGCCGACATCGAGAACCTTGTCTTGCTTGGTGATGACGCCAAGCTGCAGAAGCTTTGCCAATGGCGATGCCTCCATGAGAAAGCGGGCCGGCTTGCCGGCCGACGCAGCGGCGATCTCGATGTCATTGTCGATATAAGCCAGGAGCTTTGACTTCTCCGGCACGAAATTTTCGCGCGGTACCGTCAAAAAGGCGTTCAACACGGAATGGGAGGTGACATCCGTCGTCCGGATCTGGTTCTCGACCATCTTCACGCGCGCTGCTTCGAAATCCATCTTGTCCTCTTGCGCCCTTCATGCCCGAACGGGCCTGCTCTGCTTTCTGTTACGCGTGTCTTAATCGCCTGACGCCACGCTTTCAAGGCATTGCGGCAACTGGGGCGGAGATTCATGGCCAGGCGTCGCCCGCGCACAACAAACGGCGCCCTGGAATGCGGGTCCGACCTCTCGACAAATCCCGTTGCCGACGACATCGCGCTGCTCGCCGTGCTTCAGATCGAAGCATCCGTTAGTAAAATGTTAACTTCCCAGGACCACGCTTCATAACCTGGAACCGCCTGAGTGTGGTCACAGATCAACCTTCCGGCCCGAAGCCTTTCGGGTTAAGACTAAATTCGAATAGAAGGTGACTGGGATGCCCGTCTCTCTCGTTCTTTTCGTTGCAACCTCGTTGCCGCTCGTGGTCTTCCTGGCTGCCAGTCTTTCTTCCATGATGTAGGTTTCCGAATGAGGCTTTCGCTCTCCCTCGCAGCGCTTCTCCTTCTTCTGCCTCAAGGCGCATCGAGCGAGGAAGCACCGCAGGAGGCGACGCCCATCATCGGACACGTCGTGACCGGCAAACAGCTCGACGAATGGTGCGAAGAGGATCGCACGCTCGCTTCGGCCTATATTCAGGGCATTCTCGACGAAGCACAGCGGACGAAAAACCTGACAATCCGTGCCACCAAGCAGACGCCGAAGAACTCGTCCCGCTACGAGCGCTATCTTCAGCAATTCGTCGGCGCTTTCTGCCTGCCGCCCGATCTCAGCAACACAAAGGCAACCGCGATCGCCTGCAAGTGGATGGCGGAACACTCATGGCAGCTCGAACGCCCCGCCAGTTCGCTGATCGCACGCTCCTACAAATTCGCCTTTCCATGCCTCGAGGAATAGGCATTCCCAGTCCCTGCGGCTTCAACTCCCATAAGCAATTGAATCTTCCAAAATCCCACCCCAGCATGAAGACCCGTGGAACAATGCCTTTGCTTTGGCCCACGTCACCGAGGCACGCCACATCTCATTCCCGTTGACAATTAGTAAGTAAAACTTATAATTAGGACGCTGAATTTGATTGACCTCTAGTCCAGCGAAAGGCGGCCCAGTTTTTTCCCTAGACTGGACCGCTTTTGCTTTTCCGGACGTGACGATCGCCGCAACACCCAGCTGCGCCTCACGATATTTCCGCCGCCCGGTCTGCAGAAATGCCATCTCCCCTGTACCTTAAGCGTCATTTCAGTTTCAAATGCGACGCTGCGGTGGGGGGAATCTCTATGGAATTGCCGAGGTCGCGGTGGTCTACGCTGACGTCGTGCGAGCGCAACAAGCTCGCTCGGCTGGTCATGGAGATGCTGCTGCCAATCTTCGCAGTTCTGACGCTGCTTAGCGTCGCGTTGCTTATCCTGACGACATAATGCGAACAGGTCGCCACTGACACGTACAGCAATCCAAAACGGTGGTGTGGATAACTATGCCCGCCGAACGAACGGCAAATGGATCGGTTTCAACCACCACATGCTTTAGAAATCGAACAGAACATTTTTCAAAAATTGCCTCTTGCGGTTTTCTTTGGATCATTCTAAATCCGCGCCACCACAACGCAAATTGTTTCCTGATGGCCTCGTGGCGGAGTGGTTACGCAGAGGACTGCAAATCCTTGCACCCCGGTTCGATTCCGGGCGAGGCCTCCATTCTTTCTCTAAGCCAATTGCAAACAATTGATAATACGCCACTATTTTCGAGGTGTGGCAATTTGGACTTGAACCGTTCCGCCACACTAAAATGAGGTGTGGCAATCCGTTCCTCTTTTCTTTCAATCTTGATCACACCCAAAGCAGAACCTGCCCAAGCGCGCAGTCATCTGATTATCCACTCTTGATTTTCCGCCGATCGGGTCCACCCTGAGGCAATGAGCTATATTCCACCACCAACCTTGCCGCCGGGAGATCCGGACCGGCACCTGAAATGCCAAGACGCAGTCCACGTCGCATTCAGCGATCTTGCGCGGGCGGCTGTTGAAGCTGGATGGGATGAGCAGGAGGTCGCGACTGCCCTCGTCGAGGTTGCTGATGCTCACGTCCTCACCGTGATCGAGAACGCAGGCTTAGACGTTGCCTTGGACCAGATCAAAAAGCGCTTTCGGCCGGAATAGGCTTGACCGTTCCAATAGCCGCCAAAGATGAGGCTATCTGCAGTGTCTTCGAGCCGGCTTGACTCTTCTCCAAAATGAGAACATTTTGAGAACAAATTGAGGAAGACGCCATGAGTACCGCCGAGAAATTCATTGTCCTGCCGTATCGCAAGAACCGTGGCAACCTGGTGCCGGGCGAGATGCGCCAGGCGACAAGCATTCCATCTGCGGAGAAGATCGCGGCCTCAATGGCTTCGCGATTTGTTGGCGTTGCGGCTTATGCCGTCATGGTCGACGAAGAGACCGGCGACATGTCGTCGCCCCGGCTGCTCGCGAAGCATGGCGAAATCGCCGACCTGAACGCCGCCTGAGATAGACAGAAAACATGAAGAGAAGGCTCGCCGCGCTGCGGCGGGAGCGGAGACGTGCGCAACGTTGAACCTGCCACTTCCCCACCAAACATGCTCGCGGATCATAAGGGGGAAACGGTCGATTTCATCTGCGAGGACTGCGAGATCCTGAAGCGCATAAAGCCGGCCGCTCTGTTGGAAGAACATGGCAATCAGACGATGCCGTCGCTTCTGCCGTTGGTCGCAAAGTCGCTGGGATGCAAACGCACAGAGAACGCCTTCTATGATCGATGCAAGATGCACTTTCATTTCTCGCCCGACGAATGGGCGAGGCGGATGGGCTACATCGATCCGAAGGCGAAGGAGAAGGATACGCTCAGCTTTTCCGATTTGAGGGAATGGCATAGGCTTTACGCGCATTGCCCGTGCGGGAGGAAAAGCGAGGTCGAACCGAAGAGGCTGGAAAAGGTGCTTGGGAAGAGAGCGTCGATCGCCGACGCGGCGCGGCTGCTCAGGTGCAAGAAGTGCGGCGTCAAGGGGATGGCAAAGATTGTCGTTGTCTCGCAGGCAAGAGGGTAGAGGAGTCTTGAATGTGCAATCTCTATAATGTCACGACCAATCAGGAAGCCATTCGGCAGATTACCAGGGCGATGACCGACAGCATCGGCAACCTTGAGCCGGAACTGGACCTCTATCCCGATCAGATGGCGCCGATCGTTCGGAACACGCCGGCCGGCCGAGAACTGGTCAAGGTCCGCTGGGGATTGCCGTCGTCTCAAAAGGCGCAATTGGACGCGGCAACCAAACGCGCCGACAAGCTTCGCGCCAAGGGCAAGGAAGTGAACTTCGATGAGCTTCTGAGGATGGAGCCGGATGGCGGAACGACGAACGTCCGCAACACCTCGAGCAGACATTGGGCGCGATGGCTTGGCGTGGAAAACCGCTGCGTGGTGCCGTTCACGCGGTTCGCCGAGCCGGACCCGGCAAGCAAGATCGAGGGAGGGAGAACGCCGAACGCCTGGTTCGCAGGCAGCGCGGACGAGCCGCTGATGTTCTTTGCGGGCCTATGGGTGCCGCAATGGCGATCCGTGAGGAAGGTGAAGGAGGGAGAGATAACGGTCGATCTCTTTGGCTTTCTGACGACGGAGCCGAATGGGGTCGTCGCGCCGATCCATCAGAAGGCGATGCCGGCCATCCTTCGCAATCAAGACGAGGTCGAGACGTGGCTTACCGCGCCATGGCAGGAAGCAAAGGCGCTCCAGCGGCCGTTGCCAGACGACGAACTGGTGCTGTTGCCACCAAGGAAAACCAAAGGAGAAGTACAATGATCGCTAGTCGCGTCGAGAGATTGGAAAAGACGATCGTCGAGCTAGATGCCCGCTGTCTTATGCATGATTTCCTCATAGGCCATCTGCTCGGGAGCCTCGGATCTGCATCCGGGGATATACGAGGATTTACGAATGCTGTTATCCAACAGGTCGGGCTTGATATCCGCGACAATGGAATGCGCGCCCTCGGCACGCCAGATGCACAACGGTTCGCCGATGCGCTAAAGACTTTGGAGTATTTCTCAGAATCGCTGCTAGGCTCTATGGACCGGGCGATTAAAGGACAAATGAACTGAGATGAGCGACGAAACCAGTGCGGTGCTAATCCACACGCCGTCGGCCATGCATGAGCATTATTGCGAGCATTCCGGCTGCCAGGCATGGGGCGGCTTCGGCTATGACATCGGCAAGGGCGAGACAAAGTGGTTTTGCTTCGAGCATCGGTGGCTGGACTATCGCCAGCCGCGGTATGGGGATCGCCCTAGAGGCTGACGTGCGGCGCCACAACAAAAAGCGGCTCCGAGGAACCGCTTAAATTTGGTTCAACTCTATTAAACCCCTAAACGGTGAATGACGTGTAGATGGCCCACCGGCCAACCGACTTCGCTTTAATGGTGACCTGTTCATAGTCTGGAACGGTATCAAGCAATTCCGAAATCTGGTGCGAAAGTCGGCGGATCGTGACGCGAGGATCTTCTCGAACTTCGTCGGTCAAAGAAGGGGCCAGAGCTGCAACGTGAGAAGTTGCAGCGAGTACAAGACCGCCTTTGAGGACTGTGCGGCGGTCCATTATGCTGCCCTCCCCGCCTTGATCTCGTCAGGAACACGAGACGTGAAATATTCGAGTCCCTTTGCGGTGATGTACGAGCGAGGGCGCGCTTTGTCGTCTACGATCTCGCTTTTCACCTCAAAAATTCCTGCCTGAATATACTGGATGCGTGGGACAAGGGCGGTCCCTTGGTAGAACATGTACTTCTGTTTGAGCCATCGGACGAAAAGGTTCGGACGGCAATTCATCGATCGAGCGGCATTCTGCAAAGTGTAGAGGCCATCGGCGTTGATATAGGCGTCGTAGAAAGACGTCTTCGGCTTATCCGCTTCGATCTTGCTTTCCAGCGCCAGAACCTTTTCGACATTATCAAGAAGGAGCTTACGCAGGGAAAACGGGTCGTTGAGCGCGACCGAAGGGTCGGCGACAATGCCCTCAAGTTCACGGAGTCGGGCGAGCACCTTTCGCCGAAGCGGAGCGCTGTAGCCGAGCAGAAGAGTTTCGGTCAGCTCGCGGTCGAGACGGAACTCATGCTGCTCCCGGTTCATGCTGTCGAAATAGATGTGAGCAAATTTGCTCACATCTTCTGACAGGTCGGAAAGCATGCGCTCGATATCGCGTTTCACGTCAGGATGGCGCTTGCCTGTTAGCTCGGCAATTTCGCGGCTGGACATTGTTACAGGCATACCACCTGTGATATTGATCATGTCGTTCATATCGGAACCTCAATTTCCGGTGTGATGTTGAATCCGCTCTACGAAAGCGGTCTTCCAGTTGACGGCGGGGAATGCCGACCAAAGCTATTTCCCCGCCGTCGCTTTCTGGCTCTCCTTGATGAGCCGAATTATCTCGTCATTGACTGATGTAAAATTCTCGTTGGCCCGCTGGGCGATCCAGTCACGCAAATTTTGCGGAAGCCTCACGGTGAGACTCGACCTCTTAACCTTTTCCATGTACTCCTCTTAGAGACGTCAATTAGACGTCAATACATTATCAGACGTCTAATTGACGTCAAGCGTCAAAATGGTGTCAAAATGGAAAAAGAACCTGAAATCATTCGCACCAGTTTGAGGTTGCCAATTGCCCTTTACAACAAGATTTTCGCAGCCGCAGAAAAGCGTGGAGTGACGATGCACGCGGAAATCCTTTCTCGGCTAGAAGAGACGGACATGGCAAAGGACGCTCTTATTAAAGCCGTCGAGATGCTAGAAGATCTGAAACGCCGGTCGTCCGATGAAATGAAGGTGCTTCGCTGGCTGCTTGAGCAACAGAAGCTGATGAGTTCCCTAATTGAGGAAATTGCCGCCTCAGATGGCAATTTAGACCCAACCTTCGTTAAATCCCTACGTCGTATTGTTGCGACGAAAGGAAAGGACAATAGCTTTCCGAAGCTTACTCAGGACGACGAGTAGGCCCGTGTTTTTGGCGCCCCGGTCTGGCCAATTCATCGCGGGCGGAATACTCCCGGCGACGGCTTTCCAGTCATCATATCGACCTTCGATCCGACGACTTCGACCTTTGTCGAGATGGCGGACATATCTTTGCGGAGAAGATCGAAGCCGGTTTGCATCGTCTGCCGCATCGCATCCTGCCCATTGATCATCAGGTCAGCCAAGCGGTCCATGCGGGCATTGGCAACTTCCTGCCCCTTCTTCAGCTCAACGATATCCTTTGGGGCGCTGGCAACATCAGCGAGAGCCTTCTTTGTTTCGGCTTGGAACGTGTCGGAGATCTGCATCCGCGCCAGGCCGCGCTGGTCGATGACCTGAACCTTCGCCTCCAATGCCGCATAGCGGTCCCAGCCGGCCAGAGCCAAGGCGAGCAGCGGAAGAAGAGTGCCGAGATTGAAGTCGAAGATGATCCGAGGCCTGTTCATAGCCGTGTCCTCTTTGCCTGTGCCCATTTAATCCGCGCCCTGCCCTATGAAATGCTAGATGGAATGCCACGCCAGCAGCAAAAGAGCCGCGAGCGTGGAAGAGAATGTGAGGAAGCCGAGAAGGTTCGCGGCAGACTTCATTTCGAGGCGGAGCTGGAGTTTGCCCTGCCGGACATCCGGTCGCGGTCCCAGGCGGCGCAATCGTCTGCCAACCGGTCGCGATTGTCGGCAGTCACCTCCCAACGCTGATTGATCCAGCGAAATTTTTCGCCGACCTTGGGAATGACGCGCTCGACATGAGCAGTGCATGCAGCCGGCATGGGCGGCGGCGGAGACGAGGCCTGTACTTCGCCCCTCACCTTTGCGGACCTCTCCGCACGCTCCTCGAGCGTCTGGCACCCCTTGGTGCTCATCAGTGCGAGAGCGACCGGGAGCAGGAGGATCAGCGCTTTGCGTTCCATTTCTCATCCTCCTCGGTCCAGCGGCCGCCGTCTGGGGCCGTGTCTGCCTTGATCCGCGCTTCAAGGTCCTGCTGCGCTTTTGTCTTGGCATGGATTGCCGCGTCAGCGCGTTCCGATGCCTCAGTGGTCATCTGCTCCGCGCGCAGGCGATCTTCCTTCTCCTTGGCCAGCTGAGCCGCCAAGGTATCGCGTTCGAACTTCGTCACCATGTCGGCTGTCGCCAGCTTCACTTGCTGGGCAGCGTAGGTGTGGACCCTGCCGGCGGTGAGGTCGCCGGCGATCGGAATATCAACGAGGCCAAAGCCGCCGACAACGGGCCAACTCTCCGGAAAGGCGATGCGGCTGGCGCCTGGCACGCCCTCCTCATAGAGAAGCAGACCGATGAACAGGACGCCGCCTATTCCGATCAGGCGGCCGAGTGCGCTGAGGATCGCGAGCATCAAGATTCTCCGATGATCTGGTATTCAGGATCGAAATCCGGAAGCTCGACGGTCTGCCCAACGAGGCTGTGGGTGCAGTCCCCGAGGAACTGAATTCTTCCATCAGTCACGAACGAATGGCAGATTGCCGGCGGTGCGCCATCGATGCCCGCGTCTTTGCCGTTATATTGGACGAGAACGGACGGCGTGAAGGTTGGAGCGTCGGGGTTGCCGTTGTAGCCCCAACGCGGGCCGTCACCCTCGCCTACCACAACCATATGCGCGCCATCGCAGCCTGGACACCAGAACATCAGGCGGCCGCCCTGAACGCTTCGCAGCTTCTTGGAAATAGCAGCCATCGTCATGCCCCCTTCAAGCAATACATCTGCTCAAGAGAGCGCCGCTTGGTCAGGCCGGGGAGTTCGACCAACACGCCGTTCTTGCGGGCCTTGTTGTAGAGCGTGAGCCGCTGGCAGGCTTCCTTCACCTTGCCGGCATTCAGAAGGCCAGCGATAGGCCCGCAGAACGCACCATTGCCCAGATTGTAGCTGAAGTCGTTGAACGCCATCTGGACGTAGGGCGAGAGGTCGTCATAGCCCTTCACGCAAGCCGCGTTGCCCTGCTGGTAATGCGCCATCCGCTTTTTCAGCAGATCGAGGCATTCTTGCTGGCTGAAGGTGCGCCCCTTCATGTCCTTGGCATTCTGAGTTTCGCCATAGCAATATGTCAGGACGCCGATCGGGTCATTATAGACGTACCCGTAATAGCCCTCAGACGGGGCTGCCAATGTTGTGACGGCCATTGCTATGCCGGCGGCGACGGCTGCCCCACCGCCCTTCTTAACGTTGCTCTTCATCGCCGTACCGTGCCCTTATCTGCCGCTTGATCTTGGCGGCTGTGATCTTTTCCTGAAGTTTGGATTGGAAGGTGACGCGCGCCCAAATCGCGAGAACGCCGACCGCAGCGATCAGGATTTGAACGATCTCGCGGGTCCACCACGAGTATCCGGTTACCCACTGCTGGATGGCGTCGACGATCGGCTGCTCGAGCAATTGCAGGAGCACGCAGATCACCATCAGCCGCGAGGACCATGCGTGGAGGAGCACGGTCCAGGCCTCTGGAACAAGTTTCGGTTTCATGGGGTGTCCTACGAAATGCAGAGCGCACCGCCGCGAAATATTTCGTGGGGTACATTGTATTTTCCGTCTATGATTGATGTTGGCGAATTCGGCGCAGCCAGCTAAACGGTCAGCTTGAGACAAAAGCTGGAGCTGAGGATGAGAATTTCAGAACTCGACGGCCTGCGCGGCTGGGCGGCGCTTTCCGTGGTACTGTTTCATCTGTTTTGGGAGAGCTTCGGCGGTATTATTCCCGCGTATCGCTCCTTTTTCGTAAACGGATTGATCAATGGGCAGACCGCCATTGCAATCTTCTTTTTAGTGTCCGGCGCAGCACTGTCGGCACCTTTTCACATGGGCCGCGGCCAGAACTATTTGATATCCGCAGCGATCAGGCGCCATCTGCGCCTCGCACTGCCAATTCTTGCCGCTGCCTTGCTGGTATATTTACTATTTCACCTTCATCTTATGAAAGGTCCAGAAGCGTCGGTGTTTGTGAAGCGAGAGGATTGGCGCGGGCTAAACTGGGTTGCGGATGTCACTCTCAAGAACGTATTTTACTTCTCGTTCGCTGGCGTATTTGCCCCAACGCAGATTCAATCCGATATGGTGCCGTTTCTATGGACCATGGCGATTGAGTTCGCGGGATCGATCATCCTTTTCCTGGCGCTTTTCTGCAGCGACGCAATGCGAAATCCTGGGATGGCCTTTTTGGTCGCCGGCTGCTTTCTGCTCGTCGTTTTCCCAAGCCTCGCATGCTTCTTCTTCGGATCGCTGATTGTTGAACGCCGGATTAAGCAGGAAAACCATTTTGTGCTAGATCATCCCATTATCGGTGTTTTGTCGATCCTTGGCCTCTACATCTTTAGCTGTGCCGCGCTTGCTTACGCCATCCCTGCCGTTGATCAGATCCGCACGGTAGTCTGCGCTCTCGTTCTCTATCAGGCGCTCAATTTTAGACCGTTCCGCAAGTTTCTATCAACCAACAGAATTTCGATCTTCCTCGGCAGAATATCATTCCCGATATTCCTCACACATTTTGCAGTCATCGGCGCTTTTATGGCTCCCCTGATTATCCGCTTTCACGATCATCTCGGACCAAAGACGACATTCGCGATCGGTGTGGTCACGGCAATGGCATGCGTAGGAGTCGCCAGAGCCTTTCTCCCAATCGAAAGAATTGGGCATATCGCAAGCGGCAAATTCACGGAATGGGTTGTCCGTCCGCACACAAATTCCATTGGACAATCTGCGGCCGCACCGAATAATATGTCGTCTTAGCCTTGCGAGAGACCTCCATGACGCCAGAGATCGGCTTTTTTATCTTTCTTTTCGTGGTTACTCCGGCCTTCTATATTTTAATGCACATGACGTCTGTCTTCGAATTGCGACGACATGAATGGCACAGCAGATACCTTATGCGCACCAGAAAGCTCATCGACGGCACCAGTGCCCGCGGCATCGTCATGACTCGAAAAATCGACGGCAGATGGCAATTTCGGCATTTGACGCATCGCGAGCGCAATGACAATGACGGGTGGATTGACACCTACTAGGAGCCGCCAAATACGGCGGAAACGGCATCCCTCCAAAGAGCAGCGGCCGCGCTTATCCCCGCCTCATTAAAGTGCACCAGCGTAGGCTCTCGATATGTCGTACCGGTGAGCGTATCTGTATCTGCTCCTGCGAAGATATCCGTTCCATTCACAACCTCAGAACAAGCTGCTCGCACGCTCGCCGATGTGACGCCGCCGTTGTATGTTGATTTGCCGATCAGCCACGGAGCGGCTAGACCTCGTGCTCGAATGGCAGCAATCATCGCCATTAGATTTGACTTATAGTCAGCGGTTGCCATTGCGGTATCCGCCTCGCCCTGCTGCCAGAGGACGGCTGTGACGGCAAGACTGACATTTGCGCATCTCGCCGCAGCTGCGCCAAGGCGATCTGCAATGGCACCGCCAGGCGCCCACTGCAGAATGCTCGTTGCTCCAACCGCGACCGGCACCACTACAACCCGGCTATAGAGACCTGCTGCAATCAGCAGGTCAGCAAAGCGAAATAACCATGACGCCATATCTCCAGACGCGCCTAGCGCTGGATCTGAGCCGCGATAGGTCGCCCCGTCCAAGGGATTCAGGTTGTCGACCTTGGTGGCATTCGTCGGACTGTACAGCGATCCGGTAGAATAGTTTGCCCCATTGGATTGACCTGCGACGATGAAGGTCGCCATCTGATCTCCAGAAAAATTGCGAGGGTCAGAGGGCGTTTTTAGCGAGGTATCGGCGTATGACTTCAAGGCTGTCTCTGACATCCTGAATAGATCGGCAGGCGCTCCATAGACAATGGTCACGAAAGCAAACTCCCGATCATTCCTGCACGGTAAATGCCGGAACCGTAGGCATACCATGTTTGTGTATCGGTGCCTGCACCTCTCTCCAATGGAGCAAGATAATGGTAGCCAAGACCAGGACAGTCCTCAAAAGCGGCCAGCATCTGCTTGAGCTGCGTGGTGGCATGGATGCTTGCAGTCAAAGCTCCATCGAAGGGCGCTCCCATAGAATCCAAGCCAATGCCGGCCCGCACCACGCGTACTGTATCCGTGCTATTTTGCACTAGTGCGCTTGCTTGGGCCTTCACAATCGTCCCGGTGAGCCCGAGAAGGATTTCAGCCTTAAGCCCGGCGTTAGCAAGGCTCTGCCATGCATCGGTCGAGTAAGTGTAGCTGGCTGCCGTACCCGCCACTCGAAAATTGCGAAACATGACATTGTAAGCGTTGAAGAGCAGGCGCTGAGCTTTCGAGTCACTCGCCTGGCCGTCCGCTGTTGCACGGAAACTGCCAAGATAAGTCCCTTGGCGCGCCGGGACAGAAACGGTATTTCCGGCAGCAGCGCCAAAACGGACCGTCATGGCGTTGGCATTCACAAGAAGGCCGTTGAACCTCTCAAGGTCAGTAGACCCTGCGCCAGTGCCTCGCGCAACATCCGAACCGGCAACAGCGCCGGAATTCCACGAAGGCCCCGTTCCGAGCCTGATAGTACCGGCATCATTGATAGCAAACAGATCGAAGTTCTTGCCGGATTGATGGTAACCAGCGTGACCGCTCGCATTGTCCAAAGCAAGTGTCAATTGCGTGCCGATCGATGCCATGGCGATGACGGTGCCGTTGTATATAGGCACGTAGGCACCCATCAGCGGGACATAGTAGATATTGACGCCCCCAGAAATATCGCTTTCCGAGGTTGGGGACCCAGAGGCAAGGGATAGTCGACCTCCGAAGGAGATCAAGCCAGTGACGGTAGCAATGTCCTGTGTGCCAGTATGATTTGCACGGACCTTTGCGGCATCAACGTCAGCTTGGTCCGGCATGACTTTACCGCCGGGCGTGCTTCCGTCACCTAGAACAATCTTTTTGAGCGTGTCGTCGCTGCCGATCTGCCCGATAGCAGGCGTTCTCGTCATTCGTTGCGCGGTGCTGCCATGGATAAGAATTCTGTCTGTACTCATTATGCCCAGGTCCCATCATTATAGGTTTCGGTAACCGGATCACTCCAGAGGCCATCGTTGATCGTGCCGGGAAATGAGCCGGGGAAATAAGTCCAGCTTGAGAGATTGTCCTTTGGACGCGCATTTGTGTTGGCAGTGATCGCGATCCAGACAGCCTGCTTTCCGTCACTATCGTTATCCAGAACGAGATCATTGACCGCGTAGGCTGCTGAGCCAGACCACGCGCCACGCCACTGAACGCCACGCGTGCCTTGAGGACCTGTATCGCCTCGAATGTCGACTGCATCCGCAATATTCGAGACGAGCCCCGATGCTCCCACGTAAAGACCGGCGCCACTTGGCGGCGCTCCTTCGCCGCCTATGAATGATGCAATACGAAGGACGTAGCGTGCGCCGTCCGCCACCAGCTCGGGTGCAATCGCCCACCCCTTGTCGCCTTTGGCGCCCTGCGGTAGTCCAAGGTTCAGGGCATATGATGGACTTGCACCGCTGAAGGAAGCTGTCGGATTGGACCCTGGCGCAAGGCCTGTCACGGTTCCGATGGAAAGGTTCGGCGCCGGGCCAATCGGCCCGGTCGGCCCTACTCCGTAATGGAATGGGCCGCTCCAGTCACCGCTTGTCGCAGAAGCTTTTACGTATAGTACCGGCTCAGTGACGCCAGCCGACACAAGATATGCGAAGCCCGCTGCGCGACCGTCATAAGCAGACCGCCCCGCCAAAGTTCCGCTGGCGTCGTACTTAAAGATCGTGCCAGCCCTGAGCTCAGCAATCAGCTGCGCAAGGGTATTTGCGTTGGCGACCTGCTGCGCGCCATAAGACGTGTCGCGCATGAGGGCGTAAGAATATGTACCGCTGGCACCCGTCCACTCGACTGCCGCCGTGATCTCAGTATCGCTGTCGACGCTTTCGATCGGCAACGCATTGCCGCCCGGAGCTTCTGCGTAGACCGTGCCGCCCGTTATCAAAGCAGTTTGCCAAGCAGTGCCTGATCCGGTGACGGTGGCGGAACCGTTCGTTAGCGTGATGGTGCCCGTCTTATATGGCGTCGTCATGTTTTGTCCTAAAGTTCAGCGAATGCCCACCAACGCAGGCGACGGGTAATACCTGGCTGCGCCCGATTGTAGAGTTGCAGGCGTGGCGTTGTTCCCGCCACAAACCAGCCGCCAATGGTATCTGTGCCGGGCAAGACTCCATCCGTAGATTTGATGAGTATGAATGGCGGGTATGAGAACACCTGCGAAGGAATGTTCACCGTCGTTGATGCCCCCAAGCTCAGGCTAAACGGAACGTCCACCTCGCCGAAGGCCTTCGGCACCATCGGCACCTGTCCCTCGTAGATCGCCATCCGCGAAATATCACCGGAAACGGCATCGTTTCCGGCCTGGCTGGATCGGAATAGAAACGAACCGCCGGAATTGCCGATACAGACACGCCTGACCATGGCTATTCACCAAACCTGTTCTTGAAGACCATCCAGGTCATGGTCATACTGCCGCCCGAGCCGCTTACATCCATAACTGCCCGCCCGCGAAGTGTGGTGTTGTTGAAAAGCCAAACGCCGCTTTCGAGGAACACCTGTCCGCCGGAACCGACCTGACCGTAGGTTCCGCACAGCGAGATTGGAACTCCCGCGCTATTGACCGGGATATTGGCTGGGTTGGCGCTGTCATATTTGATATTGCCGAAGAAAACCGGCCGATATCCGAGATCTGGAAAGCTTACCTCGGCATACCAGATTGTTTTCCCTGCAACGCCCGAATAGCTGGTCATGCCTACTTGGCCATTCGCGTGAAGCATCAGCGTACGATAGCGGCTATCCAGCAGATAGTTTGTGCTTGTGTCGGAAACATCCCGTCCAGGCTTGCTGATGAAAATGCCGTAATCCGAGACTGCCGGGTTGAAGCCAATTTTTATCCTGTTTGCCATCAATCGACGCCATAAACTTCATATTCGATCGTGCCATAGTTCATTGAACCGCCAGTTGTGCGGTCTCGCGGAAACACGATCCTGTCGCTGTAAATTATCGGGACCGCTTGCCCTGCCCCCATTTGTTGCGAAGGTGATTGCACGCTCGGGCCGGACCACGGCACCGACACGCTACTCGCTGCAAGCATCCTGGCAACAACGCATGGTCGATAGCCGTAATCATGATTGAACAAAACGTTCCAATCTCCGCCACCTGGATCGGTTGCAGATTTTGCCTCGAGGAGCAGACCTGACCAATTCCAATCGGAGTCGAATATCTTGTCGCTGTCGGCAATCGAACCTGAAACCGGGACCCCAGGCCTCGAAATAATGATACGTGCGGGCCATATCAGTGCTCTAGCAACCATGATCCCTCCTCAATCAGAAACGGTAATTGAGCCGTTGGTGATATCGATCACCATCTTTGCTCCGGGACCGCCGTTGATGAGACCGGCCGTTACTGTGCCGATGTTGGCGAATTGTGCCTTCAACACACCGCCCTCGACCACCACAGGCAGAAATGACTGGCCGAGATTGTCAGGGTTCAGAACGCTGAACTGATCCGCCAAGACCGAGAAGCGCGATTTCTGCACACCGCTCACTGTGTAGATCTCGAGGAACATGCCGCTTTCGATATAGGCGTCACCTACCCCGGCGCGCAGGAAGATCGAAAAGCGAGCATTCACGCCTGTCTGGTCGGCGGCAGCAGCAAACTTGATGAGTCCTTCGGCAAAGCGGTCTGCCAGTTCTGCGGATATCTCAGTTGTTTGGGCGACAGCAGCCGATATATCATCGGCGACCACGGCGATTTGCTCATCAAAAGACGCCTTGTTTTCTCCAACCGTAGCGGTAAGAGTTCGCTGTGCGGCGTCAAAAATTACGCTATCGGATTGGGTATTGACCAAGAGCTGTTCGATCAGCGGCCTAGTATCATCTATCTCGGCCTGCAGCTCCTTAAAGCGGTTAAGGATGTCGTTCTTAACGTGCGCCAGATCGACCAGCAGATCGGTAACTAGGACATTTGGCGTCGTGACCGGCAGCCATGCAGACCATTCGGTTGCTCGACCCGAGAACGGCACAAATCTTCCTCGTGCCTCATAGTCTGTATTGCCTTTGAAATTGGCATTCAGGACCCAGCTATAGGGCGAGCCGTAACGTGTGGAATCGCTGTCAAAAACGATATCTCCCGTTGCCGCCAGCCGCACTTGGACCCATACATTGCTGACATCCGTTTGATCCGGCGCGCAACTGACAAACATCGACGGACGCCAAGGTACGCCATTGCTATCGTTAATAGTCGCCGGTCCTACCTGCCAGCCGTACATGGGCTGGGATGGTGGAAACTTCGGCGTAAGCGGCCCCACCGTCCAAGGGAGCTGGAATGTCGGGCTCCAATCATAGTCGGTCGGATCAGTCTCCAACAGCGCCACCGATTGGTTGGCGTTGTCGAGATCATCCATACCCGTGTTCAGGAACTGCTTTGACACGTAGCCGTTGCGGTCACTCGACCACGAGAAGGTATCAAGCGGCTCGTACAGCCACGCCTCAGGTGGCAAATTGATCTGATGGCGCCGGAAGTTGCGGTTGTCATTGGTAACTGACCGCATAAGGCGCTGAACCTGCACCGGAAACGGTGTGGCATTGAACTCCAACGAGGCGAGGCGGATTTCACCGCCATCGGCCGCCAGAAAGCTTGCATCGCTGTATTGCGGCGCATCCTTCATCTGCCAGCCGGTTTCCGGCTCCGGATATGAGGCCGATGCGCCGTTGTAGGTGTTCTCATAGCCAGGGAAAGGATCGAGACTTTGGCCGTCCGTGACGATGATATCGTCATCGGTAAAGAAGTAGACTGGGAGCGCCGGCGCGCCCACGTGGATCTTATAGACGCCGCCGATTTCCGCCATCCGACCGTTGCAGCCGAGCAAGATATCGTCGATGATATCGACCGGCTGCTTATTGGAGGTTTCGATCTCGTAGCCGGCCCTGAACTGTCTTTCGGTACCGCCACCATCAAGATTGATTAGGCGGTCGCATTCGTTCATCGCCGCGAACCAATTAGAAAGCGGGAGACGAGCGGCCGGTACCGCAGGACCGTAAATCAACGTGCCGGCATAGTAGATGCCGCGCATGATGTTGTAGATGATGACGACGTTGTTATCCGAGAACTCATAGGTTCCCGGCTGGCCCCAGCGATGCGATCCCGAGCCGCCAACGGTTGAATCCTTGCGCGGGTCATAGAGCGGGATGCCCTGAACCTCGAAGATGGGCGACGGCGTGCTTGTGAAGAGCTCACGATCATACTGAGCGGTGAATATCGCCATGGCGACGCCACGACCGATCATGTCATTTAACCACGGCCGATCAGGATCGGTCCCGAATTTCGACAGCAAAAATGGGTCAGCAGCAATCTGGTTTCCGGTTAACGGCTTCACCCAAAGGTGGTTGTCATTGCCGTTGGTCTTGAACTCATTAACGGGAAAACCTTGGGTGCCATAACTGGTATCACTATAGTCGATCGTGCAGGCTTCGCTATTGATCCAGATGCGATTGCCCACACCGGCGATAGGCAAATCAGAGAGCGATCGAACCTGCGTCAGGTAGGCGTTGGGCGTCTTCCCGGCGCTTCCCCAGCTCCCGACATATTCATGGCTGCCTGCCGTGGCATAGGTACCCACGATGAAAGCAAGGGAATTATTCCCCCCAGAAGCTACATCTGTTTTGATGCCCGACTGTGGTGTATCCCGCTTCTTCGCAAGCGCTCGTGATAGAAGCGAGCCGCCAACCTCGAGCGCGATGCCCAACACCAGCTTTGCAGCGACGCCGAGTTGCCCGATCGTAGTCGCAATCGTCGTGATAGCGGCCGTGATCGGGTCCGCATGGGCAAGCGAGATCATCGCCAGCAGAAACCATGCGGCGATTAGAAGAACACGAATGATTGGCATTAGACTCGGAAAGCCCTTTCAGCGGCCAAGAGATCGACCGTTCCTAATCCAGCCTCACCCGGCCGAACGACATAGATGCGCGGCCCCTGGACAACGCCAATTGCATAGATCCCGCCTGTTTCGACCTTGATCGCCGCAATATCGCCTACGGATGCCATGGCGACCGGTATCTCTTCGAAGATACATGCGGCGAGATCGGCATGACTGGCGAAGCCCTTCCGCTTCAGAAGGCGAAGGCCACCGGCAAGGGTGGTATATCGCCCGCGATAGTCGGCGCTGATATCAACGCCAGTCATTGCTTCGACAGCGCCAGCGGAAAAGAGGGCACAGTCATGCCCTCCCCATTCGAACGGTGCTCTCGCGACTGAATGGATGTAGGCCGACAGATCGGAGCGCCAGGTGTACTTTCTTTCGATCGTCATGTGTTCGCCCGTTTCTCACCCCAATAGATCTGCCAATTGCCGGCGACGTCGGTATAGCGGCGGAAACGATCGCCGCTCCTCCTCTGCTGATATTCATCCGACCGCTTCGCTGGATTGAGGAATGTGAGGGCTCGGGTGTGGGAAACACATGAGACCTCTATGTTCCCCGATTGACCAATGGGAGGCGTATTGATCGGGTTGCCGTTGATCCACCCGACGAAACGCGGGATTGGTGGTGCCACCAGATCGTTTGTATCGATACTGAAAAATCCGCGATGGATTTCGATGGGAGCCCGGCGTGTGTCGTAGCCGCGAACCATCTGCTGAACGGCAGCATTTATCTGCGAGAGGGAAACCTTGACCGTCCGCACCGTCAGGTCGGTGGTCAAGGGAATGCTGTCGACGTTGAGAAGAGAACCGGCTCCGACGTAAATCCGGCTCACCGGCAGGCCTGTTTGCCCGCTGATAACGGTGGCCGTCACCACTTCGTCGCCATCCCAAAGGCCCATGGTTTCGACGCCGCCGGTGCTCCTGTTCTTCGCCTCGACCCAGACGAAATTGCGCCGGATGATTCCACGGCGCGCCTGCAGATAGGCGGCTGTCGCGCTATCAATGTTATCGCGCATCAGACAATCCTCTGCATCACTTGGAACGACATGCCGCCTGCGATCATCGCGGCGGTTTCGCCCGGATCAAACGTATCCGGTGGAATAAAGCAGCGGGCGGCGGGCTTGATCAGCGTGACTACCGCGCCAACCACAGCTCCCGGCCGAAGGTGGGGCCGCACCTCGAGCATCGGCGTGGTACCGCTACCATTGGCCGATCCTGTCTCCATCAGCCGATGGAAAGCACGTCGAACTGGATTGCTCCCGTAATCGAAGTGCAGGAAGTCACCAGCCGTGAGCTTATATCCGTTCGGAAGGCCCTGGAGTTGGATCGATTTATTGTCGACTCCAAGCGCCGCAATCTGTGGGGTAGCCGCTCCAAGGATAGATCCTGTAGGGTCGGCCTGAGGATAGGCTCGACGAGGCGAATAGAGATAGAAGTCGTTCAGGGAGCCGTCGAGGCTTTCAATGAGCGCCTGTATCTGATCCGCTTCGCCATGATAAAGCGGTGCCAGGGTGACAGAGCCGGTCCACAGCGGCGGCGATAGCTGCGCCGTGAGGACGAGGCCGCTACCGAGCCCTGAAATCTCATCACGGCGCTGCAACTGCCATTTGACTGAGACGATTTTCAGCTTGTCAGCGAAGTTCGCCAACGACAGGGGAAAGGTCAGTGCCATTATCGCGCCCGCGGATCCTTGTTTATCTGGTTGACGCGAGACGGCAGCACCTGGCTGTCATACTGACCAACCGCATCCTTTGCCTCGCTCTGCGCGACGTTCTTCACATAGGCCTTCAGGTTTCCGTTCTGATCGACCGTGACACCGACCGTGACATGCACGCCGGAAGCGGAGCCGCTGGCGTCATTCTGATTGGACGCAGTAAGCCGATGGTTCGGCACAACTTGCGCCCCCCGCGGGAGATTGACCAACTCAGGGCCTCGTTCGCCCACCCATGCAAGGCCGCCTGGCGCCGAATTTGTCCCGTTGGCATATAGACCGATGCTCGGGGTCGGAGCCGGTGGGAACGCGCCGCCACCCAAACCAAGAAGGCTAGAGAACAGGCCGCCACCCGAAGACCCAGCAGAGCCGACTTTGAACAAGGCGTTCAGCACGTCATTGAGTAGAGTATCAGTGATCTTGTTCAAGACGCTCAGGGCGGCGTTACCGAAGGACTTCCAGAGCCCCTCCCCGTTGCGCAGACCGCTTGTGAGCGTCGAAACGAAGTCGCCCGCCAGCTCGCGAGCCGTCTTCATCTGCTCATTGGCGCGAATAAGGCTGGCCTCATATGAGTTCAAATCATCAGGCAGGCCATATTGCTGCAGCGTGGACCCTACGGTCTGATCGAGCGTCGATCGGCCCATCTGCCTCTGCTGAAAGGCGAGGTCGGCCTGGAGCTTGGCGGTCGCTGCAGCAGTCGCAGCCTCCTTATAAGCGTCGGCAAGCTTTTCGATCTCTGCGCGCTGCGCAGCGGTCACCGTCCGGCCCTTATCGGTGGCATCCTGCAACAGCTTGAGCTTGAAACTCAGAGTTTCCGCTGCAATGCCCGTTTCGCCGGCCGTCTGAGCTTCAAGCTTCATCTGGTCGATGCGGTCGTGGGCATTCTTGATGAGATCGCGGTAGGCATCGGCGTTGCGCTTGAGCCCGGCAGTGTTCGTTTTCGGCTCCGCAAAGCCATATGGCGAAGGCCGATCGGAAGGCGTAGGGGTCGGGACGTAACGCCCATCATCCGTGACTACCGTTCCAGGCGGATTGTTATCGTTCGAGACGACCTTTCCATCATAGATCGAGAGTGGGTTGAGCGGGTTCAGTTTGTCGCCGCCAAAGAGTTTTGCTGTAAGCGCAGAGTTTGATAGCTGCTCCACCTTGCCTGCCGCATTTGCCGCCGCCGTCGCCACGCCGTTGAATGACGTCGCCCATTCGGATAGCGCCGGCAGCCCCGTGCTGTTGATCGCCGCCGAGAGGGCATCGTTGACGGCCTTCACTTGACTCGTGACGTCTTTGCCTTCTTGGGCCGCCTTCACGAAATCATTGAACGCCTTTTCCAGATTGATGATGACCTGATCTTCTTCGCCGGCCTGCCGCAAATCTTGCGTCAGATTGGCGAACGATCCTCTGAGATCATCGACGCTGCTCTTGACGTTGGCAATCGTCTGCTGACTGAGGACTTTCAGGGACTCGTCCAAATTCTTCAGATCGGCTGCGCGCTGAAGCTGATCGACATACTGCTGAAGCGCCGGGACGGCCTCATCCCATGCCTGCGCGGTGGCCTCGATAAGCTGCTGCTGCTCCTTGAGCACCTTCGCTGAATCTTCACCGCTTCCGATCAGTGTACCGAAATACTGAAGTGCAATGCCACCCACGACGCCGATCGCGATACCAACGGCTCCGAAACCTGTCGCCAAGTCAGGAAGCTGAATGGCGAGTGCTCGGATGAAATCGCCACCGGCCTGCGTCTGCTGCGCGACCTGCGAGAGCTGCAAGGCCATCATACGGGCTTGATAGGCGACATTCTTCGACGGCGCTATGGTTGCATTCAGGGCGGCATTGTTCTGATTTGCCGCGCGGTTCATCATCTCGACCTGCTTTGAGGACGAGGCCGCAGCCGATCCGACATCCGCATAGGCCTTGGCCGCGGCGGAAGATGCACCAATGGCGCCAAGGCTGGCGTGGGAGAGGTTCTCGGTATCAGCCTGGGCCCGAGCTGCGGCACCGGAAAGCTTCGTCAGCCCAGCCGTGGCTTCATTGACGCCATTGCTGGTAACTTGCACGCCGAGTTGCGCGACATCAGCCATAGCTCAGCCTTTCCCATACAATGGCAAACATGGGGCGCCGAGCACCCAAAACCCTATTTCTGACTTTCTCGCTCTCGGATCGCCTCAGCCTCCCGCTCGACCTCCGTCACGTAGCGGAGGTCAATGGTGCGAAAGATGGCAATTTCCTCCCGTCGTAGGACATTGCCGGTAAGTTGGAGCCAAGCGAGCAGTTCAGCATTGGAGATCGGTACCGGGCCGCTAAACCCCGGAGCCTGTGCCGATCGCAACTGCCAAAACCAGTCCCACAGCAATGTGCAGAACTCGGGAACGTCGGGATCCGGGCTGTCGACCTCGAATGCCTCGTTTCGCTCGCGCCGTGTTTCCCCGTTCTTATCCCTCAGGGTGTCGTAGCGCGCTACGATGGCTACCGCTTCGGAGAGCCTTTCTCCGAGTTCTTCGTAAAATTTGCCCGCTCCTCGCTGGCGGCGGAGACCTGATCGTAAATCCAGCCCGCCTCCTCGACGACCTCACGAGCCTTCTCGAAGGAGAGCACCGGCTGCTCGCCCTTCCACTGCTGCTCGCCCCAGCTCCAGGAAGCGATCGAAGCGGCGGCGCGGTCGAGATATTCGTCTTCGACCTTGCTCGATGTCAGCTTCTTCTTGCGGCTGGCGAGGAACTTGTCGGAATGTTGGCGAACGACCTTCTTCACTTCATTGCTCTCAGCCGAGCGGACCATAAACGTAATGCCGAGCGGCTCGTCGGTTGCGGGATGCAAGAGCTGAAGTTCAAAGAGGTCTTCGGAATTGACGAGTTTGGAGATGTCCAAGGAAGCACCTTACTGGTTGGCGTGGGTTGTCGCACGCGCCCGACTGGACGCGCGCATACGGTCTGGCGGGGTCGCGCTTACGGGGTGTCTACCGGCTCGACGCGGATCGGCAGTTGGTTGAGGCCGATGGTGAAGCGCTCCAGATCAAAATCATCGGAACCACCACCGGGATAGAGCGGGCCGGAAACGACACCGCGGGAATAGAAGATCGTATTTGTCTTGCCGGGAGGCGCATCATTGCGCTCGATCTTGATGGCGATGTTGTTGATGTTCAGCGGATCTCCGAAGGTGCGCAGGATCATCTGGCCCGGATCGTCGCCAACGGAAGCCACTTCGATCTGCGGATCGCCGGCATTGGCGACACCCTTCTGTTTCTGCTGAACAGGCTCGTCCAAGGTATTGTAATTGTTGATGGTGGAGTCAGAGCCGAAGTCACCGATATTGCCGACTTTGCCGACCTGAACCCATGTCAGAGCGGCATAGGCACTTTCGACAAGATCGCTGTTTTGGGCCGTCGCGCAGACGTAAACTTTCGAGCCCTTTTTGGTGGATTTGTTCGCCATGGGTTAGGTCTCCGGTTCAAAGGCGATGTAAGGCACGGTGACCGGGATATTCAGCCGGTCCACGTCTTGGATTGGGCTTGCTGCCCACGGCTCGCTGCTGATCGTGATCTTCACGCCAGAGGCGAATAGGACTTGGTTCTTGAAGCGGTTGATGATCGTGCCGGCCACTTCCACGGCATCGAGGATGCCCTTTCCGACCGGCCACATGACCGAAACCTGCAACAGCCCGATTTTCTGCTGCGGATCGTCGCCAAGCGTGATCTGTCGCGTCCGGTTCGGCAGGAAGTCGAGCTTCAGGAATTTCTCTGGCTTCGTCTGCCCTGCAGCCGGAAACGTAACGTTCGGGCCAGCGATCGGCAGGACATTGGGCATCGTCCGCAAGTGCGCCTGCAATGCAGCGAATATGATTGCGTCGGTCGTGGTCGCCATGTATCGGTGCTACCTATGTCTGAAAAGCCGCCCCTGTCGGATCGAGAGGTTCATGAAGCCCTGCACAACGCATGGCTCATGCTCGCCCGTGAGGAAGGCGCGACAGAGTTCGGCAACAACACGCTAAAGGCGGCTCGCCTGGCGCTGTTCACCTATCAGATGACGCTCATGATGAAGATGGAGGCGGCTACAGGCCAAATGCCTTCCGAACCTTCTCAGCGTTGCGATTGACGTGCTGATCCCAATTCTGGACCGCTGATCGTACGAATGCCGCCGGTGGCCGGCCATTGGCCCCGTATTCTTGATAGCCAGCATAAGCCGCCGTGTAGCCGAAGTAGAGCGTGTCATCGAGCGATGCCCCAGCGATCACCGCCTCAACGGCCGAGAAATCAAACTGATAGACCTGCCCGTCGCCCGGCTTTGCATTCCGATTGATCGAAGGCATTGCGGCCGTCGATGCCATCAGAGAGGCCCACAGAAAGCCAGTATCGAACGGCAGTCGGCCACCTTCAGAATCTAGCGTCTGCATTTCTTTGACGACGTCGGCGGCGCTTTGATTGCGGACTGCCTCGACTGCTTCAGGAACCTTCTCCGCCCACCCGGCCACTTGCGCCGCAAACGAGAGCGTTGCCATCAGGCGGCCCTCGCCCGATAACGGCGGAGCCCGGCCGCGATGTAGTCGATGTCATATTCCAGGCGGCAATGGCATCCGATCGTATGCCGCGCCGGCGCATCAGGATCATGCGGATACATCAATTGCGTGCCATCCGGCATTGTGAACGGCTGATCGAGCTGGACAGAGGTGCCGCTGATCATGGTGTGCTGCAGCCGGGGATGATCTGCCGGCGAACGCTTCCATGTCTTGGTGACCACGTCTGCGTCGATCTTGCCCGCATCGATCTGCTGGCGAATGGCATTGTCACGGACAGAGAAAAGCGCCTTTCTCGTCTCTTCAAGGCCTATCGTTTCACCGCGAAGCTGCAGGTTCTTATCGTTCAAGCGCCCGACGATCTTCGTCACCATATCGGCGTCGACCGGGCGCACTTCCTTGATGGCAGCAAGCACGGACCGGTCAAACCGCTTGTCCCTGGTCTTGAGGTCCAGATAGGTACGCATCCGCTCGGGATCGCCGGAAATTAGGTTGGCGCGGGCTCCTCTGTCACCGTAGATGAACTCGACCTGTCTGGAGTTGAGGCCGATCGTACCGCCCTCTCGCCTGCCCGTCACGCGGTTCACCCGCCCGATGACATCCAGCGCCGTCGCGGTCGGGTTCTTGCCCGCCGCAAGCCCGGTTTCAAATACCGATCGTAGAGCATGCCGCTGATCATCAGTGATGTTCGTCACAAGAGTAGAGGACTGCTCTCTGATCAGCCTTTCGGCTTCGATGTTGCGGACGCCGAACTGAAACAGAACGCGTGTTCCGTCTGGTGACATGAGCGACGGAAGGCTCTGCACCATATTGACGCCGCCGGCATTGAACGCCTCGCGCAGCGCCAGCTCAAGGGAAGCGAAAGCTTCCGGCTCGACTTGGAGCGCATCAACGGCGCCAGTGATATCGCCGCGCTCTAGGCGCTCAACGATGGTCTTGAGCACGGCGGCAGACTTAATCGCTTCGATTGCCTCGCGGAAGGCCTGAGCAACGCGTGGCTCGTACTTGGCGAGTAGCTCATCAAGGTTCATGCCAAGCGCCCCTGAACCACATAGACGACATTCGTCACGCCATCGAAGTTGTTTGGATCCGCATTGACGACGTGATAGTCGACACCGCCGGCCGAGACGATGTCACCGACCTGAGGCACGATGGCGAGCCCGACGGATGAGATGTAGACCTGCCGGTCGTTGGCGAGGATCGTCGCGCCGTCGACATAGCGCTGGTCGTAAGTCATCGGCACGAGCTTGGCCGGATATGGCGTTACGGTTCCGTCGCCGCCCAAGATCGGATCGGGAGGCGTGAAGCGCTTCACCGTGCCGCTCTGCCCATACTTCTCGATCAGGCGCTTCGCTGTGGCCTGCAGCCGCGTGTAGAGAGCGTTTGCCATCGCGTTTTTCTATATGACCCTAGTCGTTTGCCGTATTTCCTAATTTTCGAGCGGTGACATGCTGCCTTTTTTGTTTAGGGGCGCATGACATGAGCGAATTAAAACTCCGCCGTGAGGCTCGAAAGAATGACTGCCGCAAGCTCGTTGAGGCGGCAATCCGCGACATGATTGAACAACTTCACTCCAAAGGGTTTAGCGAAGCGGCGATTGCACTCACACTCGCAGATGCAGCGGAGGAATACGTGCTTGAACTAGCGGCGAAGCCTGCTCAGATTCATTAAACGGCTAATATCCCCGGCAGACAGGGCCGTAGGAAGAGCCAAAGCAGGCCTTCGATGATGGAGACGACCGGCGTTGCCATTTGCACGAGATCATCTACCGTCGCGCTTGATGGCGTCTGCTGGTACTCGACTTCGAGCTGTCCGATCTTCTCCCGCTTCACCGCCGCGCCTGGCGTGATGACCGGCAAGAGACTACCCGGATTGGTCAACTCCAGGAACGCAGCCTCATAGCTGGCATTGACAATTGCCGCCGGGATCACATCGCTTGGGATCGGGTCACCGTAGTAGGTCGTCGCGCCGGTGCGCGGCCATGCTCGATCTTGGGCGTAACCGCCGGTGCGCGTGCCGCTGAACCGCATTTCGTACCGATCGATTACGATAGAGCCGCGTTGACGTGCTGCGGCGATATCGGCATCGCTCGTCCCCTCGGGGATGACATAGCCGGCGCCGGTCGCATAGTCGCGGAAGCCTTGATTATCGCCGTATCCAGCCATGTCTATCTCCGAATTAAAGGTGACCCGGCAGTTTCCTGCCGGGATGATTGTCAGGACGCAAGCTTCGTATCGATCAGCTCTTTGAGCTTCTCGGTGGTGATGTTGCGGGGATATTCAAGGCCAAGCTCTGCGGCCTGCTTCTTGAGGTCGTCCCGGTCAAGTCCACCGTCGACTGGTTCGCCGGCGTCATCCTCGATCGAGAGGAACGGCAGACGTTTGGCTTGCGCGAGACCTGATTCGGAGAACTCGGCATCAGCCGATTTGCCGGGTTCCAAATACTTGACGCCTTGCAGGGTATTGATGCCCTGCAAGGCTTTGCTGGTGTTTGTGACCTTCATGGGTCGATCCTCCGTTACGGTGCCGGGGTGATTTCGTCGCCATAGGCCATCGCGCCCGGGAGACGAACCTCCGTACCGCCCGTACGAGCGATGATGCCGGTTTCAAAGCCCATGATGGACTTCTGGCGCGGCTGCAGCACTCGACGCGGCATCGGGAGGTGGAAGCGCAGCACTTCCGGATCACGACGGTAGACGACCATACGGCCGCCGCCATCCTGCGAGGCCGTCGCTAGTTCGCGCAGCGGCTGGATGTCGAGCGGCTGGCCGGTTTCCGCCGTGTAGACGTTGTTCTTCCGAAGATATTCCAGCACCGTCATGGTGCCGTCGCCATCAGCGAGACGCTTGGTGGCGATCAGACGGAAGGCGTCGGGCGGGAGGCGCAGGCTGTCGATCCACTCGACTTCCAGCGTGTTCCGGCGAACAGCAGAGATCAGATCGTTCACGTCGCGAAGGATCTGATCCTGGGTCTTCGCGGACCAGAAAGTAACGGAGCCGGTACCGTCGGCGGCAACATCGGCGCGCGAGACACCGGGAGCATTGACGAAGCCGGTCCAGTTCTTTTCGGTACTGCCGATCATCGCGATGGAGTTGAGCAGGCGTTCGACCTTATCGGCCGCCGAAAGGGCTTTGGTGCCGTTCAGGTCAATGCCATAAAGGGCTGCCTGATTGACCTCCTCGAGGTTCCATTCCCAGCCAGAGCCGAGCATGGCAAAGTCATGGCTCTGCATGTCCTTCGTTGCCTGGTTGAACGGCATGTCGGTGCCGGCGCCGGAGAGGAACTTTGCCTCGCCTGCGGTATCGACGGTGAAGAACGTGGTTCCGATCGCCCATTCGTTACCTTCTGTCACAACGGGCACGTGAGCGCCATAGTTGAACGTCGGGTAACGCCGCTGGTAGATGCGGGTTTCGATGTTGCGGCCCTGCGCGATCACGAAGGGCATCGCAGCCTGAGCATCGGCAAAATGCTGGCGCACGATCTGGTTCATTGTCTGGTGTCCTTTCGTGTTCGGTTACGCGGCAGGCGTGACCGGGCGGAGGCCGACGGAGATTTCAACGATGTCACCGTTCGCGCCGGTGGTTTCGAAGAAGGTATCCGGCAGCGGGCCGATGATGTTGGTTCCCGCCGCGCCGACGTAACGGCCCGTCGAGGTGTTGTAATAGACATCGCCACCATCAGCGACGGCACCGCCGGCCGTGACGTACATTGTGCCCGTCGTCATGAACGCGCCGGTGAAATACTGCGGGTAGCCATCGACGAGGGTCGAGCCAGGAGCGACCGGCGGCACGGCCGGGTTCAGAACCGCGATGCCGAGGAACTTGCCTGCGGCCATGGCGACAACGCCGTGATCGCCTGCGCCGCGCTGGACGGGAACGCCGAACTTGATGCCGGCCGCGTCCTCGACGGTGCGGCTGATCTTGTTGCACTTCTCCTCCGAGGAGATCTGACCATGCAGACCCTTGGCAGGAGCATTGGAGTAAGTGGTCTGGTAGGTTGCCATCGTAGGCGTCTCCTTAGTTGGCCTTACCGGCCTTCATGTCTGCAACCATCTGCGCGTAAGCATCGGCTGCGACCTTGTCGGCATCGGCGGTGGAGTGGACGCCATCGGCAAGAGCCTTGGCGAGCGGATCGGTGCCGGCGGCCTTCTTCACGTCCTCAACGAGGAGGTCGAAGCGGGCGTCGATATAGGCCGGAGCCTTGCCGGCGATTGCTGAGTCACCAACCTTGGCGACGACAACAGCCTTGCGAATATCGGCATCCGACAGGCCTTCGGTCTTCACGTCCTTCGCGATCGCCTTGGCAACCGTGATCAGATCGGCGCGTGCCTGGACGCGCTTGTCAAGATCGGCGTCCGACAGGATCTTGCCCTGCAGTTCGTCGATCTTGGCATCGCGCTTGGCGAGTTCGGCATCCTTGGCGGCGATTGCCTTCGTATGCTCGCCGGCCGCTGTCTGCAGGTCGGCGATCTGCTTGTTGAGCCCATCGATCGCGCGCTGCACGATCTGAGCGTCCTTATCGGTCAAATCGACCGAAAGGCCATCAACCATGAGGGTTCGGGTCGTCATTGACCGTGTTCCTTTCCCATCGTCTCCTATCCTGAGGTTCGAACCGCCTCTTGCCGCGGAGACGACGGCAAGATGGTTCATGCGAAGGGATGTCTGGATAGCGTCGTACTGCTCGCCCTTTGGCGTCACGCCATCCTCAAACCTGAGCTGGGTGTCGTAGCCCATAGAGAGCTCACGCTTGCCACCCTCGACTTTGGCGATGACGGCTGCATCCATGAGCACGAGGGGAACGCGGACGAATTCCCCGTCGCGCACCACATCGCCTCCAGTCTGACCAACCGAGAACTGCTTCCAATTGTCCGCGGTGACCTGTTCGGAAGGGTGATCGTCTGTCACCGGTCGGTGCGCATAGGAGTGCATCGCATCCTGCGCGAAGACCTCGTCCTCTGGCCTATAGACCCGCACCACGGCCTTATCCCGCAGGCCATGCTGGTTGTCCGGGTCGACCTCGCGGCCCGTGTACAGTTGGATGCCGGTACGCGCCACTTTGGCATTGGCAACGAGGTATCCGTCTTGGGTACGGCGGATGCCGTCCAAGGTCACAGTGTCGAAGAGCTGCATGGCTTCCTCAATTGCGAGATTTGTAGGGATGACAGTGCCGATCTCTGGCGTTCAGCCTCCCAGAACTCCATCTATGGTGTGCGCCGAGCGATGGCGCGATCACACGATGGAGCCTCTAATGCCTTTCCAGATCACCCATGAACCGCTTACGCACATCAACGGCGCTAAACCGATCACTTATGAAAAGCCGACCGCAAAAGACGCTTGGCGCAGCGTTGACGCAGCGATGCGTAGCGACGAGAAGGTGACCAGCATTATACATCCAGACGGGTACAGAATTGGCTGGCAGGAACTGCAGCGCTTGGCCGAAGAGGAATAGCGTCATTCTTCAGAGACGCTTGCCGCCCAATCCTGCTTAACCGCCGCGAAGATCTCCGGACCGAGCTCGATCGCGCCGCGGTATGGCTCGACCTTGTCGATATCCACATCGCCAGGCTGATACGTGAACGTGATGTGCGGGCTGTAGTTCGGATAGGTAGGCTCTGCACCGATCCGCTTCAGTTCCTCGTGGCGCCATTGCAGTGCGGCGGAAGAAAACTCGATCACGATAGCGCCCTGCCCGAACAGCGAAACCACACGCGGCCCACCCGGCGGGATTGTCAGCGTGCCATCGTCGTTCCAAGCATCCTGCCCCGCTTCCATCCAATCTACGGCGGTAGGCGAATACATGACGGTCACATGCATGTCGTCGGCGGGCAGCGTCGTCTCGAAGCCCTGCCCCTTGGCCCACGCGATGATATCGGCAGCGTTGGTCACGCTGCGGCTGACATAGAGCGACTTGGGCTCGGCGTCTTTGGCCTGTTGGGTCGGGTTGCCGTTCTGCTGGCCTTTCGCGGCCTGCTGGGCTGCTGTGGCCGCGGCGGCGGCTGCAAGTTCTTCTTCGGTCGGCTGGTTTTCAGCAAGCGTGCCGAACTCCTCGATTGCGGCCTCAAGCCCTGGCAACGAGCCGTCCTCGACGAGAGCGTTGACCAGAGCATCCGACAAGGCTTCGCGCGGAATGATCTCCTGACCGGTGCCGGTACCGACAAGTTGCCGGGCGGCGTCGGCTTTGGTCTTGAAGATGTCGGCCTTGTCCTTCTCGCTCATCTGCTCGAGCGGTGCCCAGGCGTAATAGATGGCGGGATCGCGAGCGCCGGTGGCCGATCGGATGAGGCATTCATCCAGGCGAGCCATCGCCGGCGTGTAATCCAGCTCCTGCATGGACTGGATGCGATCATGATAGTTTTTCATGTCGCTCTCGCCCGTCGAGTTCAGGCCGGCCGGCGATTGCCCGAGAAGGCGCGTGACCGGGATATCGGCGGCACCAGAGACGATTTGCATGAACCCCATGAGAATGTCGGTCAGGCCGCCAAGCTCCGCGCTCTTGCTCTCGTATTCTTCCTCAGTATCGAGGATGAGTGTCCCGTTGATGCCCTTGATCGTGTTCGCCAGGCGGTACCGGCGTAGCACGGCGTCTTCATAGGCTTGGTTACCGATGTTGGCCGAGAAATTCGGAACCTTGATGATGTCGATCTTGGCCTCGAAGATCAGGGACGCGATGTTGCCTGCCGTGGCGTCGGCATTCTTGATGGCATCAAGGGTTGCGGTCAGCACGCTTTCGCCCCAGCCCCAACCGGAACTATTTGTGATGCTGAGTTCGAAATCGGTATCCGGCGCCATCGCCCCGCTGAAGGTGACGAGCCGTGACGGGTGAACATTGACCTGCGTCCCATTGGCCGCGGTGACCGTGTAGACCTTCGGCTTGCCATACCATTCGGAAGAGACATCCCGATCGATCTCACCCGCGGCCAGATGCCGACGCGTCATGACCGTTAGGTACTGCAGCCCTTCCTTGCTGATGCGCTCTGGCTCCAAGGGTAGCGAAGGATCCGGATCGCCGGTACCGATCAGCAGAGCCGCGCCGCCGAAGAGACGAGCCTTCTTGGAAGCCTCAAGCACCTTGCCCTTGACGTTCAGGCGCTTCTCTTCGGCCTCTATGGCTTCGATCTGCTTTTCGTCGGCCTGCCAATTCCGCCATTTCCGGCAGCTATCCAGCGCCGGAATATCCACGATCTTCCTCGGTAGCCAGGAACCACGATATGCCGCGATGATCTGCTCATCGGTGAGGATGGGCTGAGTATAGAAGGTGGTCGCTGCCTTGTCTCGATCGGTGCCCATACGGGAAACCAAGCTCGTCAGGCTGTCGCGCATGAGCGTGATGACGTTTCCCATAAAGGCCTCAAACGTTCGCAAGCGTGAAGGTGCTTGCACTCAGGAGCGCATTAAACGCGCGGCTTGTACTGTCGGCGTCGTCGTCGTGGGCCGCTTCGGGGAAGCTCTCGAGTGACGAAAACCAGTCTTCGTTCCATGGTGCGCGAAGCACCAAAACGTTGCCCGCTTCCGCTTGCGCCGAGAATGGAGCGAAGCGCGTTATCTTGTCGCCCGATTCAGGCGTTGCCCTCACATTGAAGCCCACGAGCAACTTCGTCAGGTTCGTGACCTGTGACTTGCCGGCCTGGCCCGGGTCTTGCGGCAATGAGATCTGGACCTCTTTGCCGTCAGCATCCGCTGTATTCTTCAGCAGGCGTTCGACACCAGATGGTGACAAGCGGTCTCTGACATGGTTGGCGACGATAAAACGACCATCCGGCAGTTTCCCGATCTTCGTTCCAGCCGTCCAGTCCGGATCATTGCTTTCGGTCTTTGGCGTGGCGCCGAAGTCCCATCCGCGCATCCACCGTGCGCCGGCCGGGATAGCATCGACGACCTCACACCAACCACGTCGAAACAGGAGACCGGCCGCCGGCCTGATCTTCCAGTTACCTCCAAGAAGGCGCTCGCGCTCAACCGTCGGCTGGGCCATTAGGTTTGCGAGATAGCCGGGGTCGGCAGCCAGCAAGAGAGCATTGTCGCTCAACTTGGCCGGGATGAACGTCACCGACTTTGGCGGGATCGGCTCACCGGTCAGAGGATTGACGTGATGAGCGAGCTCTTCCGGGCTATCCGTCCATATGATGGTATCGCCAATGCGAATGAACCAGCGGAGCGCACCGGATCGCTCGGGGATCGCAATCCCTGTCTCCTGATCGATCCACCAAGCGATGAATTCCGCTACCCAGCTATCCGCGTCGGGATTGCAGGTCGCCCGCACATACGGCCGAACGCCGCACATGGAGCGGTTTCGAGAAAGCATGTACCAGAACTGCTTTGCCGAGAAGTGCGTCAGCTCGTCGAAGCAAATGAGCGGGATCTGTGACCCCTGCCAATTGTAGATTGTCTTCTCATGCTCGAGGTGAGCGAAGGCGACGCCTGCCCCTGACGGGAACGTCCAACTCAAATCCGGCGCCGATCGCGGCGTTGCGCTCAGGTGCGGATAGAGCTTCTCGCTTTCATCCCAGAGGCCACCTTCGTTTCGGACCTGCGTCAAGTTCCGACGGAAGAAGACAGCACCAAAACCGGGATTGCTGACATGGCGCAGCGGCTCCATGAGGAGCGCCCATGTCTTGCCACCGCCCGCCGCGCCGCCGTAGATGGCGATATCAGCCGGCGATGACAGGAAAGTGGTTTGAGGCCCTGGCTGCGGCCGAATGATTGTCTGGGCTGCCGCGCCCTTTTCATCCCCTGCCATTGTCGGGCAACTGGAAGATCGTCACCGGAGAGACAGGCGTCGGCAGGTCCTTGCCGTCCTTGCCGGTGATCTCGCGCCGATTGGTGTACGCGCCGCCGACCTCTTCCGCCGCCTGCTTTAAGAGCGATGACGCCAGTACCATGTTGCCTTGGGTCTCTGCCTTGTCGGCCATGCGCTGAAGCGCACGCAACCTCACCGTGCGGTGACTTATTGCGATGGAAGCAGTGTCTTCAAGAAACGTCTTGCGGGTCTCTTCGAATAGCGCTCGCCATTTCGGCGCTAATCCGGAGGCAGCCTTCTTGTTCGGATCGTGGCTCTCCACTAATTGGCGGCTAACGTCGATGTCGAATTCCTTCTTGACTGCAGACGCAACGATCGATGGACTGTCAAAGCACGCCAAGGCTTGCACGATGTAGGTCTTCACCTCATCGGAGAGTTTTGCTTTCGCCATGGCTGTGTCAAAGTCCCGTCAAATCCTGAGGAGAGATAAAATTGAGTTCAACAGATGACGATTTTCGCAAGCTGCTGCAGCAAATGATTGAATCCCACAAGGCGCACATAGACCAAGTGTTGCGGCTTCATGATAAGGGAGTGACTGTAGGTGCGCCTACTATCAACGATATCGTCGGTACAGAACAGCAAGCTATAAACAACCTGCAAAGCACCTTGGACCAGCTTAACTCGCGGTCGCGCTAAGCGACGCGCAAATGGCATGTCCCGCATACATGGCCGATATTGGCCCGGGATATTTCAGGCGGTTGGTTGGCCGCGTCGACCATCGCGCGTACCCCGGCGGCATCTGCACCATAGCGACGTACCACGCCAACGAATTCCTCTACGTCATGACCGCGAATGGTGAAGGCCGGGAGGCCACTCATCTTGCGGAACTTGGGAGCGCCGAAAGCATCTCGCTCTTGCCCGGCATGATAAAGCTCGTGTTCGACCAACGCGCAGAACTCAGCATCTGAGCAGATCGAGGCATAGTGGGCATCAAAGGTCAGGACGAAATCAGGCACGTCGCCGAACCATTGGGTGAGCTGAAGCTCGATCCTGGCACGTTGCCATTTCCCGGCAGGCGGCAACCCCATCTCGCATTGACCGATGATGCGACGGCCGTTCCTGCCATTCTCGACGTTGGTCCACAGCATGCCGATAGTGGCAACGCGGAGGTGGGCATGATCCTCGTTCACGAGATCGGCAGTTTCGTCGATGAAGGTTGAGCGAGCCCATTCCAGGAGATCGAGAGCCGGCTCAAAGCGGACGCTCGTATTCTCGATTATGTCGTCAGGCGGCAGTGGGCGCATATTCGAGCTTGCCTTATCACTGGTTGCAGGCCAACGTTCTATTCTGACGCTGTGTAAGAGCTCTTGTCGGGGCGCGATTCGCAACGCGACGAGGTTAATGCGTTCTTTCCAGCTAAGACTCCATCCATCAAAGTGAAGCCCATGCCAATCCAGGGCACAGTCTGACAGAAGAGAATAGTTAGATGCTAAGCAAGATTTCCATTTCAGGCTATCGAGGCTTCAGCGCCTCTCAATCAATGGATTTTGCCGTCCCAAATGGAGAGGCCGGTAGTGGCTTAACCATCATAAGTGGTTCAAACAATTCAGGGAAATCATCGATCATTGAAGCGCTGCGCGCTCGTAACGGCTATCAATCCCCGAGCTTTACCAACTCCATGAGAAATGCAAAAAGCGATTCCGTTGAGATTGAGTACTGCGTAAACGGAAAGAATGAGGCAGTGCGATCAATCCGACCTGGATCGAGCGAAACCTCCCGAACAGGACGCGACGAACAATTTCATCTATTCGTCCTCCCGTCTCGGCGAGCTTTTTCTCCATATTTTGGCAAAAACGATTCGGACCGACATAGCTACACCAACATTTATGGGCTACCGACCAGCCGCGCGTCACAATTAAGCGGGTTCGAGGGAAGGCTATTCAAGATCGAGAAAAATCCTAGTGCTTTTAACGAATTGCTAGAGAAGGCACTCGGATTTAAACCGAAATGGTCTATCGATCTCTCAGATCAAGGCCAATATTTCCTCAAGTTCATCACTGGGAGCAATTCACATACCAGCGATGGATTGGGAGAAGGTATCGTAAGTATCTTCGCGATGGCAGATGCCTTATACGACAGCGCCGCCGGCAACATGGTGGTCATAGACGAGCCCGAGCTTTCACTGCATCCAAGCTTGCAGAAGCGGATGAGCGCTATCATCGCCGAGTATGCCAAGGACCGACAGATCGTCATCTCTACGCATTCGCCGTATTTCGTTGATCTTTCAGCCTTAGGCAAAGGAGCACACCTCGTTCGAGTGGTTTCCGATGAGGTCACTGGCACTTCCATTCATCAGCTTTCGGATGACTCTAAGCAGGCGATAAATGGATTAATCACGGATATCAATAATCCGCATGTTCTCGGCACAAATGCCAAAGAACTGTTCTTTCAAGAAGATGGCATCATTCTCACTGAAGGCCAGGAGGACGTGGTCCTCTATCCTTTGGTTTTCGATCAAGTCGGGAAAAAACTACCCGGTTCCTTTTTTGGGTGGGGTGCCGGAGGCGCAGAAAAAATGGAGAAGATCGCCAGAATATTAAAGGATCTGGGCTTCTCAAAAGTCGTTGGCATCCTCGACTCTGACAAAAAAGAGATGGCGAGCACTTTAGAGCACAAATTCCCTGGCTATGAATTCATCCGCATTCCGGCCAAGGATGTCCGCACAAAACCAGCGCGAAAAGCGACGGAAGCCGTTGCAGGTCTATTGGACGAGAAGAGAATTCTTCGACCCGAACTTGTAGACGAAATGATAGCGATAGCCGACAAGATTATCGCCAAGGTGGACTGAAGGAAGGTCCACCGGCTGGCCCACTTAGCGCCGAATATGAGGGATTCCGCCCCGGCCCCGCGTGGCGTGCGGTGGTGGAAACAACCATTGGCGAGTTACCCCTCCCTATACGGATAACTGATCCAGAAAGGAGGTGTTGCCAATGATACAGCATATAGTCGAATACCTGCCGGCAATCTTGGATGTACTGAATATTATAGCCTGCACATCCACGATCTACCGAAATGCAAAAGCCGCCCGATGACAAGTCGGACGGCTTAGTTATTTTACACGTATTACGTACTTTTTGCTTGCACGTATTACGTGGTTATGCGATAACCAAATCACCGAAGCAATCCCGCTTCGGCAGGACAAGGAGGTCCAAATGGGCGTTAAGCTCACACTCCAAGTCCGGATCGGCAAATGGAGATTAACACTCTCCATCGGTCGGTAAACCGGGGGCCGGAGGGGTCTAGCCACCTCTCCGGTTCCCAGCGTTATAGCAGAGTGAAGGAGAACCTTCAATGAATTGGGCGACGACCACAGCGACCGGCGAAAACATTCTGAAATACTATCGTGAGGGTGCGCACCTTACGCAATCAGCATTTGCAGCAGCTATGGGAATGCCCCTTCGCAGCTACCAGGATGTTGAGGCGGGCAAGAACCCGGTTCGGCCTATTCACGTTGCGGCGGCACACTGGGCGCTTATTACGCTTCATGCATCCGGTGCTATTCCGGGCGGCCTGCCATTTGAGATCTCTGAAACTGTCAGGCTCTCTACACAGGCGGCCCAGGGAAAGTGAAAAGCCAGACCATCAGTTATGCCGATCGGGCTGCGGAGTTTTCCAGCCTCCAGGCTTTCTGTTCAGGACGGTTCCGCAGGCGGGGCGTATTGTGCCGTCCTGTCCTCTGGTGAGGAATTGGTACCGGGAAGCCATGCCGTAGCATGGGCGCATAGATGTCAGCTCTTCCCGATTTACCGGGGCGACGCAGCATTGTCTCGCTGCCCTTTTTCAAAAACGTGATCCGTAGTACAACGATAGTATTCAGGCGGGAGGCTGACCGGTAATGTTCCGCATTATTCGCTTTCTAGTCGTTGTATACGCTGTGATAGTCGCAGTTGACTATGTGCGCGATAATATTCCAAATTGGGAAAACTTCCTGAAGCTTCCTCTGCCCGCGCTTCCGCCTAACATTGCAGATATGCTTGGCGACCGCGCTGCAGAAATTAATAAGCAAGCCGACAAACTGGCCAAAATGGCAGAAGATTTAGCTAACCACCCGCCACCGGGTCTCAATTTTGCTAATCCTCTATCTGCAGCCCCTCCTGGTCCCTCCCCACAAGATATACAGAAGAAAGCCGACGAAATTCAAAAGCTAGCGAAGCAATTACACTTGCCTAGCCCGCAACACCCAATACCCGGGCTCTGAAAGAGTTTGCCCAGACGCTGCGGCCAATTTGCTCTTCAGTTGCCCAATCTGCATCAGATTGATTGAGCAAAGTCGGAAAACCGCTGTTACCTTCGATTTCTTCCGGGCTTCGATAGCCCCGTTCGCATTCCTCGCAATGACCGTAAACATTGCCCGTATCGCTCTCGCGGAAAAGAAATAGCCGGCCATTCCGACAAGCAGGGCAATTGCCAACATGATACTGCGTCATGACGCATATGATGGACGTCGCGAGACTTGGTGTCTAGGCGCAATTCTTCTATCGCGCCTGATGCATTGTCAGGCAATGGCCCGGCGAGTATTCCCTCGTCCCTGAAGGACATGAGGTCCGCGATCAGAACAGCCACGCAAATCACTTGCGTGGATGATTCTATGCAACTCGGTCGATTGCTGCAAGCCCATCGTATGCTTCGAGGCTATCGAGCTCCGCGAGTATCCCCAAGATAGTGTTCCTGGATTGTTCATCCATGCTCTTGATGGCGAGCAATGCCTGTTCTTTGAGGTTGAAGCGGATCGATCGGCCTTTCTTCAGGATTTTGCGAAGATTTCCCCTCAGGTTCATAAGCTGGCTGGATTTCTCCTTTTCGAAGCGCGTGATCTTCTCATGGCGGATTTCCTGGCGACGGCGCAGCTCTTCGCCGGCCATGACGGCGATGTCGTCGACGCGGAACCGCACCGGGCCAAAATCCTGATTGCCGCGAAGGAAGCAGATTACGCCATCCACTGCCCTCACCTCCTCGAAATTGAGGCGCGGGAGGTGAACGAAGGCATATCCGACAAGCAGCGGCAATCGCCGATCGATGATCCTGTTGGTGCGATGATGGACGATCTCATGCCAGTAGGCCGGCATATAGACGTCGATCCCCTCATTGCGAAGGTTGCGCTCGATGATGCTTTCGCCAACCCGATTTGCCGGAAGGCCTTCGATAGCTCGCGCCATGCGCTGACTTCCGGGCGCCGTTCGGATTGCATACCATTCTTCTTTTGCCGCCATTTCATTGTCCTCGTGCTTGGAGCCGCCGCTCGGTTAATGAATCCAGCCGCAACGAAGAGCCGTCGCGACAAATGCCACAGTTGAACTGCCGCCATTTACTCGCTGCCGAGCGCGATCGAGGCGGTTGCTGACGGCCGATTCCCTGATGCCCAACTCTTGAGCGATCTTTTTGAGAACGATGCCGTCGGCGACCTTCTGAAGGATTTCGACTTCCGCTGGATTGAGGGGGTTGGTCATAGCTTCCAGCTCCTTTCGGCTCGCTCGCGCTCTTGGCGTAAATACTCTTCTCGGGTTTGGGTCTTCTTCAGATAGGAAAGGCCATTTGGCTTTGAAGGCAGCTTGTCCGGAGGCTTAGCCGGCTGATCCTTCCAACGGTCATCGGACAGCCATTTCACCGGAGAACACCATTGGCGATCATCTGTCTTAGCCGCATAGGCCACGACACCGGTCATGATCTCGTCTAGGCTGGCGCGATTGATGGCTTGGGAAAAGGCTCTTTCTGCCGAAGGCCTACCGGTCTTGTTCGGATAGGCATCCCAAAATCTTTCGAAATCAGGATCTATGAAGGGCGCGCGCGCGTCTTCCGAAGGTTCTGTATCTGTATCTTTATCTGTTGTTGCAGACGCGTTCGCTTGCGTTCGTTTGCGTTCGCGCCACTCACGAGCGCGTTCTGCGGCACCATCTTCCCGCTTTGGCTGGCGTTTCTCCCAACTGGAAAATCTTCCGTCGGTAATCATGCCTTTGTCAGTCATAGCAGCGACGATGGCATCTACCTGCTCAGGCTCACAGCCATAGAAATAGGCAAGACCCTCGGCATCATAGCCTCTGATCGATCCACGGTCCGACGCCTGCGAAGCCCGATCCATGAGAGCCCATACGACCGCGACGGCGATGCCAGGCGCTACACCTGCCCGCCGTGCGATGCCGAGCCATTTCGGGTCTGTCGGCGCGCCATGCCATGAGCGGAACCAATCGTTGCTCATGCCGCACCTGCTGCCGGAAGAGCTTCCAGATGTCCCGCATCATCCGGCAAGAAACCTGCCCGAATTAGATCTATGGTGAGTCGATGATACGAGATATCACCTCGAGCGACGATGCATGGCCGCGCCATATCATCAACGCAGTCGAAGCCTTTACCTTCGTGGCTGGCGATGTAGAGCGGGCATTTGGCGATCATCTGCCATGGGCAGTGGACATCCTTGCCATCGCGTGGATACGGATTGTAATCGCTCATTTGGCATCCCTCACTGTCACGGTGCAAGGCACGCCTTCCTCAACCCAACGTGCATGAAGATCGACGACGCAGTTGTCGTTGGAAATCGTGCTGGTCGACTGGAGAAGATCACAGATCGCCTTGAGGATATTGTCGATGTCGCGGCCCTTGTTGGCTCCGCGATAGGCTTCGACCGTAACAGCCACGTCGCCAGCGAAGCGCCGGAACTTGCCGCCGCGATTTCTCTGGGCGATCAGCATCCACCCGGCTTCTTCGATCCAGCTCTTGTATTCGGCCGATCGGCGCATCGTGAAACCGCGGCCCTGGTAGAGCTTCCACAAGGACGGAGGCATCGGCAGATGAAAGGAGATTTCTCGAGTGGCTTCGGTCATTTATAGCCCTCGATCTTAACCAGAGGCCCATCGCGCTTGACGCCGATGCCGAGCTGAAGCTTTTGTGTCTTGGAACACCACACGCACATCGCATCATGAGCCGGAATGCGACCTTCGACCGAATGCTTGATGAATTTCGATTTGCGGTGCTCGTAGGAACCGCAGACGCAGCGCACTACCCAGCGCTTATGGCCGTCGGCCAAGCTTGCATCCAAGCCTACTACTGTGAGGCGCCCGATTGCCATTCCGGTCCAGTCAGTGAAGTTCGGGTGATTCCGTTCACTCAAGAGCGGTGCGCGAAGAAGCGGTGGGACATCTGAATGGAAATGGTTCTCCGGTGCTTTGAAATCGAAGTGCTCGCCACGGCTGGCAACCCGACCGGCAACCTTGTCGCCTGGCAAGAGAGGTGCGACGGCATTCATGTCTACTTGGGCGAGCCGGGTCATGCTAATCTCCCGGCGCGGATCTCGCGCAACTGGACACGGACACGCTGATCGTAGCCGCGATGATATGAGAGGCGCGTCTCGTGGCGCTCTTGGTGCCGGCGGTTCATCTCTTCATTGATGAGGCGATCGGCTTCTGCCGGGGCAATGCCGAGGAGCTTGGCTACGGCTTCAACGTCAGGCCCGTGGATGGCGTAGGCTTCGGAGAAGGTCATGCGCGCTTCCTCCGGATTTTTTTCATCTGGCATGCATTGAAACGGAAAATCCGAGAAAATACATCTTCAGCCGGCGCTATGCTTCGGCGCCATCCTTGTTGATCACCAACGTTTTCAGTGAGGTAGCTATGAACGCAAACTTTAATCGCCCCATCTATCTTAAGGAACGGGAAGGCCTGGTTCGAGCGATATTCTCTCTGGCGGAAGCCATCGATTTTCTCGAAGATTGGCCGGAGAACGACCGAGACCTCGTGCATGAGGCGACCCTCAAGACCTGCTACATGGCCCACGATGGACATAAGCCACTCGAAGTTGCACGCGATGCAATTCGAGCCTTTGGGAACAAGAAGGGTATCCTGACGAAGCAGCCGGCCGTTCAGCCCTGGATGATCAAAACGCCCACCGGCGGTGGCCGCGTAACTCCTTAGAAAAAGAGGATGCGCCCGGGGGCCGTTTTTGCGGCCCCCCTTGTGATAGCCACCAACAGATGAAAGACTTTCGTCTTGATTGAGGAGGGTGTGCATCGTCACGCCGCCACCTCGTCGAACTTGGTCGCCTCATTGCCGAAGGCGTGCCAGCCGGCGCGGCTCTCACGGGCAAACACGTCGGCACGGCGCGCGTGAGGCATGACGCGATCACAGAGGGCATAGAATTCATCCGGCTTGCGGCTGTGTTCTCTGGCGATTCCGTCAAAGATCGTCGGCGGTACCAGCGATTGTTTCGGGTTGCCGAGCGTGCCCACGAGAATGATTTCGCCAGTGGTGCGAACCCGATAGCCCGTCCCCATGCGAACCTTGCCAGCGGCGGTGGTTTTCCGCCAAGTCATGAAACTCTTGTATTCGAAGCCCCATGCTTTCAAGCATTCGATGGCAAATGGCAGATGCGGCGCGGTCGCCCAGGAATAGATGAGGCAATCCATGCTCGCGAGCTGCCCCACCGGCAATGCGCGGATCTCGTCGGCCAACATTAGGTCATATTGCGCCGAAGCCGACTTCTTCGCGCCAGCCTCACTGTAAAGGTCGAACGGCCAAGGAATATCGATCACGAGCAACTCGTAATGAAGCGGGAGAAGAGGATCGAAGAACCACGTCATGCCGCCCTCCCCGGAACTATCATCGCACAGGCAAGTTCTTCCGAGAGAGGAGAACGATCATGGCCCAATGGTGGAGTAAGCCCGTTATCGTGGAGACCCGGAAGCCCGGCGCAAGGCTTGTCATTTCCAGTTCGGAGCGAGCCGCTGAGTTCATGCTGAACGAGTGGCCGACGGTCGAAGAAGGAACGGCCTACGTTGCCGCCAAAAAGGCGCTGCTGGCGTCCCATGATGGAAAGCTCGACGACGAGAAGGCCCGAGCGGCATTCATCGAGGCGCTTGTCGAGGGCGACATTTACATTTTTGAGAGCTGAGATCATGCCGCCGCCCCTTCCCCGTTACGACGGTCAAGCGCCTTCTGATAGGCGACCTTGATCTCTTGAAACCGAGCTATGTCGTATTCCTTGATGGCAATTTCGCCTTCCGGGCGTGGCTTTTTACTTCCCCGGCCATGGTCGTCGAGCCAGGTCATGGCGCTGGCAATGCGCCGGTCGAGCCAAGCAAGCATTTCGGCTGGGTCGGTCATCAGTGCGACACCCCATACTCAGCTTCAATGCCTTCCAACCATTCCAGGCCCTTGCGGGCAACACGACGGTGGCTCTCTTGGCAGCAGCTATCGTTCATACGGACGGAGATGTCGGCCCAACGGCCATGCATCATCCTGACGGCAGCGATAAGAGCTTCCTTGAAGCTGGCGTGCTCGCCCCAAAATGGCCCACCATGGCCGCAATAGCCGCCGACGCTATCCCCGGTACTGATGGACCAGGTTCCGCCGCTATTTGCCATGATGCCGATTTCTCCCCAGCTCCAGCCGCTCTTATCCAGTTTGGTCCGGAGCCAAAGTGGTTCGGCGCGAGTCGGCGCCGGCGGCGGCGTCATGAGGCTGAACATGGAAAGCTGTTGCATTCTCAATCACCTATGATCCAATCAGCTCTATCGGCCCATTTCTTGGCCTTGGCGCGCCATCGCTTGGCGATGCGCAGCCGCCTCAAAGGAGGCAATCTTTTGATCCAGCGAAGCCAGATGGGCGCGTAGTTCTCGTGCTTCAATTTTGCTCTCCTCGATCAGAGCCGTCCGCAAGGCGTCCATTTCGTCGCTGTCAATCCGGCGCGCGGTGCCCTCCCAAATCGAGCGGGCGCGGCGGGCAGTAAATTTCTTGGTGACGCGCGGCGAAATGAAACGCACCGCTTCATAGAAAACGTTATCGAGCTTGACGTAGCGCCGAAGGGGCCATGCATCTCTCATCAAGTCCCTAGCTGTCAAAGTTGGACTCATTACCTTCTTCCTGTCAGCTTCATCCTTGGGGCGAGAACCCAAATTCTTGTTTTTGAAACCCGACACCTTGTCGTCTCCTTGTGTCATCTTGGCTCTTGTTCAGGGAGACTTCAGATGCACAGGACCGACATTGATGACGACGGAACCGATATCCTTGCAGGGACTTCAATCCCGTCGTCTGGTCCGCCGCTCGGGCCAACCGTCATTCCATTTCCGCAGAGCCGTGCCGCCGCTCCTTCCGGCTCTGCTGCTGGTGGCGATCCGCCATCGCCACCAGCCTCTTTCGTGTCTCTAGGATCTGCGACGGCTGCAGTCGTGATGCGCCTGTCGACGCAGTTCCCGAGATTTAGGATGCTGGTGCCGACCGCTTGGGAGGAGGAAAAGTAGCCGGCACCAGACTTGAGCGCGGTAGAGGTGACCCGCGCCCATTCGAAATTCATTGATCGTCAGGAAGCGTCCGGAAGCTCCGGCCGTCACCTTCGATCGCGCCTGCGTTCGCAGCGTCGAACCGCTGACCCATGATCAGGCGGGCACCGCGCCAAGCGACCACGCCAGCACCGATAGCCAGGAGGCAAAGGCCGAATGCTGCGGCGACATATCCGAAACCAACGAGCATCGAATCCATCAACGGTCGCCTCCGAAATCGAAGATGGCTGGCTCGCGATCAGCGCCAACGCCGAAGATGGAGAAGGCGTCATTCATCAAGACGTTCGGAACGCGTGCCGTGCGTGCTGCAATGATCGCAGCCACCCTCCCACCGCGCCGTGCGCTGGACTTCATCGAATAGGAAGTGCTCGGGCTTTGAGTCGGAAAGGTTCGGCCATGCTTGCGCGCAAAGTGAGAAAGCGCTGCGCGTGTCGTGCCGCAGTTCATCGCGATCTGCCGGATCGTCAGGCGGCACTCAATGCCGCCGTCGATCTGCGCAAGCTTCTGCTTGTCGGTCGATTTTTCCCAAAAGCTCATGCTGCCCTCGCCTGTGTTTGAGTCTGGATCTTCTGTGGACGCTCGACCTGCAAAGGCTTGTGCGGCGTGCGGCCCTCAACTGTGTTTTGAGCTACGAGACAGATGCCGGCCGAAAGCTTCTTCATGCCGCATCCCCTTCCCGCATAGCCTGCTTGCAGGACCAGCAATGATCGCGCGTGCCGCTGCCGCACATTTCTGGGCGCTGGCAATGTGGACGGTATTTGCTGATGGCCGGAGCTTGTTTGACGATGGCTCCGGCCGAAGTGGCGGCGGGGTAATGAGCGGTTACATGATCGCCTCCTGTGTTGGCGGCGGCGCTGCCCGATCCTTGGGGAGTTACGCGCTCGGCACTGGGGGCTTCGGCTTCGCCTTGAGAGGCCGAAGCGATTTCTCTCGCTCTGGCGGCGGCGATCTGCTGGTGCATAAGTTCGATCGTGCCGAAATTGGATGCCGGGGAATCGTCGCCCCGGCTCGACCTACTTGCATCTCCCGTCACGCTGTCGGCCGGATCGTCTTCACCGTGCACAGTCGCGCCGTTGTCGCCGGATGCTTTCGCTTGGAATTCTTTCGCCTCTTCCTGCTCGATCAGGATATCGACAGCAGTCACCAGCGCGGCGCGACCTGCTTCGGCCTGCATGCCGTCGACGATCTGCTGGGCAAGACGTGGGTTGATGTCTTCGAGGATTTCGCCCGTTTCCGGGTCAAATTTCTCAATGTTTTCTCGTGTGCGCAGGCGCGCATCGCGCGTGGAGATCGACGGCGCATTGATCGCGTTCAGATAGGTATCGACGACCGCCTCGAATTCAGCGTCTGCCGGGTTATCGAGATCTTCCTTGACCTTCAGCCGGAAAGCAGCGCGGAGAGCCTTGGTGTCATAACCGAAGCCCTTCGCCTCGGCGAAAAGGTCTTTAAGTGCGTCAGCCGTCTGCTTCTTCTCGGCTTCGAGATTTTCCCAGCGCTGGAAGAACGATTTGATCTGTCCATCGGCGGTCATGCTGCTGCCTCCGCAATAGGTGCGAAATCCGAAGCCCGAACATCAATCCCACGCTCCCGTGCCGCATTGAGGATGGCCTGAACATGCCAATGAGGAATAACCCCACCAGTCCCGCCCTTCTCTCGCGGCATGCGCCAACGCATGACCGTATGAACTTTGACGTCGCAGACCTCCGCCAGCGGCTTGAGGCCTTTGAATTTGGTGATGATTGTGTTTGCCGGTTCGCATCTCATGATCGCGAATGTACGATAAGCATACATTCTTGGCAAGTGGAGCTGTACGATTTTCCTAAATGCGCTGAAATCACGCGTGTGCGAAAATCAAACAATGGCTGACGAGTTTACAAACCAATATCTTGACTGGATCCGCGAAGGGCTTGCTCAGCCTGGGAAAACGCAGATAGGGCTCGCGCGCCATCTCGGCATTGCTCATCCACAGATCACCCAATTGCTGAAAGGCAATAGAAATCTGAAGGTCCACGAGATCCCGAAAATTGCCGAATATCTTGACCGATCACCGCCGAGTGGCGAGCTAAAGCAGATCGCTGCCGCTATGACCGCGGGCCGTGTCGCTGGCGTCGTCGAGGCCGGCGCGTTCCGCGAGGTGGATGAATTCGACCAATCTGAGCCTGAAGAAATCGCTTTACCGCGGGACGAGCTATTCCCCAATGCCAGGCAGCTCGTTTTCGATGTTGCAGGCGACAGCATGAATGAACTTCGCCCGCTCCCGATCTTCCCAGGAAGCCGTCTGGTTTGCATTGCATATGAAGACGTCGAACACCTGGTCGAATTGAAATCGGGAATGGTCGTGGTCGTCCAGCGCGAGCGCGACGGCGGACATTTTCGCGAATGGTCAGTGAAGCAGCTTGAGCTCTTCACCGATCGGGCCGAGTTCCACCCGCGCTCCAATAATCCGAGGCATAAGCCGATCATCGTTCGCCGTGACCATGAGGCCGACGAAGGTGTGACTGTCGCAGTAATTGCCATCGTGCGGCGCGTGATGAATGAGATGCCAGGATTTTAGCTAGACTTTTGCTTTGAAAGATTCAATCATGAATAGAGCTTGGATCATCAAAGATGAAACGTATTATAGCGTCCGCGTTTTTAATGTATCTCGTCGCCTCGCCTACCTACGCGGCGGACTCCGTCCCATGGAAAAGCGTAAACGGCTGGACAATCCTTGTTGACCCAAGCATGGGCAACGCTTGTTATATGACGACAGCTTTCAACAATAATGTTCTGCTAAGATTTGGGTTTAGTTTTCTTGGGAAAGCCCCGCTTTTATATCTAGCGGTCGGTAACCGAAACTGGCAATCGCTCGAAGTCGGCAAAGACTATCCTCTGCAAATTCATTTTGACAACAACCCTATTTGGTCCGCAACCGCGTTTGTGACAGATTTGAGTGGAGTAAAATTCTTAAATGTAACTACCTCCGACACGAATTTTGCCCAGGAGTTTAGCAGAAAGCTTGGGATGACGATCTCATTCCAAGGTAAGTTCGTTACAGGTGTTCAACTGAGAGGGTCATCGGCCGCGGTCGCTGAGATGCTGAACTGCCAAACCAATGTGAATGCGATCGCTGGCGCGAAAAACCCTGCACAGCCGCCCGCTGATCCCTTTCAACAACAACCAGCACCCCTACCAGCCGGACAAAACCCACAGAATAGTAAAGATCCATTTTCTCTCTAGGCCGCAAAGCTTCTCTTCCCTTTGAGGTCGAATTTCCTGCACGCGTCGGCAATCTCCTGCAGAAGCCAGCGCTTCGGCGGGATGCACATATATGAGCGCCCATCATCTCCTATGAAATTCATAAGTGGCAGGACGCAAAACTCCTCGTCATCTCCGACCGGCGCGAAAGGCCCGACCTGAAAACCATAGCCCGGGAACTGGTGGCTGAGATAGTTTTCCAGCCGATCCTTTGCCGCCGCGACCTCAGCGCGCATGTCGAACGGCGGAACGATGACAAATTCCAAAACTTCGCGCTCAATACCCATAGTCGTATCCTCCTTCGATACCGATTAGCCTCCCGATGACGCTGCCGCATGGCTGACACCTGAACGGAATCCGCTCCAAGAAAACACTCTCGATTAGCTCGTCCGCATCGCGCGGAACGTCATCGCCGATCGGCAAGTCCACGACCCTCTCGCTCTCCCGCAAGCAGTTGTCGCACCGGACCTGAAGGGTGAAGCAAGCTGCTGTTCTCAAAACCGCTAGGTGCATTTTGTTCTCCTTTCGTTCTAATGAAGCCAGAACGAAAGGCGAGAGTCCAGTCCGATTCGCGATTCGGTATTAACTTTTTGCCCCATTTCAAAATGTACGATTAGCATACATTTTTCATTTGACGTGAATGTATGATTTGCGTACATTCCACTCATCAACACAGCGCAACGACTGAGCCAGCCACCCGGCGAAGCAGCGAAACGAAGCGCAAGATGAGGAACGGCAATGCGCAAGTTCATGATCGAAGCAAACGAAACTCTGATCACCGTCCAGACGATACGCGGCGGCAAACCGTTTTTTGGTGAAAGCCCGTTCTTCGGGAAGACAATGACAACCTCTCACGTCCTCGAGGAGATGACCGACGATGTGACACGCATTTATCGCCTCAACATCGAAACCATGGGCGCTCCGGAAGACATCACCGAGGAAGTGGCCCGCCAATATATCTATCGCGCCGACGCCGAGAACTTCGACTTCGCCGACAGCCACGTTTTCCCGGCTTTCGTTCTCAATAGCCGCGCTTGGGCGCTTTGGAACGATGATCTCGAAGCCGAGAAGCCATCACATCCAGGCGTTTACGGAACGCTCGATCACCGCACACAGGGTCTGCAAAAGGTTGGTGCGTGATGGCCGACATCTGCATCATCAAGCAATTTGGCTGCTCATGCCCCTCTGGAGAATGTGAAGATCAGGCCCGCCACCAGCGCATCGCCGATCTTTTCGCCCGAGAACGGGCGGCTCGGGAAAGTCACTTCCGCCGCTCGATGAAGGTCAATTTCGCGATCTGCCTCATTTCCGCAATTGTCCTCACGGGGATTTTCTACGCTGCCGGTTCCAGTGCCGATGACGGCTTTCGGAAAAAGGCCCTTATCGATCAGGAGTCCTCCGTCCATGTCGCACGACGCTGAATTCAACGTCGCGCGGCAAGCTGAAGCAGCGAAGCGCCTTCTGGCAAATCTTCGCTCCCAAGGCGCCGACGATGACCAAGAGCTGATCGCCGACAGCATAGAGGGCGAAACCAGTCTCCTCGAGGCGATCGAAGCCGCCTTGTCCGAAATTGATGAGTGCGAAATCCAGATCGTCGGGCTCAAGGCCAAGGAAGCGGAACTATCCGAGCGCCGCCGGCGCATGGAAGAGCGCGCCGAGCGCATCAGGGCCACGATTGAACAGGCGATGATTGCGACCGAACAGGAAAGCTTTCGCATGCCATCGGCAACGCTGACCCTGACGAAGCGCGCGCCCGGCCTGATCGTCATCAACGAGGCCGATATCCCGACAAGGTTCTGGATCGAGCAAGAGCGGCCCGCGCCGACGCTCGACAAGAAAGCCCTCAGGGCCGCGCTCGACGAAGGCACCGTTCCGGGCGCCACTCTCGACAACGGCAGCCGCAGCCTTTCCGTACGGAGGAAGTGATTATGAACGCCATCACGAAATTCGACATGTCCCCGAGACAGGTAGCGCTCGTCAAGACGACCGTCGCCAAAGACACCAACGACGACGAATTCAATCTCTACATGGAGGTTGCCAAGGCCAAGGGGCTCGATCCTTTCCTCGGTCAAATCATTCCAATGGTCTTCAATAAGACGCAGCCGGCGAAGCGAAAGATGACAATCATCATCAGCCGAGACGGCCAGCGCGTCATTGCGCAGCGCTGTGGCGACTACCGACCGGCCAGCAAGCCGCCTGTCTACGAGATCGACCAGTCGCTCAAAGGACCGCTTAACCCGCACGGTATTGTATCCGCCACCGTCTACCTCTGGAAGCAGGACCCAAAAACTAGCGACTGGTACGAAGTCGCCGGTCAAGCATTCTGGGAAGAATTTGCCCCCATCAAAGACGAATGGAAGCGCGGCGAAGACGGCAATAGCTATAAGACCGGCAAGCAGATGCTGGACGATTCCGGCAACTGGTGCCGCATGCCGCGCCTGATGATCGCCAAGTGCGCGGAAATGCAGGCGTTGCGTGCCGGCTGGCCCGAGCAGTTCACCGGTCTATATGATGAAGCCGAGATGGACCGCGCAAAGGTCTTAGACCTGACCGCTTCCGAAATCGTCATTCAGGAGCAACAAGATAATCGGCTCCGCGCGATCGGCGGCAAGGATGCCCTCACGATCTGGTGGGGCGACGGTTTTGCTCTTGAGAATGTGCCTGATGGCAGGTTCTTCGACGCAGTCGTCGAGCATATTGCCAATCTCGACCCTATCGCCGTGGCGAAATGGGAAGATGCCAACCGCGCCAGTCTGCAGATTTATTGGGCTCGCCACCCCGGTGATGCCCTGGAGCTGAAAAAGCGCCTTGAGGCTGCACGCCAGAAGCGCCCGGTAAACGCTGACAAGGCAGTCTCCCAGCATCCTTTGATGGCAGGCTGACCATGGCCCAAAAAAAGCAACGCTTCATCCTCATCAATGACCGGGTGCGCGATAATGCTATTGCGGCCCTCCGATCGGCTCCGGAAGGGAGCGCCGTCACCCTCGGCCCAGCAACACGCAGCCTCGACCAGAACGCCAAATTCCATGCGATCTGCACGGACATTGCCAAGTCCCACATGTCATGGGCCGGCAAGCGCCGCGATGCCGACGAATGGAAGGTTCTTCTGGTTTCCGGGCACACGAAAGCGACGGCCGGCGAAGTTGAATTCGTTCCAGGTCTGGAAGGTGAATTCGTCAACATTCGAGAGAGCACGGCGCAGATGTCCGTCGCCCGCGCGGCCAGCCTAATCACCTATGCCCTCGCCTTCTGCGACACCAACGGCATTCACCTCACTGAGACAATCCGCGGCGGCTTCCATGACGGCGCGAACGATAGGAGCGCCGCATGAGCAAGACGCGCTCAATCTTCTGCACCGGATGCCAGGCCCACGTTTCGGCTCGCCTTACTGACGGCGCCGAGATCTACCCGCACCGGGCCGACTTGAAAGACCTTCCGTTCTGGAAATGCGATGCCTGCGGCAACTTCGTCGGCTGCCATCATAAGACCAAGAACCGGACCAATCCGCTTGGGTGCATTCCCACCCGCGAAATCAAAGAGGCTCGCCAGCACATTCACCGCATTCTCGACCCTCTTTGGAAGTCGGGCCGATACGGCCGGCGCGAGCTATATTCAATGATCGCTCACGTTCTCGGCGTCGAGGAATACCACACAGCTGAAATCCGCAGCGTCGATGAAGCTCGGCATGTCTATCGCGTCATTGAGGATATCAGGAGGGCAGCATGACCAAACTCCGTTTCAACCCTCCCTTCGAAGGCCAGAAGTTCACAAGCCATCAGCAATGGGTGAACAAGGCTAGTTCCTGGCTCACCCGTCACCCGCAGTACAACAACACGGAACACGGCGAGATAAAGGGCTGGCGCGGCCACCACTTCACAGCCATGTGTTTCGATAGCTTCGGACGCCGCGTAACCAATGGCGGCGACTTTCGGCGGGCCGAAGAGGATGGCGCTTTCCCGGTTTGGTGGGTTTGGCCGGACCAGATTCCGGAACTCGTCGGCCGCATTGCCGAACTTCGCTCTGATCTCTTCACGGCGGGACAGATTTGCGACCTGTATGCGTCAGGCGGTGCAGCATGACCGACGCCATCCGCAAGCACTTGCTCAAATATCCTCACGCGAGATCGACGACCCTCGCCTATCAGCAGATGAAGGCTGAGAGAGCCGCGCAGCTGCAGGCAGAAATCGCCGCGGCTCGCCGTCGGAAGTTCTTCGCTCGGATTCTGTCTTGGGTATGGAGGCGCGGATGACTGATCCGAATCCACAAATGATGTTCGGCGATCCCGTTGGACCATGGCACGATTGGTTCGCATGGTTCCCGATCAGGACGTATGACCAGCGCTTTGCTTGGCTGCGTTGGGTGCGTCGGCGCTGTGTTCAGAAGCACCAATATCTTAGAGGCGGCTCCGATTTTTGGTGGCAGTATCATGTGGAAGGTTCCCGGTGATGGCGAACCGTCTTGAATTCTCACGCAAGACCAAAGCCGCGATCATCGCCCGCGCCGCCGGCCACTGCGAAAAGTGCAAGGCCGTCCTGAAGACTGGGGAGGGAGAGGTCGATCATATCCTTCCTTGCGCCCTTGGCGGCGAACCGACGATTGCCAACGGTCGCCTGATCTGCCGCGTCTGCCACGCCGAAAAGACGGCTGACGATATTCGGCGCATCCGCAAGTCTGACCGTCAACGCGATAAGGCGACGAGAGCGATCCGGCCAACGTCCAAGCTCCGCTCCGCACCTTTCCCCAAATCCCAAAAGGCATTGCGCCGGCAGCCTAAGCCGAGCCTGCAGCCGAGACCGCTCTACAAGGAAATCGACGCATGTCACCGACACCTGAAATGATCGAAGCCGTCGCTGCAAAGTTTCGACCAATGTTTTCTGAGGAAATGGCTGAAGGTCTTGCAACAGAAGTCCTCACCGCCGCCCTTGCACTCCTACCCGGAGGGCCGGTGGCCCACATAGTAACGCAGCCGAACGGCAAACAGCGTGTGACGCTAGCCACGCAATATGACCCTATGGCGTCATCGTTTTGGGTGGGTGGCGAAATGCCAAAGGGATATTCCGTCACACCCCTTTACGCCTCACCCGCGCCTCTGCCTGTGGCGGTGAAGGCGCAATTAGATGAAACGGTGGACTGGATAGGTACCGTTGCATGCCCGTGCACAACATTCGAGCAAGATGAAACCTGCCCGGTCGGGCAGCCAAGTTTGCTCTGTGGTGCATGCGGCGGCAAGGGTGTCGTGAAGGCCGAAACGGTTATGGCTCTCGCGGCTGAGATGCTGAAGGTTGCCGAGCAGGTAGACGAGTTGGAAGATCCGTTCGCGGCTTGGGAAAGCATCGAGCTTCTCAAAAGCGCGTCTTCCCCCACCCCCACCCCCGCCTCCGATATCGCCGCGCTGAGGGAGGAGAACGGCATTCTCAGCGAAGCCTTGAAGCGCATGGAGAATTGCTACGAGCAACTTGCCGCAACGAGGACACACGAAATCTACACGGCAATGATCGACGGCGGCCAGGCCGACGCTCTCCTTGATCTCGACAATGCACGACGAAATGCCCGTACCGCCCTCTCCCAGCAAGGGGAGAGCAAAGGATGAGCTACCTTCCTTGCGAGATATGCGGCCCTGAGAACGATTGCACCTGCCCACCGTGTCAGTGCAAGTCCTGTGTCGATCGACGACCTGAAAGCCCTCTCGCTCGTGCGAAGCGCTTGACGCAAGATCGAGTCGACGCTGGCGAGCTTTATCCATGGGTCATGGGCGATCCAGAACAACGTGATCGCTTCAACCGTGCACGAGATTTGCGTGGGGAATTTCATGTGGTCGCCGCCGCCCCTCTCTATAAAGGAGGGGAGTGATGGCGGGCTGGGTCGGCGGCTTAGCCGAATGGACGGATGGCGACACCGCCTATCTATCTATTGCTTTTACTTGGAAGCTGCAGGACGCATACCAGCGCGCCGTCTACTGGCGGTCGCTTGGCTACAAGGTTCGGGCCGGCGGCCCAGGTATCTTCACGCGCAAGCACTTTCTCGCGGACGTAGCAGAGATCGGCGGCGACATTCCTGACGCCGTGGTGCATCACAATCCGAACGCCACGATCGCAAGCCGTGGCTGCCCCGTCGGATGCTGGTTCTGCATCGTGCCGAAGATGGAAGGTAAGCAATTTACTCTGCTGCCAGAGTTTCCAGTGCGGCCGATCCTCTGCGATAACAATCTCTCCGGCCTGCCGGCAGACTATCAGGATTTCATCATCAATAGGTACATCGCCGCCGAAGTGCCATTGCTTGACGCCAACTCCGGTTTCGAGCCGCGCACCTTCGATGACGACGTATTCAACCGCTGGAAGGCTATCAACAAGGGGCCATGGCGCTTCGCCTACGACGACCAGCAGGAGCGCAGCTACGTCGAGCGAGTGATGAAAATGCTCCGCGAGGTTTCGCCTCGCCGCAAGCGCGTCTATGTCCTGATCGGCAATGAACCGTTCGCATCATGCATGGACCGAATCCGCGAGGTCATAGCATGGGGCGGAGAACCGCACGTGCAGCCATACATGAAGCTCAACGCCCTTGAGCGCGAGCCCTATCCCCGTTTCGACTGGAACAAGCAGCTTCTGCGCGATGTCGCGCGGTGGGCAAACTCTCCGCAGATCTGGCGAAAGACGCCATTCGAGCAATATCGCCGGTCGGTCAAGACGGTCGAGCGGTACGACGAACAGCAAGGATTATTCCTATGACAACCCCACACGATAAGGCTCTGGAAGCCTTTACTGACTATTTCGTCCGAAACTATCCCGGTCCCGATACGATCATCTTTGATCCGAAGTGGCACGCTCCGAAGCTATTCAATGCCGCGATGAAGGCCATCCAGGCTGAAATAGAAATCGGAAGCGCCGCCGATCTCATCTCTGATTGGCTTGGCGAAGGCACTGAAGATTTGCCCGACGACACTCCGGTACGCGTCGAGATCGGCAAACGGTCCATCATCAGCGACACACTTGGCAATCTGCGCGCTTCTCTCCACACCCCTATAGAAGCCGGAAACGGTGGGGACGGGTGGCTGGACATATCAAGCGCGCCGAAGTCTGGTGAAAGCATCCTTGCTGATCACGCAGAGTGGGGCGAGCCCGAAATCGTTGCGTGGAACGATGGCGAGGATGCATGGTGCACTGGCTCTTGGTGCTGGAAGGAAGCGCCCACCCATTGGCGCCCGTTGCCAGCACGGCGGTCCTCCCCCTCTAACGAAGGGGAGAGGCCATGAGCGATCATCCCGAAATCTGGCTTGAGCCGAAGTGCGCGGAAGATAACCAGCCTGAAGGCCGGCAATGGTGCCGGGATGCCGTTTTCGAAACATGCTGCGAATGCGGCGAAAAGCCAACACGATATATCAGAGCCGACATTGTAGAAGCCGAACGCCAGCGCCAAGCAGAGATGATGGAAGAGGTGAGGAAGGTGCTGGAGCCGTTTGCTGCTGGACATGGCGCGTATTCTGATGATGCCCGCGCCTTCCTCTCTAAGCTGGAGGGGCGGTGATGGCTTATCTTTTTGGCGCCCAAAAGAGCCAGTTGAGGGATTTGGCAAATAGCCCTGTCCCGCTGTGGGGAGGCGTCCCGCCAGAAAAGGCAGACGCTGACCTTTCCTATTTCATCCATGAGAACTTGGTTTTCTGGGTCGGAAACGGATATCGGATCACACCGCTCGGCCGCGCCGCTCTTAACGAGGAGGCGGGGAAGTGATGGACAAAACCCGCGAAGACCTCGAATGGGAAGACATCGGCTATTTCGATGACGATGATCTCGACTGCGATTGCGCGCACCCTGACATCGATATCCTGACCGGCGAGGCTTGGTGCTTTCGCTGCCAACGGAAATGGTGGCTGTCGTCTGAAGAGATATCCGCAGAGATTGAGTTTCAGCGCGAATACATGGAATGCGTTGAAGCAGAAGACGCCGCCCTCTCGGACTCCTCCCCCACCTTATTGCAGGAACAAAAGGACAACGCCGCATCTGTGGAAAACAGCGGTGGAAAGCGGGGATGAGATGGGAGGAACCGTTGATCTTTCCCGCAACGTGCCGCGACTTGGGCTGAATAGGTCCGAGGTCGCGCTTGCCATCGGCGTCAGCGCCAACACGGTCGATCTTATGGTTGAGGAGGGATTTCTTCCGAAGCCGCGGAAGTGGCATAGCCGAAAAGTCTGGCTTGTCGCTGAGATCGCTGCCGCAATGTCAGAGTGGCCCGAGGACGGCGTTCCGAAACAGGGGGCAGAGGCTGACGACGGCGATGACTGGCGGGCATCTGCATGACAGACGTGGCGAATATTGATCTGCCCTACATTGAGAAGAACAAGAGCCGGCACGACAGGATGCGCTATTATCTGCGGATCGACGGCAAGCGTATCTGCCGGCTGCCGAATAATATCAACAGCGAAGAATTCACTGAGGCATATTGGAAGGCCCGGAAAGCCGCAGAGAAGGCCGTGCAGCGCGAAGAGCCCGCTCAGAGGCTGTCCCGCCTGGAAGTTAAGCCAAACAGTTTCAAGTGGCTATCTCTGGCCTACATGAAATCACAGGCCTTCACCTCTCTCGACACTACTACTCAGGCCAAGCGGCGGTCCATCATAGAGGCGATGTGGGATGAGCCACTGAGCGCCACTGATTCTCGCCGGTTCGGCGAAATGCCTATGTCGAAGATGGATGTGGGTAACATCACCGCGCTGAGAGACCGCAAGAAGGACACGCCGTTCGCCGCGGACGAGCGTCTCAAGGTTCTCCGTCAGGTGTTCGACACCAAGGATCCTGATGGCAAGCCATATGCGATCAACCACGCTCGCCTAGTCGAATCGTTCCGTGCACAAACCGACGGCCATGCCACCGCCACGCCGGAAGAGCTCGAGAAGTTCATTGCTCACCACGGCACCCAATCCAAGGCGGTCCTTTATCTGGCGATCGGTATGTATACCGGGCTGCGCGTCTCTGACATCGCTGTGCTTGGCCCACAGCACCGGCGCCGGGATATGTTCAAGCTCCGGCTGTTCAAGAACCGCAATCGGACCCCGGTAGATATCGAGCTCGTCATACATCCTATCTTGGAAGGCGTGCTCGCAACCCACAAGATCACCGACCTCACCTACCTCGTCACGGATTACGGCAAGCCGTTCAGCGTGAAAGGTCTGGGGAACCGGATAGCAGATTGGTTCAAGCAAGCCGGGCTTCCTCACCTGACCTCGCACAGCGTCCGCAAAGGCGCGGCAACTGACGCGGCCCACAATGAGGCCACCGACAGCATGCTTGAGGCTATGTTCGGCTGGAAGGATGGAAAGACATCGAAGATCTACACACGCCAGGCCGAACGGGCGCGACTGGCGCGACAGACGGTTGCAAAGGTCAACTGGGATGGGATCGGGGACAAGCTGCTGCCGGTGGCGGAAGAGCCTCAAGGTGTGGCAGGGTGTGGCAGCGCTGATTGAAAATGCTTGGCATTTATTTCAGCCAAGTGTGGCACCGCAGTTCGATAAGCTGCGGTAATATATGAAATACGGAGGACCGGGCGAGGCCTCCACTCTCCCTTTATATCGATAGGCCGTGAAATTCGGGGCGCCTTTTGAAGACGCGGCCATTGGCTGCCGCTTTGCCTTCTTTGACCTGCGGCCATAGCCGGAACAGTCCGCTCACTTTCGGGTGAGCCCCCAGCCAGAGGCGCCAGTCCATTCAGGTAGGTTATAGGTACCTGCGGTAGATACTAAAATCAGCGCTACCGGTTTGGACGCCACCCCCTAACCGGACAGTGCCGCGTCCGACGAGAATACGCCCCCAAAGTAATGTCGTCGGACGCACCACAGCCAAGCCGGCTCGGAAAACGCCCTTTCCCCGATTTCTTTCCTGGAGAATCATTTCCGCAATCGCGGTTCAAAGCCTTAAATTTGTAGGAGGGCGTAGTGATTGCTCATAGTCGATCGACCAGAATCGGTGGGCAGCATAACTATGATCGTACGACGGCAGCCCTCTTCTCTATATCGGCCGCTCGCATATTCCTTTCACCCACCAACTCCCGCCGTTTCCACGCTTTAAAAGCGGATGTCGTGCTGACGATATCAAAAGCGGCCGTAGTCGGTCCCGATCAACGAATTGCGTCATTTTTGCAACAACGTCCATTTTCAAGTAGTGCGCATATAGTTCGTAACTCTTAGTATCTTGCCAAATCAGCGAAGCAGGTTCACGAAATAGTTCGCGAAGCTTATTACTTCGCACCTACTGAATAGGGAACATGAACGGGATGGGGTTGGGCACGTCGTTTTCGGCGCGATATCTCATGCCCAATCAAGAAAGATTGGAGTTACTATGAACATCAAGAGCCTTCTTCTCGGCTCCGCTGCTGCGCTCGCGGCAGTTTCCGGTGCTCACGCGGCCGACGCCATCGTCGCCGCTGAGCCGGAGCCGCTGGAATACGTCCGCATCTGCGACGCTTACGGTGCTGGCTACTTCTTCATTCCGGGCACGGAAACCTGCCTCAAGATCGGCGGCAAGGTTCGTACCGAAGGTGAATGGTACAATGCTTACAACCGCGACAGCCATCAGGGCACGCTCTGGCACACGCGCGCCGAGTTGAACGTCGACACCGCGACCGACACCGAATACGGTCCGCTGAAGACCGAAACCATCGTTCGTTGGGACTGGAACGACGGCGGCTCCACCTCCACCAACCTGCTATGGTCCTACATCAGCCTCGGCGGCTTCACCGTTGGTAAGAAGGACTCGCAGTACAACCTGTACATCGGTTACGCCGGCGACGTCATCAACGACGACGTGATCTATGACGGCCCGTACGAACTCAACCAGTTGACCTACGAATATGATGCGGGCAACGGCTTCTCGGCAGTGATCTCGCTTGAAGATTCCAACTCCGCCACGACCGGTTCGGCATCCTACGGCGCAAGCTGGTGGACGGACGACCGGACCAACCACTACGCTCCCGACGTCGTTGCCGGTGCCGGCTTCAAGTCCGGTGCATGGGGCTTCAAGGTTGTCGGCGGTTACGACTCGATCGTCGAAGAAGGCGCCATCAAGGCTCGCGTCGATGCCGATTTCGGCGCATTCACGGCCTTCTTGATGGGCGGTTGGAACACCGACGGCGACAAGCTCAACAAGTATGCCGGCACGAACCAGGACGTCTCCGCTTGCACGGCACCGAACGGCACCGTCAATGCATCGAAGTGCGGCTGGGGTGACTGGGCCGTTTGGGGCGGCGTCGGCGTTCCGTTCAACGACAAGCTGAAGTGGAACCTGCAGCTTGCCTACAGCGACTCGAAGATCTTCGAAGCAACCACGAACCTGAAGTTCAATCCGGTCAAGAACCTCCTGGTCGAGCCGGAAGTGACTTATGTTCACTATGACTATGCCCACGACGACACCGTTTCGGGCATCCTGCGCTTCGAACGCAACTTCTGACCTGATCAGACTTGACCTCCGATCAGAGAAGGAAGGGGTCCGGCTTTCCCTGCCGGCCCCCTTTTTAACGGCAACTCCTGGAAATTGCAGAGCCATCCTGCGATCAGCACGCGTGTCACAAGGCTTCCGATCAACCGGAGAAGGGAACCTTGTCGTCACCGTGGCGTTTTTCGCTGAAAGGGACGTGGCTGAATATAGGAGTTACCGCCTTGAAACATCTCGCCTCAATCGCCTTGACCGCCGCGCTTGCCTTGGGTTCCGTACTATCGGCTGCCCTGCCCGCCGCGTCTACAACGCTTGGCAGTTCATCGACTGCTTCGAACGTCATCCTGGTGCAGGAACGCGGAACACGCAGATATCCAGATTACGACCGCCGGCCTTATTGGCGTGACCGTGATTACGACCGCCGCCATTGGCGGGAGCGCCGCTGGGAACGCCGCCATTGGCATAACAGATGGCGGGACGACAGATGGCGGGACGACCGTCGTTATTATCGTCGGCACCATAGCGGCGTAATATTGGAAATCCGCCCCTGATATCCCGGCGCCGCTTCCCGCTAAGCCACAAGGCAAGATGAAACGGACACGCAATCCTTCCGACTGCACCAAAAGAAAAACGGCCGCTGCTGAGATATCGGTAGCGGCCGCTTGTTTTCGGATTAGCCTACGCCATTCGCGCTGTCCGGACAATCAACTGCAGCGCAAGTCACTTGCTGTTGCGGCAAAAAATCGAGAATGATGTGCGCGCCGATTTTCACCCGATAGCAGAGCGGATGGGCAGAAGGCGCCGGAGGCGTTCATCGCGAAGATAAAGCCCGCTCCACGCCATGACTCCCAGAAGCAAACTGATAAGTTGTGGCGGCGAGCCGATCTCTCCAAGACGGAAATGCGTGCAGATTGCGCCGCCAAGAAAGCCCGTCATCAGGATTGCGCCGAGCACCGCCGTGTGCGGAACTGCGTAAAGAACCGCACAGACGAGGATGATCAGCCCGACTGCTCCCGCCTGATTGGCCGAAAATCCGGTTGCGGTCATCTCCGCCGTAAGTGCGGCGGGCGAAAACAAGTTGACGGCGGCGTCGGCCGCAAAAGCAAGAGTCACGATCGCCGTGAGCACCCATCCCGCCCACGAAAGCGACGCGTAGCCGCCTTCCAGGCGACTGCATTCTCCACCATGCCAGATCTCCCCTGCCCCCTTGCGGTCCCAGCCGGTGCAAAGAGCACGCGATGCTGCCACGACTTGGAAACGCTGGCAATGAGAACGGTTTGAAGGGGAAATCTGGATAGAAGACAGAGGTCGAGAAACTGCCGGCGCGAAGCATGTGCAATAAAACTGCCAAACTGCGCTGCTAGAGCTTTGCCGTTCAGAGGCTGGCCAACCGCCTGCACGAGACAACGACCATCGCTCGGCAAAACGACGACGCTTTCGCCACTATCTCTATGCTGCAATATTTATGGAAGAAAGTGGCTCCCCGGGCCGGATTCGAACCGGCGACCTGTCGATTAACAGTCGAATGCTCTACCGCTGAGCTACCAGGGAATGCGCTTGGCGCGGTGTGAGTGGGCTTCTACAAATGCTTTCTCGATTTGCCAAGCGGTTTTTTCAAAAAAATCGAATTCTCTTGCATTATTTCCCCGCCTCACCATTTCCTGTGGATGACCGATCAGAGCCGAACGACCGAAAATGCCGATCGAAATGGCCGGGAAACCCGCCGTTTCGGCATTGATCCCGCAACACGCGAGCTTGTTTTCGGCTCCTTGAGAATTCCCCTGCCGCGGTCACGCCTTGCCCGCCTGGGTGTGGGAGTTGCCCTCATCTTCGGCGGCCTGCTCGGCTTCCTGCCGGTGCTCGGTTTCTGGATGCTGCCCTTGGGCTTCATCGTGCTCTCGCACGATATGCCCATCGTTCGACGCTGGCGCCGCCGCTTCGCCGTCTGGTGGGCCAAGAAACGCCGTCCGGCGGACTAGTCGCTCGCTGCGCCGATCGCGCGGGCTGGATTGCCGACAACGGTCGCACCGGCTGCGACGTCCCTGGTCACGACCGCGCCCGCGCCGATGATTGCGCCATCGCCGATCGTCACGCCGCCGACAAGGATTGCACCACCGCCGATCCATACGCTGCTGCCGACGGTGACCGGCCGCGCGATTTCGATACCCGCACCGCGCAGCTCGCGATCCTTATGGTGCTCGGCACAGTAGATATGGACGCCCGGTCCCAGCATACTGCCATCACCGATGCGGACGCTGCCGCTGTCGAGAATGGTGCAGCCGGCATTCATATAGACCCACCGGCCGAGTGAGATGTTGATGCCATAGGAGCAATGGAACGGAGCCTCGATGAAAACATTCTCGCCGGCATCGGCAAAGAGCGCCGCCAGAGCCGGTCCGATATTGCCGCGCTCGACAGGCGGCATCGTATTGTGCTGATGCACTGCTTCCCGGGCCTGCCAGCGCAGACGGTCGAGCTCGGGATCGAAGCAGCAATACCATTCTCCCGCCGCCATCTTCTGCCGCTCGCTCAGGTTCATTGCTTGCCTCTTCGCATGCTTCTCCGGATTCGTCTCGAAGCGATCATGCATCACCATTCGGGCAGGCAGCAAGCGCCTCGATTAGCGTTGACTCAAATGCCTGATCGTTCAAAGATTGGTTGCCCGAAATCCCTGATTTCGGCCGGAAATGCCCGGCAATACGGGATTCTTGCCCTCAACAAACTGTCACACAGCTTGTCTATAACCCGCGCTACCGCGGACTTGCGCAAGGCCACCGGTTCCGAGCTTTCAAAAAGGAAATAGGGATTATGTCGAAACTTAAAAACTACATTTCGGCCGCTGCTGCCGGCGTCATGAGCGTAGCGCTGGCTTTGCCTGCTGCCGCTGCTCCGGCCAAGTTCGATTTCTGGTTCGGCCTGTCGGGCGACCTGGAACGCGTCGTACAGACGCTCTGCAAGAACTTCAACGATTCCCAGAAGGATTACGAAGTCTCCTGCGTCAGCCAGGGCAATTACGACGCCGCGCTGCAGAACACCATTGCCGCCTTCCGCGCCAACAAGCAGCCGACGATCGTCCAGGTCTATGACGTCGGCACCGCCACCATGATGCTTTCGGGCGCTTACTACCCGGTCAGCAAGCTGATGTCCGAAAACGGCTACAAGGTTAAGTGGGACGACTATTTCCCGGGTATTGCCCGCTATTACGCCACCTCCAAGGGCGAACTGCTCTCCTTCCCGTTCAACTCCTCGACCGCCCTGCTCTACTGGAACAAGGACGCCTTCGCCAAGATCGGCAAGACCGCCGCTCCGAAGACCTGGGAAGAAGCTGCCGAAGACATGAAGGCGCTCAAGGGCGCCGGCTATGATTGCCCGATGGCGATCAACATCTCCGGCAATGAAAGCTGGCAGCTGATGGAGCAGTTCTCTGCTATCCACGATCAGCCGGTTGCCACGAAGAACAACGGCTATGACGGCCTCGATGCCCGCCTGACCGTCAACAAGACGAAGTTCGTCAAGTACGTAACGGACCTCAAGGGCTGGTACGACCAGGGCCTCATCAAGATCAAGTCCAAGGACCTCGGCCAGGACATGGTTCAAGCCTTCGCCGCCGGCGATTGCCAGATGATCATGACCTCGGTCGGCGACCACGGTACCGTTGGCAAGACGCAGAAGGCCGGCATGAACTGGGATGTCGCCGAGCTTCCGGTCTACGCCGGTACCGAGCGCAAGAATTCGCTCGTCGGTGGCGCGTCGCTCTGGGTTCTCTCCGGCAAGTCGGCTGACGAATACAAGGGGGCTGCAGCGTTCCTCGACTTCATCGGCAAGCCCGAAACGGCTTTGTTCTGGTCCACCAACACCGGCTACATCCCGGTCAAGAAGTCCGGCTTCGACTTCATGAAGTCCTCCGGTTTCTATGACAAGGCTCCCTACAAGGGCCGCGAAGTCGCCATCGCCAGCCTCACCGCTTCCGAGCCGACCCCGATCACCCGCGGTGTCCGCCTCGGCAACTTCACGCAGATCCGCGCCGAATTCGGCAACCAGATGCAGGCCATCTTCGCCAACAAGGTCAGCGTCCAGGAAGGCATCGACAACCTGGTCAAGAACGGCAACGCCGTCCTCGACCGCTTCGAAGCCACCTACAAGGGCAAGCAGCTGCCGTAAGCAGCGCAAGCTCGCGACAGACAACGTCCGCCGGGATTCCCGGCGGACGTTCGTTATGAGAGCAAGCGTGGCATCGGGATACCAAGCCGGAAGAGACAATGGAAAAGCGTATAACTTTCAGCAAGTGGAGCGTCGGCATCCTGTTCGCGGTGCCGCAACTGCTCCTCATCTTCACCTTTTTCTATTGGCCGGCCGGTCAGGCGGTCTTCTGGTCGCTGACGCTGCAGCAGCCCTGGGGCGGCGGCAACATCTGGGTCGGGCTCGACAATTTCAAATCGATCCTCGCTAATACTGATTACTGGAACTCAGTCACGATCAGCATCATTTTCGCGGCCATCAGTACCGGTATTTCCATGGGGGCCGCGCTGATACTCGCTGCTTTGACCGATCGGCAGCTGCGGGGTTCGAAAATCTACCGCGTGGTACTGATCTGGCCCTATGGTATCGCGGCTCCCGCGTCTGCAATGGCCTTCCGCTTCATCCTGGCGCCGGAGGCCGGATTCATGTCGGTCGTCAACCACTATTGGCCAGGTTTCTGGGATCCGGGCCTTGACGGTACGGCCGCAATGGCCTCGATCATCGCCGCCTTCTCGTGGAAATATATCGGCTACAGCTTCATTTTCTTTCTGGCGGCCTTCCAGGCCATCCCGCGTTCGCTGATCGAGGCGGCCGCCATGGACGGTTCCGGCGTACTGCGCCGGTTCTTGGACATCCAGTTCCCGCTGATCACGCCGACGATCTTCTTCCTGCTTGTCATCAACATCACCGAAAGCTTTCAGGATTCATTCGGCATCGTCGACATCATGACATCGGGCGGCCCGCACAACTCGACCAATCTCATGGTCTACAAAATCTATTCAGACGGCTTCAAAGGCCTCGATTTTTCCGGTGCGGCAGCACAGAGCATCATCCTGATGCTGCTGATCATCGTGCTTACCGTCTTCCAGTTCCGCTTCATCGAGAAGCGCGTTCATTACCGTTGAGGCTGATATGGTCGAGCGCACCCCCATCCTTAATTTCTTCACGCACCTGATCCTGTTCATCGGCTTCGTCGTAGCAGTCGGACCTTTGGCCATAGTCGCCATAGCCGCGTCCCATAATCTCGCCGATGTCAATAAAGTGCCGATGTCGCTCATCCCCGGCTCGGACTTCTGGGTCAACATGAAGACGGCGTGGACGACTGCCAATCTTGGTCCCAAGCTGCTGAATAGCCTGATCTTTGCGGGAGGCGTCGCGGTAGGAAAGGTGGCCATTTCGGCGATCACCGCCTTCTCACTGGTCTATTTCCGCTATCCGGGCCGCAACATCCTCTTCTGGCTGGTCTTCATAACGCTGATGCTGCCGCTCGAAGTGCGTATCGTGCCGACCTATGCGGTCATAGCGAACGTCCTGTCGCCCTATCAGGGACTGCTCGACATCACTGGCATCAGTTGGCTTGTCGAGAAGCTCACGGGCGTTCAGATCTCACTGGATTTCGGACTGCTTAACTCCTCTCTCGGTCTGATCCTGCCGCTGATCGCAACGGCGACCGGGACCTTCCTCTATCGTCAATTCTTCCTGACGATACCGGACGAGCTGACCGAGGCCGCGCGCATGGATGGCGCCGGAGCGCTGCGCTTCTTCATTGATATCCTGCTGCCACTGTCGCGCACCAACATGGCCGCGCTCGGCACCATCATGTTCCTCTGGGCCTGGAACCAGTATTTGTGGCCACTGCTCGTTACCACCGATCCAGCTCACATGACTGCGGTCACCGAACTCAAGCAGCTCATCCCAAACATCGGCGGCCTTCCCGAGTGGCACATCGCCATGGCCGGCACGCTGATCGTCATGCTGCCGCCGCTTGCCGTCGTCGTGCTGATGCAGCGCTGGTTCGTTCGCGGCCTGATCGCAACCGAGAAGTAAGTGCTCCTGCACCATGCTCGGTGCAGTCATTGCGAACCAGTCTCCTCTCTCGGCGCGCGGCGGTGCAAGCACGTGCGAGGCAAGTCGACACTGCAAGGTCGCTCTCTCCGCGAGGGGAGAACGACCTTGCGGCAACGATTTCGCTTCATACGCGATTGGAGAGAGCGCTGGCTCGCAATGGCCGAAAATAAAAGCCCGGAAGTCGGGAAAGACTTCCGGGCGCACCTGTTGAAAAGTTATGTTTGAAAATCAGCTCGCTAGCACCTTCAGCGGCGTGACTGTGGCGACGGTATCGAGCCGCAACCCGGTATCCTGGGCGAAGAGATGGGTATGCTGCTGCGGCAGCTCCAGCGCGACCGACTGACCGGTCTGACCTGTCGTGTGATCGGCAACGGCGACCGCGAAGCTCGAACCGTTGATATCGCAATGAATGACGCGGCCGGCGCCGAGTTCTTCGACAAAATCGACCGTTGCCGGGATAGCGGCCGGCGTGCCTGCGGGGACGAGACGCGCATGCTCGGGACGGACGCCGAGGGCAACCGGCTGACCGGCGTGGCGCTTGCCGATATTGGCGTCGATAGCGATCGGAATGCCGTCGAAGATAAACTGTTCGCCGTTGGCAGCAAAAGTGCCTTCCAGGAAATTCATGGCTGGCGAGCCGATGAAGGAGCCGACGAAACGGGTGCGCGGCGTGTTGTAGACCTCGAGCGGCGTGCCGACCTGCTCGACATTGCCCTTGTACATGACGACGAGCTTATCAGCGAGGGTCATGGCCTCGACCTGATCGTGGGTGACGAAGACCGATGTGGCCGACAGGCGCTTGTGCAGTCGGCGGATCTCGACACGCATCTGCACGCGCAGCTTGGCATCCAGGTTGGACAGAGGCTCGTCGAAAAGGAAGACCTTCGGCTCGCGGATGATAGCGCGGCCCATGGCGACGCGCTGACGCTGACCGCCAGAAAGCTCGGCCGGCTTGCGGGCCAGGAAATCTTCGAGGCCAACGATCTTGGCAGTTTCCTTGATGCGGCGCTCGCGTTCGGCGCGCGGCACACCGGCAACCTTGAGCGCATAGCCCATGTTGGCGGCGACATCCATGTGCGGATAGAGCGCGTAGTTCTGGAAGACCATGGCGCAGCCGCGCTCGCGCGGCTCGAGCTGGTTGACCACCTTGCCATCGATGATGATCTCGCCCGAGGTGATGTCCTCAAGGCCGGCGATCATGCGCAGCAGCGTAGACTTACCACAGCCGGAAGGTCCGAGGATGACGACAAATTCGCCCGATCGGAAATTCAGGTCGACGCCGTGAACGACCGGATTGCGGCCATAGGCCTTGCGAACTTGCTCGATGCGGATTTCCGCCATTTTTAATCTTCCCCGCCTGTCCATTCTCGGCACGTCAATCGGGTGGACTGCTAGCGAATTTGCATTACAGAACAGTGACAAGCATTCCTTATACCACAGAGGATAGCGAGTTTTCCTTACGCGAGTTGCGTGTGGCATTCGCTTATGTAACGCGCGGTAGCGAAACCATTCGATGGTCGGCATCGTACGGGGGTTTCCCCATTACAAGGCATGCGACAAGCAACAGAGGATAGGCGATCGGCCAGGACCATGACGACATCGACAAAAGAGCCGAATCCCATCCTGCTATGGTTTCGCAAGGATCTCCGCCTCGACGACAACCACGCGCTACAGGCGGCGGCAATATCGGGCCACGCGGTAATTCCCGTCTATATTCGCGAGCCGGATGCAACGGAGCGTGGCCCGCTTGGCGGAGCGCAGGAATGGTGGCTGCATCATTCGCTCACCGCCTTGCAAACCGCCCTTGATGCACTCGGAAACAGGCTCATCCTCCGCCAGGGCGATGCGCTGACGGTGCTCGAAAAACTTATTGAGGAAACCGAGGCTGAAGCCGTCGTCTGGAACCGTCGATACGATCCGGCTGGGATCGATGTGGACATCCAAATCAAGAAGGCGTTGCGGAGCAAGGGCATCGAGGCCAACAGCTTTGCCGGCCAGCTGCTGCATGAACCGACACGCCTTCGCACGGGCGCAGGCGACCATTACAAGACTTACACGCCATTCTGGCGTGCCTTCGAGCAATCCGGCGAGCCGCCGTTTCCGATAGAAGCGCCCGCAAAGCTCCTCGCACCCAGCCGCTGGCCGCAATCGGACGCGCTCGCCTCTTGGTCAATGCTGCCCACAAAGCCCAACTGGGCAGCAGAATTCCCTGACATTTGGACGCCGGGCGAGACCGCGGCACATGAGAAGCTCAAGGATTTCGTCGATGGCGCCATCGATGATTATGCGGTCGGCCGCGATTTTCCGGACAGACCGGCGACCTCCCTGCTCTCGCCGCATCTGGCGCTTGGAGAGATTTCGCCTGCCCGTCTCTGGCACGCGACGCGCGGACTATCAGGCAAAATCTCGGCGGATAATATCGTCCGCTTTCGCAAGGAGCTTGTCTGGCGGGAATTCTGCTACCATCAGCTCTTTCATTTCCCGAAGCTTCGGACAGCCAATTGGAACAATCGCTACGATGATTTTCCTTGGCTATCCGATGCCAAGCTGCTCACACGCTGGCAACGCGGGCAAACCGGTTATCCGATCGTCGATGCCGGCATGCGGCAGCTGTGGCGCCATGGCTGGATGCACAATCGCGTTCGCATGATCGCGGCCTCCTTCCTGATCAAGGATCTGCTGATCGACTGGCGCAAAGGCGAAGCCTGGTTTCGGGATACGCTCGTCGATGCCGATCCGGCGGCTAATACGGCAAACTGGCAGTGGGTTGCGGGCTCCGGCGCCGATGCCTCGCCCTTCTTCCGCATCTTCAATCCGGTGCTGCAGGGTGAGAAATTCGATCCGGATGGCCGCTATGTCAGGGCTTTCGTGCCGGAGCTCTCCAAGCTCGAAGGCAAATATATCCATCGACCGTTCGAGGCGCCTGATGACGTACTCAAGCGTGCAGGCATAGAACTCGGCAAGCACTACCCCCGGCCGATCGTCGATCATGCCATGGCGCGGCAGCGCGCACTCGCTGCACACGCATCGCTTAAAGACGATGGATAGGCGCTATTCGGCCGGATGCGCGGTAATATGCGGCCCGACAGGCCGGCGCTTCCTGCCGCTTCCCAGAAGATATCCGAGCACCCGGAAATAGAGGCTATAGGGCAAGAACTTCAAAAGCTTTGCCCGGAAAACCAGGCTCTTCGGGAAGCAGATGTTGAAGGCCGATGATTTCAATCCGGCCGATATCGCCTCGGCCGCCTGCTGCGCCGATACTATATCGGGCATCTCGAACTTGTTCTTTGCCGTCAACGGCGTATCGACGTAACCGGGCGTGACAAGCTGGATACGGATGCCCATGCGATCAAGCTCGAAATTCAAGCTTTCGGCCATGTTGATGAGTGCGGCTTTGCTGGCGCCATAGGCAGCGCCCCCGGGTAGGCCGCCATAGCCGGCTGCGGAAGATACGAGGGCAACCTGGCCGTATCCCCTGGCGCGCATATGTCGGACCGCCGGAACGAGGCAATTGACGACACCATGAAGATTGACGGCGAAACTGCGCTCGAACGCCTCGTGATTGAGGTCTTCGCCGCGCGCGGGCAGATAGATGCCAGCGTTCAGGATCGCCAGGGCGACCGGGCCGTGCTGATATTCGATGGCTGCAACGGTGTGCTCCATATCCTCGGCATTGGTCACATCGCCGTCGAGCACGACGATGCTGCCGGCAAGTGCGCTTGCCTCTGCCTGCAAGGCCAGAAGCTTGTCATGGCTGCGGGCAGTCACGGCAACTTTATAGCCTTCATCCGCCAGTTTCAGCGCAAGCGCGCGGCCGATACCGGAACTCGCGCCGGTAATCCAGACGACTCCATGTTCAGGACGTGCGATGAACGGGCTCATGGCTCTTCTCCTTGGCTGGCGGCCGCCTGAATCAAACGCTTTACCGAGGCCGCCCGTGGCATTTTAGAAATAACGTATCATTGTGGCCGCTTTCGGCCTGTTGGCGGCCCAGCGAGGGAAACAATGTCACCGAATGGAGACTGGCGCGCCGTGTGGCAGACTTCGGCGGACGAAGGTTGCCAAGTCGAATTTTGCGGCGCGAACAAATAGCGAGGAACAGAATTTCTTGCCTATACCGCCTTGTGAAGGGAAAAGACCGTTCTTACAGTAGTTGCGAACAGAAGGCAGATTCCAATGACCGTCCATCCGTCCGTCCTCGAAGCAATTGGCAATACGCCGTTGATCAAGCTCAAGGGCGCCTCCGAGGCGACGGGCTCGACCATTCTCGGCAAGGCCGAATTTCTCAATCCCGGCCAATCGGTGAAAGATCGCGCCGCGCTCTACATCATCCGCGATGCCGAGAAGAAGGGGCTGCTGAGGCCCGGCGGCGTCATCGTCGAGGGCACGGCCGGCAATACCGGCATCGGCCTGACGCTGGTTGCCAAGGCGCTCGGCTATCGCACCGTCATCGTCATTCCTGAGACACAGAGCCAGGAAAAGAAGGATGCGCTGAAGCTGCTCGGCGCCGAGCTGGTCGAGGTTCCGGCTGTCCCCTACAAGAACCCGAACAACTATGTGAAGGTCTCGGGCCGGCTAGCCGAACAGCTCGCAAAGACCGAGCCTAACGGCGCGATCTGGGCAAACCAGTTCGACAATGTCGCCAACCGTCAGGCCCACATCGAGACGACCGCCAAGGAAATCTGGCACGATACTGATGGCAAGATCGACGGCTTCATCTGCTCGGTCGGTTCCGGCGGCACGCTCGCGGGCGTAGCCATGGGGCTGCATGCCTTCAACAAGGACGTCAAGATCGGTATTGCCGACCCGGAAGGCGCGGCCCTCTATGAATTCTACAAGAACGGCGAGCTGAAATCCTCCGGCTCCTCCATCACCGAGGGCATCGGTCAGGGCCGCATCACGGCGAACCTGGAAGGCTTCACGCCCGATTTCGCCTATCAGGTCACCGATGCCGAAGCGCTTCCCTACGTCTTCGATCTCGTCGAACACGAGGGTCTGTGCCTCGGCGGTTCGACGGCCATCAATATTGCCGGCGCGGTTCGTCTCGCCAAAGATCTCGGTCCCGGACATACGATCGTGACCATCCTGTGCGATTACGGCAATCGCTACCAGTCCAAGCTCTTCAATCCCGACTTCCTGAAGTCGAAGGGCTTGCCGGTGCCAGGCTACTTGGAAAAGCGGACTGAAATCGCCGTCCCATACGAAACAACAGCGTGATCTGATGACCGTCAATGCCCTCTATCGTGACGATTTCTATCTCTCGACCGCCGAAGCCGTTGTCACTGCAATCCACGAGGACGGGGGCATCGAGCTCGATCAGACCTGCTTTTACGCCACCTCGGGCGGCCAACCGGGCGATACGGGTTTCCTGGAGCGCGGTGACGGCTCCAGGATCATGCTCGGTCAGACGAAACATGGGCCGATCAAGGACATCATCATTCACGTCCCCCTCGAAGATCAGCCCCTGCCCATCCTCGGCGAAAAGCTGGTGCTGCACATCGATTGGGCGCGCCGCTACAAGCTGATGCGGATGCATACGGCCTGCCATCTGCTTTCGGTGGTCTGCCCCTATCCGATTACGGGTGCTGCGGTCGGCGAAGATGAAAGCCGCGTCGATTTCGACATGAGCGAGACGATCGACAAGGATGCGGTGACGGCGAAAATGATGGCGCTCGTCAATGAGAACCATCCCGTTTTCGTCCGCTGGATCACGGACGAAGAGCTGGTTGCCAATCCAGGCATCGTCAAATCCAAGAATGTGCGCCCGCCCATGGGCCTCGGCCGGGTCAGCCTCGTCTGTATCGGCGAAGATTCGGCCATCGACAGCCAGCCCTGCGGCGGCACGCATGTGTCGGAGACGCAGGAGGTCGGCGCTATCCACATCGCCAAGATCGAGAAGAAGGGCAAGGAAAACCGGCGCTTCCGCATTCGCTTCGGCGCACCGAACGACGAGAATTGACCGGGCAACGCCTATATCCTTATCCCGATATCCCGATATCAAAACCAAGAGACATAAGCAGGGAGAGATCATCATGACAGCGGACAAGAGCCGTTTCGTCGTATCTGCCGACTGGCTGCAAGGCGAGCTGGGAGCCAAGGACCTTCGCATCCTCGATGCATCCTTCTATCTGCCGGCCCAGAAGCGCAATGCCGATGCCGAATATGCCAGTGGCCATATTCCCGGTGCGATCCGATTCGATCAGGACAAAATTGCCGATCATTCGACCAACCTGCCCCACATGGTCCCCTCGCCCGAATTCTTCGCGTCCGAAGTCGGCAAGCTCGGCATCAGCGACAGCGATCGCATCGCGATCTATGACGGTCCAGGCCTGTTTGCCTCACCGCGCGTCTGGTGGCTGTTCCACATCGTCATGGGGGCGCCAAATGTGTTTGTACTCGATGGCGGTCTGGACGGCTGGAAGGCCGAAGGGCGGCCGCTGGAGACGGCAACGCCTAGCTTTGCTCCCGCAACTTTCAAGCCCAAGTTCAACGGCAGCCGCGTCGTTTCACTCGAAGAGATGCGAGAAATCGTCGACAGCCGTTCGCTGCAGATCGCGGATGCCCGCAGTGGCGGCCGTTTCGCAGCTACGGAGCCGGAGCCCCGCGAAGGCATGCGCTCGGGCCATATGCCGGGCGCGAGAAGCCTGCCATCCGGCGTCTTTGCCACGAATGGCAAGTTCAAGTCGCTGCCGGAATTGAGGGAAACCATCGAGAAGGCCGGCATCGATCTCGACAAGCCTGTGGTGACGACCTGCGGATCCGGCATTACCGCCGCCATCATCACGCTGGCGCTCGAATCTCTCGGTCACGGCAACAACAAGCTCTATGACGGCTCCTGGTCGGAATGGGGCAGCCGGGCGGATACGCCCATCGTCACCGGTCAAGATTGAGCATCATGGCCGTGAAGACGCCCTCCTCCATCAAGGTTCACATCACCCGCCTGGAAATGACCGCGCCGCCCAAGGCCAGTCTGCCGGTGCCGGTCAATATCCAGACCGCGATCATGCGGACGCCTGGCATCCCGCTGCCCTTCTACCGCTATCTCTATCGCCAGGTGGGCGCCCGCTGGCATTGGGTGGAGCGTCTACGCCTCTCCGACGAGCAGCTGACGGCCGTTCTTCACGATCAGCGCAACGATATCAGCGTACTTTACGTCAACGGCGCGCCGGGTGGATTCTTCGAATATTTCCGCCAGGATGAGGAGACGATCGAACTCAGCCATTTCGGCCTTATCGAAAACGCGCTCGGTCTCGGCATCGGCAAATGGTTTCTGCTGCAGTCGCTCTACGCCATCTGGACGCTGAACCCGCAGCGCATCGTGACGACCACAAATAATCTCGATCATCCCAGGGCATTGCAGCTCTATCAGATGTTCGGATTCTCGCCGATTTCGACCGGCGAAGGTATCGTTCGGCCGCTGAGCGACAAGGAACTGCTTGAGCTCGCCAAGAAAGGCTAGGGCACTGAAGCCGCAGGAATCGGGTGGCTTCGCACCTCTCTTCGGCGCATCACATGGCAAATCTCAAAAGGAGCTTTGCCATGCCTTCCATCGCCTTTGCAGCCATGCCCACGTCCGATGCCGAAGTTCTGTGGAACGGTGGCACAGATGCCTATGGTCATCGGCCGGAGACCATGATTTCCGATGGCCCCGGCCATCCCTGCCGCCATTGTCTGCGCAATATCGATGCCGGCGAAGAGCTGTTCGTCTTCGCCTATCGCCCCTTCCCGGAATTGCAGCCCTATGCGGAGACGGGTCCGGTGTTCCTGCACAAGACGCCGTGCCAGCGCTATGAGGCAGTAGAAGTGCTGCCGCCGGTGCTGACGACCAGCAAGGATTTCATCGTGCGCGGCTATGGCAAGAATGACCGGATCGTCTACGGGACCGGTGCCGTGACGTCGACCGGCGACATCCCGGCCTACGCAGCTTCGCTACTTGAGCGTCCAGACATCGCCTATGTCCACGTCCGCTCGGCACGCAACAATTGCTATCAGTGCCGGATCGATAAAACAGGAGCGCCGGCATATGCGGATGCCGGCGCCTCCATCTGACGTGCGCGCGATGGGCTTTACGCAACGTTCAGAATGCTTTCCGCAGCAACGGCCTCGTAGCCGAGCGCCTCGGCCACCGGCCGGTTCGTGATGCGCCCTTTGTGGACATTGAGGCCATTGCGGAGATGCTTGTCTTCCGCGATGGCGCGCAGGCCACGATCGGCCAAGGCGAGGCCATGATAGATGGTGGCGTTGTTGAGCGCATGGGCCGAGGTCACGGGAACGGCACCCGGCATATTGGCAACGCAGTAGTGCACGACGCCTTCCACCACGTAGGTCGGATCGGAATGCGTCGTCGCATGCGAGGTCTCGAAACAGCCGCCCTGGTCGATGGCGACATCGACGATGACCGAGCCCTTCTTCATGCCCGACAGCATTTCGCGCGTCACCAGCTTCGGCGCGGCGGCGCCGGGGATCAGCACGGCACCGATGACGAGATCGGCGGAAAAGACCTCTTCTTCCAGCGCCTGGATGCTGGAGTAGCGGGTGTGAACACGACCGTTGAAGATATCGTCAAGCTGACGCAGGCGCGGCAGCGAGCGATCGAGGATGCTGACGTCGGCACCGAGGCCGGCTGCCATCTTGGCCGCATGCAGGCCGACAACGCCGCCGCCGATAATCGCTACCTTTGCCGGCAGTACGCCGGGCACGCCGGCGAGCAGGATGCCGAGGCCGCCATTGGCCTTCTGCAGAGCGGTTGCACCCGCCTGGATCGACAGGCGGCCGGCGACTTCGGACATCGGCGCAAGCAGCGGCAAGCCGCCGCGCTCGTCAGTCACGGTCTCATAGGCAACAGCGGTGACGCCGGAGGCGAGCAGGCCCTTTGTCTGTTCCGGATCAGGCGCCAGATGCAGATAGGTATAGAGAAGCTGGCCTTCTCGGAGCTGCGCCCATTCAGACGGCTGCGGCTCCTTGACCTTTACGATCATATCGCACTTCTCGAAAATATCCTTGGCGCTTGCGGCGATCTTGGCGCCGGCAGCCGCATAGGCGTGGTCATCGGCACCGATGCCGGCACCGGCCTTCGTCTCGACCCAGACTTCGTGGCCATGGGCGATGTATTCGCGAACGGATGCCGGCGTCAGCCCGACGCGGTACTCGTGGTTCTTGATTTCCTTGGGGCAGCCAACGCGCATTTCATTCCTCCTCGAATGCTTTTGCGTCTTTCATTTTCTCCAAGTGAAATCAGACCACCTCCGTCCCGCAATGTCCTTGCAAAGACGATTTGCTTTGCGGTCATTTTTCGTGATTTATTGCGTCAATGGGAGTTTTTTCGAAAGTTTTTCGAATGTCCGACCTCGATGCCATCGATCATTCGATTCTGCGGATGCTGCAGCAGAACGCCCGGATCACCAATTCGGAACTGGCCGAGAAGGTCGGGCTTTCGCCCTCGGCCTGTTCGCGGCGGCTCGATATTCTGGAAAAGAGCGGCGTCATCGACGGTTATCACGCGCATCTCTCGCACAAGGCGCTTGATTACAAGATGATCGCCTTCGTGCACATCTCGCTGTCAGGCCAGTTCGCAAAGACGCTTTTGGAATTCGAAACCGCGGTGAAGCGCTGCCCCAATGTGCTGTCCTGCTACCTCATGTCTGGCGAATATGACTACATACTCCGGGTCGCCGCGCGGGACCTCGAGGACTACGAGCGCATCCATCGCGACTGGCTCTCGGCCCTGCCGCACGTCGTGAAGATCAATTCCAGCTTCGCGCTTCGCGAGATCATCGACCGGCCGAATGTTGGCCTGTGATCTTCGTCAGCGGATATCCAGCAGCAATGCACGATGATCGGACACTTCTGGCTCCGCGACAGGATCGAAATGGATGACCTCGACATTCGACGTCACGAGCATGTAGTCGGCAAAACGCGGCTGCTTCTTGTAATGCGAGGTGCGCGTGTCGTCATGTCCCCTTGAAGTGACGAGATCGACAAGCCCCAGGCCGGCAAGAATCTCGAAGGTCTCGCTATCCGGCAACACGTTGAAGTCACCGCAAACGACCAGCCTGTCGCCCTCTTGCCGAACCTGGCGAATGATCTCGACCAGCGCGTGCGCCTGATGGCGCCGGGCCGGCGTATCGCCCTTGCCTTCCAGATCTCGCAGGCCATGCATATGAGCAATGGTTATAGGATAGCCGCGCTCATAGTCGAAGAGACGGATGCAATGGGCATTGCGGGAGCGCGGATGCGGTCCATAACCGTCAGCTGAAAACTCGCCGTGAACGAAGCCGGCTGCCTGGCCGATGATTGGACGGGTTTTGCGCACGAAAGTCGCCAGCCCGAATTCAGAGTCCAATCGCGTGTCACCGTCGAAGAGATCGCCCCGCGCGACGGGGAGGAAGAAGGCATCGTAAGCCGGCAAAGCAGCCTTCACCTCCTCGAAAAGATTGGCGCGCTGCGGAAGCTCGACACCATGATCGCGATAGACCAGCCACTCAGATTGTGCGTCGTGCGTGCGGACCACTTCCTGCAGGCACAGAACATCTGCATCGACGTCGGCGACATAGGGTATAAGCGGATCATGCAGCCGACCGCCCCATGCATTCAAAGAAACGATGCGCATATTCTGCCCCTCTCAAATTCATATTGCAGCCGCGTTCGGCACTGATTTGCGGTATCGATTCGATACGGCTGCCTACAATTTTAGCGATTACTCTAAGCATCCCTCAATGCAAACCTGCTATCCAGAGCAGGAAAAAATGCACGAGCCGGGATAACGTCATGCAATTCTCTTCGAAATCTCTCGTTCAAGGCAATCTAAAAATCAAGACGCGGGGTTCGCCGCGCCATCACGCTCGGCTGATGGGCCAGGTTCGCTATTTCACCAAGCTCGTCGCCGGCCGCGTGGTCAATATTTCCACCAGCGGTATCGCGCTCGATCTGCAGTCGCCGCTCTATGCGGCCGCCGGCAGCAAGGTTCGCGTCGAATGCGACGATATCGGCTTGCTGGATGGTTTCGTGCGCTGGGCTCACAACGGCCGCATCGGTATCGAATTCGATCGTTCATCCAACGCCTCGGCTAAGGTCGCATCCTATTTTCGCTTTTTCCACAAGGACATAAAGCCGGTTCTCAAACGTTGATGGCATGCCGGCACAAGCCGGCTACGATCCACAATAAGCCTGTCACATTCCTGGTGCACACCTTCAAAAATCGTCCTAATCTCCCTCGCCCGAGAGATGATCGACGGACCATAGCCCCATCGTTGAAGGAGTGTCTTATGTCTTCCATTCTGGATTTGCCCAGCATGTCGCGCCGTTCCCTGCTGCAAGGCCTCAGCGCGACCGCCGCACTGATCGTGCTGCATCCCTTCGCGGCGCGCGCCGCCGGTAATCAGGCACATCTGCGACTCATGGAAACGACCGACATTCACGTCAACGTCTTCCCCTACGACTACTATGCCGACAAGCCGAACGACACGATGGGCCTGACGCGGACGGCGACGATCATCGACAATATCCGCGCCGAAGCCACCAACTCGCTCCTCATCGACAATGGTGACGTGCTGCAGGGCAATCCGATGGGCGATTACATGGCCTATCAGCACGGCATGAAGGAAGGCGACGTCCATCCGGTCATCAAGGCGATGAACACGCTCGGCTACTCTGTGGGCACGCTCGGCAACCACGAATTCAACTATGGCCTCGATTTCATGTTCAAGGTGCTGGCCGGCGCGAATTTCCCGTTCGTCTGCGCCAACCTGACCAAGGGTCAGCTTGCTTCCGACCCGACGAAGGACGACCTGTTCTTCAAGCCCTATCTGATCCTCGAAAAGAAGATCAAGGACGGCTCCGGCAATGAAAGCCCGATCAAGATCGGCTTCATCGGCTTCGTGCCGCCGCAGATCATGCTCTGGGACATCAAGAACCTCGAAGGCAAGGCGCAGACCCGCGATATCGTCGAAGCCGCCAAGGCCTGGGTTCCGGTCATGAAGGCCGAAGGCGCCGATATCATCATCGCCCTCTCCCATTCCGGCATCGACGGCAGCGGCCCGAGCGAGAAGATGGAAAACGCTTCGCTTTACGTCGCTGCGGTCGACGGCATCGATGCCGTCTTCACCGGCCACCAGCATCTCGTCTTCCCCGGCCCGAAGACCTGGGATGGCATCAAGGACGCCGATCCGGTCAAGGGAACGCTGCACGGCAAGCCTGCCGTCATGGCCGGCTTCTGGGGCTCGCATCTCGGCCTCATCGACCTGCTGCTCGAAAAGGATGGCAAGAGCTGGAAGATCGTCGACTTCACCTCCGAAGCACGCCCGATCTACCATCGCGACGACAAGAAGAAGGTCATCGCTGACGTCACCGACAAGAAGGAAGTCGTCGAAGCCGCCAAGGCCGAGCATGAGGCGACGCTGACCTATGTCCGCACGCCCGTCGGCAAGACGTCTGCGCCGCTCTATTCCTACTTCGCGCTGGTCGCCGACGATCCCTCTGTGCAGATCGTCAGCCAGGCGCAGATCTGGTACATCAAGAACATATTGAAGGAGACGCAGTACAAGGACCTGCCGGTTCTTTCGGCTGCAGCACCCTTCAAATGCGGCGGGCGCAACGGCGCCGACTATTATACGGACGTTCCCGCGGGCAATATCGCCATCAAGAACGTCGCCGACCTCTATCTCTATCCGAACACCGTCCAGGCCGTTGTTATCAACGGCGCGCAGGTCAAGAACTGGCTGGAAATGTCGGCCGCGATGTTCAACCAGGTACAGCCGGGCGCCAAGGACGCGGATCTGATCAACAGCAGCTTCCCGTCCTATAACTTCGACGTCATCGACGGCGTGACCTACCAGATCGATGTCTCGCAGCCGCGCCGCTTCGGCGATGACGGCAAGGTTCTGAATGCCGATGCAAACCGCATCCAGAACCTGCAGTTCGATGGAAAGCCGATCGACCCCGCACAGAAGTTCCTGGTCGTCACCAACAACTACCGCGCCGGCGGCGGCGGCAACTTCCCGGAAATCACCGCGGACAAAGTCGTCTACCAGGCGCCGGACACCAACCGCGACGTCATCGTGCGCTATGTCCACGAGCAGGGCACGATCAATCCGACCGCCGACGGCAACTGGACCTTCAAGCCGCTGGCGGACACGACCGTGCGGTTCCAGAGCTCGCCGAAGGCCAAGGATTTTCTCGATCAGGTCAAGAGCGTGAAGATCGAAGACGCCGGCGAAGGTGCTGACGGCTTCCGCAGCTACCGGCTGGTGCTGTAAGCATTGACCACCCCTTCTCCCGGCGGGGAGAAGGTGCCGACAGGCGGATGAGGGGGGATGCCAAGAACACGAAAGCTGATGGATTCGAGGCGCTTCCCCCCTCATCCGACCCTTCGGGCCACCTTCTCCCCACTGGGGAGAAGGAGCTCACGATACGAAAAAGCACCTTACGCACCTGGCCTCCCTTTATTCAGGGAGAGGACTTCTTCACTCGGCCGCCAGGCGCTTGTCGTCTGGATGGAACATCTCGACAGTGGACTTGAAGTCCTCCTGACTCGGGCATCGCGACAGACGATCACGGAAAGCCTCGATCATCCAGGCAGCCGCAGGGCCAGGGGGATTATCCACCTTGCGGATGGCATAGAGTGGATATTCGCTCTGGTCATAGGCATCGAGAGCCAAAGGCACCAGCCGTCCCTTCTGCAGATCCTCCATGATGAACGAGGCCGGCAGGCCGCCCCAGCCAAGACCACCGCGGATCAGCTGATGCTTGGTGGCGATGTCGCTGAGATGCCAGATCTTGTAGGACAGGACGTTGAAATCCTTGCCATTGGTGAGGTTTGACGCGTCGGTGACGACCAGTTGCACCTCTTCGCGCACGTCGGCAAGCGTCAGCGGCCGTCCCAGCAAAGCGAGCGGATGCGTCGGAGCTGCGACCGGCATCATGAAGGAATGTCCGATGCGCTCAATGACCAGGGCATCATCCTGCTTCAACACCGAGCCGCCGATACCAATCGTCGACTTGCCGCTGGCAACCAGCTCCAGCATCGAACCGAGTTCGCCGGTGTCGAGGCGCAGGGAAACATAAGGGAAGCGATCGCGGAATTCCCGCAACACATCGACGGTGGCATGCACCGGCACCATGACGCTGATGGCAACAGCCACCTCCGCCTCGAGGCCGCTCTTCAGGCCTTTCACGCGTGCGCGCATTACCTGCAGATCGGAAAGAATGCGACGCGCATCCTCCAGCATCACCCTGCCCGCATCCGTCAGCCTCGGCTGGCGCGAGCCGGAGCGCTCGAACAGCGGCATTTCGAGCTGGGCCTCCAGATTGGCAATCGTGTAACTGATGACCGACTGCGCGCGGTTGAGCATCCGCGAGGCGGCCGAGAAACTGCCTGACTCGGCAACGGTCAGAAAGACCTGCAATTGGTCGAGGGTGGGATTGGGGAGCATCTGCCATCCATTCTATCGATAATTCCAATCCATATTATCACAGTTTTTCTCGATAGCACTGACGACTTATTTATGGAGGCGAACGTGATCGGACTCTCCCAGCCGATTTAGCAACTCATTGAAAAGGAAAACGGATATGTCCTCCATTCTGCTTCTGACCTCCAGCCCGCGTCCGGACTCGCTCTCCACGAAGATCGCCACCGAACTGGCCGAGAAGATCAAGGCCAACAATCCGGGTAAGACGCTCGTCAAGCGCGACCTCGCTGCCGACAACCTGCCGCACATCGATGGCCCCTTCACGGTCGCCATCCGCACGCCGGCTGACGCCCGCACGCCCGAGCAGCAGGAACTGGTCAAGGTTTCCGACGCGCTGATCGACGAGCTGCTGGCAGCCGACACCCTGGTCATCGGCACCGGCCTCATCAACTTCAACATCTATTCCTCGCTGAAAACCTGGATCGACAACGTCGCCCGTGCCGGCCGCACCTTCACCTACACGGAAACCGGCCCGAAGGGTCTGGCGACCGGCAAGAAGGCCTATATCGTGCTTGCTTCCGGCGGCGTCTACTCCGAAGGCCCGGCTGCCCCGCTGAACCATGCCGTTCCCTACCTGAAGTCGGTTCTCGGCTTCATCGGCATCACCGATGTCGAGACCGTTTACATCGAAGGCGTTGCTTTTGGTCCGGAAGCTGCCGAAAAGGCCGTCGGTGCCGCCCAGGCCCGCGCCTCGGAGCTGGCTCTCGCCGCTTAATCGACTGCAGCCTTCAGACATTGACAGGCGGCCGGCATCAGCCGGCCGCTTTGCTATTCCGCCTGTGGCAACTCCTTCACGAACGACCTCACGGTTTCCAGAATTTCATCGGAAAGAGCCTCGTCATTTGACACGCGCGCAAGGCCGAGCGCACCGGTCATCAGGCAGGAAGCGATGATCGCCTTGCGTCTGGCTTCGGCTGTCTCCGGTTTCGGCATGCGCGCCGTCATCGCATCGAAATTCCTCCGCAAGCCTTCCGTCGCAACAGCGCGGACCGTATCGCTGCTGCGCGCCATATCCGCCGTCAGCGCCGCATAGGCACAGCCCTCACCGCAATGATCGCGGTGACGCTCGCTGAGATAGGTATCGACATACTCATCGAGCGAGATGCTTTTGGGATCAATCCCCTTGTCCTCCTGCTGCCGCCGCCATGATCCGATCGCCGACTCCACAGCTTCCGCGACCAATTCGTCGCGAGAGGCGAAGTGCTTGTAGAAGCCGCCGACGGTAAGCCCCGCTTCCTTCATGAGGTCGGCAACGCCGATCCCTTCCAATCCCTCCTCGCGCAGACGCTTGGCGGCGAGCGTCACGATGCGTTCATGCGTCTTCTGCTTCTCCAATTGTGAGCGGCCCATCGAAAATCCTCTCATGCCTGGCTTGACAAAATGGATTACGATCATAATCCTTATAGATAACGATCATAATCCAGATCGTGTCAAAAGCCAACAGGAGCTACGAACATGCGTCTCAAGAACAAGGTTGCCGTCATCACCGGTGGAAACAGCGGCATCGGACTGGCCACCGCCCGCCTCTTCCTCGCCGAAGGCGCCAAGGTCGCCATAACAGGCCGCAATGCCAAGACACTGGCCGCGGCAGCCGAACAGCTCGGCGGCGGCGTGCTGGCGTTGCAGGCCGACACCACCGATATTCCTGCCATGGAGAAGGCGTTTGCCGAGGCCGCGGAGAAGCTTGGAAAATTCGATGTGGTCTTTGCCAATGCCGGTATTGCCGGCGATACTCCGCTCGGCAAGACCACGCTTGAGCAGTTCGAAACCATCGTCCGCATCAATTTCACCGGCGTCTTCTTCACCGTGCAGGCCGCCTTGCCATATCTGAACGATGGCGGCTCCGTCATCCTGAACGGCTCTGTGCATGCCGTGCTCGGCATTCCCGGCGCCTCGGCCTATGCCGGCACGAAGGGCGCGGTTCGCGCCATGACCCGCAATCTCGCCTCCGAACTCGCGCCCCGCGGCATCCGCGTCAACCAGGTGACGCCCGGCGCCACCAAGACGCCGATCTGGGAACCGCGCGCCAGCACGCCGGAGGCCCTGGATGCGCTGCAGGCCCGATTTGGCAGCCTCAGCCCGCTCGGCCGCATGAGTGAAGCCGACGAAATCGCGAAAGCCGCGCTCTATTTCGCCTCAGACGATTCCGCCAACGTGACGGCGATCGAAATCACCGTCGACGGCGGCGCGATCAACGCTCCATCCGGCGCGAAGATATTCCGCGCGGCTTGAGCCTCGCGAATTATCAGCCATCAATTTTCAATGAGTGTTATGGGCCGCCAAAGCAGATGCAGAGGCGGCCTTGCATCTGATGCATGTTAAAGGAGTTTGGCTGCTTCAGACCTGGCGGACTTTTTCGCCGTCGCCAAAGAGGCCGGCACCGTTTTGATCGATGATCTGCTGGCCCTTGCGGAAGGTCGATTCCACTGCATCGTCGGACGAGGTGAAGACGTCGGCGCGGATGAAATTGCGCACCAGGATCTCGCCATTCACATCCTTCTCGATCCGGCCCATGAGCCGGAACTGATTGCCCTCGCGCTGCGGCGTCGCATAGATCGTGCAGCCGGCATGCACCTGGGGCTCGACGCTAACCGTCGAGCCGCCGGACTTTTCAGTGCCAGCCTGCGATGCGCCACCGGTAAAAATCGAAAGGATATTTGAAAAGAACGAAGCCATGGATCGCCTTTAGCATGAAGGTTGCGGGGTCGCAAAGTCAAATGATCAGGTTTGCCAGGATCTCGTTTTCGGTGATGTCCTCATAGCCCATGCCGGAACTTTCAAAATTGGCGATAAGCTGCTTGAAATTATCCGGATTCTTCGTCTCGATGCCGATCAGGATGGAGCCGAAATTGCGGGCGCTCTTCTTCAGATATTCGAAGCGGGCAATATCGTCTTCCGGCCCGAGCATGTTGAGGAAATCGCGAAGCGCGCCGGGGCGCTGAGCCAGCCGCAGGATGAAGTATTTCTTCAAGCCCGCATAGCGCATGGCGCGTTCCTTGACATCAGGTAGGCGCTCGAAGTCGAAATTGCCGCCGGAGACGACGGCGACAATGGTCTTGCCGCGGATGGCGTCGCGATCGAGCTTTTCCAGCGCCGTGATCGCCAGCGCGCCGGCCGGCTCCAGCACGACGCCTTCCACATTCAGCATATCGGTGATGGTGACGCAGATGGCATTTTCCTCGATGAGCTTGACCTGCTCGGCCGCAAAACCCTTCAGCGCGGCGAAGTTCAGCTCGCCGATGCGGCCAACGGCGGCGCCATCGACGAAATTATCGACCTTGGCAAGCGTTACCACCTGCCCCGCCTCGATGCTGCGGCGCAGGCTCGGCGCTCCCGCCGGTTCGGCGAAGGTGAAGGCGTTACGGGCAAGCGTATCGGAAAAATAGCCGGTGATGCCAGCTGCCAGGCCTCCGCCGCCAACAGGCAGGAGGACATGATCGGCGACAACGCCATCAGGCAGTTGCTCGGCGATCTCTGCAGCAACCGTCGCCTGCCCTTCGATGATATCGGCATGATCGAAAGGCGGCACCATGACGCCATTGATCTCATCGACATGCTCGCGGGCCGCCTGATAGCATTGATCGAAGAAATCGCCGAAGAGCCTGATGGTGATGAACTCGCCGCCGAAGATGCGGGTCTTGTCGATCTTCTGCTGCGGCGTCGTCACGGGCATATAGACGACGCCCGGCACACCAAAATGCCGGCAGACGAAAGCAAAGCCCTGGGCATGATTGCCGGCGGAGGCACAGACGAAAGTCCTCCCCGTGCCGCCCTCGGCAATGACCTTGCGGAAGAAATTGAAGGCGCCGCGGATCTTGTAGGAACGAACCGGCGTCAAATCCTCGCGCTTCAGCCAGATGTCGGCACCATAGCGGGCGGAAAGATGCTCGTTCAGCTGCAGCGGCGTTGCGGGAAAAAGGCCACGCATGGCCTCGGTGGCTTCGAGAACAGTCTGTTTGTCCACGGCTTGTCCGTCCTTCTTCAATCCATCCCCGCTATGGCACAGGAAAGATGAGTAAAGAAAGCCTGTTTAGCGCGCTTTCGGACCTGCCGGAACGAGATTCTTCCCAATGATGCCGTCCACCTCTTCATCCCCAAATTCTACGAGTTGACAGTGCGGCTTCGCCTGTCTCCAATGCGTGACAGCCATCATGATGATGGTTAGAGGCCCGTCCAACACCGATCCGTCGGCTTAGGCGGGCTTCGCCTGGGTCAGTCAGGCAAAGCCATAGAGATCAAACTCTTCCCACAAAACATTTCCTTGACTGAATCGCTCAAGTGCTTGAAGGGAAAAAGCACGCGGACGTGGCGAAACTGGTAGACGCAAGGGACTTAAAATCCCTCGGCCTTTGGCTGTACGGGTTCGACCCCCGTCGTCCGCACCAAAAAGTCAAATTCCATCAAGCCCAAACGAAAAAGGCGCAGCTTTTGCCGCGCCCCTCTCAATCGATATGCAGAATTCAAATCAGGCCGTGAGCTTTGCCGCGATCTTGGCGACGTGCGCGCCCTGATATTTTGCGGCTTCCAGTTCGATTTCCGATGGCTGGCGCGAGCCGTCGCCGTTGGTGATCGTCGAAGCGCCGTAGGGCGAGCCGCCCTTGACTTCCTCGGTGCCCATCTGGCCCTGGAAGGCGTAAGGGAGGCCGACGACGGCCATGCCGTGGTGCAGAAGGGTCGGGATGAAGCCGAGGATGGTGGATTCCTGGCCGCCATGCTGGGTCGCGGACGAGGTGAAGACCGAGCCGACCTTGCCGACCAGCTTGCCGCCAAACCAGAGACCGCCGGTCTGATCCCAGAAATTGCGCATCTGCGAGGCAACGGTGCCGAAGCGGGTGCCGGCGCCGATGATGATGGCGTCATAGTCTGCGAGTTCGTCGGGCGTTGCGACCGGGGCTTCCTGATCGAGCTTGAAATAGGAGGCCTTGGCAACCTCTTCCGGCACCAGTTCCGGAACGCGCTTGACGGTAACTTCAGCTCCGGCCGACTTTGCGCCTTCCGCGACGGCATAGGCCATCTTCTCGATATGACCGTAGGAGGAATAATAGAGAACCAGAACCTTAGCCATGAACGTCTCCTGTTTGTTGGACGCGTTGATTGTGGTGGCAAGTTTTATCAGCGATGCGACAACAGCGCAGCCCCCATGCCCGGAACGCACTGTTCATCCCCTGTAGACGAAAAATTCATTTGCGTCGCTTCCCGATGATTGCGCCCATGCGAAATCGACCGTTTGCATTCGCGGAAAACGGCGCTACCTATTTCGAACTTTTTGCGAACGCGCCGATGCGCATTTTCACGGATGTCCTCATGTCAAACGATACCATTGTCACAGCCGCCATGCTGGCCATCGGCGACGAACTGCTCTCCGGCCGGACGAAGGACAAGAATATCGGCCATCTCGCCGATGTCCTGCTGCTGGCCGGCATAGACCTGAAGGAAGTCCGCATCGTTGCCGATGATGAGGATGCCATCGTCTCGGCGCTGAATGCCCTACGCCCCCAGTACGACTATGTCTTCACCTCCGGCGGCATCGGGCCGACCCATGACGACATTACCGCCGATGCCATCGCCAAGGCCTTTGGGGTGCCCTGCGAGCACGACGCCGAGGCCATGCGGATCATGGGGGAAATGTATGCGCGACGCGAGATGGAGTTCACCGAGGCGCGCCAGCGCATGGCCCGCATGCCTGTGGGATCGAAGCACATCGCCAATCCGGTCTCGACCGCTCCCGGCTTCAACATCGGCAATGTCTATGTCATGGCCGGCGTGCCGCAGGTCTTCCAGGCCATGCTCGACAATGTCATACCGACGCTCAAGACCGGAGCGCGCGTTTTGTCGACCGCCATTTCCTGCCCTTATGGCGAGGGCGAGATCGGCACGCCACTCGGGCTCATCCAGAAGGCACATCCGGACACGAGCATCGGTTCCTATCCGCGCTATGTCGGCCAATCCTTCTCGACGGAAATCGTCGTGAGGGGCCGGTCCGCCGAATTAATTGAAAATGTCGCAGCCGAGGTACGCGCGATGATCGAAGACATCCGCCAGTCGAAAGCCAAGGAAAATCAATCGGCTGAGGCATAATACTCAACGAATGGCTGCACTCCTTGCGGAACCAGAGGCGATCGAAGCGCATTAATTTATCGCGGAATGCAGATATAATGCTGAGATCCAACCCTCCGCATGGGAGATCACGTCATGTCGTACAAGACCCTATTGACCGTTCTCGACAATCCCGGCAACACGCGCATCGCCGCCGATTTCGTGGCAGCGCTGGCGAAGGAGCACGACGCTTGCGTTGTCGGTCTTCATGCGGAAATCGTCTCTACTGTGCCGCTGGTGGCGCCGATGGAAATTCCTGATCCCGTCGCCGTGCAGGCTCTTCAGGATGCCGCTCATCATCAGGCGGTCGAAATCGAGCGGCTGTTCCGCGCAAAGATGGAAAGCGCCGGTCTCGACTATGAATGGCACAGTTTTGCCAGCACGTCCGGCTACGGCACCGAACCACTGATCGAAAGCGCCCGCAGCGCCGACCTGCTGGTTGCCGTGCAGCCGGACCCATCCAAATATGGCGACTCTCAGGTTGACGTCGAAACCTTCCTGTTCGACAGCGGCCGCCCGGTGCTTCTGATCCCCTATATATTGACCGCTCCGAAGCCGATCCGCCGCGTCCTGATCGCCTGGAACGGATCGAAGGAAGCGGCGCGTGCAACGTTCGATGCCCTACCCTTCCTCAAGGCTGCAGATTCGGTCGAGATCCTCTCGGTCAGCACATCCGAGAAAGAATCCCACCCGTCGAGGGAAACCGGCGTTCGCATCGCGGCGGCGCTGACGCGCCATGGCGTTCGCGCCAAATTCGTGACGGCGGCCTGCACCGGCAAGTCGACGCCGTCGCAGGTCATCGAAAACCGCCTGGCGGATGACAGTATCGATCTGCTTGTTATGGGTGCCTATACGCATTCCTGGCTGTGGCAAATGATCTTCGGTGGCACGACGCGCACCCTGCTGCAATCGATGACGGCGATAACGCTTCTGGCCCGCTGAGCCGCCAAAGCGCGAATCAAACGGTTTCGGGTGCGGATGTGCACCGATTGCGGGCTTTGCGGCTATTGCCTTTTGCCGGCAAATCCAGCAGAAAGCAGCGACCGATGACAGAATTCCCGCCAGGGAACCGTTCGCGTGGTCGACGGAGCATGGTCCCGAAAAAGCACATGGCTTTTTCCCGGATGAGATCCTGTTCAAGCAGATAGCAAGCGAATCGCGTTCCGGATTTGGTTCATGGTCCGCGCCCGCCGCGGGGTCTGCTCAGGGTCGCCGGCATTGCCGGCGCGTCATTATTCCATGCCCCGGAGCTTCTGCCATGTCCCTGCCCGATAAAGCCTTTCCCGTATCCTGGGATCAGTTCCACCGCGATGCGCGCGCCCTTGCCTGGCGGCTCGCCGGTCTCAACCGCGATTTCAAGGCAATCGTCTGCATCACCCGCGGCGGCCTCGTGCCGGCCGCCATCATCTCGCGCGAACTCAATATCCGCCTGATCGAGACGGTCTGCGTCGCCTCCTACCACGACTATTCCAGCCAGGGCGAAATGAACCTGCTGAAAGGCATCGCGCCGGAACTGACGGTCAATGGCGGCGAAGGCGTGCTCGTCATCGACGACCTGACCGATACCGGCAAGACGGCCGTCGAGGTTCGCAACCTGCTGCCGAAGGCACATTTCGCCTGCGTCTATGCCAAGCCGAAGGGCGTGCCGACCATCGACACCTTCATCACGGAAGTCAGCCAGGACACCTGGATCTACTTCCCCTGGGACATGGGCTTCACCTATCAGGAGCCGATCGCCAAGGGTCACCGCGGTTAAACCGCCATTTCGCGTTGCGAATCACTCGCTGATTCTGCTGCGCGTCGAAATCGAACCGGAAGACGGTAATAGAGGTGGGCGCTGCGGCGCCCACTAGATTTAGTAGGCGTCACAATAGCGAGAATGCGTGGGATTCAAGGGTTTCGGCCCGAATCGTGATGCGCCACAGCATGATTTCGCTGCCTTGCCAATGGTCTCGCGGTCACGGACACAAATTTGTCGTTTTCGACACCCGCAGTGATGAGGCTTGCGCCGTCATCGATCCCACAAAGGGCGAGCATCTCCCATCAAGCTCTTGATTCTTCTACTCTACTGACGTTTCCCCACTTTCCACAGGCGAGCCCACAAGATATTGTGGTTAGCAATCCATTACAAACCACCCCTTGACGGAATCGGGTCTTTCAAAGTTAATGGACGACGTTGCGGCGGCGACTGGACCAGGCGGGTTAGTGAGGGCTGGTTCTCAATTCGAAATCGGATCTTGATTCAAGGCGATTCACCTTTGCCGGTGGCCGCCGCGGGGGTTTTTGTGCCGATCTCGATGCCGTCGAAAAAATAGATGCGGGGACTGGCGGCAATAAGCTGTTAATACTATATTTAGTGTTTGCGGCCACCATCACCACAAGATACAGGAAACTCATCTCCGGGTGACACCTCCTGTCAGAAAGCGGATTGAAGACTGGCTGCGCGTTGAAATCGCGATGCCGGAATGAGAATTTTTGCGCCCTGCTTTCATGCGGGCGCACACCAACGAATGAGGATTGGGATTATGCGCATCGAACGTCGTTTTACGAAGGCCGGCCAGTCACCCTATGCGGATATCGAATTCCGCAAGGCGACCAGCGAGATCAAGAATCCGGACGGCTCGATCGTCTTCCGCCTCGAAAATATCGACGTGCCCGCGCAGTTCTCGCAGGTTGCCGCCGACATTCTCGCGCAGAAGTACTTCCGCAAGGCCGGCGTGCCCGCCAAGCTCAAAAAGGTCGAGGAGAACGACGTTCCTTCATTCCTGTGGCGTTCCGTGCCCGACGAAGCTGCCATGAAGGATCTGCCGAAGGAGCAGCAGAGCGGCTCCGAAACCGATGCGCGCCAGGTCTTCGATCGCCTTGCCGGCACCTGGACCTATTGGGGCTGGAAGGGCGGCTACTTCTCTTCCGAGGAAGATGCTTCAGCCTTCCGTGACGAGCTTGCCTATATGCTTGCCACCCAGCGCGTCGCTCCGAACTCGCCGCAGTGGTTCAACACCGGCATGCACTGGGCCTATGGAATCGATGGCCCCGGCCAGGGCCATTTCTATGTCGATCCCTTCACCGGCAAGCTCACCAAGTCCAAGTCGGCCTATGAGCATCCGCAGCCGCATGCCTGCTTCATCCAGTCGGTCGAGGACGATCTCGTCAACGAAGGCGGCATCATGGATCTGTGGGTTCGCGAAGCCCGCCTCTTCAAGTATGGCTCCGGCACCGGCTCGAACTTCTCGATGCTGCGCGCCGAGGGTGAAAAGCTTTCCGGCGGCGGCCGTTCATCGGGCCTGATGAGCTTCCTGAAGATCGGCGACCGCGCCGCCGGCGCCATCAAGTCGGGCGGCACGACGCGCCGCGCCGCCAAGATGGTCGTCGTCGACATCGACCATCCGGATATCGAGGAATACATCAACTGGAAGGTCAAGGAAGAGCAGAAGGTTGCCGCTCTCGTGACCGGCTCGAAGATCGTCGCCAAGCACCTGAAGGCGATCATGAAGGCGACGGTGAATTGCGAAGGCGACAATGACGATTGCTTCGATCCGGCCAAGAACCCTGCCCTGAAGCGCGAGATCCGCGCTGCCAAGAAGGACCAGGTTCCGGAAAACTACGTCCAGCGCGTCATCCAGTTCGCCCGCCAGGGCTACAAGGATCTCGAATTCAAGACCTACGACACGGACTGGGATTCGGAAGCCTATCTGACCGTATCCGGCCAGAACTCCAACAATTCCGTCTCCATCAAGGACGACTTCCTGCGCGCCGTCGAGAATGACGGCGAATGGCACCTGACCGCCCGCAAGGACGGCAAGATCATCAAGACGCTGAAGGCCCGCGACCTCTGGGAGTCCATTTCCTACGCCGCCTGGGCATCGGCCGATCCGGGCCTGCATTTCAACACGACGATGAACGACTGGCATACCAGCCCGGCTGCCGGCCCGATCCGCGCCTCCAATCCGTGCTCGGAATACATGTTCCTCGACGACACGGCCTGCAACCTTGCTTCGCTGAACCTGATGACCTTCAAGGATGCAGCGACGAAGCGCATCAACATTGCCGATTACGAGCATGCCGTCCGCCTCTGGACCGTCGTTCTCGAAGTCTCCGTGATGATGGCGCAGTTCCCCTCGCGCCGTATCGCCGAACTCTCCTACGAATACCGCACGCTCGGCCTCGGCTACGCCAATATCGGCGGCCTGCTGATGTCGTCGGGCATTCCCTATGACTCGGACGAAGCCCGCGCCATCGCCGGCTCGCTGACGGCGATCATGACCGGCATCGCCTATGCGACCTCGGCTGAAATGGCATCCGAACTCGGGACCTTCCCGATGTTCAAGCCGAACCGCGAGAACATGCTGCGCGTCATCCGCAACCATCGCCGCGCCGCCTATGGCGAGACCTCGGGCTATGAGAACCTGTCGGTCAATCCGGTGGCGCTGATCCATTCCGACAATCCGGACCAGGATCTCGTTGCCCATGCCAAGGCCGCCTGGGACAAGGCGCTGGAACTCGGCGAAAAGCACGGCTACCGCAACGCCCAGGCAACCGTGATCGCGCCGACCGGCACCATCGGCCTCGTCATGGATTGCGACACGACCGGTATCGAGCCGGACTTCGCTCTCGTAAAGTTCAAGAAGCTCGCCGGCGGCGGCTACTTCAAGATCATCAACCGTGCCGTTCCGGAAGCGCTGCGCGCTCTCGGCTACTCCGAAAGCCAGATCGCCGAGATCGAGGCCTATGCCGTCGGCCATGGCAACCTGAACCAGGCTCCCGCCATCAACCCCTCGACGCTGAAAGCCAAGGGCTTTACGGCTGAGAAGATCGATGCCGTCAACGCCGCTCTGAAGAGCGCATTCGACATCAAGTTCGTCTTCAACCAGTGGACGCTCGGCGCCGACTTCCTGAAGGGCACGCTGAAGGTTTCCGACGAGCAGATGGCCGATATGAGCTTCAACCTGCTCGACCATCTCGGCTTCTCCAAGAAGGACATCGAGGCCGCCAACATCCATGTCTGCGGTGCCATGACGCTGGAAGGCGCGCCGTTCCTGAAGAACGAGCACCTCGCCGTCTTCGATTGCGCCAATCCCTGCGGCAAGATCGGCAAGCGCTACCTCTCGGTCGAAAGCCACATCCGCATGATGGCGGCCGCTCAGCCCTTCATCTCGGGTGCGATCTCCAAGACGATCAACATGCCGAACGAGGCGACCGTCGAGGATTGCAAGAACGCCTACATGCTGTCCTGGAAGCTCGGCCTCAAGGCCAACGCTCTTTACCGCGACGGCTCCAAGCTCAGCCAGCCGCTGAACGCTTCGCTGATCGAGGATGACAGCGACGAGGATGCGCTGGAGGAATTCCTGCAGGCGCCGGCCGCCGCGCAGGCCGTCACCATCACGGAAAAGATCGTCGAGCGCGTGATCGAGAAGGTCGTGCGCACGCAGGAAAAGCTTCCCGGTCGCCGCAAGGGCTACACCCAGAAGGCCAAGATCGGCGGACACACGATCTTCCTGCGCACCGGCGAATATGACGATGGCCGTCTCGGCGAAATCTTCCTTGACATGAACAAGGAAGGCTCGGCTCTGCGCGCCTTCATCAACAACTTCGCGATCTCCGTCTCGCTCGGCCTGCAGTATGGCGTGCCGCTCGAGGAATATGTCGACGCCTTCACCTTCACCAAGTTCGAGCCGGCCGGCATCGTCACCGGCAACGACGCCATCAAGAACGCCACATCGATCCTCGACTACGTGTTCCGCGAGCTGGCGATCTCCTATCTCGGCCGTCACGATCTTGCCCATGTCGACACCTCGGACTTCAACAACACGGCGCTCGGCCGCGGTGTTTCCGAAGGCAAGGCCGATGTCGTCTCCAAGGGCCTGACCCGCGGTTACAAGCCGACACTGGTTCCGACCAGCGGCGAACGTCCGGCAGCCGAAGCCAAGGGTTCGGCATCTGGCGCCCCGGTCCGCGGAGCCTCGCTTTCGACCGTGACCGCCTTTGCCGGCAACACGGCGCGCAAGCTGGAGCCGGCGAGCGCGGTCTCGACCTCCGAAGTCGTCGCCTTCAAGCGCGACTATGAGGAGCGCGCGAAGGAATTGGCCGAAGAGATTGCAGAGGAACTGGCGAACGAAACCGCTGAAACCACCGGCCTCTTCACCGACAAGGCCGCAAGCGACGCGGCAACGGCCAAGACCGAAGCCAAGAAGCTCGAATCCGAACGCCGCGCCCGCTCCATCATGCAGGGCTACACCGGTAACATGTGCACGGAGTGCCAGAACTTCACGATGGTCCGGAATGGAACTTGCGAGAAGTGCGACACGTGTGGAGCTACGAGTGGCTGCAGCTGAGCATCTGATCGCACACGGAACGCGCCATTAGGTTGTCATTGGCCATTCTGATGTCATTAACGTGACCTTTTGGGCGGACAACCAGGCATCCTTTCCGGGCACTTCGGTGCCCGGAAGTACTTCGCGGAACAAGACAAGAATCAACTATGATAGAAATCGAACGTCGGGTGACAGGCGCCATACGCCAACTTGCGTTACCCGAAGATACTGGCGCGCCCCAATTACGCACCGAGTGCGATTCATGAGCCGATCCCTTGGTATTCGGTCTTCAGGAATCTGCATCAATGCAGCGAATTGAATTGCGAGGCATCCCGTTCGTTCAGCTCGCGCCATTGCAGAGGCGTCAGCCCCTCCCAGTCACGAAAGGCGCGATAGAAGGAACTGCGATCCTGATAGCCTAGAAGACATGCGACCTCGTCGATGTCGGTGGATGGGTTGGACAGGAGTTGCCGTCCGAGTTCCTGGCGCGCTTCCGACAGAAGCTCGCGAAAGGTGTTGCCCTCATCGGTGATGCGCCGTTGCAGCGTTCTCTCGCTCATGTTGAGATCCTGCGCTATCTGCGACAACTCCGGACGTCCGCTTGCAAGCGATCGCTTCAGGACAACTTTCACCTGGTCGCCAATGGAACTGCGGGCCTGCAGTTCACCCATGGCGGCAGCAAGCGCCGGCGTGAGGATTTCCAGGAGCTCCGGATTGTGGCCCGGAAACGGCCGGTCAAGATCGGCCGATTTCAGGACGAGCCTGTTCTGCGGAGCACCATACTTCACAGGACACCCGAAAAAGAACTGATACAGATCGCTCTTTGGCCCGGAGCGCATGAACTCGACCCGAATCGGCGTCAGAGCTTGGCCGGTTCCGCGGCGACCAAGCTCGATCAGGAAGGCGAAGGCAACGTCCGTGGCGATCCTGGGCTCAGGCTCGGTCGCGTAAATCCAGTTGCTTGTGATCGAGACTTCGCCTTTATCCTCATGGAGACTCAGTTGCTCGGGCGTGCAGAGCCGCTTAAAGCGCGCGACCCGGTAAAGTGCATCGCGATAATCCCTGGCGTGAAAGGCGGCCAAGGTCGATGGTGGATGAACCGCCGTATCCGCCTCGCGGACAAGCCGAAGTCCGAGCGCAGGCTCCGGCATCAACTCTTCGAGCGCCCTGAAGATCGCAAAATACTGCGAGGTCGTCACCATGCCATTCTCGCCCAGATACAACGTGGCGGGCAAACCGGCCTGACGCAGAACCGCAGACGGTGGCAAGCCGATCCGCTCGACCGCACGCCAGAAGGCCTGCGGCACCTTGCATTTATCTGCTGGCATCACACTCATCTCAGTCGACCCTCTAAGCCCGATCTCGCAGAAGTGCGCTCGTCTGTCATCCGCCTCGGGAAATGTTAGCGCATCTGGCTCATGATGATGCGATCAAACATCCGATCACCGAGCCATTTGCGGATCGCAATCATCGGCTTGGCATATTTGCCGGCGACATAGCGCGTCCGCGGCCTTCTCGCATGCACGGCAGCCGAGACGACATCCGCGATCACTTTCGAATCCGTGCCGCGCCCATGGCCATAGGTCGCCCTCGTGGTCTTGGCGACGGCTTGCGAGACCTTGGCATAGGGACCTGCCCCGGAGCGCTTCACAAGGCCGTCGGCGACCACATCGCCAAATCCTGTCTCGATCAGGCCTGGTTCGATGACAACGACATCGATGCCGAACGGGGCCAGTTCCAGCCGCAGGCTATCCGACCAGCCCTCGAGCGCATGCTTTGTGGCATGGTACCACGCACCGAGCAACGTATAGATCTTGCCGCCCATCGAGGTGATGTTGACGATGGTGCCGGAGCCCCTCTGGCGCATCGCGGGCAAGAGAAGCTGGGTCAAGCGCGCCGGGCCGAAGACATTGACTTCGAACTGATATCTCGCCTCGTCCATGGCGATGTCTTCGACTGGTCCATACAGTCCGAAGCCTGCATTGTTGACAAGGACATCGACGCCGCCGCTTTCTGCGAGAATGATCCCAACGGCCGCCTTGATCTCGTCGTCGTCCGACACGTCCATCTGCAGGGCACGTGCACCAAGGCGTTCGAGATCCAGCATCTTGTCGATGCTGCGCGCCGCCACATAGACCCTGAAGCCATCGCTGATGAGGCGCTTGGCGATTTCCTTGCCCATGCCGGAGGATGCGCCGGTCACCAGCGCTGTTTTCTTGCGTGTATTGCTCATATCTGCCTCTCTGTTCGCAAGATCACAAATAGAAGCTCGCTGGCGGCAGATCATTGGCGGAACATGCCATCACTGTTGCGGATTACGCCAATCGTCAAATGGACGCAAAAGGAACAAGCAGCCGCCGTTCCAAGCTCATCACTGAAAGCCCAAGCGGGCCAACCCTATTGCGGCCGAAACATGTAATTCAGTGATCGGGCTGCCTGAATGGGTGGACAAAGGCCGACGGAATCGTCAACCGATAGGCCAACCACATGAAGGCCTCCGAATTCATCGCAGTAGGCCCTCCGCATCCCAAATGCCCGATTTCGGTCACGAAACCGGCGGGAAATCATCCATTTTCATTGGAAGTGTTGCTGCCAGCAACATTCGGTCCGCCGGCCCTCCAAATCATTCTGCGTGAGTGTCCGGCCTTTCGACTCATTCCCTATCGCTCCATCGGTCCGCAAGGTCCCGGCGATGGCATTTCAGTCGCGCGAGGCACCGCTTTGAAAACCGGCAGCGATATCACGAGCATTCAATATCTGCGGGCCATCGCCGCAATTTCCGTTCTTTGCTTCCATGTCTGCGAAACATACGGCCTGGACTTCAAGAGTGGTGCGGCGGGTGTCGACATATTCTTCGTCATCAGCGGCTTCATCATGTGGGTCACGACCGACGGACGATCGCTCGGTCCGCAGGAATTCATGTGGCGCCGGCTCATCAGGATCGTGCCGCTCTACTGGATTGCGACGGCGGCAACCTTCATCGTCGCCGTGCTGAAGCCGCAATTCTTCTTCGACGCGAATTCAAGCATGGAGAACTTGATCGGCTCGCTGTTCTTCGTGCCCCTCATGAAGGACGAAGCGCTGCACCCGGTTGTCGAGCAGGGATGGACCTTGTCCTACGAGATGTTCTTCTATCTCATCTTTTCGATTTCACTGCTTCTGCCGGAATTCAGGCGGCTATGGCTCCTGATGGCAGCCTTCGTGACCATCGTGATTGCGCACTACCTGCTGCCTCTCGGCTACTTCAGTGTTTTCACACAACCGGTCATTCTGGAATTTGCTGCCGGCATCATCATCGGGCACCTGTGGAAACAGGGCTTTCGGCTGCCTTTTTCCGCCGCTATCGGCTTGATGATCGTCGCAGTCGCGTTGCTTGTGGCGAGTGACCCGCTGATCCACTTGGAACGGGCTATCCGCTGGGGCATACCGGCAGTGTTGCTGTTGTCAGGCGCTGTTTTCGCGGAACGGGAACGAGGCGTGCCGCGGCTGGCATTCCTACATTTCCTGGGAGATGCGTCCTATTCCATTTACGTTTGGCATGTGCTGATGGGTGTCCTGGCAACGGCGCTGCTGTTGCGTATCGGGGTGCCTCACGGCACGCAGCCCGTGTTCATTGCATTGGGTTCGCTCGCCTTCACGATCGTTTGCTACCTGTTCATAGAACGGCCGATCCTCCGGAAAACGCGATCCGCACGTCCGCGGCCGGCATATCGGGGCTGACGCATAAGGGACGAGGTCGCTCGCTCGAAGAATGCTACCGCTGCGTTCCTGGCGCTTTAGACGTTCCCGCGACGACCGGGCAGGATTGTGGAATTGGTCGATCGAACAAGACAGAAATACTGCAATCGGATGTGAACATCGCCTCGTCGTCATGCCCCACGCCGGGCACCTCGACGACCTTCTGATCGAGTTCGGACGGATGCCGCTTTTTCATATAGTCGAAGTAGGTCAGCCCGCGTGCGAGCCGGTATGGTCCTTGCGCCATTGCCCCGCAGGAGCGATCGATGAAATGGGTGTAGGGGTTCGTGTCCGTCTCCCCCAGCAAGTAAACGACATTACGCGCGGCATATCTCGTTTCGAGCAGCTTAGGGTCCTGCGAGGACACATATGGCGGCGCGCCGGCAAGCCCGTAACGCCATTGCGTTGCCTTCGGGCATGAGGCCAATGCCGCCTGCTGATCCGGCAACGCCGGTCGCTCATTGTCGAAATAGAGGTAACTCGACGGATTGGCGACGAGGTAGCGGACGGAGATGCCGGCACTCGCCAGGCTTTCCGCTTCGCGCCCGACCACCGCATAGCGCTGGACCAATTGCGCTCCCGCCGAGTGCCCCATCACGACGATAGTCTTCAGCGATGGATACAGGCGACGATCACTGAAATGCCCAAGCAAGGCATCGAGCGTGGCGAAGGAACTGATCGGCGCCGGCTGGCGCGCGGCTTCTCCGCCCTTCCACCCGTTTTGCGTCCAGGCCAGGGTCTGCGCGGACAGCGAGAATGCCTTGACATCCGGCCTGATCAGGAACTGCGGCGCGACAACCATCGTCCCCTTCGCCACATCGCCCGCCTTCGCCAGCAGCTTCTCCCCGGTCGCATAATAGGCATCGGCGTTTCTAAGCGTACCGTGGATCACGACCAGCACCGTCGTCACCTCGGGTGCAGCCGTGTCGATCGCATGATCGGCGTAGACGGGCAGCTCCCCCTTCCCGTCCGGCGTGTCGATGAACACGCGCTGGTCCGCGATCTGCTTGACCGGCTGATGGAGCTTTGCATGGCGGGAGATTGCGTTTGCAGACCACGCTTCGGATGATCCGGTGGTGGCGATCAGCATCACACTAAGCAATAGAATTGCGATATCTCGTGAGATACTCATAGGCAAGCTTTGCTGAAAGCGGACGGAAAACGCGGGCATGGCTGAATTCCTCGTTTCTGTTTGAGGAGCCAGCAATTCGCCAGATATAATCAAGCGCCAGCTGATCTTTCACGGTCCCGTCTGAATAAACGTCACAACAGACTGGAATCCGTCGCATCGCTGAGAAATTTCATATCCATTGCGTTGAGCCAGCTGTAGGAACATGCCGCCGGCAGCGACGATTTTTCATTGCACAGGAACCTTCCCGGTATTGCCATCGGGCGTCGGCACTCCCCGCTTCGACGACACGTCAACCTATGCGAACGAAAGAACGCTGTGATCGCCGACCGTCGCGTAACGCCAGTGTCCAGAGTGAATCTCATTCGGCAAAGTCCGATCCAAGAAGCTGCGCAATCTTGTCAGTGTCTCCGGCTGTTCGGAAAAAGTGGTCAGAAAAAGCTTGTTCTGAAAGATCAGAAACGGCGCCAGCCGCCGATTGGCAATCTGCATATATCGATAGAATCCCTCAGTCACTGTCGGCCAATGCACACCGAGAAAATCGTCGAGCAATATGATGCCGCCGGGAACGAGCAGCTCCTGGGCGATCTCCATGTCATTCATGACGTGTGCGACTGTATGGCCTCCATCGACGGACATCAGGCGCACCCCGGTCACACCCAGTCGCTCACGCGCGGTCGCCGGTGTCAACGACATGCTGTCGGCCGAGATCGCCGTTACACGGGAGATATAGTCGGGAAAAAGCTCCTGCAGGTGCTGATTGAATATGGCCAGCGATCCCTTACCGCTGTGATCGAGATTCTTCTGCTGATCCTCGAACAGATCAACCGCAATACAGCGTTCGTTGTCCCGTGATGCGGCAGAGAGCAGGAAGAACAGTTTGCCGTGATGGACGCCAATCTCCAGGATGTCGCCTTCTATCTTGCGTGTATCGTGCAGCTCGCGAACAAATTTCAGGATGTGCGGGATTCTGTCACCAACCCATCCCTGAACTTCACTCCATGAGCGCCTTAGAGCCGCATCCAGGACATCGACCTCGCTTGCTTCCGCAACCATTTGCATATGTGCCCCCTTATCGCACCCGAACTGCAGACCAACTGGTGCCTCGATAAAGGCGCCCATCGTTCGGTTTCCCCGCATCCCGCCTCCAACCAGACACGACACCGGCGGGCACAATATCCGCGTGGCTCAATGGGGACGCCAGCCTGAAACCGCCCGATCTGTACGAATTGGGGCGCTCGCAACATATCTTCGAAAGAAGTGCGGCTGCTCTGAATCCATCGGTCCGGCAGCAAAACCATGGAGCTTGCGCCAAGTGCCAAAAGCTGCGAGAGAGCGCACGACCCTTGGCATAAGGCGCCAAGACTTTCTTCGGGCCTCGCGTAATCATGATTCGTATCGAGAATATCAGCAAGCAGAACAGTCATCGCATCCTCTTCATCGAGGCGTCCGCTGCGCTCAACAGGGGCGAGAGCGTCGGTCTTGTGGGGCCGAACGGCGCCGGCAAGACGACGCTTTTCCGGATGATCACGGGGCAGGAGCAACCCGATGAGGGGCAGGTTTCGGTCGATAAGGGCGTTACCATCGGCTACTTCAATCAGGATGTCGGCGAGATGGAGGGGCGCAGTGCCGTGGCGGAAGTCATGGAAGGCGCCGGGCCGGTCAGCGCGGTTGCCGCCGAGCTTCGCGAGCTGGAAGCCGCGATGAGCGATCCGGACCAGGCGGACAGGATGGATGAGATCATCGAGCGCTATGGCGAGGTGCAGGCGCGCTATGAAGAGCTCGATGGCTACGCTCTTGAGGGCCGCGCCCGCGAGGTGCTTGATGGCCTGAGCTTCAGCCAGGAGATGATGGACGGCGATGTCGGCGCGCTGTCTGGCGGCTGGAAGATGCGCGTGGCGCTCGCCCGCATCCTCTTGATGCGCCCCGACGTCATGCTGCTCGACGAGCCGAGCAACCATCTCGATCTCGAAAGCCTGATCTGGCTCGAATCCTTCCTTAAGGGCTATGAGGGCGCACTCCTGATGACCTCGCACGACCGCGAGTTCATGAACCGCATCGTCAGCAAGATCATCGAAATCGATGCCGGCAACCTGACCAGCTATTCGGGCGACTACGAGTTCTACGAGCAGCAGCGTGCCCAGAACGAGAAACAGCAGCAGGCGCAGTTCGAGCGCCAGCAGGCGATGCTTGCCAAGGAAATCAAGTTTATCGAGCGCTTCAAGGCACGCGCTTCGCATGCTTCGCAGGTGCAGAGCCGCGTGAAGAAGCTGGAAAAGATCGATCGTGTCGAGCCGCCGAAGCGCCGCCAGACCGTCGCCTTCGAATTCCAGCCGGCGCCGCGCTCGGGCGAAGACGTGGCCGTATTGAAGAACGTCCACAAGAAGTATGGCAGCCGCACCATCTATGAAGGGCTGGATTTCATGGTGCGGCGCCGCGAGCGCTGGTGCATCATGGGCATCAATGGCGCCGGTAAATCCACACTCCTGAAGCTGGTTGCCGGCTCGGCGCAGCCTGATGAAGGCAGCGTTGCACTCGGCGCCAGTGTGAAAATGGGATATTTTGCCCAGCACGCCATGGATCTGCTCGATGGAGAGCGCACCGTATTCCAGCAGCTCGAACATGATTTTCCGCAGGCCGGTCAGGGCTCGCTACGCGCGCTCGCCGGCTGCTTCGGCTTTTCCGGCGACGACGTGGAAAAGAAATGCCGCGTGCTGTCGGGCGGCGAGAAGGCTCGGCTCGTCATGGCGATCATGCTCTTCGATCCGCCGAACCTGCTGGTGCTGGACGAGCCGACCAACCATCTCGATCTCGACACCAAGGAAATGCTGATCGAGGCGCTGTCGCAATATGAGGGCACGATGCTGTTCGTCTCGCACGACCGGCATTTCCTGGCCGCACTTTCCAACCGCGTGCTGGAACTGACGCCGGAAGGCATCCACCAATATACCGGCGGCTACACGGAATATGTGGAGCGCACCGGGTATGAAGCGCCGGGATTGCGGAGCTGATGGTCATGCCGCTCCGCATTATTGCGTGTCGGTGGAGGGTGCAGCACCGGCATTGATCACGGCAACGGGCGCCGCCCTGCCCCGCACGCGGATTTCGATGCGGCGGCGCGTTTCGACGGCGCCACGCTGGCCCGAGGTGACGGTGTCGCCGGGCAGGATCAGCTGTGCGGCAGACATCGGCAGGATGGTGGCATCTTTCAGCTTGGGATTGGCCTTAAGCACATTGGCGACGGCAATGGCGCGGGCAAGGCCAAGCCCGGCATTGTCGGCGGGTAGCAATGCCGATACCGGCAGCTTGCCGTCCATCGCGCCGATGATCGTATCATCGAGATTGGATTTTTCCCGCGCCAATGGCTGTTCGTCCGTATGGCCGATGACCTCGACGATATTGGCGCCGTAGAGGCTCAGATTGCTGGCGATTTCGTCCGTGATCGTCGTGCTGAGCAGCTGTGAAAAGGTGCCCGTAAGCTCGGCGCTTCCCGACTGGAAATAGTTCTTCTTGGCGTCGTCAAGATTGATGATAGGCGGCCAGTCGTGCATGCCCTTCCCGCCTCCGTTTCCAGCCAGAAGCCTGTTGATCTCATCGGGCGCCGCCTTTAGCGAGACGTCATGTTCTTTCAGAACGGCGGCTACCTTGGAAAGCGATTGCAGATCAGCCGTCGTCGCGCCCTGATCCGCCATGCTGTCGAGTGCCTCTTTCGCCAGCACCAGCTCTCGCCATTGCTTGTCCACCACGGCCTTGTCGGCAGCGGAGAGATCGCCGGAGACGACCTTGGACTGGAGAAGCACGATCTCGGCCGCCTGCTCGGCGCGCTTCTTCTCCAGCAAGGCCACCTGCTGTTCAGCCTTTTCAAGCTTGCGCTCGACCTCATAGCGCTTGTTTCTCTCCGACGAAATCAAGGCGGCGGCCACGAGCAACAGGCAGAAAACCAGAAGCAGCATGGATTCGGCCATCGTCAGGCCAAGGATCAGGCCACGATTATAGCCCTTGTGCTCCAGTTTCGGCGTGCTGTCCGGGCCTCCTGCTACCATAGATGCCACCAGCGTTTTCGCGGCACGGCCTCGGGCTCCGCAGCGATGTCGCCATCGGCCATTGGTTTCGGCAGTGGTGCCTGCCCCATCGCTTCGGCCACGCGACCGAGCGCGAGCTCGATATTGCGCAGCGGCTGCAACTGCGCCTCCGACATCTCCTTGATGGCGGCAATCGCCGGCGCCAACTCGGCGCGCACGACATCCTCCGGCGCGCGGATCTCATCCAGCTTCTTGCCGACATTTTCGACGGCGGTGCCGAAGGTCCCGATGATCTCGGACAGCTGCGAGGTCGTCGCCGTCAGCTGTGCGGCCGCGTCGTTGATTGGCGTCACCGCCTGCTTTGCCAGCATTTCCAAGATCTTGTTGATCTCCTGACCGTTGCGTTCGGCCTGCCGTGCGATCTCCTCGAACCCTTCCGACAGCATCTGGTTGCTGACGCGCCGGTAGTGTGAGAATTCGCGCGAGGAGGAGTCGAGTTCAGTGCGCACGCGCCGCGTCATCTCGGCAAGCTCGTGGCGGACGCTGCGCTCGATATCGATCGGGTCGCGCCGCATCTGGTTGAAGAGGATGCGCAGCGTCACGCCGGCAATGGTCGAGGTGACGGCGATGCCGAAGTTGCGGACGATGGTCTCGATCGATGTTTCACCGGCGAAGAGATAGAGCGATACGCCGAGGCTCGATAGCGTGAAGAGAAAACCCATGTAATAGAGGTTGTCGCCCGCCTGCTCGTTGTGCAGCCGGAATCCGGCAACGGCCAGCGATACGATGAAGTAGATCCCCATCAACACCAGCGGCACACCCGTCACGATGGGCAGTGACCAGCCCATGAGCTTCGACGACCAGATGAAGATCATGCCGCCGATGGTGATGGAGGCGAACAGCACCATCGGCCCATAATCCCGGATGAGATATCTGGCGTCGGTATTGGCCATCAGCGTATCCCCTCCAACCGCACGAAGCCGCCGAAATCACCGTTGCTGTTCTTGATCCATTGCGCCCAGAAATTCGCAAGATCCTCCATGCTGAACTTCATGTTGGGCCTTTGAAAGGCAAGGATCTTGACCGTGGCGCCATTCAATGAGGTGCGAAACTGGTCGTTTGCTGGGCTGTGCTGGTATTTCTGGTAGGAGACGCCGTCCCGGTAGTTCGAGAAGGCGGCCGTGTGCTCGATCATGTCGGAAGCGATGTAGAGGCGCTTCGGCAAGCCGACCGGTGCATTGGCAAAGACCTCGAGATTGATCTTCTGGATGGCGGCCATGATCGGCGACAGCCTGCCGGACTCGCCCGCGGTCAGCTTGCCGGCGATATCGGCGAGCGGCTTCTGAAAACCCTTTTCCCATCGCGCCTGCGCCAGGCGCGGGTTGCTGGTCCATTCGTCGACGCTCGCGCCGCTTCCGGGGTTGCAGCCGTGGAAGGTCTGAATCAGTTCACCCTCCTTCTCGGTGAGCGCATAGATATCGATCGCGCCGCCGATCGGCACATCCGCAACGATCTTCTGGAACTGGTTGCGCAGATCGAGCGCCGTCGTGTCCGATATCGGATCGGTGACATCGAGCAGAATGGCGGTTTCCGCCTTCGGGCCGTCCACAGGGCAGAGCGACGCCTGGTCGATGGCGACATTGCCGCTCGCCTTGTAGCGCAGCCAGCCATAGGCCCCGACGATCCCGAGGGACAGGACGGCGAGACAAACCGTTGCGATGATGAGACCGGCGGATCCGCCGCGCCGGCTACGCCGCTTGCGTCGAGCCAAGGATGCTCTCCGGGAATAGATTATCGAGTTGGTGGTATTTTTCGATGGCGCGCTCGAATTCATCGCCGATCCGCTTGATCTGCTCCGAAAGCTCCGTCTGCGCACCCTGGATGCGCGAGCCCAGCACCTTGTCGTCCCATTCCTCTTCGCTGCGGATGACAGGTGTCAGGCGCTCCATCTTGTAGGCGGCATTGAAGTAGGATGGCTCCGGCTCGGTGCGCCCGGCCCGGTTGGCGTCGCGGTAGGAGGTGAGCAGCACATTGGCGGCCCGCTCGAGATGGTTCTGGTGTTCGGCAAAAAGGCCCGCGGTCCTCGCACGATGCGCGATGATGGCAGCCGTTTCCTGCCGGCGCAGCGAGAGGTCGCGGATGATCTCCTCGATCTTGCCGTTGTGCTCGTCGCGGATCTCGCGGAGATCCTCGATCAGATCGAGCTTGCGGTCGATATAATTGTCCCTCGCCGCATCGAGCCGCTTCTGGACGCCGGCGAAGCCCGGATAGGGGTCGGTCAGATAGCAGCCGTCGATGAAGGCGACGAGCGAGAACATCAGGCCGATGGCAAAGAGCATCCAGGAGTTCAGCTCCTGCAGTCCGAGAGGCGCCGTCTTCAGGCGCTGAATCACCTCGGCACCGGCTCCGCTCAGGATCGTCGCTGAGACCTCGCGATAATGTGCCAGCGCGATGTTGATCCCCAGGGCGACGGCGACATAGGCGACGAGACCGAGCAGGCCAAGCAGCTTCAGCGCAAGGGATCGATGCACGAGGAAGCGGACGCAGAAGAAGGAAAACATCAACGCTGTGCCGATGTTCAGGATAGCGAAGGCAGCCGCCTCCGTCACACCGCCAACGATGCCCTGTTCGCTTCCCTTGGCCAGAAAGCTACCGTTCATCACCATTTCGATGAGCACGAGGAAGACGATCAGCGAGACCTTGAAGCCCCATGCCGCACGGCTGGAAACCTTCGCGGCGCGCTGCAGCTTATGCCTGGCCTTGAAGCCCACCATTTCATCCTCGGCCGTCTTCAGTTTGCGGCGCAGGCCGTGAAGCTCGTCGACGCCGCTTGCCACCTCCGCCTTGAAATCGGAGACACTGGAAGCGTTTGCCTGGCGGATCAGCCCGAATTGTCCTTCGAAATCGAGGTTGCGCAAGCGGCTGTCGAAGGTCTGGAACTGGTCTTCGAGGATCTGGTAGGAACTCTTCTTCTCCGCTTCGACCCAGGCGACGATGCGCTGCTCCGTCTCGTCAAGCGACTGGGCATCCGGCGGCGGCCGGTTCTGGCGCCCGGCGGCAGCGCCCTTCTCCTTCAGGTCGAGGGTCGCACTCAGCTTTTCGATATCCACGACGGGAAACACATCCGTCGAGGCACGGAAATCATGGCTGGTCTCCCGAACGCTGTCCCAGAGACGGTTGAGGGCTTCGAAACGCAACGATCTTCCCCGGCGAATTCATCAACTTAGAAAGGACAATTGAGAAATCGATATCGCACCGGTTGTCCTTGGTCCAGAGCGATCTAGCGGAGGTTAGGATGCGATTGTGGTAAAGACTAGCCCGAGCGCGTGATGATCGGAAAACACTCATGCTGATCGCGGCAATCATCCATTCGAACCAGGCTTCCAGAAGCCGGCGCGTTGCAGCCCTTCGCGATAGATATTGCGCTGCCATTGCTCCTTAAACGGCACGACGGAAATCCAGCGATCGATGCCGGCAGAAAAGCGGTTTCCTTTGCCGGATTGATTTCACTCACGCTCCGGCGAGCATGGTGAAATTTCCATAAGCGTGTAGTTTGGAGGAAGGTTCGGCGATTTTCAGTCTCAATTGCCTGAAGCCTCGAAGACCCTTCGCCAAATCGAAAGCGCGACATATCTTTTCCGAGCACGTGATCTCATTTGGAGCATCAAGCATGACATCCTCTCCCTTCAAGAACATCTGTGTCTACGGCGCCGGCGCGCTGGGTGGCACCATTGCCGCAAAGCTCGCTTCCTCTGCAGGAGCGCAGACGCAGGTCTCCGCCGTCGCACGCGGAGCTCATCTGGAGGCCATTCGCACTGGCGGCATACGCCTCTGGGAAGCCGGCGCGGATAGCCCTCTCGTGGCGCGGATGACGGCAACGGCCGATGCGGGCGAGCTGCCGCCGCAGGATCTCGTCATCACCGGGCTCAAGGGCCATCAGCTCGCTGCAGCTGTCCCCGGAATTGCAAAACTGCTGCATTCGGGCACTCGCGTCGTCATGATCCTCAACGGCGTGCCGTGGTGGTATTTTCACCGGGACAGGCAGAGCGGCCATGCGGAACACCAGATGGAGGAACTCGATCCGAACGGCGATCTCCGGCGCCTGATCGGGCCGGAGCGCGTGATCGGCTGCGTTGCCTATCAGGGAGCGGAAGTCGTCGTCCCCGGCGAGGTCAAGCTCGCCAACAACGGCCATTTCATCCTCGGCGAGCCCTCCGGCGAGACGACCGCAGACATCGAGGCCATCGCGGCACTGCTGCAGAGAGCGGGCGTCAACGTCTCCGTTTCCACACGCATCCGCGACGATATCTGGAGCAAGCTGATGGGCAACGCCGCCTTCAATCCGATCAGCGCGCTGACCAGGGGATTGATGTCCGACATCATGGATGATCCACCGCTGGCAGCCATGGTTGGCGAGGTAATGAGCGAAGTGAAGGCTGTCGCTGAGGCTTTGGGATGCCATATCGCCATGTCGATCGAAGAGCGCCTCGACCGCTCGCGTCAGATCGGCCCTGTGCGCACCTCGATGCTGCAGGATCTGCTTGCCGGCAAGGCGCTGGAAATCACGCCTCTCGTCGGTGTCGTCGTTTCGCTCGGCAAGCTCGCAAATGTGCCGACGCCGGTCTCGGCAACCATCCTGGCGCTGGTGACGCAGCTCGACCAGAAGAACCGGCAGGATTCTGCCTAGCAGGCAGTCGATTATCGCCAACGCCATCTTCCTTTCCGGCGGCGGGCCACGAGCCAGCTGCCGGGGGAAAATCCGGGCTGCCGGCCCTTTATATCTCACTTACTTCTTCGCCTTTCACCTCGAATGGATTTCCTATGGGGGCCGGCGTTACGCTTGCGGTGGAATATGGAGATAGATCCCATGCTCGACACGCACGCGCCCAGTCTTTCGGAATCCATCCGCGTCCTCGTTCATAACAGTGACGAGAAACATCACCGCGTTAAGGTATCGGCCTTGGGCGTAAAAGGCCGGCGCCAGCGCCCGCTTGACAATCATCAGATCCGCGAAAGGCGCACTTTTCAGGCCATGTTCGCCTTCGGTCTGCTTCTCGGCGGCCTGGAGCTTTTCATCGTACTGCATTACCTCTGAGACGCAGCCGACATGAGCAGTCCGACTTTTCAGAGACGCATCGGCGGTGCGATCACCGCGCTTGTTACCCCGTTTCACGATGACGCTTTCGATAGCGTCGCCCTGATGGCGCATGTGGAATGGCAGCTACTGAGCGGCATCGACGGGCTGCTGGTCTGTTCGTTGACCGGCGAAGGCCCGACACTGACAGAAGCCGAGCGCATCCGCGCCATTGAAATCTGCATCGAGCTTTCCGAAGACAAGGTGCCTGTCATTGTTGCAACGGGAACCAACGATACGGCGACGACCATCAAGGAAACCATGCAGGCGCAGCGACTTGGTGCCGATGCCGCCCTCGTGACGGTGCCCTACTATTCCAAGCCGACGCAGAAGGGTGTGCGTCACCATTTCGCGCAACTTGCAGCGCAGACCGAGCTGCCGATCATCGTCCATAATCAACCATCGCATACCGCGATCGACCTCGCGCCGGCAACGGTCGCGCAGCTCGCGGAGATTCCGGGAATCATCGGGATTGCCGACGGCAGTAGCGACATCTCACGCGTCGACCTCTGGCGACCCCTTCTGCCGGAGCGATTCGGCCTGTTTACCTCGAACGATGCCAGCGCACTCGGCTTCAAGGCCGCGGGCGGTCATGGCTGCTTTTCGGGAGCTGCCAATATCGTTCCGCGGCTCTTTCAATCGATGCAGCATTCGGCCGCCTGCGGCAACGTCAGCGCTGCCCTATCCATCGACGAGCGCCTGCAGCCGTTATTCAGCGCGCTGACCCGCGAAAGCGAACCGGCGACGGTCAAGCACGCCTTGTCACTGGCCAGGGATATCAACGCGGATGTCCGCCTGCCCCTGGTCGGCGTCACCAGCGAGACGGCTATGGCCATCCAGACAGCAATCACACCGTTTCAGCTCGACGGAAGCGGCCGGTTTGCCTCGCGCCATGCCTCTCGCCTGGGGTTGTGAGATCGCGCCATCCCTATGAGATTTTTATATTTTTGCCGTTTCAGGCAAATGGAAAACCTAGCAACTCCCTCATAGATTCAACAGCGTAGCACCGGAAATGATCTTATCGGAGCAGCGGTGCCGGTGACACTGAAAGGAACCACGATGTCACGCCATACGCATGCCGGCCTATCCGCCGACCCCCTCCAACGCCCTCGCATGGCCGCCCTCGCAAGAAGCGAGTGGCCCATCTCCTCGGACGCATTGCTGAACGGGCTTCGTTCCGTCGCTCCGCGCCTCGGGCTTGTCCTCCTGATTGCCGGCGCCCTGCAGATGGCGCTGCACCTGACCGGACACTGAGCGAAACCGAAGAGATTCAAGAGGAAACATAGACATGGCAAACGCACAGCATATTCAGCGCCGTTCGGCTCACAGCCCGATTTCGTCGGCTCCGGCCCGCTTCATCATCGGCCGCGACCGCCGCGGCAGCTGGATCGTTCAGGACCGGCAAGGCCTTGTCGGCGGCCTATTCCGCAACGAGGCAGCCGCCCTGCACTTCGCCGCCGAGGAATGCAACCACAATCCGGCCGATATCTGCCTGGCACCCGAAGGCGCTATACTCGATCTTAACGACTTCGCCCCAGCCTCGTCCAATCTGCACTGAACCTACCTCACGCAGGCTTCGCACTATCCCGCCCAACGCTTCCTTAACTCGCCTTCAGTTAAGCTCTCGGCCAGATATCCAACGAGCAGAAAGCCATGTCGAAGCCTGCCTTCCGCTACAGCCATTACGATCTCGGGGAACAGCGCTCCGGAGCGGTGATCGAAATCACCCTCTCGGCCATCGCCAATGTCAGGCTGATGAACGGCTCGAATTTCGAGCGCTTCACGGAGACGCTCAAGCACCAGTTTCTCGGCGGCGTCGCGAAGAAATCACCGATCCGGCTCACCATTCCGGAGCTCGGGCACTGGCATCTCGTCGTCGACATGGAAGGTCACAAGAGCCTGGCGGAATCGAGCGTGAAGATGGTCGATAGGATAACAATGCCGCGAATACAGAAAGCGCCGCAGGATGTCGCCGGCAGGTGATGTCGGCTAGAGTCTTTCCGCCTTTCTTCGAATTGCGAAACGCTCTATCTTTTTGTTTTCACGCAATTCCGGACGGAAAACCGCTTCGCACTTTTCCTGGAATTGCTTTAGCGTTCGCCGCGTTCCTTGCGCAGCTTCGACCACCAGTCCAGCCGCTTGCGGATCTCGCGCTCGAACCCGCGCTCCGGCGGATCGTAGAAGGTCTGGCGACCCATCTTCTCCGGAAAGTAATTCTGGCCTGAAAAGGCATCCGGCTCATCATGATCGTAGCGATAACCGTCGCCATAGCCTTCGGTCCGCATCAGCTTGGTCGGTGCATTGAGGATATGCTTGGGCGGCAGAAGCGAGCCGTTTTGCTTGGCGGCCTGGGTCGCGGCTTTGAAAGCCGTGTAGACGGCATTGGATTTTGGCGCTGTGGCGAGATAGACGCAGGCCTGGGCCAGCGCCAGCTCACCTTCCGGTGACCCCAGATAATCATAGGCGTCCTTGGCGGCATTGCAGATGACAAGCGCCTGCGGATCGGCAAGCCCGATATCCTCCACGGCCATGCGCACCAGCCGACGGCCGAGATAGAGCGGATCCTCGCCGGCATCGAACATGCGGGCGAGATAATAGAGCGCGGCGTCCGGATCGGAGCCTCGGACCGACTTATGCAGCGCCGATATTAGATTATAGTGACCGTCCTGCGCCTTGTCATAGACCGGAGCGCGGCGCTGGACGATCTTGACCAGCATGTCGGGATCGAAAAGCTCGTCCTTGCGCGCGGCGCGCCAGACCTCTTCGGCCAGCGTCAGCACCGAGCGGCCATCGCCATCGGCCATGCGGATCAGGCTGGCGCGGGCATCCTCCGTCAGCGGCAGCGGCTTGCCCTCCACCGTCTCAGCCCGGCGCAGCAATTCTTCCAGGCTTTCCTCATCATGAGAGCGGAACGTCAGCACACGAGCGCGGGAGAGAAGAGCGGCATTGAGTTCGAAAGACGGATTTTCCGTGGTTGCGCCCACTAGAATGACGGTGCCATCTTCCATCACGGGCAGGAAGCTATCCTGCTGGGCGCGATTGAAGCGATGGATCTCGTCGACGAACAGCAGGGTCTGGCGGCCATCCATGCGGCGCAGTCTTGCCGCCTCGAAGACCTTTTTCAGATCGGCGACGCCGGAGAAGATCGCCGAAATCTGCTCGAAGGCGAGACCGGCTTCTCCCGACAGCAGGCGAGCAACCGTCGTCTTGCCGGTGCCGGGCGGCCCCCAGAAGATCATCGATCCCAGCGAGCCCGCTTCGATCATCCGGCGCAATACGCCATCCTCGCCGGTCAGATGTGCCTGACCGGTGACTTCTGCCAGTGTTTGCGGCCGCAGACGGTCGGCGAGAGGCCGCTTGTTGGCGACCTCCTCCGGTATCCGCGGTGCAAACAGGTCATCGCTCATCGGAAGAACTGCCTGATACGCTGGCCGTCACGCTCGATCTCGACGCGCCAGAAGCTTGGGTTTGACATGACGGTCCGCTGAAGAATCTCGGTCGTGTTGATCGCCACGCCATTGATGGAAATGACGATATCACGCGCGGCAAATCCCAGTCGATCGGCCGGCGAGTTCTGCTTCAGGCTTTCGATGACAACGCCCGTGGAATCCGGCGGCAGATGCAGGTCATCGGCAACCCGCGGGGAAAGATTGGCAACGGTTGCGCCGGAGAAGGGATTGTTGCCCTCGATCACCCGCTCATCGCGCGGAATGGATTCCGGTGCTGCGGCAAGCGTCATCGTGGTCTGATGTTCCTTGCCGGTATCGAGCACGGTCAGCGACACGGTCGCGCCGAGACCGGCCGTCGTCAGGCGATAGCCGAGCGCATCCGGATGCTCGATGGAGATATTGTTCAGCGCCGTGATCACTTCTCCCGGCTTGAGACCGGCCTTGGCCGCCGGGCCGCCATCGACCACCTTGGTCACCAGCGCGCCGCGCACCTTGTCCAGGCCAAGCGCTTCGGCGACATCGGATGTCACCGGCTCGAACGTGGCGCCGATATAGGGCCGCTCGAAAGACTTGTCGCCACGATCGGCTGCGGCAAGGAAAACCTTGACCAGGTTGGCTGGAATGGCAAAGCCGATACCATTGGAGCCGCCACCCTGGGAGAAGATCGCCGTATTGAGCCCGATCAGCTCGCCGGTCATGTTGACGAGCGCGCCGCCAGAATTGCCGGGGTTGATCGAGGCATCGGTCTGAATGAAGAAGCCGACCTCGTTCTTGACCTGGTTGCGGGCAAGCGCCGAAACGATACCGCTCGTTACGGTCTGGCCCACACCGAAGGGATTGCCGATCGCGAGCACGAGATCGCCGACCTCGATGCCGTCGGAATTGCCGAGCGGCAGAACCGGGAAAGTCTCGTTCTTCGACTGGATCTTCAAAACGGCGAGATCGACGCGATCGTCCTTCAGCACGACCTTGCAGGGAAATTCGCGGCCATCCGAAAGTGCGATCTTGATATCGTCAGCGCCGTCGACGACGTGGTTATTGGTGATGACGGTACCATTCGCCTCCACGATCACACCCGAGCCAAGCGAAGATTGCTTCTCGGTGCGATTCGGCATGCGCTGTCCGAAGAACTGCTCGAAGAAGGGATCGCCGGCGAAGGGAGACTGGCGCTGCACGACGCGCTCGGCATAGACGTTCACCACGGCACCGGCCGTCTGCTTAACCAGCGGAGCGAAGGAAAGCTGCATCTGCGTCTGGCTTTCCGGCAGCGTCTTTGCCGTTTGAGCCTCAGCGGAAAGCGGCATCGCCATGACGAGAGCAATCATCGAAACGGCAGTGCGCTTCAGGAGGACATGCATGGAAATTTCCCTTTTTAATTCTCTTTAAACAACGTTGTAGCGCCCGACGCTAGAAAGAAAAGAGGGCGGAAGCATGAAGCATAAATGGAGGTTTGCGGCGATAAAAAACAGGCTCGCCGAACAAAAACGTGCTGTCATGCATTTCGCGTTGGGAATCGTCAAAGGGAGCAACATATGCGATCGAACCATCTTGCCGCCGCCACTTTCCTCATCTCATTGGGCATGGCCGGCATCTCCCACGCCGCCAGCTTCGATTGCGAGGCACAGAACCTGAAACCGGACGAGAAGACGATCTGCGACGTGAGGGCCCTCAACGATGCCGACGTAAAGATGGTGACGACCTTCGACCTGCTCTCAGGCCTTCTCGCCATGGGCGCACGCGGCACGATGCAGGACCAGCAGACGGAATGGCTGAAGAAGCGGCAGGCTTGCGGAGCTGACGTGGCTTGCCTGACTACGTCCTATGAGGAGCGCCTGAAGGTGCTGAACGACACCTACAAGCAGATCAATCGGCCGCTGTAAGAGCTTGGTCTGCTGTGATTCAGAGGCTTGCCCCAACAGTCCCCTCGTCCCGCCTGCGGGGAGAGGGCTAGGGTGATGGGCAAGCGCAGCGACAGCCAAACTCCGTCGCTGCGATAAAGCTCGAAAGCCCCTCATCCGTCCTCTCGCGGCCGAGCTATGCTCGACCGTTCGAGTCCACCTTCTCCCCGCTGTGCGGGCGAAGGGGTCTAGTTACTTCCCACCCAGATCGCGAACCGCGCCGCGATCCGCGCTGGTCGCAAACGCGGCATAGGCCTTCAACGCCGTGGTGACGTTGCGCTTGCGCACTTCCGCCGGATGCCAGCCTTTGGCGTTCTGGGCTTCGCGGCGAGCAGCAAGTTCCTTGTCGTCGACGCGCAGGCTGATGGTGCGGTTCGGGATGTCGATGTCGATCATGTCGCCTTCGCGCACCAGGCCGATCGTGCCGCCGTTGGCTGCTTCGGGCGAAACGTGGCCGATCGACAGGCCCGAGGTGCCGCCGGAGAAGCGGCCGTCGGTGATGAGCGCGCAGGCCTTGCCGAGGCCCTTCGACTTCAGATAGCTCGTCGGATAGAGCATTTCCTGCATGCCGGGGCCGCCCTTCGGGCCTTCGTAGCGGATGACGACGACGTCGCCGGCCTTGATCTCATTGCTGAGAATGCCCTTGACGGCAGCATCCTGGCTTTCGAAGACCTTGGCGGGGCCGGAGAACTTCAGGATCGATTCATCGACACCGGCCGTCTTCACGATGCAGCCATCGAGCGCCAGATTGCCCTTGAGGACGGCAAGACCGCCATCCTTGGAGAAGGGATGCTCGACGGAGCGGATGACGCCCTTCTCGCGATCGGTATCGAGTTCTTCCCAGCGGGCGTTCTGGCTGAAGGCAACCTGGGTCGGAATGCCGCCGGGAGCCGCGCGGAAGAATTCGCGCACGCTTTCGCTGTTGGTGCGGGTGATGTCCCAGCGATCGATGGCGTCGCCGAGCGTTTCGGCGTGAACCGTCGGGCAATCGCGGTTGATCAGGCCGCCTTTGTCGAGCTCACCGAGGATCGACATGATGCCGCCGGCGCGGTGCACATCTTCCATGTGAACGTCGTTCTTCGCCGGTGCAACCTTGGAGAGGCACGGTACGCGGCGCGAGAGCGCATCGATGTCGGCCATGGTGAAATCGACTTCACCTTCATGCGCAGCGGCAAGAATATGCAGAACCGTGTTCGTCGAGCCACCCATGGCGATATCGAGCGCCATGGCGTTCTCGAAGGCCTTCTTCGATGCAACAGAGCGCGGCAGGATGGATGCATCCTCCTGCTCGTAATAGCGGCGGGCAAGATCGACGATCAGGTGGCCGGCTTCGACGAAGAGGCGCTTGCGGTCGGCATGGGTTGCGAGCGTCGAGCCATTGCCAGGCAGCGACAGGCCGAGCGCCTCGGTCAGGCAGTTCATCGAATTGGCGGTGAACATGCCCGAGCACGAGCCGCAGGTCGGACAGGCGGAGCGCTCGATGACCTGGACATCCTCATCGCTGATCTTGTCGTCGGCAGCGGCAACCATGGCGTCGACCAGATCGAGCGCATGCTTCTTGCCATGCAGGACGACCTTGCCGGCCTCCATCGGGCCGCCGGACACGAAGACCGTCGGAATGTTCAGGCGCAGCGAGGCCATCAGCATGCCGGGGGTGATCTTGTCGCAATTGGAGATGCAGACCATGGCGTCGGCGCAATGGGCGTTGACCATGTATTCGACGCTGTCGGCGATCAGCTCGCGCGACGGCAACGAATAGAGCATGCCATCATGGCCCATGGCGATACCGTCATCGACGGCGATGGTGTTGAATTCCTTGGCAACGCCGCCGGCTGCCTCGATTTCACGCGCCACGAGCTGGCCGAGATCCTTGAGGTGGACGTGGCCGGGCACGAACTGGGTGAAGGAGTTGACCACCGCAATGATAGGCTTGCCGAAATCGCCGTCCTTCATACCCGTCGCACGCCAAAGGCCGCGCGCGCCGGCCATGTTGCGGCCGTGGGTGGTTGTTCTGGAACGATAAGCTGGCATGGTGTCTTCCTCGTCATCCTGGAAATTGTGCGGCGTCGGGCATCGGCCAAGGGTTTCAGGCCAAAGAGCGCCGGCAACTCCGCTTTTTGGAATTGTCCTAATCCAATCGTGCAGTACTGTCACTATCAACTCAAGCGAATCCGGTACGCTGTCGGGCAAGGGCCGCGTCCGGGCAAACAAGTCGCTCGACCAAAGTTGGGAACGAAACGGCCCTATGACAAGCGCACACAAAAAGTTGCTTTCACTTCCAAAGAAATGCCAGCCTAAGAGTGTAACAAAACCCGTGTCCGTTGCGTATCGCTCATATCAAGCTGCTATCGCATAAAGGAATTGTTCCATGGCCGCCTATCGCCCGCCGAAAATCGCATCCTCCGAGATCACACCCCGCTCGATCTATCTGAAGCGGCGCGAGTTCCTGACGGCCGCAGCGGCCGGCATCGGCATGGCGGCAATCGGCGGCAATGCGGCGCTGGCCGAAGCCCTGACGGCGAGCAAGAGCAATTATACGGTCAATGAGAAGCTGACGCCGCTCAAGGACGTCACCACCTACAATAATTTCTACGAATTCGGCCTCGACAAGTCCGATCCGGCCAGCCTCTCGGGCAAGTTCAAGCCGCGCCCCTGGACGGTCAAGGTCGATGGCATGGTCAACAAGCCCGGCACCTTCGACATCGACGCGCTGATCAAGGAATTCCCGCCGGAAGAGCGGGTCTATCGCATGCGCTGCGTCGAAGCCTGGTCGATGGTCATTCCATGGGATGGTTTCCAGCTCTCGGCCTTGCTCGACAAGGTGGAGCCGCAGGGCAGCGCCAAATATGTGGCCTTCGAGACAGTGGTGCGGCCGGAAGAAATGCCGGGGCAATCGGGCCTCCTGCTGCAATCTCTGAACTGGCCCTATGTCGAGGGCCTGCGCCTGGACGAGGCGCGCAATCCGCTGACGCTGCTTGCCGTCGGCCTCTATGGCGAGACCCTGCCGAACCAGAACGGCGCGCCGATCCGCCTCGTCGTGCCGTGGAAATATGGCTTCAAGGGCATCAAGTCGATCGTCCGTATCACGCTCACCGACAAGCAGCCGCTGAACACGTGGCAGGCAACCAACAGCCAGGAATATGGCTTCTACGCCAACGTCAATCCGGCCGTCGATCATCCGCGCTGGAGCCAGGCGACGGAACGGCGCATCGGCGAAGGCGGCTTCTTCGGCTCCAACCGTCACCCCACCCTGCCCTTCAACGGCTATGCCGATCAGGTCGCCCGCCTCTATAGCGGCATGGATCTCAGGGTGAATTTCTGATGGCCCTCTCCTTCGCTCTCCCAAAACGCTGGCAGCCCGCCTCCGTCTGGGCGCTCTACTTTGTCGGGCTTTTACCGGCGGCCTGGGAATTCTATCTCGGCGCGACGGATCAGCTCGGCGCCGATGCGGTGAAGACCTTCGAACTCTTCCTGGGACTGTGGGCGATCCGCTTCCTGCTGCTGACGCTTGCTGTCACACCGCTTCGCGATCTCTTCGGCTGGAACTATTTGCGCTATCGCCGCGCGCTAGGCCTGCTTTGCTTCTACTACGCGCTGATGCATTTGACGGTCTATATGGTTCTAGACCAGGCGCTAGATGTACAGGCCGTCATCGACGACGTATTGAAGCGGCCCTTCATCATGTTCGGCATGGCCGGTCTCGTCATGCTGCTGGCGCTCGCCGTAACCTCGAACAATTTTTCGATCAAGCATCTCGGCAAGAAATGGATCTGGCTGCATCGCCTCGTCTACATCATCGCCGCCTGCGGTGCCCTGCACTTTGCGCTATCGACCAAGGTGCTATCCGTGGAGCAGTTCATCTATATCGGCCTGCTGATCGCCATGATCCTTTACCGCTCCTATCGGCCGATCATGATGGAAAGGCGACGGGCGGCGCGCAAGCCGGCCGCGGCCTCTAGTTCCAGAGCGGCCTGAGAACGGCCGCTCTACCTTTCAAGCTAGCACTACTTTGGCAGAATTGAATTTGGGGTCATTAGGAACCTGATACGGCAGTGAGGACATCGTTGTGGTGGATGGTGGTTTGAGAGCGCGGCTATGACAGCGCGTCGGATGGCCGGCAGTGTCGGCTTAGGCGGGCCGCGCCTCTTCCTTTTTTTCCCGCTTTGCCTTGTTGAGGCGTTGATGTTGAAGAAAGGCATAGGCAATCATCGTCATCAACGCGTGTCGGTGGAGGCCCTGCCATGATCGACCTTCAAAGTGATCGAGGCCGAGCTCTTCCTTCATCTGCTGATGGGCCTGCTCGCAGACCCATCGCGCCTTAATGGCCGCCGCGAGCGCTTTCAAGGTCGCCTCGGCCGGCAGATTGGAGAGGTAGTATTTGCGCTCGTCGTTTGAACGCCATTCACCAACGAGCCATGCCTCTTCACCCGGCATGTGTTGCTGTCCCTTGTCGAGGATGCGTTGTGGGGAACCATCAGCAATGCGAATGCGTAGGGCAGCGAAGCGTGCTGTCAGTCGACCTTTCGTGCCGTGACGCCAACTGACTTTCTTCCAGGTGTTTCCTTCCAAGATCGTTTCGGCTGCGGTCGAAAGAGTGTCGGGGATCGAATGCTTGCGTGGCCGTCCATGGCCGGCGACAGGAAAGACCAATGCGACATCATGAGGATAAACCTTCTGATGCTTGGGAATACCGACAGCCCAGGTGAGATTGCGCGCACTGAGCCCCTGGCGAAACGCAGCCGACAGACCATAGCCGGCATCCGCAAGCACGGTGCCAAACCGCACGCCCGCGGCCATCAGCCGATCGATCTCGCCGAGCGCGATCTCCGGTTTGGTGCGGGATCGGCGCATCTCCTCGGGAACACCAGCCTTCGCCATCCGATCCTGATCACTCGTCCAACTGTCGGGCAAGAACAATCGTAAGCCCACTGGGACGGGAACCTCGTCGCGGGCCAGCGTCAACGACACCAGCGTCTGGCAATTGGCGCGCTTACCGAGCATCGACGCGTACTGCGGCGCGACCCCAACAGAATGGTCGCCTTTCTTCGGCAGACCTGTGTCGTCGATCACCAGAAAAGCATCTGATGCCCCGACAATCTTGTCGGCCTGCACCGCCAGTTCCGCCTCAAGAGGACCGGCATCCCAAATCCCATCCGAGATGAAATGATGTAGGCGGTCGTAGCGATCAGGTGCCAGACGTTCCGCCATCGGCTCGATACTCTTGCGATCGCCAGGTCCGATGAGGCCCGAAATATAGACCGGGCACATCTGCCGCCGCTTCTTGTGACCAAGCTTCTCGACGAACGGCTTCAGCCAATCTGCCAGCGCAACATCCAGTTCCGACATCTCGCGCACCCCTGTGAAAGTGCCCAAGATGGCCCATCATCGTAAATGACCGGTTAATCTGCCAAAGTAGTGCTAGGACACCGACTCATAAGATCGTAGCCAGATACGAATTGAGGCGAGCTGGATCGATGCGAGGAAATTGTCGTCGCGTTTGTCGTATCGGGTTGCGATAGCTCGGAAGTGTTTGAGTTTATTGAAAAACCGCTCGACAGCGTTGCGTTGTTTGTAAAGCCATGAGCTGAAGTCGGGAATATTGACCCTGTTTGGCATGGGGCGGATACAGCCCCATGCTCCGCGTGCTTTGAGGTCTTGTCGCAGCCTGTCGCTGTCATAAGCGCGGTCAGCCAGAAGTATTTGACCGGCCCGACAGTCGCCAACATATCGGTCGCCGAGCGTCCGTCATGGGCCTGGCCGGCTGTCAGCTTTAAGCGGATCGGTCGACCATCGGCATCGACAAGAGCATGAATTTTGGTTGTCAGCCCCCCGCGCGAGCGACCCATGCAACCGGATCGCTCGTCTTTTTTTGACCGTTGGCAGCATGTTGGTGAACGCGGATTGACGAGCTGTCGATCAGCTGGATATCGCCATCGTAAGCTACTGATATTGCGTCGAGAATACGCCGCCAATGCCCCGCATGACGCCACCGGTTAAAGCGGTTTACGCAGGTCGTATAGGGGCCATAGCGCGCTGGAATATCCGCCCACGGCGCACCAGTTCTCAGGCGCCAGAAAATCCCATTCAAGACGCGCCGGTCATCAACGCGGGCCTTACCCCGAACCTTGGTCGGCAGAAGAGGTTCGATCACAGACCATTCGAAATCCGTCAAATCAAAGCGCGCCATCACTGCCTCCAAGCCTCAGAGACAATGAATCACAAATTCTTCAAATCCAAAACTATTTTATGGGTATGTGACCTAGAGTTATTCGGCAGCGCTGGCGATTTTCGCTTGGCCCTGCTCTTGCACCTCGACCGTCGCCGTCAGGCCGGCGATCAGCTTCGTGCCTTCGGGAACCTTGTCGAGGGCGATACGCACGGGTACGCGCTGTGCCAGACGCACCCAGCTGAAGGTCGGCGTGATGTTGGCAAGCAGGCTGCCTGAGGTCCGTTCGCGGTCCTCGATGCCATAGGCGATGCTTTCGACATGGCCGGTCAGCTTCTCGGTCTGGCCCATCAGATGGATATGAACCTCGTCGCCGATATGTATGCGTGGCAGCTTGGTTTCTTCGAAATAACCTTCGACGCGCAGAGAATCGCTATCGATCAGCGCCACCTTGGCGGTGCCGGCGGAAACATAGTCGCCCGGACGCAGGCTGAGGTTCGAGATCGTGCCGTTGACGGTGGCGCGAACTTCGGAGCGGTCGAGATTGAGTTGGGCGAGTTCGCGATTGGCAGTCGCCTGGCGAACGGCAGCTTCATCCTGCTGCACTGTGGTCAGCGCCTGCTCCTTCTGCTGCAGGGAGGCGGCATCGCCAAGGCGCGCCTGACGCGCGCTTTCGCGCTGAGCCTGCTCGAGAGCCGCCTTGCTGCTTGCAAGGGCTGCATCCGCCTGTTCGAGAGCGATGGCGAAACGATCGCGATCGACGCGGAAGAGGATATCGCCCTTCTTGACGGTCTGGTTGTCCTTGACAAGGACCTCGTTCACGAGACCCGAGACGTCAGGCGCGATGCCGACGACATCGGCCCTCAGGCGCGCATCGCGCGTCCACGGCTCGTCCATGTAGTGGCCCCAGAGCTGGCGGCCGACATAGACGGCGGCAACAACGAAGATGAGTGTGACGGCCACGCGGCCGATGAGTTTTAACGCGTTCATGTAAAGTACCAACGGGAGACTGAGGAGACGGCGCCGAGCAGCAAGACGTAAAGCGCAAGATCGAAAAGACCGCGATGCCAGACCAGGGTGTAGACTCCGATCCATGCGAGCAGGCGTCGAAGGATGATGACGACAAACAGCGTCAGAAGCATGAGAACGAGAAGGCGCGGGATATAGACGCCATAAAGATCGAATTCTGCGGGCATGATATTACTCGGCGGCAATGGGATGAGGTTGGGTTATGTCCGCCACGGGCGGTCGCCAGCTCACCGGCGGCTCGGCATGGGGGAAGAGCGCCCGGCGAAGACCGACGAGCGCATCAAGGCTCGCCCGAGCGGAATCTCGCTTTTCCTGTGCGACGGCTTCAAGGCTATGATCGATCGACACACGCAGTTCATCGGCCGGATCCACGGCCCGTTTTGCCTTCAGCCGCGAACGATAGAAATCCGATACGCCGATCAGGACTTCGCTGACGGATGCAGCGGCAGCCGGTTTCAGCTTGGCACGCTCCTTCTGCAGCATCAACACGTTGAAGCCGAGACGGACATCGGCATAACCGTCGACCTTTTTCAGTTCGCGGTCCTCGATGCGTGCAAGGCGGGGAACGAGCTGGCCCAGGCGATCGAGGATGCGGCCTGAGAGGCGTTCATGATCGGCGCGGCGGATGCCGGCGGCAGTTTCAGCGAGATCTCTCCAGCCGGCCCGCACCAGCCGCCAGGCGGCAAGTTCGGAACCGAATGGGCGGGTAAGCAAAGTCCAGACCAAGGCAAAGCCAACACCCGCCAGAGCGGCGATCGCACTGTTGATGAAGCTGGCGAAATCGGCGGTGTAACGATCCTGCAGCGCGATGAAACTTGCGCCGTTTACCGCCAGCAGCATGCCGAGCATGTTGGTTTGCGGGCGGGTGATCAGCAGCCCCATCACCAGGAAGGGCGGCGCAAAGACCAGCACCAGCATCTCGAAGCCGGAAATCAACGGCAAGACGCCGAAGATATAGACGCAGGCGATGACCAGGCTCACCGCAGTCCAGATGAACATGGTGGTGATGAAGGGCGCGGGACGATCGAGCGCGGCGAAAAACGAGCAGGCAACGGCCACCATGGCGATGAAGCCGGCACCATCCGCCCAGCCGGAATAGATCCAGAAGAAGCAGGCGACGGCGATTCCGGCGATGACGCTACCGGCCGAGAAGGCCAGCAGGGCGTAATCATAATGCCTGCTGCGACCGACGACATTGCGATAGCGGAAGGCGGGGCGCCAGGTGCCGACCTGCTGCCCCGAGACGATCTGGGCACGCAGCGTCAGGCAATCCTGCCACAAGTCGACGATTTCCTTAAGGCGAGCGAGAGCGCTCGATCGGACGAGGTCGTCCCACCCGATATCGAGGTCGTTCTCCTGCAACTCCTCGATCTTCCGCGACAAGGTCTCAGCGGTCTCGTCGGCCTTGCCGCGACCACCCTGCCCCAGCCAATCGGCCACCTCGTTCAAAACAACGACCAATTCCTGCGGTAGCGGTTTGCCACCGGCCTTCAAGGCGTGCAGGCGATCGGCCAAGGAGGAGAAGAGCGGCAGGAGCATCAGCAGGCGGCCACGCAGCTCGCGCGAATGCCTGACGATGTCACGGCTGCCGGCATCATAGCGCAACTGGCTGATGACTAGATCCAGGCCGGAAACGTCAGCAGCAAGCTTCTGCCGCTTCAAGGGCGTTGCCGGCGAAGCGCCCTCGCCGCGCAGGATCTCGTCGGCCCAGGTGCCGGCGTCGTCCAGCCAGGAACCTATGCGTTGGCCGAGAACGGTGCCGACGCTGCTCGGAAAGACGACGGCGCTGACCACGCTCGCACAGACGATGCCGATGAGAATTTCTTCAGAACGGGCAAGCGCGACATCGAAAATGGTTTCGGGCGAGCCGACGGTCGGCAGCGCGATCAGCGGCAATGTATAGCCGGCCAGCATGAAGACATAGCTGCGCGAGGTGCGGTCGAGCATCGAGATGAACAGCAAGGTGCCGGTCCACAGCGCGACAACGATCGAAAGCAGTTCCGGCGCGTTGACGAAGAGCGGGATGAGGATCACCGATGCGGTGGCACCGATAAGCGTGCCGAGCGCGCGATAAAGCCCCTTGGAGCTGGTCGCGCCGGCTAGAGGATTGGCGACCACATAAACAGCGGCCATCGCCCAATAGGGACGCGGCAGATCGAGCGACAAGGCGATGAACAGCGCCATGATCGCAGCCATGAAGGCTTTGACGGAAAATAACCACTCACGCCAGGATGGAATGCTCATGAGACCTTCTCCGGCTCCGGTTCGACGGCCTTGGATGCCTCAAACTCCTCGAAAGCCTTCAGGACGCGCACCGCAGCTTCGATATCCGCAGGGTCGACATTGGCAAGGATCCTGCAACGCAGCTCATCAAGTACGTCTTCCATGCGGGAGGCCAGCTTTTCGCCTTCCGGCGTCAGCCACAGGCCTTTCGCGCGACGATCCGTGGGATCATCCTTGCGCATGACAAGATCCATGCTTTCGAGCTGATCGATCAGCCGAACCAGAGACGGGCCCTCGATGCCGACATAGGTGGCGAGCACCACCTGCCGCACACCTCCCCCCAGGCGGCTGATCCAAAGCAGCGGCGCGGCCACCGCCTCGGATATGCCATGGGAGCTCAGTGCGAGATCGACAACCCGGCGCCACTGGCGGCCAGTGGTCAGCAGATTGGCGGTGAAGAGGCGTTGTAGAGCATTTGACGAGTTCATGAGAACCTATTAGCACTAAACTAATTAGTATTCAAATTATTATGACTCAAAGCGCCATTTAAAATGGAAAATGCAGCCATGCGAATATCGAGAGGGGCAGTGGTAACCCGCCGGGATCGCACGCGAGCGATGGGCTAATAAATCACTCAGTAATGATCGACGTCGCCGAGATAGGAACTGGGCAAGAACATCAACCCGGGCGCGTCGTCCCGGACAGGACGCGATCAAGTACCAGCGCCAGCGCGATGCCGGCGGCATAGGCGACGATGTTCCAGAACGAGAATACCCTGCCCAGCAACAGGGCTCCGGCGGCAGTCAATCGAAAGGCGTCAAGATCAGGCGTGTGCCAAAGCCTGAAAAGTTCTACGGCGACGGCGACAAACAGCGCCGCCACGGCAATCCTGAAACGCCTCGGCGACACGAAGATTGTCGCCAGGAGCCAATAGACCATCGCTCCCCATAGGATCGAGCCGCCATATTTGACGACCGCGAAAGAAAAGCCGGCCGAATATCCAAAGCGTCGCAGTCCAAGGCCACAGACGATCGTCAGTGCGAAAGCCAGGACCAGCAAGCCTCTTCGGTTGCGGTATCGTGTCGATATGCCCACTCGGCCTTCCTTTGGATCATCGCCTGATAGATTTTCCGTTTATAGCGAAGGCGGCACCTTCATTCGCTCCGATCAATCGAAAATGTCTTGGGATATTGCAAGGCCAAGCTGCAATTTTGCCATGCTCCTCGTATCTTCGTGAGACGGAGAATGCCGCTGCGTGGGGAAGCGTTTCACATGGCCAAAGTTGTTTCCTTGGACGGACAGCTATCTTTCCTCGATCACTATCTCCATCCCGATCCGCGTCATTCCAACCTCACCGGCCTCGCCCGCTTCGCAATCGAATTTCTATTCTTCGGCCTTAAAGAGGCTCGCGCCTGCCTTTTCGCCGGATTTTTCTTTCTGGCGGTCTTTGCCGTGCCGCGAGCCGGCTGGTTCCATATCCCGCGCTACGACCTCCTGCTGATTATCGCTCTGGCTATCCAGCTTTGGATGATATGGGCAAAGCTAGAGACACTCGACGAGTTGAAAGCGGTGTGCCTGTTTCACCTCGTCGGCTTTGCGCTCGAAGTTTTCAAGACTTCTGGCAGCATTCAGTCATGGGCCTATCCTGACCCGGCATACACGAAGTTATTCGGCGTCCCCTTATTCTCCGGCTTTATGTACGCGGCAGTCGGCAGTTACATCATTCAGGCTTGGCGACTTTTCGATCTCCGCATCAAGCATCACCCGCCCTACTGGATGGCGGGAGTGCTTGCATTCGTGATCTACGCGAATTTCTTTGCGCATCATTTTATCGGCGACTATCGCTGGTATATCGCCGCCTGCCTTCTCGGACTCTATGCACACTCGACGGTGATCTTTCGCCCCTATGATCGCGATCGTCGAATGCCCTTGCTGCTCTCCTTCGTACTGATCGGATTTTTCATCTGGCTGGCCGAGAATATCAGCACATTTCTCGGTGTCTGGAAGTATCCCAACCAACTCGGAGCGTGGTCGATGGTTCACGTCGGCAAGTGGAGTTCCTGGTGCCTGCTGGTGATCATGATCTTCACTATCGTTGCCAATCTGAAGCACATCAAAAAGCACGTTCATATTCCCGAGTGACCGTGTGGACTCCAACTATCGAATCCAAATCCCAAAACGACAAAAGGCCGGATGATCGCTCATCCGGCCTTCTATCTTTGGTCCGAAGCTAGCCTTAAGCGGCTGCGGCTTCTTCTTCAGCGGCAACGCGAGCCTTATCGGCTGCGCCCTTGGCATTGACGTCGCGATCGACGAATTCGACAACGGCGAGAGCGGCATTGTCGCCCTGGCGGAAGCCGGCCTTCATGATACGCAGGTAACCGCCGTTGCGGGTGGCGTAACGAGTTGCGATCGCGTCGAACAGCTTCGAAACGACAGCAGCGTCGCGGATCTGCGAGATGGCCTGACGACGAGCGTGCAGGTCGCCGCGCTTGCCGAGGGTTACCAGCTTCTCGACGATCGGACGAATTTCCTTCGCCTTCGGGAGCGTGGTGACGATCTGCTCATGGGTGATGAGCGAAGCCGCCATGTTGGCGAACATCGCCTTACGGTGGCTAGCAGTTCTATTCAGCTTGCGGCCGGCTTTACCGTGGCGCATGGCTATTCTCCTTCACTTGCAGGCATCGTTCGCCTGCAGTTTGTTGGTTAGTATTGGTCTTCGTAACGCTTGGCGAGATCTTCGATGTTCTCGGGCGGCCATGCCGGCACTTCCATGCCGAGGTGCAGGCCCATGGAAGCGAGAACTTCCTTGATTTCGTTCAGCGACTTGCGACCAAAATTCGGCGTGCGGAGCATTTCTGCTTCGGTCTTCTGAATGAGGTCGCCGATGTAGACGATGTTGTCGTTCTTCAGGCAATTTGCCGAGCGAACGGACAGTTCGAGTTCGTCCACCTTCTTGAGGAGCGCCGGGTTGAAAGCGAGTTCGGTAACTGCTTCCTCTTCGGTTTCCTTCTGCGGCTCGTCGAAGTTGACGAACACGCCAAGCTGATCCTGAAGGATGCGAGCCGCGAAAGCGACGGCATCTTCACCGCTGATCGAACCGTCGGTTTCGATCGACATGCTCAGCTTGTCGTAGTCGAGAACCTGTCCTTCGCGGGTATTTTCAACCTTGTAGGACACCTTCTTGACCGGCGAATAAAGGCTGTCGACCGGGATGAGACCGATCGGAGCATCTTCCGCACGATTGCGCTCGGCGGGCACATAGCCCTTGCCGTTGTTGACGGTGAATTCCATGCGGATTTCGGCGCCCTCGTCGAGCGTGCAGATGACATGCTCGGGATTGAGGATTTCGATATCGCCGACCGTCTGGATGTCGCCAGCCGTTACGACGCCTGGGCCCTGCTTGCGGACGACCATGCGCTTGCTGTCATCGCCGTCCATCTTGATGGCGATTTCCTTGATGTTCAGCACGATGTCCGTCACGTCTTCCCGGACACCCGGGATAGAGGAGAACTCATGCAGCACGCCGTCGATCTGCACGGCCGTTACAGCGGCGCCGCGCAGAGAGGACAACAGAACGCGACGCAGCGCGTTGCCGAGGGTAAGACCGAAGCCACGCTCCAGCGGCTCGGCTACAAGCGTAGCCTTCGTGCGACCGCTCGAGGTGAACTCGACCTTGTTCGGCTTGATCAGTTCCTGCCAGTTTTTCTGAATCATGTTTTTGCCTTCCGTTCGTTGCCACCATCCAATCGTGGCAACCGAGCTTGAGTAACACCAAGCCGGGCGCATCTACCCCGGCCGGCGTCGTGAGTGGCGATGATCAGACGCGGCGCTTCTTGCGCGGGCGGCAACCATTGTGCGGGATCGGGGTCACGTCGCGGATGGACGTGATCATGAAACCAGCAGCCTGGAGCGCGCGCAGAGCGGATTCACGACCGGAGCCCGGACCGCAAACTTCAACTTCGAGCGACTTCATGCCGTGTTCCTGAGCCTTCTTGGCGCAGTCTTCGGCAGCGATCTGGGCAGCGAACGGGGTCGACTTGCGCGAACCCTTGAAGCCCTTGGCACCGGCGGACGACCAGGCAATCGCATTGCCCTGTGCGTCGGTGATGGTGATCATCGTGTTGTTGAAGGTCGAGTTGACGTGTGCAACGCCCGACGTGATATTCTTGCGCTCGCGACGACGAACGCGGACGGCTTCCTTGGCCATGTTAGTCCTTTCTTGGATCTCTGCACCGCCGTAATCCCAGCGGCTACACCGAAGCGGCACCCAGAGAGCTCCGCTCCAAACTCAAAAGAGGCCGGCGGACCGCCAGCCTCCCAAATCCGGTTGCCCGGAAATTACTTCTTCTTACCGGCGATCGCCTTTGCCGGACCCTTGCGGGTACGGGCATTGGTGTGCGTGCGCTGGCCACGAACCGGCAGGCCGCGACGATGACGCAGACCACGGTAGGAACCCAGGTCCATAAGACGCTTGATGTTCATCGCGGTTTCGCGACGCAGATCACCTTCGACCTGATAGTCACGGTCAATGGTTTCGCGGATCTGCAGAACTTCAGCATCCGTCAACTGATTGACGCGACGCTCGGCCGGAATACCAACCTTCTCGCAGATTTCCTGTGCAAACTTCGGTCCGATCCCGTGAATGTAACGAAGCGCAATAACTACGCGCTTTGCAGTCGGGATGTTGACGCCAGCGATACGAGCCACGCCTGTTCTCCTTGCATTCCTTTTGCCTTGGCAAAGGGTCTTGTTATGCAGCCCGGGAGCTGCCTGTTCAATGTGTGTCCGCCACATGTCAAAACGACCGTGCTCGGACTTCCCGTTGGAAATCCGCGCCGATCGCATAGCATGTCGCGAGTTGGCGCGGTGTTTAGCGGAATCAGCGCAAAAAAGCAACCGCTCCGGCAAGTTTATTTTAAGCTATCTAAAGCTTAGCCAGGATAGCCTCTATGCTCTCGGTCACATGCTCGATATCGGCCATGCCGTCGATGCTCTGCAACTTGCCCTTGGCATAGTAGTAACCGATCAGCGGCGACGTCTCCTTGTAGTAGACCTGGAGGCGAGTCGCCATGGTTTCGGCATTGTCGTCAGGGCGGCGCTTGAAATGGGTGGAGCCGCATTTGTCACAGACGCCAGCCGTTGCCGGAAGCTTGTCCGTGTCGTGATAGACGCTGCCACAGTTCGAGCACGAATAACGGCCGGAGACGCGGCGAATCAGTTCTGCGTCGTCAACCTTGAGCTCGATCACCACGGAAAGCTCGAGGCCTTTCGCATCAAGCATTTTTTCGGTGGCATCGGCCTGTACGAGCGTGCGCGGGAAACCATCGAGGATGAACCCCCTGGCGCAATCCGGCTGGTCGATGCGTTCGGAAACGATGGCGTTGACGATCTCATCGGACACAAGCTTGCCGGCGTCCATGACAGCCTTGGCGCGCTTGCCAACTTCCGTGCCAGCCTGAACGGCCGCGCGCAGCATATCACCTGTGGAAAGCTGCGGTATGCCATGCTTTTCCACGATGCGCTGGGCCTGGGTCCCCTTACCTGCTCCCGGCGGCCCTAAAAGTATGAGTCTCATCGCCCCCTCTTTCCTCCACGCAACTTCGATTTCTTGATCAGGCCTTCATATTGCTGTGCGATCAGGTGACCCTGAATCTGCGCCACCGTATCCAGCGTTACGCTAACCACGATCAGAAGCGAAGTGCCACCCAGAGACAAGGGAATACCTGTCTGGGATACGAGAATTTCGGGCAGGATGCAGACGAAGACAAGATAGATCGCGCCGATGACCGTGATGCGGGTCAGCACGTAATCGATATATTCGGCGGTGCGCTCACCCGGGCGGATGCCCGGAATGAAGCCACCATGCTTCTTCAGATTGTCGGCCGTGTCCTTCGGATTGAAGACGAGCGCGGTGTAGAAGAAGGCGAAGAAGGCAATCAGGGCGCCGTAGAACACCATGTAGACCGGCTGACCGTGGCCAAGCGCGGCGACAATCGACGTCACCCATGTCGGAAGCGCCGTGTTGTTGCCGAGACCGGCGATAGTTGCCGGCAGCAGGAGGAGCGACGACGCAAAGATCGCCGGAATGACGCCTGAAGTGTTGAGCTTCAGCGGCAGGTGCGACGTATCGCCCTGGAACATGCGCGTGCCGACCTGGCGCTTCGGATACTGGATCAGCAGGCGACGCTGCGCGCGCTCGACGAAAACGATGAGCGCGATGACCAGAACAGCAACGACCAGCACTGCGAGAATTAGCGGCGTCGAAAGCGCGCCGGTGCGGCCAAGTTCAAGAGTGCCGGCAAGCGCGGTCGGAAGACCTGCCGCGATACCGGCAAAGATGATCAGCGAGATACCGTTGCCGATACCACGCGACGTCACCTGCTCACCAAGCCACATCAGGAACATCGTGCCGCCGAGCAGCGTAATGACGGTGGAGATGCGGAAGAACCAGCCCGGATCCACCACGACGCCGTTGCCATGCTCCAGGCCGATCGCAATACCATAGGCCTGCAACGCGCCGAGCAGCACCGTGCCGTAACGGGTGTACTGGTTGATGATCTTGCGGCCCTGCTCGCCTTCCTTCTTCAGGTTTTCGAGCGAGGGAACGACCGAGGTCATCAGCTGAACGATGATCGAGGCCGAAATATAGGGCATGATGCCGAGCGCAAAGATCGCCATGCGCTGCACGGCGCCGCCCGAGAACATATTGAAGAGGCCAAGAATGCCGCCCGACTGATTCTGGAAAGCCTGGGCATAAGCGGCAGGATTGAGGCCAGGAAGCGGAATGTGAGTGCCGAGCCGGTAAACGAGGAGAGCGCCAAGCGTAAACCACAAGCGCTTCTTGAGATCCTCGGCTTTGGCAAAGGTCGAAAAATTGAGATTGGACGCCAATTGTTCCGCTGCAGAAGCCATGCAAATCTCCGCATCACCAATTCCGGCATAATCGGCCGAGCCCGGAATCAGTATGTAAATTGTTCAAAAGCCGGGCTTCGGACGGATTGCGCAGCAATCGGGCGCCTCACCCTCGGTTCCCGTTATTGACCGGAAAGACACTGGCGCATCGATCAGGTTCGTGAGGCTCACATATGGGAGCAAAATCGCCCGAAGTGAAGCACCCCGGGCGATTATTGATAATATTATTCTGCAGCGGAAGCGAGCAGCTTGACGGAACCGCCAGCCTTCTCGATCTTTTCAACTGCAGACTTGGAAGCGCCTGCAACTTCAAGGGCAAGCTTCGCCTTCAGTTCGCCATCCGAGAGAACGCGAACGCCGTCCTTGACGCGGCGAATCACGCCTGCAGCCTTGAGGGCTGCCGCATCAACGGTCTTCTTGGCATCGAGCTTGCCGGCATCGACGGCAGCCTGGATACGAGCCAGCGATACGACAACATAATCGGATGCGAAGATGTTGTTGAAGCCGCGCTTCGGCAGACGACGGTAGATAGGCATCTGACCGCCTTCGAAGCCGTTGATCGCAACGCCCGAACGGGACTTCTGACCCTTCACACCACGACCACCGGTCTTGCCGGAGCCGGAGCCGATACCGCGGCCTACGCGCTTGCGGCTGTGGGTAGAGCCTTCGTTATCCTTGATTTCATTCAGTTTCATAGCGAATTACCTCCGGCTCACTTCTCGTCGACAACGCGAACGAGATGCTGGACAGCACGGATCATGCCACGAACAGCCGGAGTATCTTCCAGCGTGCGGCGACGGTGCATCTTGTTCAGTCCAAGACCGATCAGCGTCTTCTGCTGAACATCCGGACGGCGGATCGGGCTGCCAATCTGCTCGACCGTAATGGTCTTCTTGGCTTCAGCCTTCTTGGTGGTCGTCTTGGCCATAGGTCAAACTCCCTTATTCTTCGGAGGCATTGCCCGAAGCGGCGCGGCGAGCCTGCAGAGTGGCATACTTGATGCCGCGCTGAGCTGCGATGTCCTTCGGGTGAACCTGGTGCTTCAGGGCGTCGAACGTGGCGCGAACCATGTTGTACGGGTTCGACGAACCGGTCGACTTGGCAACGACGTCATGAACGCCGAGCGTTTCGAAAACGGCGCGCATCGGGCCGCCGGCGATGATACCGGTACCGACCTTGGCCGAACGCAGCAGAACCTTGCCTGCGCCATGACGGCCATGGACGTCGTGATGCAGCGTACGGCCGTCGCGCAGCGGTACGAAGATCATGTCGCGCTTGGCGCTTTCGGTTGCCTTGCGGATGGCTTCCGGCACTTCGCGTGCCTTGCCATGGCCGAAGCCTACGCGGCCCTTCTGGTCGCCGACGACGACGAGAGCGGCGAAGCCGAAGCGACGGCCACCCTTTACAACCTTGGCGACGCGGTTGATCGCGACCAGCTTGTCGACGAATTCGCTATCGCGCTCTTCACGGCTCTGACGGTCTTCCCGCGGAGCCCTCTTTTCCTGTGCCATTGTCCTCTTCCTTTTTCTTTTCCGGGTGCAATCGGCAAACAAAACGAAGACCGCATCAACCTCCAGGCGGAGATTTGCGGTCCGGTGAAATCCGGCCGGCGCTTGTAAGCTACCGGCCGGAAACTTGATCAGAAGGTCAGGCCGCCTTCGCGGGCTGCTTCAGCCAGGGCTTTGATGCGGCCGTGGTAGATGAAAGCGCCGCGATCGAACACGACTTCCTTCACGCCGGCCTTGGAGGCGCGCTCTGCAACGAGCTTGCCAACGAGGGCTGCGGCTGCGGTATCGGCACCGGTCTTCAGAGAACCGCGCAGATCCTTGTCGAGGGTGGAGGCAGCCGCGAGGGTCTTGCCAGCCACGTCATCGATGACCTGGGCGTAGATGTTCTTCGACGAGCGATGAACCGACAGGCGCGGACGGCCATTGGCCACCGACTTGATTTGGCGGCGCACGCGGTTGGCGCGACGCGCAAGTGCTTCTTTCCTGCTAGCCATTTCGCGTGATCCTTACTTCTTCTTGCCTTCTTTGCGGACGATCCGCTCTTCGGCATACTTAACACCCTTGCCCTTGTAGGGCTCGGGACCGCGGTATTCGCGGATTTCAGCGGCAACCTGGCCGACCTGCTGCTTATTGATGCCGGTGACGACGATTTCCGTCGGCTTCGGCACAGCGATCGAGATACCCTGCGGCGGCTCATAAACCACGTCGTGGCTGAAGCCGAGCGCAAGCTGCAGGTTCTTGCCCTGCATGGAGGCACGGTAGCCGACGCCGTTGATTTCGAGCTTGCGCTCGTAGCCGTCCTTAACGCCCTTGAAGATGTTCTCGATCATCGTGCGGGACATGCCCCACTTTGCGCGAGCATCCTTGGAGTCGTTGAGCGGCGTCACGACGATTGCATTGTTTTCCAGCTTGAGACCGATTTCGTCGTTAGCGACGAAAAACAGCTCGCCCTTGGGGCCCTTGGCAGTCACTTTCTGGCCATCAACCGTGGCCGTGATCCCTGCAGGTACCTGAACGGGCTTCTTACCGATACGAGACATTTTTCAAACCTGTCTGTTTCGAAGGAGATATCTCTGTCCGATCTTAGAAGACCGAGCAGAGAACCTCACCACCAACATTCTGTTCGCGAGCCTGGTGATCGGCCATCACACCCTTCGGAGTCGAAAGGATGGTGATGCCGAGACCGTTCGCGACCTGCGGAATGGACTTGACCGAGACATAAACTCGGCGGCCCGGCTTGGACACGCGGCCGATCTCACGGATCACCGACGAGCCCTCGTAGTACTTCAGCTCGATGTTGAGCTCAGACTTGCCGTTGCCGAAATCGACGACGGAGTAGCCACGGATGTAGCCTTCAGCCTGCAGAACATCGAGAACGCGTGCACGGAGCTTGGAAGCAGGCGTCGAAACCGACGACTTGCGGCGCGAAGCACCATTGCGGATGCGGGTGAGCATATCGCCCAAAGGATCAGTCATGGTCATCTAATCTGCTCCTTACCAGCTGGACTTGACGATGCCCGGCACCTTGCCGAGATTGCCGAGTTCACGCAGCGCGATACGCGACATGCGCAGTTTGCGGTAATAGGCGCGCGGACGGCCAGACACTTCGCAACGATTGCGAATACGGGTCTTCGATCCATCGCGCGGGAGCGATGCCAACTTCAGGGTGGCCTTGAACCGGTCTTCGATCGAGAGAGACTGGTTCATGATGATTGCCTTCAGAGCAGCCCGCTTCGCGGCCTGGTTGGCAACCGTATTGCGGCGGCGCTTGTTCTTTTCAACTGCGCTTGTCTTCGCCATATCAGGGTTCCTTTTCTACGCTCGTCGTTACGGTTATTGACGGAACGGGAAGTTGAACTCTGTCAGGAGAGCTCGTGCTTCGTCGTCGGTCGTCGCCGTCGTGCAAACGATGATGTCCATGCCCCACATCTGATCAACCTTGTCGTAGTTGATCTCAGGGAACACAATGTGCTCCTTGATGCCCATGGCAAAATTGCCACGACCGTCAAAGCTCTTCGGGTTCAGGCCGCGGAAGTCGCGAACGCGCGGAAGCGCGATGTTGACCAGACGATCCAGGAACTCATACATGCGGGCGCCGCGCAGGGTAACCTTGGCGCCGATCGGCATATTTTCGCGGACCTTGAAGCCAGCGATGGAGTTGCGTGCGCGGGTGATGACCGGCTTCTGGCCAGCGATGGCCGCCAGGTCGGCAGCAGCAACGGTCGGCTTCTTCGAATCAGCCGTCGCTTCGCCAACACCCATGTTGATCACGATCTTGTCCAGCTTCGGGATCTGCATCTCGTTAGCGTAGGAGAACTTCTCCTGCATGGTTGCGCGGATGCGAGCAACATATTCCTTCTTGAGCCGCGGCTCGTACTTTGCCTCAGCCATCGATTACTTCTCCCGAGGTCTTGGCCACACGGACCTTCTTGCCATCCACAACCTTAAAACCGACGCGGGTCGGCTTGCCGTCCTTGTCGACGATCGCAATGTTGGACAGGTGAAGCGGGGCTTCCTTGCTGATGACGCCGGCTTCCTGGTTCTGCGTCTGGCGCTGATGGCGCTTGATGACGTTGACGCCACGAACGACCGCACGGTCTTCTTTCGGCAGCACTTGAACGACTTCGCCGGTACGGCCCTTGTCCTTACCGGTCAATACGACGACCTTGTCGCCTTTACGGATCTTCTGCATCGCTCCGCTCCTTACAGTACTTCTGGAGCCAGCGAGATGATCTTCATGTGGTTCTTGGCGCGAAGTTCGCGCGGAACCGGTCCGAAGATACGGGTGCCGATCGGCTCTTTCTTGTTGTCGATGAGGACTGCTGCGTTGGTATCGAAGCGGATGACGCTGCCATCCGGACGACGGATGTCCTTGGCGGTACGAACGACAACCGCCTTCATCACGTCACCCTTCTTCACACGGCCGCGCGGAATAGCTTCCTTGATCGAAACGACGATCACGTCGCCGATCGAGGCATACTTGCGCTTCGAGCCGCCCAGCACCTTGATGCACATGACACGACGTGCGCCGGAATTATCCGCCACGTCGAGGTTTGTTTGCATCTGAATCATGTCAGGTCGCCTTCTTGTTGTTACCGGAATGGTTGGGCCAATAGACCCCCTACCCCGGCTTATGGACTAGTGTCTTGTCTGATTATGCCTGGCTTCGGGACCATTTAGGTCGCCTCTGCCGGCCATCAATAAAGCAAAAGAACGCCCGTTCTCGAGCGTCCTGCTTCCAAGCTCGTGCTTCATACAGATATTTCGCCCAAGCGCAAGGGCCTGAGCGAAATTCTGTTACTTGGTCTGGGCGGAAACGACCGTCCAGGTCTTGTCCTTGGAGATCGGCGCGCATTCCTCGATGGAAACGACGTCGCCGATTTTGTACTGATTGTTCTCGTCGTGAGCCTTGTACTTCTTGGAACGACGGACGGTCTTCTGGAGCAGCGGGTGAGCGAAACGACGCTCTACACGGACAACCACCGTCTTCTCGTTCTTGTCGCTGACCACGACGCCCTGCAGAATGCGCTTCGGCATGTTATTCTTCCTTTAGGCCTTTGCTTCTGCCGCCTTCTGGCGGGCAATGGTTTTTATGCGAGCGATGTCCTTGCGGACTTCGTTGATGCGCGAGGACTTCTCGAGCTGGCCGGTCGCCTTCTGAAAGCGCAGGTTGAACTGCTCCTTCTTCAGCTTGGCAAGCTCGTCCTTGAGTTGGTCGGCGCTCAGGGCGCGAACATCTGCGGCTTTCATGAGCTTCTTCCTTACTCTGCAATGCGCTGAACGAAGCGCGTCTTGACCGAGAGCTTGGCGGCGCCGAGGCGCAGAGCCTCACGAGCGATTTCTTCGCTCACACCATCGATCTCGAACATCATGCGGCCGGGCTTGACCTTGCATGCCCAGTATTCGACAGAGCCCTTACCCTTACCCATACGGACTTCGGTCGGCTTTGCGGTTACCGGAACATCCGGGAACACGCGGATCCATACACGGCCGGCACGCTTCATGTAGCGGGTGATCGCGCGGCGGGCCGCTTCGATCTCGCGAGCGTTGACGCGGTTGGGTTCCTGCGACTTCAGGCCGAATTCACCGAAAGCCAGATCAGAACCACCCTTGGCAACGCCCTTGATGCGGCCCTTGAATTGCTTGCGGTACTTCGTACGCTTTGGCTGCAACATTTTCTTATTCTCCGAACTTATCTGCCACGTACGCTATCAAGCGTTGTCGCGGCGACGGTCTCTATCGCGATCGCGGCTAGCCGGACCCTGGGCGTCGCCTTCGAGCGCGCGGCGTTCGGAGGCCATCGGATCGTGCTCAAGGATTTCGCCCTTGAAGATCCAGACCTTGATGCCGCAGATACCGAAAGCGGTTTCTGCTTCAGCCGTACCGTAGTCGATGTCGGCGCGCAGCGTATGCAGCGGCACGCGACCTTCGCGGTACCATTCCGTGCGAGCGATTTCAGCACCGCCGAGACGGCCGGCGCAGGTGATCTTGATGCCTTCGGCGCCAAGACGCATCGCGGACTGAACGGCGCGCTTCATGGCGCGACGGAAAGCAACACGGCGCTCAAGCTGCTGCGCGATCGACTGGGCAACCAGCGTCGCGTCGATTTCCGGCTTGCGTACTTCAACGATGTTGAGGTGCGTTTCGGAATTCGTCATGTCCGACAACTTCTTGCGGAGCTTGTCGATGTCAGCGCCCTTCTTGCCGATGATCAGGCCCGGACGAGCCGAGTGGATCGTGACGCGGCACTTCTTGTGCGGACGCTCGATGACCACCTTGGAGATACCGGCCTGCTTCAGTTCGTTCATGACGAACTTGCGCATCTTCAGGTCTTCGTGGAGGAGCTGGCCATACTCGGCATTGTCCGCGAACCAGCGGCTATCCCAGGTACGGTTGATGCCGAGACGAAAACCGATCGGATTGATTTTCTGACCCATTATGCGGCCTCCCCTTGAGCTTCAACTTCACGGACGACGATCGTCAGGTGCGCGAACGGGCGCTCGATACGAGACGCACGGCCACGGCCACGAGCGTGGAAGCGCTTCATGACGATCGACTTGCCGACGTAAGCTTCCGCTACGACCAGCGAGTCAACGTCGAGGTCGTGGTTGTTTTCTGCATTGGCGATCGCAGATTCGAGCGTCTTCTTCACGGCGCCAGCAATACGCTTGCGCGAGAATTCCAGCTCTGCGAGCGCGCGGTCAACCTTCTTGCCGCGGATCGAAGCCGCGACCAGGTTGAGCTTCTGCGGGCTGACACGGAGCGTGCGCGCAACTGCCTGCGCCTCATTGTCCTTCAGCCGGCGTTCGGTTTTTGCCTTGCCCATTGTTACTTCCTCTTCGCCTTCTTGTCCGCACCGTGACCATAATAGGTACGGGTCGGGGCGAACTCGCCGAACTTGTGCCCGACCATGTCTTCATTGACGCTGACCGGAATGTGCTTGCTGCCGTTGTAGACGCCGAAGGTGAGACCAACGAACTGCGGCATGATGGTGGAGCGACGGCTCCACATCTTGATTACTTCGTTACGTCCGCCTTCGCGCACCTTCTCAGCCTTCTTGAGAAGATAGCCGTCAACAAACGGACCTTTCCATACTGAACGAGCCACTTGAGACTTCCTCTCTTACTTCTTGCGCTGATGGCGCGAGCGCATGATCATCTTGTCGGTCGACTTGTTCGACCGCGTACGCTTACCCTTGGTCGGCTTGCCCCACGGAGTCACCGGATGACGACCACCGGAGGTGCGGCCTTCACCACCGCCGTGCGGATGGTCGACCGGGTTCATGACAACGCCGCGGTTATGCGGCTTCTTGCCACGCCAACGCGAACGACCGGCCTTACCGTCGTTGATGTTGCCGTGATCAGGGTTCGAAACCGCACCGATCGAAGCAAGGCAGGTGCCGTGCACGAGGCGCTGTTCGCCGGAGTTCAGGCGAAGGATTGCCATACCCTGGTCGCGGCCGACGAGCTGCGCGTAGGAACCGGCGGAACGAGCGATCTGACCACCCTTGCCCGGCTTCATTTCCACATTGTGGATGATGGAGCCGACCGGGATGAACTGAAGCGGCATGGCGTTGCCAGGCTTCACGTCAACGGCCTTTTCCGAAGCGATGACCTTGTCGCCGGCAGCCAGACGCTGCGGAGCGAGAACATAGGCCAGTTCGCCGTCCGTGTACTTCACCAGAGCGATGTAAGCGGTACGGTTCGGATCGTATTCGATGCGCTCGACGGTTCCTTCAACATCGAACTTGCGACGCTTGAAGTCGACCAGGCGATAGGTACGCTTGTGACCGCCACCCTGGAAACGAACGGTGATGCGGCCGGTGTTGTTGCGGCCGCCCTTGGAGGTCAGGCCTTCCGTCAGCGCCTTGACCGGCTTGCCCTTGTAGAGCGAGGAGCGGTCGACGATGACCAGCTGACGCTGGCTCGGGGTCGTCGGATTGAATGTTTTCAATGCCATTTTCTTATTCCTCAGAGACCGGTGGAGACGTCGATCGACTGGCCTTCGGCGAGCGTCACAACAGCCTTCTTCACGTCCTTCTGCTTGCCGACGAGACCTTTGAACCGCTTGGTCTTGCCCTTGCGCAGCAGAGTGTTGACGGCCGTGACCTTGACGCCGAACAGCGCCTCGACGGCAGCCTTGATCTCAGGCTTCGTCGCGGTCTTGGCAACGTTGAAAACAACCTGGTTATTATCCGAAACCAGCGTGGACTTTTCGGTGATCGCAGGAGAAACGATCACATCGTAATGGCGAAGATCCGTCACTTGAATCGCTCCTCTAGCGCTTCAACTGCAGCCTTGGACAGCACGAGCTTGCCGCGGCGCAGGATGTCGTAAACGTTGATGCCCTGAACCGGCAGAACATCGATGTTCGGGATGTTCTTGGCTGCGAGCTTGAAGTTGCTGTCGAGCTCAGCACCGCCGATGAACAGAGCGTTCGTCAGGCCGAGCGTCTCGAAAGCGCCAGCGAGTGCCTTGGTCTTGGCTTCGGTTGCGACGAGATTGTCGATGACGATCACGTCCTCGGCCTTGAACTTGGCCGAGAGAGCGTGACGCAGGCCGAGGGCGCGAACCTTCTTCGGCAGATCGTGCTCGTGGCTGCGGGCGACCGGGCCGTGAGCTTTACCACCGCCGCGGAACTGCGGAGCGCGAGCCGAATGGTGACGAGCGCGGCCCGTACCCTTCTGCTTGTACATCTTGGCACCGGTGCGCGCGACGTCCGCGCGGCCCTTTGCCTGATGCGTGCCCTGCTGCTTCTTGGCAAGCTGCCAGCGAATGACGCGAGCAAGAATGTCTTCACGCGGCTCAAGGCCGAAAATCGCATCAGAAAGGGAAACCTTCCCGGCGTCTTTGCCCTCAAGGGTCTTGACGTTGAATTCCATTGGTTTGGCTCCCTTACTTCGCTGCCGACTTGACGGCGTCGCGCACGATAATCCAGGCGCCCTTGGAGCCAGGAACCGCACCCTTGACGAGGATCAGACCGCGATCTTCATCGGTCGATACAACTTCGAGGTTCTGCGTCGTAACGCGGGTCTGGCCCATGTGACCAGCCATCTTCTTGTTCTTGAACACCTTGCCCGGATCCTGGCGCGAGCCGGTCGAACCGTGCGAGCGGTGCGAAACCGACACACCGTGCGTGGCGCGCAGACCGCCGAAGCCGTGGCGCTTGATGGCGCCGGCAAAGCCCTTACCGATCGTCGTACCGGTCACGTCGACGAGCTGACCCGCCGTGAAGTGACCTGCGTTGAGCTCGGTGCCGACTGCGAGCAGATTGTCTTCCGTGACACGGAATTCTGCGAGCTTGGCCTTCGGCTCTACGCTTGCAACGGCGAAGTGGCCGCGAAGAGCCTTCGTCGTGTTCTTAACTTTAGCCTGGCCGGCACCCAGCTGAACTGCGGTGTAGCCATTCTTTTCAACTGTGCGCTGGGCTACGACCTGGCAGCCTTCCATACGCAATACGGTAACCGGGACATGCTCGCCGGCGTCGTTATAGACGCGGGTCATTCCCACCTTCTGTGCAATCACACCTGAACGCATCGGTTCAATCCTTCTCACTCAGCTCGAGGACCGTAGGTCTCAGAGCTTGATCTCAACATCGACACCGGCGGCGAGATCGAGCTTCATCAGCGCGTCTACCGTCTGCGGGGTCGGGTCAACGATGTCGAGGAGGCGCTTATGCGTGCGCATCTCGAACTGCTCGCGGCTCTTCTTGTCGATGTGCGGGGACCGGTTAACCGTAAACTTCTCGATGCGGGTCGGAAGCGGAACGGGGCCCCGGACGCTAGCACCGGTGCGCTTCGCCGTCGACACGATCTCGCGCGTGGAAGCATCGAGAATCCGGTGATCGAACGCCTTCAGGCGAATGCGGATATTTTGGCCGTTCATTCGACGTTATCCTTGTGTTTGTTATCTCGCGCGCCTTTCGAAAAGGCACGGTTTGTTCTGTTTCCTAAGGCGGACCACCGGTTTCAAAGATCGAGAGGGACGCCTGCTGCGGCATCCCCATCCACTCTTTAGGCCTTTCGGCCCACCTTATTGTTAATTTCATTGGCCGCTTCGTCATCCGAAGCAGCGCGCAAATCGCGCTCGCGCGCCATTTGATTACTCGACGATGGAGGCAACGATGCCTGCGCCGACGGTACGGCCGCCTTCGCGGATCGCGAAGCGGAGCTTTTCTTCCATCGCGATCGGAACGATCAGCTCGACGGCAACCGTGACGTTGTCGCCAGGCATAACCATTTCCGTGCCTTCCGGAAGCGTCACGATGCCGGTCACGTCAGTCGTACGGAAGTAGAACTGCGGACGGTAGTTCGTGAAGAACGGCGTATGACGGCCGCCTTCTTCCTTCGTCAGGATGTAGGCTTCTGCCATGAACTTCTTGTGCGGCTTGACGGAACCCGGCTTGCACAGGATCTGGCCACGCTCGACGCCGTCACGGTTCACACCGCGGATCAGCGCGCCGATGTTGTCGCCGGCCTGGCCCTGGTCGAGCAGCTTGCGGAACATTTCAACGCCGGTCACCGTCGTCTTCGACGTCGGACGAATGCCGACGATTTCGACTTCTTCACCAACCTTGACGATACCACGCTCGACGCGGCCCGTCACAACCGTACCACGGCCGGAGATCGAGAACACGTCTTCGATCGGCATCAGGAACGGCTGGTCGATCGGACGCTCAGGCGTCGGGATGTAGGCGTCAACCTGAGCCATCAGCTCGCGGATCGCGTCTTCGCCGATCTTCTTGTCCGAATCTTCAAGAGCAGCAAGCGCCGAACCCTTGACCACCGGGATGTCGTCGCCCGAGGATCGCGCCGTCCATCTGGGCGGCACCGGTGATCATGTTCTTGACGTAGTCGGCGTGGCCGGGGCAGTCGACGTGCGCATAGTGGCGGTTCGGCGTCTCGTATTCAACGTGAGCCGTCGAGATCGTGATGCCACGAGCCTTCTCTTCCGGAGCAGCGTCGATTTGGTCATACGCCTTGAACTCGCCGAAGTACTTCGTGATCGCTGCCGTCAACGACGTCTTGCCGTGGTCAACGTGACCGATCGTCCCGATGTTAACGTGCGGCTTATTGCGCTCAAACTTACTCTTTGCCATTTGAATGCTTCCTGTGAACGTAATGAGTGACCCCGGCGAACCGGTTTAGTGCCGCCGTTTAAGGCTTTCATCGCATTTGCGCAAGACTTAATTGCAGGGCCTATTCCCGGCGAAGTCAGAGCGATTGCGCATGATCCGCAGCCTTCGTCATTCCTTCGCCGCGCAAGTGTCGCCAGCCGATCCGGAAAGACATAAAAGCATTTGCCGGTTCAGGCGCTTAGATAGGGGCGCTCTGGAAAGAATTCCAGATGCAAAACCGAACCGAAGCAGCACTCGCCACCAACGAAATACGCCCTCGCCGAAGGGCAAGGGCGCAAAACCATCAAGCAACGGCGAAGCGCGCCACGACTTGCTCTCCGGAGGACGGCAAAGCCCACCAGTCCATCCAGGCTCGATGCCTATCAATCGAGAAGATCGGCGGGCACTTTGCCGCCGTTATCGGCGAGCTTCTTCAAAAGAGCCTTGTGCAGGAACATGTTCATCTTGGCGGAATCGCCGGCATCACCAGTGTAGCCGAGCTCCTGAGCCAGCTCCTTGCGCTCCGAAAGGCTCGCATCCATGCCGAGCGCCTTCATGAGATCGACGATCGAATGCTTCCAATCCAGCTTCTGGCCGCTCTTCTTGACGGCGGCGTCGAGGATCGAGGCGATATCCACTGGAGCGGACGGCGCGCTGGTCGCGGGCGAGGTTGCTGCCGTAGTCGCTGAAGGAGCCGGTGTCGGCGCAGGCGCCGGATTGGTGGTCGCGGCTGTCGTCGACGGCGCCGGAGCTGCCTCGGCAGCCTTTGCCTGCCCCCAGATTGCACCCTTGATCTTGTCGAAGATACCCATTTGCGCTCTCCCGTTTCGGTTGCCAGAGCAATATGTATCGCTCGCGCGAATATAAGCAACCCTTCATGTCAAATATGCAAAGGTGGCACCAGAGCGAGTGCGGACATGAAAAGGGCACAGCCGCATGCAGAGCAACGAACAGGCAAACATAGAGATCGCTCGGCCCGGAAGCTAGATAATCGACGAGCTAACAATTTGAAAAGATTGGAGCGGGTAGCGGGAATCGAACCCGCGTATTCAGCTTGGAAGGCTGCTGCTCTACCATTGAGCTATACCCGCGGGGTCAAGATCCGGTCCGGAATGGTGGAGGGAGTTGGATTTGAACCAACGTAGGCTGAGCCAACGGATTTACAGTCCGTCCCCTTTAACCACTCGGGCATCCCTCCAGTATTCCGACTGGATCTTGCGACCAAGTTGCTAGACCTTGGCGTCGCCGCCGTGATCTGCGCCGCGTATATGACCGGACGATTTCAGTCTGTCAACACAAGGAATTGGCAAAAATGACGAAAAAATTTCAGCCTGTGGGAAAAGCCCGCGGCCGAAAGAGGCTATGCGCCCCGGAAGGCGCTGGTTATAAAGCCGCATGAGCAAAGATAGAACATCCGGCCGCTCCGGCCCTGAAAACACCGCCGACGACAAATCGGCCAAGAACACGCATTACGCCACCCTACGCCGCGCGCATCGCGACGCCAAGCGTGAGCGCGGCGAAATCCCGACACCGGCTCCGCAGAAGCGAAAGCGGGCTGGTGCGGACGATTGGAAGCCGCCGGCGCTCGCGCCCGAGCAGGTCTTTCTCTATGGCCTGCATACGGTCCGCGCCGCGCTTGCCAATCCCGAGCGCCGGAACATCAAGCTGTCGACGACGCAGAATGCGCTGGTGCGGCTGGAAATCGGCCCGGTCGACTCACTCGGCATTCCCGTCGAGATCGTCTCGCCTCAGGATATCGACAAGGTGCTCGGGCCTGAAGCGATCCATCAAGGGGTCATGCTGGAAACCCGCCCCCTGCCCGTGCGTCGCCTCGAGGCATTGAAGGACAGCCCGTTGCTGCTCGTTCTCGATCAGGTGACGGATCCGCACAATGTCGGCGCCATCATGCGCTCGGCCGTGGCCTTCGACGCAGGTGCCGTGATCACGACGCAGCGCCATAGCCCGACCGAATCAGGCGTGCTCGCCAAATCCGCCTCCGGAGCGCTCGAACTCATACCTTATATACAGATCACCAATCTCGCTGATGCGCTCGGCGAACTGCATCGGCTCGGCTTCACGACGATCGGGCTCGATTCGGAAGGGCCGGCGCCGCTGGAAGGCACGTTCAGCGGCGACAAGATCGCGCTTGTGCTCGGCTCGGAGGGCAAGGGGCTGCGTCAGAAGACTCGCGAGACCGTGAATGTACTGGCTCGGCTCGACATGCCCGGCGCCATCAAATCGCTCAATGTCTCGAACGCAGCCGCGATCGCGCTATATGCGACGCGGTCCTATCTCAAATCATAGCGGCGCCTGTGGCGGCCGCGGCATGTCGGGAGAATTTGCCTTGATCCGTGCTTTCGGTCTAGCGGCGGCTTCCGCCGCCCTCGTTCTGACAGTGGCCCAGCCAGTTCCAGCGGCCGACGACGAAGTCGTTCAGGCGCAAACCGGCACATGGCTGGTTGCGCCTGAAAGCGGCGCCAAGGGCTGCCGCCTCACCTTCGGGGCAAACACAGTCCCTGGCGGCCATGAAATCACCGGTGCCGATGCCTGCACGACGCCCCTGCCCGCTCTCGCCAAAGCCCGCGCCTGGAATTTCACGGACGACGGCGCTCTCGCCATTGCCGATGCCGAGGGCAAGCCGTTGATGCGCTTCCAGCAGGAGGAAGGCTCCCCGTGGGAAAGCGAAGGCGGCGACCCTACATGGCTGTTGCCGGCGCTGGGCGATGTCGATCATGTGCCGACCGTCGCAAGCCTTGCCGGCGCGTGGCGCATCCAACGGCCCGACGGAAAGCCGGTCTGCGATATCACGCTGACCACCGACAAGGATCAGGACGGCACCGCCAAAATGTCGCCAGGCGGAGACTGTGCCGCCGAGATCAGCGAGCTCAAGCTTTCACTCTGGGCGGCCGAAGGCTTCGGGCTGGTGATGCTGGGCAGCGATGGTTCCTCCCTTTCCTTCGATATGAAGCCGGACGGCAGTTTCCAGAAGTCCGAGGAGGAGGAAGGCGAACCGCTCCTGCTGGTCCGCAAATAGGCCGGCCGAAGCATTAGAAGCACGCCCACCGCGAGCGCTACATCAAGCGCTTAAGGCTCATCGTACGATCATCGGCGCCGGGTGCCAGGCCGATTGGCGCCAAAGCACCCTCTCGGTAACCGGGCAGCCATCCTGCAGCTTCGCCCAGGAGGTGACATTAAGGTTCATCTCGCATTGCGCCAGGTAACTCCGCCCCCCGACGGTCATACAGGCGACCTCGCCGACCGCATGCTGCTTTCCATCCGTATTTTTGCAGTAGCAGTTTTCACCCGCTAACGCTGACGCGCCCGTGATCGCCGTGATCACGACAAGCGGCAATCCCAAAACGACATGCCGCGATATCTCGCGCATGAACGTATCCTCCCCGCCATTGACGGGATGAAGTGTATGCCGATTTCTGACGTTGTAAATGCATCTGCAATCCCGGGCAGGCAGGCGAATGGATGCATGAAGAAACGGCGCGATTTGATGCGGCTCGCCAAGACCTGTCGGCAGACTCAGTGAACCATAGGGTCCGCGTCGTCAAAGAACGATCTGATGCCGTCGCGCGCGATCGTTGCCAGGAATTCGTCGAACGCCTCGCGGTCGGTCGCGAAGGGCTCTTCCCATTCGATCAGATCTTCTTCCGGCGTAATGACTTCCATCCGCCAGTCGGCATTGGTGCCGGCCGGACGAAAGATATCGACCAAGACGGTCACACCGTCATCGGTGAATTCACCCGAGAGTTCGGAATGCTCTAGCTTGGGCTTCTTAGGCTTGGTCATATGTTTCCAGAGACTTGATATTGTGTTGATGATCTCGCCGACATGCTGAAGGCTTCGGCATCATACATTATTGTGCTGCCGCCGGTTTTTCATACCAGTGATCAACAAGGCATCCAAGTCTTGGAAAAATCTGGTGCCCCCGGCAGGGTTCGAACCCGCGACCCCCTGATTACAAATCAGGTGCTCTACCAACTGAGCTACAAGGGCATATGCGCATGCCAACTAACAGATTTTCAAATCCTGTAAAGGGAAAATCACTCGTTCGGACTTAAAGCTGGGGATCAGCATGTGGCCTCAACGATTTACCAGTCCGACTGAAACGTCTTGTCGCAGAAGGGGAATAACATTACCTAGTATGGCCACTTAAAGGACATTGCATGTCACGCAATCTTCAATCCGTTTGCTTTCTCGCCTCTACCGCGCCCGAGGCTCAGGCGGCGCAGCAGGAACTGATTCGCCTCTATGGCCAGACGCCGCAGGAGAGTGCGGATGTCGTCGTGGCGCTCGGTGGTGACGGCTTCATGCTGCAGACACTGCACAGCACCATGAATTCCGGCAAGTGCGTCTATGGCATGAACCGCGGTTCGATCGGCTTCCTGATGAATGACTATCGAACGGATTGCCTGGCCGAGCGCATAGAGGCGGCCGTCGAAAACGCATTCCATCCGCTGCAGATGACGACGCGCAATGCCGACGGCAGCTCCCGCGTCGCGCTCGCCATCAACGAGGTGTCCTTGTTTCGCCAGTCCTATCAGACGGCGAAACTGAAGGTCGAAATCGACGGTCGGGTCCGTCTGCCGGAGCTGATCTGTGATGGCCTTATGGTAACGACGCCGGCAGGCTCCACGGCCTATAATCTCTCCGCCCATGGCCCTATCCTGCCGCTGGAGGCACCGCTGCTGGCCATGACGCCGGTCAGCGCCTTCCGCCCTCGTCGCTGGCGCGGGGCGCTGCTGCCGAACAAGGTCACGGTCGACATCACCGTGCTCGAAGCGGAAAAGCGCCCGGTCAACGCCGCCGCCGACAATGCCGAGGTCAAGTCCGTTCTCGGCATCCAAATCCGCCAGAGCGAAGATACGACGGCCCGCATTCTTTCGGATCCGGACAGATCGTGGTCGGACCGGATCCTTGCGGAACAGTTTTCGGATTGAAGCTGGAATTTACAACGCGCTTGCCAATAAAAAAGCCCCGACCGGGGCTTTTTTATTGGTTTTATTGGTGCTGGAATGTTCGAACTCACTCGACGTCGTCGACGACCGCATCGGCCGCACCGCTGATGCGATGCGCAAGGGCGGCTTCCATGAATTCGTTGAGATCACCGTCCAGAACGTCGCCGGGCGCGGTACTGGCAACGCCGGTGCGCAGGTCCTTGACCAGCTGGTAGGGTTGCAGGACATAGGAACGGATCTGGTGACCCCAGCCGATATCCGTCTTCGAAGCGGCTTCGGCGTTGGCCGCCTCTTCCCGCTTCATCAATTCCGCCTCGTACATGCGGGCGCGCAGCATGTCCCACGCCTTGGCGCGGTTCTTGTGCTGCGAGCGTTCCTGCTGGCACTGCACGACAATGCCGGTCGGAATATGCGTGATGCGCACGGCCGAATCGGTCGTGTTGACGTGCTGGCCGCCGGCGCCGGACGAGCGATAGGTGTCGATACGGCAATCGCTTTCGTTGATCTCGATCTGGATCGAGTCGTCGACGACCGGGTAGACCCAGATCGACGAGAACGAGGTGTGGCGGCGCGCATTGCTGTCATAGGGCGAGATACGGACAAGGCGATGCACGCCCGATTCGGTCTTCAGCCACCCATAGGCATTGTGGCCCTTGATGAGCAGCGTCGCGGACTTGATGCCGGCTTCTTCGCCGTCATGAACTTCCAGGAGTTCCACCTTGAAGCGCTGACGCTCGGCCCAGCGGGTATACATGCGCAGCAGCATGTTCGCCCAATCCTGGCTCTCGGTACCGCCGGCGCCGGAATGGACTTCGAGATAGGTGTCGTTGGCATCAGCCTCGCCGGAAAGCATGGCTTCCACCTGTCGGCGGGCAGCTTCGGCCTTGAGGGCCTTCAGGGCTTCTTCCGCGTCACGCACGACGTCGTCATCGCCTTCTTCCTCGCCGAGCTCGATCAGCTCGACATTGTCGGCAAGCTGCTGCTCGAGGGCGCGTACGCCGTTGACGCCGTCATCGAGCTGCTGGCGCTCGCGCATCAGCTTCTGCGCTTCGGCGGCGTCATTCCAGAGGGTCGGATCCTCTGCCTTGTTATTCAACCAGTCCAGTCGTCTTATCGCCTGGTCCCAGTCAAAGATGCCTCCTCAGCAGGGTGATAGCCTGCTTGGTTTCATCGACTACTTTCTCGATTTCGGCTCGCATAGTCCCACTTCTTCATTTCACCGCTCGATGCGAACGGCCATCCAATTCAAAGAGTGCTGGTGACATAGATATACATGCCGCTGGTGTAAAGCCCCGCGGCATGACGATCTGACAAATAGGATGGGATCAGAAGAGACCGCCGGCCCCGGACGTAACCGCCTGGTTCGCCTGTGGCGACGTCCTTAGAATTTCCTCCGGCGCCACCTGCGCGGCGGCATCGCCACCACCAATGACCTGGAGGCTCGTTGCCGGGCCGGTACCGGGCTTGAAGGCTTCCATGATGGCATTCGGATCGCCCTGCTGCGCTGCCATGCCGGTCGCGCGATTGACCGCGACCATCGTCATGCCAGCCGGAACCTGGAATTTCTCCGGCGGTTGATCTTTCGTCGCCGCCTGCATGAATTCGTTGAAGACTGGCGCTGCGAGCGCGCCGCCGGTGCCGCCCCGGCCCAGCGTGGTCGGCGTGTCATAGCCGATGTAGAGGCCGGCGACGAGGCTCGGCGTGAAGCCGACGAACCAGGCATCCTTTTCATCGTTGGTGGTGCCGGTCTTGCCGGCGACATCGGTGTTGAGCTTGATCTTGCCGGCGGCCGTACCGCGGATAACGACACCCTGCATCATCGACGTGACCTGATAGGCCGTCATCGGATCGAGCACCTGCTCGCGATTATCGGCGATGACCGGCTCGTCCTGATTCTGCCAGGCATTCACATTGCAATTGTCGCAGACGCGCTCCTCATGCTTGAAGATCGTCTTGCCGTAGCGGTCCTGGATGCGGTCGATCAGTGTCGGCTTGATCTGCTTGCCACCGTTGGCCATGACCGAATAGGCCGAAACCATGCGCAGCACCGTCGTTTCGCCCGCGCCGAGCGACATGGCGAGAACCGGGTTCATATGGTCGTAGATGCCAAAGCGCTCGGCATATTCGGCCACCAGCGGCATGCCCATATCGGCTGCAAGACGGACCGTCATCAGGTTGCGGGAATGCTCGATGGCGAAACGCAGCGTGTGCACGCCGCCACCCTCGCCTTCGTAGTTCGTCGGCTTCCACACATCGCCGTTGCTGAGGGTGATCTGCAGTGGATCGTCAAGAATGACGGATGCCGGCGTATAGCCGTTATCCATCGCGGCGGCGTAGACGAACGGCTTGAACGACGAACCCGGCTGACGCTTGGCCTGGGTCGCGCGGTTGAATTCGGACTGTGCATAGGAGAAGCCGCCGACCATGGCGAGCACGCGGCCGGTATGCGGATCCATGACGACTAGGCCGCCCTGTACCTTCGGCGGCTGGCGCAGGCGATAGCTGCTGGAATCGGCGTTGCCGGTCTTCTGCACGTAAATCACATCGCCGGCGCTCAGCACGCCACTCGGCGATTTCACCGATTTGCCGCCCGCAGACCGGTAGGCCCAGCGCATGTCGGCAGCAGCGATCGTGCCGCGCTTGCGCTCGGGCGAAACCTTACCGGCCGCATCGACGCTCGGCTGCAATCCGATGTCGACACCCTGATCGGAAGCGGAGAGGACAACGGCGACCTGCCACTCCGGCACGTCGCTCAGCGCTGGAACCTTGGCAAGCTCGGCACCCCAATCCTGCGAAGTCGCGATCTGCTTGAGCGGGCCGCGGTAACCGCGGCGCTCGTCATAATCGACCAGACCGTCCTGCAGGGCCTTGCGTGCCTCGAGCTGCATCTGCGGGTCGAGCGACGTGCGGACGGAAAGGCCGCCTTCATAAAGGGTCTTTTCCCCGTATTGATCGATCAGCTGGCGGCGGACTTCTTCGGCGAAATAATCCGAGGCGAAAAGCGACGGGCCGCTCTTCGGCGGCACCACGCCGAGCGGCTGCTTCTTTGCCTCTTCACCGTCGCTCTGGCTGACATAGCCGTTCTCCACCATACGGTCGATCACCCAGTTGCGGCGGGTCAGCGCTGCCTCGGCGCGGCGGAACGGATTGTAGTTGGACGGTCCCTTGGGAAGCGAGGCCAGATAGGCCGATTCGGCAATGGTCAGCTCGTTGACGGATTTGTCGAAATAGGTGAGCGCGGCGCCGGCGATGCCGTAGGAATTCAGGCCGAAATAGATCTCGTTCAGGTAGAGCTCGAGGATCTTGTCCTTGCTGTAGGCCTGTTCGATGCGGAAGGAGAGAATGGCTTCCTTGATCTTGCGGTCAAAGGTCTGGTCGGCGGAAAGCAGGAAGTTCTTGGCGACCTGCTGCGTGATGGTCGATGCGCCGACGAAGCGGCGGCCGGAACCGATGTTCTGCAGGTTCACCACAATGGCGCGCGCCAGACCGCCGACGTCGACGCCGGGGTGATTGTAGAAATTCTTGTCTTCCGCGGACAGGAATGCTGCCTTGACGCGATCGGGAATGGCCTGGATCGGCACGAAAAGCCGGTTCTCCCGCGAATATTCCTTCATCAATGCGCCGTTGCCGGCATGAATGCGTGTCGTCACCGGCGGTGCGTATTTCGCAAGCACCTCATAGTCGGGAAGCTCCTTGGAGACCACGCTCAGATAGATGGCCGCCGCAGCCGCCACACCCAGAAACAGGAGGCAGCCCAGCCCAAAGAAATATCCAATCAGTCTGATCATGTGATACTACCGGTGCTTGTTCTTCATGCGGCATGTGCGCGAGATCATCGCATAACCACGGGCGTTTTGCATGCTCGCGGTGTTAATGCAAGACGGCAATGAAACAAAGCCGTGCTTCACTCGCGAGCGGATGATAGTTCGCTGTAAAGGCGGGAATGTGAGCAAAATAGGGCTCGCCCTCGGTATTCCCAGTTTCATGCAATTCTAATATTTAAAGCTGTGACATGGAAGCCACGGCTGATCATGACATTCGGCCCTGTCAGCCGCCGTTCGCGATGATCGATACGCGATATTTTTTTACTGCATCGGCCAGCCTGTCGGCGACCTTTTGCCGCCAATCGAGATCGAGCAGCAGCTTCTCGTCCTCCTTATTGGAGAGAAAACCGAGTTCCAACAGGATCGAGGGCACATCCGGCGCAGTCAGGACCTGGAAACCGGCGTGGCGGTGCGGATTGTTGATCATGGAGATCTGGCCATCAAAGGAGGACAACACATCCTGTGCCAGCGAGATGGAGAAGGCCTGCGTCTCGCGGCGGGTCAGATCCATCAAGATGTCGTTGACGGCAGCCGGCTGTGCCTGAGCGTCGGTCCCGGCGATCTGATCGGACTTGTTTTCACGGTCGGCGACCTCGCCGGCAAGCCGGTCCGATGCTTTGTCCGAGATCGTATAGACGGTCGCTCCGCGGATATCCTTCTGCTTCAGCGTATCGGCATGCAGCGAAATGAAAAGCGAGGCGCGATTCTGGCGCGCGATGGTCACCCGCTCCGACAACGATAAATATTGGTCCTTGTCACGCGTGAGAAAGGCCTTGATGCCGGGCTGGGCATTCAGCTTGTCGGCAAACATCTTCGCGAAGGCAAGCGTAATGTCCTTTTCCTGCGTGACGCCGTCGGTGCCCGTCGCGCCCGCATCGATACCGCCATGACCGGCGTCAACGGCGACGAGGAAAATATTCGGATCGGCCTTCTGCGTCGGCTCGACGGGACCGACGTCCCGGGCGGTATCGTCGCTCGTCCAGCTCTGCTTCTTCACCAGTTCGGCAAATTGCTCGGCGGGCACCATCTCGGCATCGAGCACAAGCCGCTGCCCCTTGCCCCCCTCATCGGTCTGCACCTTGGCCATGACCAGCTTTACCGGCTTTTTTGCAGTCAGCACGATGCGGGCGCTGTCCGCATCCATCGTACCATAGCGGATATCCTTGAAGAGGCCGGTCGGCTTGAGATCCGCGGCCGGGAAGCCGAATGCCGTCGCCGGCAGATCGACCACCACGCGGGCGGGATTGTCGAGATAATGAACCGTGAAGGCCGGCTCCCGATCCATATCGAGGACGATACGCGTGCGGGCATCGTCACCGGCTATGCGCGCGCCGTAGGCGAGCAACGGGCCATCCGCCGCCATGACAGGCGCAAATGCCGAAAACACGATAAGAATCACAAGGGCAAGGGCCGCTGCCGCAAATCGCAAAGCCCTCACGCCAATCTCCGCCACATGCCGCAATCCCTTTACCAAGTGTCCAACGCGCCCCATATTGGTTTCAGCGTTGTTTTTGAAGGCCCCAATAGCGGGAACCAGGTCTGACGTGATGGCCGCACCGATGATGCGCCGGGAAACGAATCGTTGATCGCCGCTTCCCGCGTTCTCATCATCCGACGAATCCATCAATATTATGGCATACTTGGCTTTCCCCTTGCTATTGTGACAGATAAAACATACAACGCATATTAGGGTAGAAGTGTTGACGGGATAGAGTCGCCGCAAAGGCAGCCGCCTCGAGTACCAGGCGCCATAAGCGGCAGTCATCCGCCGTCTGCAGTACTTCCGCTCCAAACAGTGGATATCTGAATTTCCGGTTTCAAACGGGAAGTTCATCGGTGGAGAGCCACCAAACGCTCTTTAGAGAGCACATTCATCGGGCCCCGCTTTGTGGGTCTAAGGCATAGTCGATCTCGCTTGGTTACGGATGTCACCGCAGCAGCTTTTTCAAAAAGTGAACAGACCCCAGGGAAGTAATGCCCCGGCCGCCGTCTGGATGCTGTCATCTCCGAACCACTTGCGACTTTCATTATCCGGTGCAGCAACGGCGGATCATATCCGGCTTGTCCCAGTGACAAGCAGGTCCCCATCCGGTTGCCTGCGCCGAGGAGCACAGCTTTCATGGCAGACAAAATGCTTATCGATGCGTCTCACGAGGAAGAGACGCGCGTCGTTGTCGTTCGCGGGAACCGCATAGAAGAATTTGACTTCGAGTCTCAGCACAAGAAGCAAATCCGCGGCAACATCTATCTTGCAAAAGTAACGAGGGTCGAACCTTCGCTTCAGGCCGCTTTCGTTGACTATGGCGGCAACAGGCACGGCTTCCTGGCCTTTGCCGAAATCCATCCCGACTACTATCAGATCCCCCTCGCCGATCGTCAGGCGCTTCTGAAGGCCGAGGCCGAGGAGCATCGCCGGGATGATGACGTCGAGCACGTCGAAACGGCGCTCGACCTTTCAAAGCAGGAACAGCCCGATATCGGCATCGTTCCCAAGGCGAATGAAGAAGCCGAAGTACCGGCCGCGATCGCGGAAGAAGCCTCCGCTCCGGAGGCAGCCGCGCCCGCCGAGGAAGCAATTCCGGCCAAGAAGGCCAAGCCGCGCCGCAGCCGCAAGAAGGCGGCAGCGGAAGCCCCCGCCGAAGAGACCGCCGCCCCGGAAGCGACGGCAGCCGTCGATGCGCCGAGCGAGGACGAGGACGGTCCGTCTGGCGAAATGGCTGCCATGGTCGAAACCGATTCGATTTCTGAAGACGTCCGCTCCTCCAAGCGCCGCCATGACGACGACGACGATGACGATCACGACCATGAAGAGGAAGTGATCGAATCCGTCGGTGCCGAAGATGCGATGGAAGAGGTTCCCGATCGTGCCCAGCGCAAGCCGCGCAAGCAGTATCGTATCCAGGAAGTCATCAAGCGCCGCCAGATCCTGCTAGTGCAGGTCGCCAAGGAAGAGCGCGGCAACAAGGGTGCGGCGCTCACCACCTATCTCTCGCTTGCGGGCCGCTACTCGGTTCTGATGCCGAACACGGCGCGTGGCGGCGGCATTTCCCGCAAGATCACCAATCCGCAGGACCGCAAGCGCCTGAAGGAAATCGCCAAGATGCTCGAAGTGCCGCAGGGCATGGGCGTCATCCTGCGCACGGCCGGCGCCAACCGCACCAAGGTCGAGGTCAAGCGCGATTTCGAATATCTGATGCGCCTGTGGGAAAACGTCCGCACGCTGACGCTCGCCTCGACCGCGCCTTGCCTCGTCTATGAAGAAGGCAGCCTGATCAAGCGCTCGATCCGCGACCTTTACAACAAGGATATCAGCGAGATCATCGTTGCCGGCGAAGAAGGCTATCGTGAAGCGAAAGACTTCATGAAGATGCTGATGCCGAGCCATGCCAAGGTGGTCCAGCCCTATCGCGACATCCACCCGATCTTCTCGCGCTCCGGCATCGAGGCGCAGCTCGACCGCATGCTGCAGCCGCAGGTGACGCTGCGTTCCGGCGGCTATCTGATCATGAACCAGACGGAAGCGCTGGTTTCGATCGACGTCAACTCCGGCCGCTCGACCCGCGAACATTCGATCGAAGACACGGCGCTTCAGACCAACCTGGAAGCTGCAGAGGAAATTGCCCGTCAGCTCCGCCTGCGCGACCTTGCCGGCCTGATCGTCATCGACTTCATCGACATGGAAGAGAAGCGCAACAACCGCGCCGTCGAGAAGAAGCTGAAGGAATGCTTGAAGAACGACCGGGCCCGCATCCAGGTGGGACGCATCTCGCATTTCGGCCTCTTGGAGATGTCGCGTCAGCGCATCCGCGCCTCGGTTCTGGAAAGCACGACGCAGATCTGCTCGCATTGCGGCGGCACCGGTCACGTTCGCTCGCAGTCTTCCGTTGCCCTGCACGTTCTGCGTGGCATCGAGGAATATCTGCTCAAGAACACGACACATGACATCACCGTGCGCACGACGCCGGACATTGCGCTCTATCTGCTCAACCACAAGCGCCAGACGATCATCGATTATGAAAGCCGCTTCGGCGTCGCGATCGTCATCGATGCCGACAATGCCGTTGGCACGCAGCATTTCGCGATCGATCGCGGCGAGCCGGTCGCCAATCCGGTGAAGATCGAAAGCCTGTTCAACTTCGCAGCCATCCCGGACGATGATGACGACGATGTCGTCATCGAAGCCGAGGAGGACGAGGACGAAGAACTGGAAGAAAAGGCGGCGACCATCACCGAACAGCCCGCCCGCGCCGAAGGCAATGAAAATGGCCGCAAGCGCAAGCGTCGCCGCCGTCGTCGTGGTCGCGGCAACGATGCCCAGGCAGCATCGGCTTCCGAGGACACCTCTGCGGCCGCTACCGCCGAGGACGCTGACAGCGAAGACGACGACGAAGGTGATGCCGGCGCCGAGAACGCCGCATCCGCCGACAATGAAGACGATGCACAGCAGAAGCGCAAGCGCCGCCGGCGCGGCAAGCGCGGTGGTCGTCGCAACCGCGAAAACCAGGGTGGCGAACAGAGCGAAGGCAGCGCGTCGGAAACCGATGAAGCCTTCGAAGCCGATGCAGCAGCCGACGGCGATGACAGCGAAGAAGAGGCAAGCGTCACGGTGGCGGAAATCGCCGTTGCCGAGGGCGAGGCCGCTGTCGAGGCTCAGCCGGCCATGGCAGCCGTCGAGACGGCGGCGACCGTCACCGAGGATGTGAAGCCCGCCAAGGGACGCGGCCGCCGGAAGGCAAAGGCTGCCGAGGCATCGCCAGTCGAGACGCCTGTTGTCGAAGAGGCAGCCGCGATCGAGGGCGAAACCGAAGCGGTAGCCGAAATTGCCACGGCTCTCGACAATGCAGCCACACCCGAGGCTATCGAGGACGAAGCCAAACCGGCGCGCGCCAACCGCGAATCCAATGTTTCCTCGTCCGCTCCGGTGGTAACCTCCACCCGTGCCAATGAAGGGGGCGATGGCGAAGGTGAGCCGACCAAGCCGAAGAAGGCTGGCTGGTGGCAGCGCCGCGGATTCTTTTAAGAAGACCGATCTGCAATGAAATAAAAAAATCCGGCCGTGGTGACGCGGCCGGATTTTTTGTTTCCCAAGCGCAAAGGCGGCCGGTCACGTGCCAGCGCACGTCTCCGCAACTTGCGGCAGCGCTTTCGCAAGCCCGCACAAATTATTGATTCCGGACTCTATTTCAGCCAGGCGGCCATGCGTTCGGTCGCCTCTTCGATTTCGGCATTCGAGCCGGCATAGGAGATCCGCATTGCGCGATGTCCTTCCACGGGATCGAAGTCGAGGCCGGGCGTGGCAGCGACATTGATTTCCGCCAGCATCTTTCGGGCAAAGGCCATGCTGTCGTTTGTGAAACGGCTGACGTCGACATAGGCGTAGAAGGCGCCATCCATCGGCGAGGCAATGCGGAAGCCGATTTCTGGAAGCCGACGCATGAGGAAATCGCGGTTGCGGCCATAGCTTTCACGATAGACATCGAGCTCGGCGCCTGCGCCGAGTGCCGCCTCGGCGGCGATCTGCGACAATTCCGGCGCAGAAATGTAGAGGCTCTGAGCCACGCGCTCTGTGGGCCGCACCAGCCGTTCCGGCAGAACCATCCAGCCGATGCGCCAGCCGGTCATGCAATAATATTTCGAGAAGGAATTGATGACGATCGCCTCGTCTGTCAGTTCCAGCGCACTCGTCTCCTCGCCGACGAAGGTCAGCCCGTGATAGATCTCGTCGGAGATGAAGGCGATGGAACGGTCGGCGCAATAATCAGCCAGCGCCTTCAGCGCCGCCCTGCCCGTCACCGTGCCTGTGGGATTGGCGGGGCTTGCCAGCAGTACCCCCTTCAAGCACTTACCGCTTGCCACCTGTGCCGCTTCCAAGCTCTCGGATGTCAGCGTAAACTGCGTTTCCTCGGTGACCGGTACCTCGACGACATCGAGGCCAAGTGCGGCAAGGATATTGCGATAGGCCGGATAGCCCGGCCGGGCGATGGCGACACTATCGCCGGCATCGAATAACGTCAGGAAGGCAAGATTGAAGCCGGCCGACGATCCGGTGGTGATGGCAATCCGCTTCGGATCGATGCTCAAGCCATGGCGAGCCTGATAATGGGCGGAAAGCGCCTGCCGCAGGGCAAGCGTCCCCAGCGCATCCGTATAGCCGATGCGGCCATGGCCTAGGGCTGCGCGTGCTGCCTCCAACGCAGCCTGTGGAGCTGGATGCGAGGGCTGCCCGACCGCCATGGAAATGACCGGGTGCCCGGCCTGACGGCGTCGCGTCGCCTCCGCCAGCACATCCATGGCATGGAAAGGTTCGACATCGCTGCGCTTGGATAGGGAAAACACGGTCAATTCTCTCTCGGATCGGATCGGCAAGCGACATTTGCCGCAATATCGGCTCGTTCACAATCCTGCGATTGCGGCTTTGTCGTGAAAATTCCTGTTTCTGGAAATAAGGACGCACCGTAAATTGTCGATGCATATTTGCGGATGCCGACCCGACGATGCTATGGCGCATTCAAGAATGACGTCTCCGCTCAGATCCAAACGAGGACCCAATGACCTTTTCTCTCAAAAGCCTGCTGACGGTTTCGGCGATTGCCCTGACAGCGTCCTTCGCCACAATCCAGCCGGCCGCCGCGCTGGATGACCAGCAGAAGAAGGAAATCGGGGATTTCATCAAGGAATATCTCGTCGAGCATCCGGAAGTTCTGCTGGATGCCCAGGCGGCGCTCGAGAAGAAGCAGGACGAAGCCCGTATCGCCCAATCATCCCAGGTGATCGACCAGAACAAGGACGCGATCTTCAATTCCAAGGACGATGTGGCCATCGGCAATCCGAAGGGCAACATCACCGTCGTGGAATTCTTCGACTATAATTGCACCTACTGCCGGCATGCGCTCGGCGATATGGACACGCTGCTGAAGCAGGACAAGGATGTGCGTTTCGTTCTCAAGGAATTCCCGATCCTCGGCCAGGATTCGGTTGCCGCTTCCCGTGTCTCCAGCGCTTTCCGCCTGCTTGCACCTGAAAAATACGAGCAATTCCATCGTAAGCTGCTGGGCAGCGACGGGCGCGCCTCCGAAGACGCCGCCATCGAGGTCGCCACTTCGCTCGGCATCAGCGAATCCGCCATTCGCACTGAAATGGCAAAGGCGCCGAACACCGATATGATCAAAGCAACCTATCAACTTGCCTCCGATCTCAACGTGACAGGCACGCCCGCCTATGTGATCGGCAACGAGATGATTTCCGGCGCAATCGGTCTCGACGCCATCAAGCAGAAGATCGCCAACGTCCGCAGCTGCGGAAAAACCAGCTGCTGACCGGCGAGAACCATCCTTGCGACGGCAAAGCAAATAGCCGTCCGCATTTTGGCAGCTGCGAAATGGCGCCGCGGCTCGACGCGGCGCAAAAATGCCAAAATCGCGGCGTTTCCACACCTAGAGGCATGCAACCTTCGCTCCGGGGCTTTCCTACAGGGCCTCGGGAGTCTATAGGTTGCGCTGCACTTTGACGGAACATCTAATGGCGCAAACAATTTTTGTCCTCAACGGACCCAATTTGAATGCCTTGGGCAAGCGCGAGCCGGGCATCTATGGCGGCAAGACGCTGAAGGATATCGGAGCCGACTGCAAGTCTGCAGGCGAAAGCCTGGGCTTCATTGTCGATTTCCGGCAAAGCAATCATGAAGGCGTGCTGGTCGACTGGATGCATGAAGCGGACGACAAGGCTGCTGGTATCGCGATCAATCCCGGCGCCTATGGTCATACGTCGATCGCGCTGCACGATGCGATCCGCGCCATTTCCATTCCCGTGGTGGAGGTGCATATCTCCAATATCCACGCACGCGAAGAATTCCGGCACAAATCGATGATCGCGCCCGCTGCAAAGGGCATGATCTGTGGTTTCGGACCTTATGGCTACATCCTGGCGCTTCATGCGCTTAAATCCATCACCCAATAACAAAAATACAGGGCAAGAAATCCAATGGCTGAAAAGAAATCGGGTATCGACCAGGCGCTGATTCGCGATCTCGCCAACATTCTCAACGACACCGATCTGACCGAGATTGAAGTCGAGCAGGAAGATCTGCGCATCCGCGTATCGCGTGCCGGCACGACCCAATATGTTCAGGCGCCAATCGCCGCTCCCGCCGCCTATGCCGCTCCGGCTGCAGCAGCTGCTGCAGCCCCGGCCGCCGCGGCGCCTGCAGGCAAGACCCGCAATCCCGACAACGTCGTCAGCGCACCGATGGTCGGTACCGCCTATCTGGCGCCGGCGCCGGGCGCGGCCGCTTTCATCCAGGCCGGCTCGGTCGTGAAGGAAGGCCAGACGCTGCTCATCATCGAAGCCATGAAGACGATGAACCAGATCCCTGCGCCAAAGTCCGGTACCGTGACCGAGATCCTCGTTCAGGACGGACGTCCGGTCGAGTACGGCGAAGCCCTGGTCGTCATAGAGTAAGTCCATGCCCATGATTTCGAAGATTCTCATAGCCAATCGCGGAGAGATCGCCCTGCGGGTGCTGCGCGCCTGCAAGGAACTCGGCATCGCGAGCGTTGCGGTGCATTCCACCGCCGATGCGGACGCGATGCATGTGCGGCTTGCGGATGAGAGCGTTTGCATAGGCCCGCCGCCATCGCGCGAAAGCTATCTCAACATCCACCAGATCGTCGCCGCCTGCGAGATCACCGGCGCGGACGCCGTGCATCCCGGTTATGGATTCCTTTCGGAAAATGCCAAGTTCGCCGATATTCTCGAGGCGCATGGCATCACCTTCATCGGTCCGACGGCGGAGCATATCCGCCTCATGGGCGACAAGATCACTGCCAAGGCCACCGCGCAGCAGCTCGGCATTCCGGTCGTTCCCGGTTCCGACGGCGAGGTGAAGACCGAAGCGGACGCGCTGAAGACGGCGCGCGAGATCGGCTATCCGGTGCTCATCAAGGCAACCGCCGGCGGCGGCGGCCGCGGTATGAAGGTCGCCCGTACGGAAGAAGACTTGATCGAAGCCTGGACGACGGCACGCACCGAAGCGGGCGCCGCCTTCGGTAATGATTCCGTTTATATGGAAAAGTACCTCGGCAAGCCGCGCCATATCGAAATCCAGGTTTTCGGCGACGGCGAAGGCAACGCGGTCCATCTCGGCGAACGCGACTGCTCGCTGCAGCGCCGCCACCAGAAGGTCTGGGAAGAAGCCAATTCCCCGGCGCTCAACGTCGAGCAGCGCATGAAGATCGGCAAGATCTGCGCCGACGCGATGAAGAAGCTGAAGTATCGTGGTGCCGGTACCATCGAGTTTCTCTACGAGAACGGCGAGTTCTATTTCATCGAAATGAACACCCGCCTGCAGGTGGAGCATCCGGTGACGGAAGCCATTACCGGCATCGACCTCGTACACGAGCAGATCCGCGTCGCCTCCGGCGGCGGTCTCTCGGTGACGCAGGATGACGTGCATTTCCAAGGCCATGCCATCGAATGCCGCATCAATGCCGAAGACGCCCGCAGCTTCATCCCCTCACCCGGCACGATCACGCATTTTCATGCGCCCGGTGGCCTCGGCGTGCGTATCGATTCCGGCGCCTACCAAGGCTACAGGATCCCCCCATACTACGACAGCCTGATCGGCAAGCTGATCGTGCATGGACGCACCCGCGTCGAATGCATGATGCGCCTGCGCCGCGCGCTTGACGAATTCGTGGTGGACGGCATCAAAACCACTCTGCCGCTCTTCCAGGATCTGGTTTCCAACCAGGATATCGCCAACGGCGATTACGATATCCACTGGCTGGAAAACTACCTGGCAAAAACATCGGCCTAACCTGTGCCCGGAGCGCGCGGCAAACATCCCGGCGTTACCCCGGAAATCTTGTTGCGCGCCTATTCCATCGGGCTTTTCCCGATGGCCGAATCGGCAGACGACCCGGAAATCTTCTGGGTCGAGCCGGAATTGCGGGGCATCATCCCTCTCGATACGTTTCACGTCTCCAAGAGCCTCGCCAAGAAAATCCGTCAACATCCCTTCGACATTCGTTTCGACACCGATTTTGAGGCCGTCATCGCGGCTTGCGGCGAGCAGACGAGTGATCGCCCCAGCACATGGATCAACGAGACGATCCGCTCGCTCTACGCCACCCTGCACCATATCGGTCATGCCCATTCGGTAGAGGCTTGGGAAGGCGACAGGCTGGTCGGCGGTCTCTATGGCGTTTCACTGGGGTCGGCTTTCTTTGGCGAAAGCATGTTCTCCCGCCGCACGGATGCTTCAAAGATCTGTCTCGTCTATCTGGTGGAGCGCCTGCGCGAACGCGGCTTCACCCTGCTCGACACACAATTCACCACCGAGCACCTGAAGACATTCGGTGCCATCGACGTGCCGAAGGATGCCTATGCAAAAATGCTGGAGGAGGCGATGGAATCACCCAATCTCAGCTTTTCCGACGATCAGGCATAAACACCGGAAACCCTGGCGTCATCGAACTCACACCACTTCAAATTCCGGTTGCGGTCTGCTATCCCTCCTAGCGAAGAGCGTTGGTGCATAGAGGTTCCACTTTGCCGTCGTAAATACCGGTCTCATCCAGATCACCCAGTGCATCGGAGCGGCAAGACGCCGCTCGCTGCATGTTCATGTCCATCGGGTGATGGCCTGAGACCGGTTTGGCATTGTCAAAACGCGCCTGCGCAGCCACCGCTGTCTCAGCTCTTCAGCCGTCCCGCAATATCGCCATACCGTGCCCTGACGGGCTTGTCTCACCGCCAGCTTGGTGGACTTCCAGACGGAAGACCAAGACGGTATGTGCAATATTCTTCAGGTCCGTTGGACCATTTCTCCTCGAACTTCGCCTCAGCCATGGATCGCCTGCAGCGGCTGCGGAGCTCCGAGACCCTTCAGATCGAGCGGCAAGATCAGGCTCAATGCCAATGGCAAAAGGCTTGATGCCTGGCTGGTCTATAAATGCATCGATTGCGACAAGACCTGGAACCGGACGCTTTTCGAGCGCCGCACCGTTCACGATCTCGGCCCCTCCACGCTCGAGGCACTGCAGCGCAGCGATCTTCAGTGGGTCCGGACGCAGGAATTCGATCTCGACGGGCTGAAGCGGAAAGCCAAGCGCATCGAGGAGCCGCCGGATGCGGCCATCCGGAAAGAGATGGTGCAAGAGGCAAGTAATTGGGTGCTGTTGGAAATCGAGATATCAGCCGAGTTTCCGGTGAACCTTCGCCTCGATCGGTTGCTGGCCGCGGAACTGGCAATCTCGCGATCACGGCTCCAGGCTCTCTACGATAGAGGCAGATTGAAAGCCGATCCGGAGCGCAGCGATTTCCTGCGGCACAGGCCGAAAGACGGCATGCGGATCACCCTCGACCTGTCAGAGGCCGTAGATCGCCAAGCAATAGGCGACGCGGCGACCAATCCGGAACGAGGCTAAAACTTTGCCCGCAGAAGCCTTGCTTCTGCGGGCTATGCAAATCTGCTGCGTATATCGAGCGGCTTACTTCGCACCGGCGGTGTCCGGCGGCGGAACGTCGGACTTCTGCTTGCACTCTTTCAGCCAGACGTCATAGATCGGGTGCTCGACGGCGTTGAGGCCTGGGCTGTCGGCAAACATCCAGCCGGTGAAAATGCGACGGATGCGGCGATCGAGGGTGATCTCGTCCACCTCGACGAAACCGTCCACCTTCTGCTGCTCGGTTTCGTCCCGCGAATAACAGGCGCGCGGCGTCACCTGCAGCGCGCCGAACTGCACGGTCTCGTTGATATAGACATCGAAGGTCGTGATGCGGCCGGTGATCTTGTCGAGCCCGGAAAACACGGCGACGGGATTGGTGATGCGGGCGGCCTCAGCGGTGGGGGCTGCCATGATGCCGACGAAGAGAGCAGCACCCATTACAGCCACTGCACGCAAAGAAGCGCTCCGCGTGAAAACCATCATATCCGCCAATCTCCGCTTGGTCTCGGTCAAGGCGCCGAGCATGAGCCGGCATATGTCGCGCCTAAAGCCCAATTGTGGCCAAAGGACGAGCCGGCTTCTCCGCTCAGTTGCCCGGGGTCCAGGCGTCGTAATCGCCGGTCACACGCGGACGCTCGCCGGCAACGGCGAGAGAGCCCGGCGGACGGTATGCCTGCGGCGAGCCAGTCGGATTGGCGCGGTGCTCCTTCTGCCAGTCCTTGGCGACGTAGTTTTCCTTGGTCGGCGGAACGTCGGTACGATGATGCATCCAGCCGTGCCAGCCCGGCGGAATGGCCGAAGCTTCGGCATAGCCCTTGTAGATCACCCAGCGCTTCGGAAGGCCGTAGGAGGACATGCCACCTTCGTAATAGACGTTGCCGAACTCATCCTCGCCGACACGCTTGCCAAACCGCCAGGTCGCAAACCGCGTACCCAAAGTCTGACTGTTCCACCAGGTGAAGGTCTGTACGATGAAATTCCACATGTCTTTTCCTCGATACCCGCTGAGGGGCGAGCGATACCAGAATTCGATAGTTTGCTTATGCCGCCCCTGAACCGGCTTGTCCAGTGATTCCAGCGGGCAAGAGGCTTCATTTCAATAGCATCTTGAAGCCCAGATGCGTCGGCTTGAAACCCAGTCTCTCATAGAAGCGGTGCGCGTCCTTGCGGGCATTATTCGACGTCAGCTGAATCATCCGCATACCGCGGCTTTTTGCCTCGTCGATGCAGAAATTGATCATAGCGGCGCCAATCCCCTGCCCGCGCATATCGGCTCGCGTCTGCACCGCTTCGATGATCATGGCAGAACCGCCCCGCCCGGTCAGCGTCGTCGTGATCATCGCCTGGAACGTCCCGACCACTTCTCCGGCGAGTTCGGCGACATACAGCGTCTGATCCGGCGATGCCGCGATAGTGCGAAACGCACGGAGATAATCGTCATAGGCAGAGGGATCGGTCGTATCGCCGTGGCCGCCCACCGCATCGGCGGCGAAGAGGCCGATCAGCGCGCGAAGGTCGGCTTCCTTCGCTTCGCGGATCATCGGGCGGACGTCTTGCATAAACGGTCTCGTCTATTCTTTCAGTGGGCCGCCAATGGCTTCTCGAATATCAGCGCCGGAATGCCCGACTGCCCGTTGCCGCAGTTTTCGGTGCGGCCAACATCGACAAAGCCATGCGCCTTGTAGAAGGCGATGGCCGCCTCGTTCTGCGGATCGACCTCGAGGCGCATGATCTCGGCGTCCGGGAAGCAGGTCTCCAGCTCAGCGAAAATATCGCGGCCGATACCCTCGCGCTGATGCTTTGGGCTGACATAGAGCATGTGAAGCATGACGGTTTTCGTCATCTCTTTGGACATGGCGGCATAGCCCATGCCGCCGATCGTCTTCCCGTCATCGGCCACCAAAAATTCGGAATTCTTGTTCGCCAGCCGCGCCTTCAATGAAGCCGTCGAATGCCAGGAGGCATGCAGCTCACTGACCTTTTCCGGACCGTAGATCCGGTCATAGGTCGCATGCCAGGTCTCGCCGAGCAGAGCGCGGACCTTTTCCAGGTCCTGCTCGCTGGCGGTGCGGACGAAGAACATCGGCTATTCCTCTTCGATGCCGAGCTTGGCCTTGACCAGCGCCTGCACGGCCTGCGGGTTGGCCTTGCCGCCAGTCGACTTCATCACCTGGCCGACGAACCAGCCGGCAAGCGTCGGCTTTGCCTTGACCTTGGCGACTTGATCCGGGTTCGCGGCGATGATCTCGTCGACAGCCTTTTCGATCGCGCCGGTATCGGTGACCTGCTTCATGCCGCGTGCCTCGACGATCTCGGCGGGATCGCCGCCTTCGTTGAGCACGATTTCGAACAGATCCTTGGCGATCTTGCCGGAGATGGTTTCGGCCTTGATCAGATCGATGATCGTGCCGAGCTGGGCGGGCGAAACCGGAGTCTCTTCAATGTCTTTGCCGGTTCTGTTCAGAGCGCCCAGCAGGTCGTTGATGACCCAGTTGGCAGCCATCTTGCCATCGCGGCCGGCGGCAACGGCCTCGAAATAATCGGCGATCGCCTTTTCCGAAACCAGAACTGATGCGTCGTAGATCGAAAGGCCGAGTTCGCGGACGAAACGCTCCTTCTTGTCGTCGGGCAGCTCCGGCAGATGCTCGGCAAGCTCCGTAACGAAGGCATCGTCGAATTCGAGCGGCAGCAGATCCGGATCGGGGAAGTAGCGGTAGTCATGCGCATCTTCCTTGGTGCGCAGGGACCGCGTCTCGCCCTTGTTCGGATCGAACAGGCGGGTTTCCTGGTCGATCGCACCGCCATCCTCCAGAATGCCGATCTGACGGCGCGCTTCATATTCGATCGCCTGGCCGATGAAGCGGATGGAGTTGACGTTCTTGATTTCGCAGCGCGTGCCGAATTCGCCGCCCGGACGGCGCACCGAGACGTTGACGTCGGCGCGCATGGAGCCTTCGTCCATGTTGCCGTCGCAGGTGCCGAGATAGCGCACGATCGAGCGCAGCTTCGTCATATAGGCCTTCGCCTCGTCGGCCGAGCGGATATCCGGCTTGGAGACGATTTCCATCAGCGCGACGCCGGAGCGGTTCAGATCGACATAGGACATGGTGGCGTGCTGATCGTGCATCGACTTGCCGGCATCCTGCTCGAGGTGCAGGCGTTCGATGCCGATCTCGATATCCTCGAACTGGCCCTGACGGTCCGGACCGAGCGAGATGACGATCTTGCCCTCGCCGATGATCGGATCCTTGAACTGCGAGATCTGATAGCCCTGCGGCAGATCGGGATAGAAATAGTTCTTGCGATCGAAGATCGAACGCTTGTTGATCTGCGCCTTCAGGCCAAGGCCGGTGCGCACGGCCTGCTTGACGCATTCCTCGTTGATGACGGGCAGCATGCCGGGCATGGCTGCATCGACGAGCGACACATTGGAATTCTGAGGCTTGCCGAACTCCGTAGAGGCGCCGGAGAAGAGCTTGGACTTGCTCAGCACCTGGGCGTGGACTTCCATCCCGATAACGACTTCCCAGTCACCGGTGGCACCGGGAATGAAGCGTTTCGGATCTGGCGTACGGACGTCGACAATGGTCATGGGAAGCTCTTGTATAATGCTGTTTTCTGCTTTGGTGAGGTAGAGCAATTGGCGAGGCGGCGCAAGGCTTTCGGCGTCGGCGGCGTGCTATATGACCGGTCCGTAGACGCCGTCGCTCTCCTCGACCAGCGATTTCGAAAGCCCGACTGTGGGAACATCGCTATCGAGCTTCGGGGAATAGACGATCGACAGCCAGCGGATCTCATAGCCGCGCGCCCTGAAGAAGGCGATGGCGTCGGTATTTCCCGCATGGCTCTGCAGAGAGACCTTTTCCAACCCCTGCTCGCGCACATCCTGCTCAATCCGCGCAAGCAAAGCCGAGCCGAGGCCGCGCCGCGCGAAATCGGGATCGATCCAGAAATCGGAGATCGCCTCGTCGAGCGCTTCGCGCGCCGCCCATCCCACAGCCTCGCCGTTCAACTCGATAACGGTGATCGTCAGCCATAGATTGCTGGTGAAATTGGTAAAGGCTTCGCTTGCACCTTCCAGCAGTTCACCCGTGCCGCCGATCGCGCTCATCGCCTTCTGCCAGGAGCGCAGGCCAATGCTTGCCAGCACCGCCGTTTCACCTTCATGGGCATTGCGAATGTTGATCATCGAGCCCCCGTCGTTTGAAAACAGTAAAGCATCGGCCAGAGGCTTTTGCCAGCGGCGAGATTCGCTGCCACGCCTGGCGGCGGAAAGACACCTTCCGAGTTGAACTTGACCTCAAGGCGCAACCTGCTTTAGACAGGGTGCATCAACGGAGTTTTGATGTCTAACTTTTGTCAGTCCCGGTAAAGGCCCCGCTCGCAAGTCTTCTTGCGTGCCGGGCCTGAAAAACGAAGCCCCGACTTCCCTAAGGGAAGGCTCGGATCGTTTTTGTGCGCCGTTTGGCGCTATACGGATTCTGACAACAATGGACATTTCCCGCGCCGAACAGCGCATTCTCCACCTGCTCGCCCAGGGCGGGCGCATCGAAATCGAACGCAGCGACAACAAGAAGATCGAGACCGTCTACTGCTTTACGCGAGACGGCTGGATCTATCCCGATTTCGGCATCGACCTCTTTCGCCGGCTGAAGCGCCTCAAGGCCATCAAATCCAAGGACGGCCATCCCTATCGCATCAGCGAAAGGGGATTGCGGCTGGTGAGGGCGCAGCTGAACAATCGATAGAACAAGCCCGAGAGCCGCCCCCTGTTGGGCGGCTCTCGCCGATCGATGTGAGGCGCGGCGATCAGAACGTCCTGATGATGTCACTCACGTGGTCGCCCCGACGATCGCTTTCCTGCTGCACCGCATCGCGCCTTTCATTCATCGAGGCGATTTGATCCTCGCTGTCAGCCAGAGCCTTCAAATAGCGCTTCTTCAAATCGCCGTTGTCAGGCACGGCGCCGAGATTGCGCCTTATCCGCTCCTGCTCATTGACGGTTTTCTCGATTTCGCTATCGAGGCTCGCCAGTTCGTTCTGGATCGCGACCTGCCTTTTGCGTGCATCGGCGAGATTTGTAAGCTTGTCCGTCAGTTCCTTGTCATGGGTCGAGGCCGACCAGCCGAGCAGCATGTCCGGATCGGTATCGACCAGGGCGTAGCTGTTGCTCTGAAGCTGTTCGTCGACAGCCGTCAACACTTTTTCCGCGCCCGCCGGCACGATCGCCTTCAGCCGCTGGTGCGTTGCCGTCTTGCCGAAGCCTTCGGCCGATGAGAACGACCAGCCATCCCTGATCGGGTGCTCGATGATGACGGTTCTTTCCCCATCGAGCGCGCCTGACACGGTGTATGTCGTCGTCTGGCGATATTTGACGGTAGCATTCATCACCCCATCGGAAACTTTCAGCGAGGCGATCTCCTCCGTCGGTGTCTGCTGTTCACTGATCGATACCTTTCGGTCGGTCGCAAAGCTGGCGAGGCGCGTGTCATCCTTCGGCAGCGCCGATAGCTGGGAATCGCCGATATAGCCGGTCTTGCTGTCGTAGAGCGTCAGAATCCCCGATGGCATGCTGACCCCGATGGTGTTCTTGAGCATTACGGCGGCAATGGGATTGCGAAGGACGCTGCCAGCCCGATACATATCCACCATGTCGGCCTCCACCTCCGCATCCATGATCGGCACCGACAAGGTATCACCATTGGCCAGATCATAGATCCCCGGAAGCTCGAAAGTGGCCGAGATATCGCTTTCGGTCGCGGCGGTGGGATTGGTCGCGGCAATCTGCATGGGCGCGGCCGGACTTTCCAGCTCGTCAGCCGCGTACGCCTTTCTGCTGACGCCGCCCATCATCGCTTTTGCAGGCGCAGGTACGGCTCGTTCCTCGACATTTGCCGACAGACGCTGCCGATTGGACAGGTCCCCGCTATCTGCATCAGGAACATTGTTCGACGCGGTATGAACGGGCACTTCCTGCCGCTCTCTCCAATAGAGCTGGTGCAGGCCCTGCTTCAGCGTTACCGGCTCGGCCGAAGTCAGTGTCAGCTTGATGCCCTTCCAATCCTCGCCGCTGGCATTTTCCAGCACTGTCCATGCCTGCAAGTGCGCCTTGTTATTTCCATCGATGACGACTTTATAAGCCGTTTTCCAGATCGGCGACGGCACGACATAGGTCAGGCCGACGGCACCGCTGTCCTTCACACCGTTCACCTTGATATCGACGGAGCGCGTGCGGTCGTTCTTGCCGCGAGCGATGGTTGTCGCGGCTTTCGCGATCTTCGCTCTCAGGTCGGGATCTTCAAACCGGACGGAGGCATCTTCACCAAGTGTCAACGTCTCCACCGCTCCATCCTGGTCGATAACAGTCAGCAGGTAAGTCGGGGCCTTCTCGTCGGCCTTCCTCGTCTCGATTCCCAGAATGTTTCCTTCGACAGTCTTGCCGCCGCTGGTGACCGATACTTTGGCGCCCTGCAGCGATGTCAGAAGCGACGGCACGGATGAGAGCGCTTCCAGACTGAACGGCAGGCCCTTGAACGTTTCCTGCAACGGCTGTGGCCCTGCCAGCGAGATGCCGGCCACCGAACCTGCAAACCCGTTGACCACAAGGCTCTTCAGGATGTCATCGACCTGATCGAGCGGCACCTCGATCCGGATCACGCCGTCGCCATCGACATCAGCCGATCGGGAAACCTGAGCCAAGCCGCCCGAGGACAGGGTGATGGATCGAATGGCCCCATTGTCGGCCGCCAGCGATATCGCCGGACATGACGCGCCGAGGAGCAGGATCGCCGTGACTTGCTTGAGCATGAAGAGACCTTCCGATTCGGTTGCAGAGGACGAGACCACGCGGCTCTCTGCAATTTATGATCGTATTTCGGTCCAAAATGTGATGGCGTTCAGGCGGAATATTGGCATGTGCAAAAAGGGCCGCCCGGATTTCCGGGCGGCCCTTATGATAAGTAGCGCCAGACGTCGCGAAGCTTGACGAGATTGGTCATCAAGCCACTCGTCTCATTGCAGTGCTTACCACCACTTCGCCGGCGTGAACTTGCCGGCGGCCTGTTCGATGACGTGGGCGGTCTTGAAGAGGGTTTCTTCTTCGAACGGCTTGCCGATGAGCTGCAGGCCGAGCGGCAGGCCCTTCGGGTCGAGGCCGGCGGGAACGGCGATGCCTGGCAGGCCCGCCATGTTGACCGTCACCGTGAAGATGTCGTTGAGGTACATCTTCACTGGATCGGACGCGAGGTCCTCGTCGGCGATGCCAAAGGCCGAGGATGGGGTCGCTGGCGTCAGGATGGCGTCGACGCCGGCGTTGAAGGCCAGTTCGAAGTCGCGCTTGATCAGCGTGCGAACCTTCTGGGCACGCAGGTAATAGGCGTCGTAATAGCCGGCCGAGAGAACATAGGTACCGATCATGATGCGGCGCTTCACTTCCTGGCCGAAGCCGGCAGCGCGGGTCTTCTCGTACATGTCGACGATATCCTTGCCATCGACGCGCAGGCCGTAGCGAACGCCGTCGTAGCGGGCGAGGTTCGAGGAGGCCTCGGCGGGCGCAACGATGTAATAGGCCGGCAGTGCGTATTTCGTATGCGGCAGCGAGATATTGACGATCTCGGCGCCAGCATCCTTCAGCCAGGCAATACCCTGCTGCCAGAGCGTCTCGATCTCTCCCGGCATGCCGTCGACGCGATATTCGTTCGGGATGCCGATCTTCATACCCTTCAGCGACTGGCCGAGCGAGGCTTCGTAATCCGGCACGGGCAGGTCGACCGAGGTCGTATCCTTGGCATCGACACTTGCCATCGACTTCAGAAGGATGGCGGCATCGCGCACGTCGCGGGCAATCGGGCCGGCCTGGTCGAGCGACGAGGCGAAGGCGACGATACCCCAGCGCGAGCAGCGGCCATAGGTCGGCTTGATGCCGACGGTGCCGGTGAAGGCTGCGGGCTGGCGGATGGAGCCGCCGGTGTCCGTGGCCGTCGCGCCGGCGCAGAGATGGGCGGCAACCGCAGCGGCCGACCCGCCGGACGAGCCGCCCGGAACCAGCTGCTGGTTCGAACCCTTGGCACGCCATGGGTTGATCACCGGGCCGTAATAGGAGCTCTCGTTGGAGGAGCCCATGGCGAACTCATCCATGTTGAGCTTACCCAGCATGACGGCGCCGTCATTCCAGAGGTTCTGCGTGACGGTCGATTCGTAGTGCGGCTCGAAACCATCCAGGATGTGGCTGCAAGCCTGCGTATGAATGCCTTCCGTGCCGAACAGGTCCTTGATCCCAAGCGGAATGCCTTCCAGCGGACCAGCTTTGCCTTCCGCAAGGCGAGCATCCGACACCTTGGCCATTGCCAGCGCCTTTTGCGGCGTCACCTTCACATATGCATTGAGCTGAGCATTGGCAGCCTCGATCGCCGAGATATAGGCCTCGGTCAGTTCGGTGGCGGTAATCTCCTTGGCGCGCAGCTTGTCGCGGGCTTCGGCAATGGTCAGGCTGGTCAGTTCGCTCATTTTGTTTCGCTTCAGATCTGGAATTGGGCAACGGGTCGGAAAAGGCTCGAAGGAACCGTTATTCGACGACTTTGGGCACCAGGAAGAAATTCTGATCGGTATTCGGCGCATTGGCGACGATGTCGGCAGCTTTGTTGCCGTCCGTTACTTCGTCGGCTCGCTTCTTCATCGCCATCGGGGTTACCGAGGTCATGGCTTCGACACCATCGACATTCACTTCGGAGAGCTGCTCGACGAAGCCCAGAATGCCGTTCAGCTCGCCCATCATCCGCTGCGCTTCGTCTTCGTTGACGGCGATGCGGGCAAGATGAGCGACGCGTTTGACGGTGGCGAGATCGACGGACATGGCATTCTCCGGATAGGTGACTTATCCACTAAAGTGAATTTGCTTCACGCTATAAAGGCCATGCCCGCCATACGCAACGGGTATCGTCAGGCAGAAACGCTCTCGCCTACCTTCGGCGCGGCAACCGCCGTCTTCGAGCCTTCCATGCCGGCGATGAACTTTTCCGGCGTCTGGTCGATGATCGGGAACGTGCCGTAGTGGCAGGGAATGGCGGTCTTGAAGTTGAAGAAGCGCTGGCAGGCGAGTGCCGCCACAGCACCGCCCATGGTGAAGCGGTCGCCGATCGGCAGGATGCCGATATCGGGCAGATGCAGTTCATTGATCAGCGCCATATCCGAGAAGATGTCCGTATCCCCCATATGGAACAGCGTCGGCTCGTCGTCGAAATGCAGCATCAGGCCGTTCGCATTGCCGAGCGCGTGGGAAACGCCATCCTCGGTGATCTGCGCGGAGGAATGCAGCGCATTGGTGAAAGTGGCCGAGAAGCCGCCAAGGCCGATCGTGCCGCCGGTATTGCCCATTTCCAGCTTCTCGACGCCCTTGGTGCCAAGCCAGGAAGCGAGGTCGGCATTGGCGAGAACGACCGCGCCCGTGTCCTTGGCGATCTGAACCGTGTCACCCACATGGTCGCCATGGCCATGCGTCAGCAGGATATGGGTCACGCCCTGGGCAACGTCCTTGATGTTGAGACCGGCGGCCGCAAAAGAAGAATTGTAAGACAGAAATGGATCGATCAGTATTTTTGCCGTCGCCGTTTCAATGCGAAAAGCGGAGTGGCCGAGCCAGGTGATCTTCATTGGATTTCTCCTTATGACTTGATTTGAAATGTAAGGCTGGTGTCTAGGAAATATCTCAAACCGCAACAAAGAAAAGCGGTTAGGACTTCAATTTGTTTTGACAGGAGCACGACCCTGATGACGACGCTGACCATCGAAGATCTAGCCGCGACGCTCCTGCCCGGCCAGCCGATTGCCGGCCTCGATCTCGGTACCAAGACGATCGGACTTGCGATGTCGGATCTCGGGCGACGCTTTGCAACGCCTCGCCCAGTCATCAAGCGCGTGAAGTTCACCCAGGATGCCGAAACATTGCTCGCCTTCGCCGAGAAGGAAAAGGTCGCGGCCTTCGTCATAGGGCTTCCGATGAACATGGATGGCTCTGCCGGACCGCGCGTGCAGGCAACGCGTGCCTTCGTGCGCAGCATGTCGGAAAAGACCGCCCTGCCCTTCGTCTTCTGGGACGAGCGGCTTTCGACCGTTGCCGCCGAGCGGGCGCTTCTGGAAATGGACGTCTCGCGTGCCAAGCGCGCCGAGCGCATCGACTCGGCAGCGGCAAGCTTCATTCTTCAGGGAGCCTTGGACAGGCTGTCGGCGCTCGGAAGGGCAAGCTTGCCCGATTTCGACGGCTGACGGCGCTTCCACCACGCGATAACAGCGGCGCGGCGACGAAAGCCAAAGATCGCAAAGACCAGGAGACTGTCGAAAGCGATCGCGCGCGCGACCAGCGGCGGAATGGTTTCCGGCGGAATGCCGAGGATCTTGCCGTAGATATCGAAGACCAGGTCATGCATCTGCCGCGTCAGCATGAAGATGCCAAAGCTCATGTCGTAGTACGACAGATAATACCATGCCCCGAGAAACGAGACCGGCCCAGCCCAGCAAATCAACAACCACTTCATGCGGTACCCCTTCGACGCTGAAATTGCGTCGTGCCAGCCGAAAGGACGAGCCAGTTCGACAACGCCATGGCGCTCAACACCATCGCGGGCAGCGTTATATCTAGTGCAAGCACGGCGAAGAACATCATTGCCGCGACAAGAAACACTAATTTTGCGGGTCTCAACCCCATGGCTGCACGCTTGATGGTTAACTCTTCGTCTCCCAACAGTGACGAGTTAACAGCCGTGGCGCAATGTAAACCAATTGTTAAGGTTAATGGCGGAGCAGGCCTGTGGATATCCCCTACCTAGAGTCGGATGATTTTAGGTCTGTTCGACCTAAAATCTGAATCCGCTCTAGAATCAAAGAAGTAGAACATGATGTCGTCCGAAATCCCCTTACACTTTTCGGCATCATGCTCCAGGCCCCGATATCAGCCATAAACGCCGCGCACGAGCCGCTTCAGGGCCGTTGCCGCCTTCTCCCAATCCTTGCCGTTCTTCAACGCGAGCCCCGCGCATTGATCGCTGACAGCTGACGCCAGGACGATGTGCTGGATGGCGGCAAAGATCATGGCGTTGACCGCCTGGGCATCGACGCCCTTGGGCGGCACGAGCGAGCCACGCATGCGCTCGATCCAGCCGGCGAGCGCTTTGGAGCGCGCCTCGGACAGCCGGCGCACCTGCTCGCTGTTTTCGGAGACTTCCCAGGCGACTATGCGGCGCATCAGAGGATCCGCGCGCAACGCATCGAGAAATAGCAATGAAAGCCGCTCCATCAGATCGCCATAGGTCAGAAGGAACATGCCGCCGGTATCGTCGGGGATGCGATCCGTCACCCAGCTACCGAGATCCGTACCTATAGCTTCCACAAGGCCATTCAAGCCGCCGTAATAGCGGTAGATCAGCTGCTTATCGCAGCCGGCGCCGCGGGCCACCGCATTGATGCCGAAATTCTGGAACCCCTCCTCCGCCAGCAACCGCTTTGCGGCATCGAGGATTGCCTGTTCGGTTGCGGCGCGATTGCGCACACGCTTTTCCACGACAGGCACTTCCAGGGGAATTTTAACGGCAGCGTTTGCTGTGGACATCGACTCGACTCCAATCTGTCACCGAGCGGTGAATAGCAAGCCAAGTCGCCTCGAACAACAAAGCCGAGATGGCTCGCGTCCGCCAAAACGCGCGAATCCACAGATTAGAGATATTGACCAAACCATATCGTGGTCTCGGACGCCAGACCCGGCGGGAGCTCCACGGGAACGAAGCCGCGCGATGACCAGAAGCGGACGCCGCCATAATTGCCGCTGTTGGCGCCCAGATGGATGCCTTTGACGCCGCCGGCACGGGCATCCGCGATCCAACGATTGAGCAGTGCAGTGCCGATGCCCCTACCCTGGGCACGCGGCAACAGATTCATATGAATATGCGCAGGGAATCTCCCGACAAGGATCGTAGGCGCCTGCTTGGGATGATGTATGGCCGATATGCGCTCCTGATCCGCATCCCAGAGCGCCGGATCACCTTGCGGATCGGCATAGCTCTGCCGCAAATGCGGCCACCATTCGCGCTCCAGCCGCTCCTCGAACGCCACGGTATCAAAGACGCCTGCAATGTAGCCGAAGACACCCTCGTCGTCCTCGGCGACGAAAACCAGTTCGGGATGAAGCGCGGCGTAGGGCGCGGAATAGATGTGGCCGATCAGCCGGCCGTCCCGATGCAGCGGAGCCGCATCCTTGCCGGCATCGCCTGTTGCAAGCGAGATGACATAGAGCTGATCAATATCCTCGGGGCGAACGGTTCGAATGGAAGCCATTGCTTATGTCGCCGGCGGATACAGCAGATCGACGATGTAGCTGGCGTCGAAGCGGGAATCGAGCATGCCGTAGGTGGCGCGCCAGCCGCCGGCGAGACGGGTTTCGATGAAGGCATCGGCGATCTTGCCGGCTCCGAGGCGATAAAGCTCGGCGGCACCGGCTGCGAGCGCCAGCTGTTCCACCAGCAGGCGGGCGGCGCCCTCATCCTGCTCGCAAAGCGCCATGGCGGCACGCAGGACATCGATGGTCTTCTTGCCGGCAGGGCCGAGATCGCGGGCGAGACCGGCAAAGACTGTTTCGAACAGGTCCCTGCCCCGGTTCAACACGCGCAGCACATCAAGTGCCATGACATTGCCGGAGCCTTCCCAGATCGCGTTGACGGGGGCTTCACGGTAATGGCGGGCGATCGGACGCTCTTCGATGTAACCGCTGCCGCCGATACACTCCATGGCTTCATAGATCAGCGCCGGCGCGATCTTGCAGCACCAGTATTTGGCAACCGGTGTCATGACCCGGGCATAGGCCGCATCCTCCGAGCTGCCACTTGCCTTGTCGAAGGCCTCGGCCAGGCGGAAGGCGAGTGCGGTCGCGGCGGCAACATCAAGGGCCATATCGGCAAGCACGCGCGTCATGATCGGTTGATTGACCAGCATCTTGCCGAAGACGCTGCGGCCGCGCGCATGATGCACGGCTTCAGCCAGCGACGCGCGCATGATGCCGGCAGATGCCAGCGCGCAATCGAGCCGCGTCAGCGTCACCATGTCGAGGATCGTGCGGATGCCGGCATCGGGTGCACCGAGCAGGAAGCCGAACGTATCCGTGAACTCGACTTCGGACGAGGCATTCGAGCGATTGCCGAGCTTGTCCTTCAGCCGCTGGAAGTGCAGGCCGTTGGCCGAGCCATCCTCCAGAAGCCGCGGCACGAGGAAGCAGCCCATGCCATCCTTGGTCTGCGCCAGCATGATGAAGGCATCGCTCATCGGCGCCGACATGAACCACTTGTGGCCCGAAAGCCTGTAGATGCCTTCGCTGACCTTATCAGCACTCGTCTTGTTGGCGCGCACATCCGTGCCGCCCTGCTTTTCCGTCATGCCCATGCCGATGGTGACGGCACTCTTCTGCATGGCCGGCTTGTTGGACGAATCGTATTTGCGCGACAGGATCTTCGGTGCCCAATCCTTCTGCACCGCCGGGGAAGCCATCATGGCGGCGACCGAGGCGCTGGTCATCGTGAGGGGGCACAGATGGCCGCATTCGAGCTGAGCCGTCAGATAGAAGCGAGCGGCGCGCACCTTGTGCGAGTGACCCTTCGCCTCCGGATCGGCTTGCGCATCCCAGATCGAGGAATGCAGGCCCATCGCCATGGAGCGGCGCATCAGCGCATGCCAGGCCGGATGGAATTCCACGACATCCAGACGCTCGCCGCGCGGGCCGTGGGTGCGCAGCTGCGGCACGCCCTGGTTTGCCATGCGCGCCAGTTCCTGAGCTTCGTGCGAGGTGACGAAACGACCGTGCTGCTCCAGCTCTTCCCGTATCGAACGCGGCAGGCCGGAAGTGAGATCGACGATCAGCGGATCGGAACGATAGGCATTGATACCGGTCCAGAGGCTCGGCTGGTTCAGGTCGGCAAAGGGGTCGTCAGTCCGGGTCGGTTGGGTCATGAATCGCTTGTAGAGCAAGAAGGTTGCAAGGGAAACCGGAAGTTACGTCTCCCAGCGGCATAGGTCCTGTAGCGGGATTCGGGCGAAATTGCATGGGGAACACGTAGCCTCGGCGCATGCCGCCGCTTGCCCCGTGGGCGCTCCCTCTTTATAGACCGCCTGACGAAATCCAGAGGGCAGGTTCATGGTCTTCTTTCCCCACCGCCACCTCATCGGCATCAAGGGCCTCACCGAGCAGGATATCACCTATCTTCTCGACAAGGCCGACGAGGCGGTCAAGATCAGCCGCCAGCGCGAGAAAAAGACGTCGACGCTTCGCGGGTTGACGCAGATCAATCTCTTCTTCGAAGCATCGACGCGCACGCAATCCTCCTTCGAACTGGCCGGAAAACGGCTCGGCGCCGATGTGATGAACATGTCCGTCGGCAATTCCTCGGTCAAAAAAGGCGAGACGCTGATCGATACGGCGATGACGCTGAATGCGATGCGGCCTGATGTGCTCGTCATCCGCCATTCGAGCGCGGGCGCCGCAGCACTTCTGGCGCAGAAAGTCTCCTGCTCGGTCGTCAATGCCGGCGACGGCCAGCACGAGCATCCGACCCAGGCGCTTCTCGACGCGCTGACGATCCGCCGCGCCAAGGGCAAGCTTTCACGCATCATCGTGGCGATCTGCGGCGACGTGCTGCATTCGCGCGTGGCCCGCTCGAACATCCTGCTGCTGAACGCCATGGGGGCGCGCGTCCGTGTCGTAGCGCCTGCCACACTGCTGCCGGCCGGCATCGCCGACATGGGCGTCGAGGTCTTCCATTCGATGAAGGAAGGGCTGAAGGATGCCGACGTTGTCATGATGCTGCGGCTGCAGCGCGAGCGCATGTCCGGCGCCTTCGTGCCTTCGGTGCGCGAATATTATCACTTCTACGGCCTCGACGCCGAGACGCTCAAGGCCGCCAAGGAGGATGCGCTCGTCATGCATCCAGGCCCGATGAACCGCGGGGTGGAAATCGCCTCGGAGGTGGCCGATGGCCCGCAAAGCGTCATTGCCGAACAGGTGGAGATGGGCGTCGCCGTGCGCATGGCCGTGATGGAGACCCTGCTCGTTTCGCAGAACCAGGGTCCCCGCACTGAGGGAGTGGGCGCATGAGCAACTCGATCGTCCTCCAGAACGTCCGGATCATCGACCCCTCACGCGATCTCGATGAAGTCGGCGCCATCGTCGTCGAAGACGGCGTGATCGTTGCCTCCGGCAAGGATGCGAAAAACCACGGCATACCCAAAGGCGCGACCATTCGCGATTGCAATGGTCTCGTCGCCATTCCCGGCCTCGTCGATGCGCGCGTGCATGTCGGTGAGCCCGGTGGTGAACATCGCGAAACCATCGCCTCCGCCAGCCGTGCGGCAGCCGCCGGCGGTGTGACCTCCTTTATCATGATGCCGGATACGGATCCGGTCATCGACGATATCGCCCTGGTCGAATTCGTCCGGAAGACGGCGCGCGATACAGCCGCCGTCAACGTCTATCCGGCAGCCGCCCTCACCAAGGGGCTTGCCGGCGAGGAGATGACGGAAATCGGCCTGTTGCGGGAAGCGGGAGCCGTCGTGTTCACCGACGCCCATTCCGGCGTCCACGATAGCCAGGTCCTGCGTCGCATCATGACCTATGCGCGCGAATTCGGCGCGGTGATTTCCTGCGAAACACGCGACAAGTATCTCGGCGCCAACGGCGTCATGCACGAAGGCCTTCTGGCAAGCTGGCTTGGCCTTTCGGGCATCCCGAAGGAAGCCGAACTGATCCCGCTGGAGCGCGACCTCCGCATCGCGACGCTGACACGCAGCCACTATCATGCAGCGATGATCTCCGTGCCAGAATCGGCGGAGGCGATCCGCCTCGCCCGCTCGCGCGGCGCCAAGGTCACCTGCGGCATCTCCATCAACAATCTCGCGCTGAATGAGAACGATATCGGCGAATACCGCACCTTCTTCAAACTCTACCCGCCGCTGCGCTCCGAAGACGATCGCACAGGCATGATCGAAGCCCTGGCCGACGGCACGATCGACATTATCGTCTCCTCGCATGATCCGCAGGATGTCGATACGAAACGCCTGCCGTTCGGAGAGGCCGAAGACGGTGCAGTTGGGCTGGAAACGCTGCTTCCGGCAGCACTCCGGCTCTATCACAGCGGCCAGGTCAGCCTGATGCGGCTCGTCGATGCGCTCTCGACGCGGCCGGCGCAGATCTTCGGGCTCCCCGCCGGCACACTGAAGCCGGGCGCGAAGGCCGATATTGCGCTTGTCGATCTGGACGAGCCTTGGCTTGTCGCAAAAGACATGCTTCTGTCGCGCTCGAAGAATACACCCTTCGAAGATGCGAGGATGAGCGGCCGGGCTGTTGCAACCTATGTTGCCGGCAAGCTGGTTCACAGTCTCTAGGGCAAGCCCGAGGGTTTACGGAGAATAAGACGTGATGGCGGATTTCTGGACTTGGCAGCTTACCCCGCAGACCGCGCTCGCCGGCCTCGTCATCGGCTACCTGCTCGGCTCGATCCCATTCGGTCTGCTGCTGACGCGCATGGCCGGCCTCGGCGACGTGCGCAACATCGGCTCGGGCAATATCGGCGCGACCAACGTGCTGCGCACCGGCAACAAGGGGCTTGCGGCCGCGACCCTGCTGCTCGATGCCTTCAAGGGTACGGCCGCCGTCCTGATCACCGCGCATTTCTTCGGCGGCGATGCCGGCGCGCTGGCCGGCTTCGCCGCCTTCATCGGCCACATCTTCCCGATCTGGATCGGCTTCAAGGGCGGCAAGGGTGTGGCGACCTATCTCGGTATCCTGCTTGGTCTTGCGCCGCTGATGGCGCTGATTTTCGCCATCGTCTGGCTGGTCATCGCCTTCACCACACGCTACTCCTCGCTTTCCGCGCTGGTTGCAACCCTTGTCATACCGGTTGTATTGTGGATATTGGGTGTCGACAAGATCGCCGCCGTCATGGCGCTGATGACTATCATCTCCTGGTACAAGCACAGGGCCAATATTATCAGGCTGACCGCCGGGACGGAAAGCAAGATCGGAGCGAAGGGGTAATGGACACAGGCGGCGCAAGACGGATCGGAGTTGCGCTGACCGAAAGACAAAGGATCGCCTGGCTCAGGCTTATCCGCTCCGACAATGTCGGACCATCGACCTTTCGCGATCTCATCCATCATTATGGTTCCGCCGAAGCGGCACTTGCCATGCTACCGGAGCTTTCGCAGCGCGGCGGCTCGACGCGCGCCGTTCGCATCGCCGACGAGCGCGACGCATTGAGGGAGCTCGAGGCGGCGCATCGTTTTGGCGCGCGCTTCGTCGGTATCGGCGAGCCGGACTATCCCCCTGCCCTTCGTGAGATCGACGGCGCGCCGCCGCTTCTTACCGTCAAAGGCAATGTGCCGACAGCGACACGCGCGGCAATCGGCATGGTCGGCTCGCGAAATGCCTCGATCAGCGGCGCCAAATTCACGGCCATGATCGCCCGCATCTGCGGCGAGGCCGGCTATGCCGTGGTCTCCGGTCTGGCGCGCGGTATCGACACCGCAGCCCACCGCGCCAGCCTCACGACCGGCACGATCGCGGCTTTGGCGGGTGGGCTCGACCAACCCTATCCACCCGAGAATATCGGCCTGCTGAACGAGATATGGGACGGCAATGGGCTCGCCGTCAGCGAAATGCCCTTCGGCTGGGAGCCGCGGGCACGCGACTTTCCGCGCCGCAATCGCCTCATCGCCGGTATCTCGCTCGGTGTCGTGGTCGTCGAGGCGGCAACCCGTTCCGGCTCGCTGATCACCGCCCGTCTTGCCGGCGAATTCGGCCGGCTCGTCTTCGCCGTTCCCGGCTCGCCGCTCGATCCGCGCTGCGAAGGGACGAACGGCCTGCTGAAAGACGGCGCGATGATCGTCACGACACCGGACGATATCGTCGAAGCGTTGCGGCCGCTCGCCGAGCCGGACCTCTTCCGCCCGCGCCCGGCCGAAGCGCCCGTCGAACGGAGCAAACCGCTTTCTGCGCCGCCCGATGATGCCGAGCGCGACCATATCGTCGAGGCGCTCGGGCCGACGCCGGTCGAAATCGACGATATCGTCCGCCATACCGGCCTGCCGATTGCGGCTGTTCATTCCGTCCTTCTCGAATTGGACATGGCCGGCCGGCTGCATCGGCATCCCGGCGGATTGGTGTCGATCTCCATGCCGGATTGAAAACTGTGACACGCATACCAATTCTAAGCATCGCCGCGCCAAGCTCAAAAATCGCATTACAGCGCCGCGCGTCACATATGACGCGCAAAGGTCGCTGTAACACGTTAAAGGTGCTGTATAATTTTATCCTTCAATCGATTCCGATTTAAGGAATTATGCAGTAGCCTCTTGACCGCGACGATTTCCCTGTCCATGTCGGAAGGCCGGGAAGACGGAAAACCCGGTATCTCCCGCGCCTTATGTCGGCGCGACCTCTTATTCAGAGACTTGATGATGAACGTTGTAGTGGTGGAATCGCCTGCCAAGGCCAAGACAATCAATAAATATCTGGGACCCGGATATAAGGTTCTTGCATCCTTCGGCCATGTGCGCGACCTGCCCGCCAAAGACGGTTCGGTGCTGCCGGATCAGGATTTCGAAATGCTGTGGGAAGTCGATGGTGCCTCGCAAAAGCGCATCAAGGACATCGCCGACGCGCTAAAAACCTCCGACGGTCTGATTCTGGCGACCGACCCGGATCGCGAGGGTGAAGCCATTTCCTGGCATGTGCTCGACGTGCTGAACAAGAAGCGCGTCATCAACGGCAAGCCGGTGAAGCGCGTCGTCTTCAATGCCATCACCAAGAAGGCGGTGCTCGACGCCATGGCCGAGCCGCGCGACATCGACGTGCCGCTGGTGGATGCCTATCTCGCGCGCCGCGCCCTCGACTATCTCGTCGGCTTCAACCTGTCGCCGGTTCTCTGGCGCAAGCTGCCCGGCGCCCGCTCGGCCGGCCGCGTACAGTCCGTCGCCCTTCGCCTCGTCTGCGACCGCGAGTCGGAGATCGAACGTTTCATCTCGGAAGAATACTGGAATCTTTCCGCGATCCTGAAGACGCCGCGCGGCGACGAGTTCGAAGCCCGCCTCGTATCCGCCGACGGCAAGCGCCTGCAGCCGCGTGCGATCGGCAACGGCGAAGAGGCCGGCAAGCTGAAGGCGCTGCTCGAAGGCGCCTCCTATGTCGTCGACACCGTCGAGGCGAAGCCGGTCAAGCGCAATCCGAGCCCACCCTTCACGACGTCGACGCTGCAGCAGGCCGCCTCCTCGAAGCTTGGCTTCTCAGCCTCGCGCACCATGCAGGTGGCGCAGAAACTCTATGAGGGCGTCGATATCGGCGGCGAAACCGTCGGTCTCATCACCTATATGCGTACCGACGGCGTGCAGATGGCACCGGAAGCGATCGATGCCGCGCGCCACGCCATCGCCAACCAGTTCGGCGACCGTTACCTGCCGGAAAAGGCGCGCTTCTATTCCACCAAGGCAAAGAATGCCCAGGAAGCACACGAGGCGATCCGTCCGACCGACTTCGACCGCGTGCCGGACCGCATCCGCAAGTTCCTCGATGACGACCAGCTGAAGCTTTACGACCTGATCTGGAAGCGCGGCATCGCCAGCCAGATGGCTTCGGCTGAAATCGAGCGCACCACCGTCGAGATCCTGGCCGATAACGCCGGCAAGAAGGCCGGCCTGCGCGCTGTCGGCTCCGTCATCCGTTTCGACGGCTTCATCGCCGCCTATACCGACCAGAAGGAAGACGGCGAGCAGAGCGACGACAGCGAAGAAGGCGGCCGGCTGCCGGAGATCAATGCCCGCGAAAATCTCGCCAAGCAGAAGATCAATTCGACCCAGCATTTCACCGAACCGCCGCCGCGCTATTCGGAAGCATCGCTGATCAAGAAGATGGAAGAACTCGGCATCGGCCGCCCCTCCACCTATGCGGCGACGCTGGCGACGCTGCGCGACCGCGATTACGTGACCATCGACAAGCGCAAGCTGGTGCCGCAGGCCAAGGGACGGCTGGTGACAGCCTTCCTCGAAAGCTTCTTCACCAAATATGTCGAATACGACTTCACCGCCGACTTGGAAGAGAAGCTTGACCGCATCTCCGCAGGCGAGCTGAACTGGAAGGACGTGCTGCGCGACTTCTGGCGCGATTTCTTCGCCCAGATCGAGGACACGAAGGAACTGCGCGTCACCAATGTGCTCGATGCACTGAACGATGCGCTGGCGCCGCTCGTCTTCCCGAAGCGCGAAGACGGCAGCGATCCGCGCATCTGCCAGGTGTGCGGCACGGGCAATCTCTCGCTGAAGCTCGGCAAATACGGCGCCTTCGTCGGTTGCTCGAACTATCCGGAATGCAATTATACCCGCCAGCTTTCGTCGGAAGGCGGTGCGGAGGCTGAATCCAACGGGTTGAACGAGCCGAAGGCGCTCGGTACCGATCCGGTGACCGGCGAAGAGCTGACGCTGCGTTCGGGCCGCTTCGGTCCCTACATCCAGCGCGGCGACGGCAAGGATGCCAAGCGTGCCTCGCTGCCGCGCGGCTGGAAGCCGGAGGATATCGATTATGAGAAGGCGATGGCGCTGATTTCGCTTCCACGCGACATCGGTAAGCACCCCGAGACCGGCAAGATGATCTCCTCCGGCATCGGCCGCTATGGCCCCTTCCTTCTGCATGATGGCAGCTACGCCAACCTCGAAAGCGTCGAGGATGTCTTCACCGTCGGTCTGAACCGCGCCGTCACCGTTCTTGCCGAAAAGCAGAGCAAGGCAGGCGGCGGAGCGCGCGGCGGTACGCCCGCGGCATTGAAGGATCTCGGCGCGCATCCGGACGGCGGCGGCTCGATCACCGTTCGTGACGGCAAATATGGTCCCTACGTCAATTGGGGCAAGGTCAATGCGACCCTGCCGAAGGGCACGGATCCGCAGGCGATCACGGTCGAGGAAGCCCTGGCTCTGATCGCGGCGAAGGCCGGCAAGAGCGGCGGCACCACCAAGAAGGCGCCTGCCAAGGCAAAGGCCGCTGCAGCCGGCGCAAAAGCGACGAAAACAACCGCCAAACCGAAGGCTGCTGCAAAGAAGCCTGCGGCCAAGACGACAGCGAAAAAGAAGAGTGCAGAGTGAGCAGAGAACCGCGCGGCAGGACCTCATCGTCGGAACGGCGTTCCGGCAAACCCGGCCGCGCCGGCAAGGCAGGCGGTGACGCAGAGCCGATGATGGCGATCGTCCACGGCGTTCTGCCGCCGCGCGAGGTCATCCTGCGCTTCATCGCCGACCATCCGCAACAGGCGTCCAAGCGCGAGCTCGCCAAAGCTTTCGGCCTGAAGGGCGAGAGCCGCGTCGCGCTGAAGGACCTTTTGCGCGAGCTTGAAGAAGAAGGCATGGTGCAGAAGAGCCGCAAGTCGCTCATCCGCCCCGGCGCGCTGCCACCGATCGCCGTGCTCGATATCACCACCCGTGACAAGGATGGCATGCTGATCGGCCGTCCCGCCGAATGGGCTGAGGAAAATGGCGTCGCGCCTGCCGTGTTGATCAAGCAATCCTCCTCGCCCGCCGGCCGCAACGGCAAGGGCAAGGCGCCTGTCGCCGGCATGGGTGACCGCATCCTCGCGAAGATCTTCTCGGCCGTGGATCGCGGCGGCCCGGCCTATACGGCCCGCATCATCAAGGTCATCGACAAGCGGCAGGGCGCCTCCATGGGTGCCTTCCGCGAAACGCCGGGCGGCGGCGGACGGCTGATGCCCATCGAACGGCGTGGCGAGGAGATGGTGATCGACCCGGATTATACCGGCGGCGCCAAGGATGGTGATCTGGTCGAAGTCGAAGTGGCGCGTCTCGGCCGCTTCGGCCTGCAGCGCGCCAAGGTCTTGTCGGTCATCGGCTCCGTCGCGTCGGAAAAGGCGATCTCGATGATTGCCATCCATGCACATGGAATCCCACACGTTTTCCCCGCCGCCGTCATCGCGGAAGCCGATGCCGCCAAGCCGGCCACCATGTCCCATCGCGAGGATTGGCGCAGCCTGCCGCTGATCACCATCGACCCGGCCGACGCCAAGGACCATGACGACGCCGTCTATGCCGAAATGGATCCCTCACCCGACAATCCGGACGGCGTAATCGTCACAGTCGCCATCGCCGACGTCTCCTGGTACGTGCGCCCGAACTCGCCGCTCGACCGCGAGGCGCTGAAGCGCGGCAATTCGGTCTATTTTCCCGATCGCGTCGTGCCGATGCTGCCGGAGCGCATCTCCAACGATCTCTGCTCGCTGAAAGAAGGCGTCGACCGCCCTGCCCTTGCGGTTCGAATGATCTTCTCCAAGGAAGGCCGCAAGGCCGGCCATACCTTCCATCGCGTCATGATGAAGAGCGCAGCCAAGCTTTCCTACCAGCAGGCGCAGGCGGCGATCGACGGCAAACCCGATGACAAGACCGGACCGATGCTGGAGCCGATCCTGAAGCCGCTCTGGCACGCCTATGAGATTCTGAAAAAGGGCCGCGACCGGCGCCAGCCGCTCGAGCTCGACATGCCGGAGCGCAAGATCCTGCTGAAGCCGGATGGCACCGTCGATCGCGTCTTCGTACCACCGCGCCTCGACGCGCATAAGCTCATCGAAGAGATGATGATCCAGGCGAACGTCGCCGCTGCCGAGACGCTGGAAAAGCGGAAGCAGGTGCTGATCTATCGTATCCACGATGGCCCGACGCTCGCCAAGCAGGAAGTGCTGCGCGAATTCCTCGCCACCCTCGGCATTTCACTTGCCAAGGGCGGCAACGTGCGCGCCAACAGCTTCAACGGCATTCTCGCGAAAGCCGAGGGCACAGCGCATCAGACCATGGTCAACGAGATGGTGCTGCGCTCGCAGAGCCAGGCGATCTACAGCCCCGATAATATCGGGCATTTTGGCCTGAACCTGATGAAGTACGCCCACTTCACCTCGCCGATCCGCCGCTATGCCGACTTGATTGTGCATCGCGCTCTTGTCGGCTCGCTCGGCCTCGGCGAAGGCGGGATCACGCCGGACGAAGAAGCCTCACTCGACGATATCGCTGCCGAAATCTCGACTTTCGAACGCCGCGCCATGGCTGCCGAGCGCGAGACGGTTGACCGGCTGATCGCCCATCACCTCGCCGGCCGTGTCGGCGCGGAATTCGAGGCGCGCGTCGGCGGCGTCACCAAGTCGGGACTTTTTGTCACCCTGCCGGACTATGGCGCCGACGGTTTCATCCCTATATCTACGCTCGGCACCGATTACTTCATCTATGACGAAGCCCATCAGGCACTGACGGGTGAAAGAACCGGGCTCGGCTATCGTCTCGGCGATGATGTCAGCGTGAGGCTTGCCGAGGCCGTGCCGCTTGCCGGGGCTCTGCGCTTCGAAATGCTGAGCGAAGGCAGGCCGATGCCGACCGCGGTGCGTTCATTCCACAAGGCGACCCGCCGCAACAAGAACCCAGCCCGCAAGGCGCCGGGCACAAGACCGCCGCGCGGACGCAGATAAAAGGCGGCTGCCGGCAGAAGGAAACGCATTCATGACGGGCAGCCCATCCGACTCTCCCACCCGCTTCGGTGGCTCCGATGAAAGCGAACGTCCGCTTGGGCGGTCGATTTCCCGCGGCATGCTGAACCGCTGTCCGCGCTGCGGCACGGGCAGGCTCTTCCGCGCCTTCCTGAAACCGGTGGATCACTGTGCCGTGTGCGGTGAAGAGATCTTTCATCAGCGCGCCGACGACCTGCCGCCCTATCTGGTGATCCTTGTTCTCGGCCACATCATCGTCGGCGGATACATGCTGACGGACATGACTTTCAAATTGCCGCTCTGGGCACATCTTGCCATATGGGCACCCATTACCGTCATCGCGGCTCTTGCCGTCATTCAACCGATTAAGGGCGGTGTCATCGGCCTGCAATGGGCGCTGCGGATGCATGGATTCGGCGGACATGACGACAGTCCGGAAGAATGGGATGAGGGAAACGGCCGGTCGTGACAATGTATGCCCGCCTGCGCAGCCGGCCCGGACGAAGGGCCGAGGTTGTTTCACATCGTTACACTCTTCTATCGGGAATTACGATCGATTCGCCGCATATTCGCGATTCGCGTGAGCTGGTTCATCAGCAACGGCTTGACATCGGCAACATTTCTTGTCTGAACATGCCGCGCGTCAAGGGGACTGCTCCGGAGGGTTTGACCGATCTCATGAAAGCCGACCCGTCACCTGAATTTGGCCAAGCCGTGGCTTTCTATATTGCGCATCCGGATCGATTCGCCTGCCTCATGCTCCAGGATTTAGTTTATGCTTGAACCGACGAACGACAAGGCCGGCCACGTCGAAGAAATTCACTGGCCTTCGCTCGTCGCGGCCATTGCCTCCGTGTCGGCCGTCGGCATCGCCATCGGCCTGGGCCTGCCGCTTCTCAGCATTATTCTCGAAAAGCGTGGGATTCCTTCAAGCCTGATCGGCCTCAACACAGCGATGATGGGCGTTGCCTCGATGCTGGCCGCGGTCATCACGACCAAGCTCGCGCACCGCTTCGGCGTCGTGCAGACGATGATCTGGGCGGTCTTTCTCTCAGCGTTAAGCTCGCTCGGCTTCTATTACGCGGATAACCTGCTGCTGTGGTTTCCGCTGCGAATCGTTTTCCATGGTGCGACGACCACCCTTTTCATCCTGTCGGAATTCTGGATCAACGCCGCTTCGCCGCCTTCCAAGCGCGGCTTCGTGCTCGGCCTCTATTCCACGGTGTTCTCGCTCGGCTTTGCGGCCGGCCCCCTGCTCTTCTCTGTGGTCGGCAGCGAGGGCTTGCTGCCCTTCATCGTCGGCGCCTGCATCATCCTCGCAGCCGCCATTCCGATCTTCATCGCGCGCAACGAGAGCCCGATCGTCGACGAGAAGCCCGAACTGCATTTCGTCCGTTACATCTTCCTGGTGCCAACGGCAACGGCGGCTGTCTTCGTGTTCGGCGCGGTCACCGTCGGCGGCGGCTCGCTGTTCACCAGCTATGCGACGCGCCTCGGTTTCAACGAATCGCAGGCCGCCTTGCTGTTGACCGTCATGGGCGTAGGCAATTTCGTCTTCCAGATTCCGCTCGGGCTCCTCGCCGACCGCATGCGCGACAAGCGGCCATTATTGTCGATCATGGCCACCATCGGCCTTATCGGCGCGCTTCTGCTGCCATCGCTGTCATCGAGCTGGATCATTCTCGCCATCATCCTGCTCTTCTGGGGCGGCTGCGTTTCGGGCATGTATACGGTGGGGCTCAGCCATCTGGGCACGCGACTGACCGGGGCCGATCTGGTGGCTGCCAACGCCGCCTTCGTCTTCTGCTATGCCGTCGGCATGGTTCTCGGTCCACCGACGATCGGCACGGCCATGGATCTCGCCAATCCCAGCGGCTTTGCCTGGGCCGTTGCCTTTTTCTTCGGTCTTTATGTCCTGCTTTCGGGGATACGGCTGCTTTTCATGGGCAACAGAGGTTGACTTTTCGGGCGCGATTTGTATTTTCGCGCCAGAATTCGCCGTGGACCTCCGCACTGGCCGTCCACGGCGTTCATTTTTATTAAAGGCAGGACGACTATGGCCAAGGCTACCACCATCAAGATCAAGCTGCTGTCGACGGCCGACACTGGTTTCTTCTACGTCACGACGAAGAACAGCCGTACGATGACGGACAAGATGACGAAGACGAAGTACGACCCGGTTGCGAAGAAGCACGTCGAGTTCAAGGAAACGAAGATCAAGTAAGTTTCCTAAACTTCAGGTTACAAAAAGGTGCAACCTACGGGTTTGCGCCTTTTTTGTTTTTGCTGGAGATTTCCGGGACAAAGTCCAATTTTGCGACATCATCCGAGCTGAAAAGATAACGCCTGGACGACGAAGAAAAAACGCCGCCTTCGATGACCGAAGAGCGGCGTTTTTGAATTGGGGGCCGGCTAGCCTGCAAAACGGCACGAGGAACCGTTCTCTTTCTGCCTGCCAGCCGACCGACCCCACGACCCAGGAGATGCGGCGGACCTGAGCATCATGGGGTATCTTCAAAACCCTTACGGGCTGTTTGTATATGAGACTAAATTCGCGCGAAATCGAAAGGAAATCAACAAATTCTTAATGATAAAAAATGCTTGTCTTCTCGGATGGTTAAAATTCATGACTTCGGCAAAAAAGAATGTCCGATAGTTTTAATAAACCTTGGTCAAGAAGTCCTAAAGAATAAAGATATAATTCCTGTGGTGAAGGAAAATTCGAAATACATATATTAAAGCACAATTGAATATATAAATTACTTTCAGTTAAACCTTCGCTCCATGACTTACATATAATGGAAAATTTTCAAATAATCCTCATCTAACAAATAAAATAACGACGAGTTTTCAAGGTTACCGCAAATGCGCACGTATTCATGCGATGTCTAGGAAAAAACTACACGCCTTTTCCTCAGCAATACAAGAGGCGGAGCATCCTGGAGGAACAGAGAACAAATTTCTGAATGCCTGTTCAAAACTTGAAAAATACCCTCAATATAGAGAGGCGACCTCCGTTTCTTATGGTCTGTTTCCATCAAGCAGCCGAGGCGACGACCCTGTTGCGCCCAGCTCTTTTTGCTTCATAAAGCGCAAGATCGGCCTGTTTCATCAATTGCTCCGGCGTCTCGATCGTGTCTAAACGGGACGAAATGCCGAAGGATGCGGTAATGTTAAGCGGGACACCATTATCTCGTAATTTCACCGGCATATTTTCTACCACAGCGCGCAGGCGCTCGGCGACGGCAGCCGCGATATCGGCCGGGGTGTCCGGCATGATGACAACGAATTCCTCTCCGCCGTAACGGCAGGCGAGATCGGCACCGCGCACCGTAGAGCGGATACGCGCGGCGAACTCCTTCAACACCTCGTCCCCGGCGTCGTGACCATAGGTATCATTGACGGTCTTGAAACGATCTATGTCGGTGATCAGGACGGAAAGCGGCCGTCCCCGTGCCAGCGAACGATCGAAAAGCACCTTGAGATGATTGTCCAGGTATCGCCTGTTGTGCAAGCCGGTGAGCGCGTCGGTGACGGCAAGCTCGATGGTCTGCTGCACGCTGGCACGCAGCCGGTCGTTATAGCGCTTGCGCCGTATCTGAGTGAGACAACGGGCGACGAGCTCGTTCGGATCGATCGGACGGACGATATAGTCGTTGACGCCAAGATCAAGCGCACGGACGATGATCTCGTCGGCGCCCTGCTCCGTCACCAGCAACACCGGCAGGAAGCGTGTACGTTCCAGCGAGCGAAGTTGCGAGCAGAGCCGAAGCGGATCGTAGTTTTCGAAGTTCGAATTCACGATGACCAGCTCGAACGGCCGCTCGGCGGCCTCGAACAGCGCGGCCTGCGGGTCGGACATTGCAACGACCTGTGCAATCGGCTTCAGCGTGCGGATAATGCGCTCTTGCGAATTGGCGCGACCATCGACCAGAAGCACCTGCCCGGCTTCGTCGGCGCGACCATCACCGGCCCGAAGCAGATCCTCGATGCCGAAATTGCGCGCGGTCTCGCTGCGCACGTTCAATTCGTCGCTCAGCGTCTTAAGGCGAAGAAGGCTCTTGACGCGGGAGATAAGCTGGAGGTCGTTGACCGGCTTGGTCAGGAAGTCGTCGGCGCCGGCCTTCAGGCCGCGCACACGGTCTGCCGGCTGGTCGAGCGCGGTCACCATGACGACGGGGATATGGGCCGTACGCGGATCTGACTTCAGGCGCTCGCATACTTCGAATCCGTCCATACCGGGCATCATGATGTCGAGAAGGATGAGATCGACCTGGGCATTCGCACAAATGGCGAGCGCCTTCAAACCGTCTTCCGCCGTCAACACTTCGAAATATTCGGCAAGCAGCCGCGCTTCCAGAAGCTTTACGTTGGCGGGGATGTCGTCAACTACCAGGATGCGCGCGGTCATCGGCTTTTCCCCATCATCAGGCGTCGCCCAGATAGGTCTTGATGGTCTCAATGAATTTCGGCACCGAAATCGGCTTGGAAACATAGGCCTCGCACCCGCCCTGGCGAATACGTTCCTCATCACCCTTCATGGCAAAGGCCGTAACCGCGATTACGGGGATGACGTGGAGATCATCGTCTTCCTTCAGCCATTTGGTGACTTCCAGGCCGGAAACCTCCGGAAGCTGAATATCCATGAGAATCAGATCCGGGCGATGCTTGCGCGCGAGATCGAGCGCTTCCATGCCGTTGCGGGTCTGGATCGTCGTATAGCCGGAAGCCTCGATCAGATCGCGAAAGAGCTTCATATTGAGCTCATTGTCTTCTACAATCATTACCTGCTTAGGCATGGAAAGCTGTCCCTGCATCCGGTATTGCATCCATTCTCTCGAAATATAGGGTCGCGAGGAACCGATTCCAGAAATACTTGAATCGCAAACTACCGGCATTTGGTTGAAAAATAGGTAACTTACCCTTCAAAATGCAAAGTAACTTCAAGAACCCGAAGAAGAATGCGGCCGACCCGCAAGAGACTGCGATCGCCGTACTCGGCTGGCTGGCCAACGAACCGGATATGTTCGGCCGTTTCCTGGCGCTGACGGGCGTGGAGCCGGCACAGGTGCGCAACGCCATCAATGAGCCCGCCTTTCTTGCCGGCATGCTCGACTTTCTCATGAACCATGAACCGACATTGCTGGCCTTTTGCGAGGCGAGCGGCATTCCACCGGAGGCCGTCGCCGCCGCGTCGGCGCATTTTTCGCCACCCGGCCTTGCCTCTGGGGAATATTGACTATGGATGCCCCTTTCGAATTCGACGTATCGCATATCCGGCTGCAGGAACGGCCGCTGATCGTCTGCGATGTCGACGACGTCGTCTTGCATTTCTTTGCCCCTTTCCTGACCTTCATCGACGGCGAAGGCTATGAATTCCTGCCACGTTCCTTCCGACTGACCGGCAACATCGTCTCCAAAGACAATGGCTCCGCCTTGGAAGAAAAGGAAGTTCACCGGCTGATCGAAGTCTTCTTCGAGGCGCAGGAACAATGGCAGACCCCTTTCGAGCGCGTTGTCGACACGCTCGGCGAATTCTCGAAAGACGCCGATATCGTCTTCCTCACGGCCATGCCGCCACAGTTCTGGGCCCAGAGACGCCGCCTGCTCGACAAGCTCGAACTTGCCTATCCCCTGCTGGCATCGCTGCAGCCGAAAGGGCCGATCGTGCGCTCCCTGCATCGGCAGCGCGGTGTGCCCGTCGCCTTCGTCGACGACATGGCCCATAATCTGCATTCGGTCAGCGAGCATGTTCCGGAATGCCTTCTGATCAATCTGAAGCCCGATTCCATCGTCCACCGCATGGCGCCAGCCGTCGCGGCGGGGATCCCCGAAGCAAACGAATGGAGCCAGGCGGCGCCGCTGATCCAGGCCCATATCGTGCGCTGAAGCCATCTGGCCCGATATCCGCGCCCGGCATCAGAGAATGAGGCGCATCAGCGGCCTGCCATCCTTGCGCTTCGCCACCTCCGAAAATCCGGCCGCTTCGAATATGCGTTGCGAGCCCACACAAAGGCCGACGGATTTCGATTGCTTGGTGCGCTCGATCGGACAGCCCTCCAGCAGCCGCGCACCGGACGCCTTGGCAAAGTCGATGGCCTCCGAGAGCATGCGATGGCTGTATCCCTTGCCACGATCGCGCGCATTCATGAAGAAGCAGCTGATGGCCCAGATCGAGCTATCCTCCGCATCGGCGGGATCGAGCGGGCGGGATACGGTTTTGGGAGAATTCCATTGCGGGAGTTCTGCGCGCGGACCGACCTGCACCCAGGCAATCGGCTGCGCGTCGATATAGCCAAGGAGACCGGGTGGCGGCCCGGCCGCGATGCGCGCCTGCATGAACCGCTTCTTGGCCGCCGCATCCATCGTCTTGCGTTGCGAGGTCGGGACGCGAAAATAGGTGCACCAGCAGCCGTAGCAGGCGCCGCTCGGTCCGAAAAGCGCCTCGAAATCGTCCCAGCGCTCGGGCGTTAATGGCTGCACGCTTAAATTCCGCACTCCCTGCTCCCCGACAGTTTTCCGGCTTGAGACTCACAAGCTTAAAACATAAAGTAGCGATGTTCAATTTTTGTTCTCGTTCAATGACCAATGCGCCCGACAAGATCTCAGGTTTCTGTCGCGATTGCTTGAGCGAGCAATCGACCGCACGAACGCGCTGCCGCAGCTGCGGCAGTCCTCGCCTCGTCTATCACCGCGAACTCTACGGACTGACGCTGGCGCATATCGACTGCGACGCCTTTTATGCCTCGATCGAGAAACGCGACAATCCGGAGCTGGCCGACAAACCCGTCATCATCGGCGGCGGCAAACGCGGCGTCGTCTCCACCGCCTGCTATATCGCCCGCACCCATGGGGTGCGCTCCGCCATGCCGATGTTCAAGGCGCTGGAAGCCTGCCCGCAGGCCGTCGTCATCCGACCGAACATGGAAAAATACGTCCGTGTCGGCCGCGAGGTTCGAGGCATGATGCAGGAACTGACACCCCTGGTGCAGCCGCTTTCGATCGATGAGGCCTTCCTTGAGCTCGACGGCACGCAGCGGCTCCATCACGATCCGCCGGCCCGCATTCTCGCCAGGTTTGCCCGGCGGGTCGAACAGGAAATCGGCATCACCATCTCGGTCGGCCTTTCCTATTGCAAGTTCCTCGCCAAGGTCGCCTCCGACCTGCAGAAGCCGCGCGGCTTCTCCGTCATCGGGCGTGAAGAGGCGCTCTCCTTCCTGGAGCCACGCCCCGTCACAACCATCTGGGGCGTCGGCAAGGCCTTTGCGGCGACGCTCGAAAGCGACGGCATCCGCACCATCGGCCAATTGCAGTCCATGGAGGAAGGCGACCTCATGCGTCGCTACGGCGTCATCGGGCAGCGGCTTTTCCGCCTCGCCCGCGGCATCGACGACCGTACGGTGCATCCAAACGAAGCGGCAAAGAGCGTGTCTTCCGAAACGACTTTCTTCGACGACATTTCGCGCCATGACGATCTTGTGCCGGTCCTGCGCGATCTCTCGGAGAAGGTTTCGCGGCGCCTGAAGCGCAGCGGCATTGCCGGGCAGACCGTGGTGCTGAAGCTGAAGACCGCCGACTTCAGGACCCGCACGCGCAACCGCCGCCTGGAAGATCCGACCCAGCTTGCCGACCGGATCTTCCGCACCGGCCTGCGGCTGCTCGAACACGAGACCGACGGCACGAAATTCCGCCTCATCGGCATTGGCGTCACCGACCTTGGCGACGCGGCGCGCGCGGATCCGCCCGATCTTGTCGACGTGCAGTCGACGCGACGCGCAGCAGCAGAAGCTGCCATGGACAAACTCAAAGAAAAATTCGGCAACAGGACGGTCGAGACCGGCTATACGTTCGGCGATAAACGCCATAGATAACAATGCTTTAAAAAAGTCATCGGCCGGCGATATTGAGCCGTAGCGCAAATAATCACGCCACGCGTGCGATTCTTGAGGGCAAGAAAGCTCGGATTCAAACTTTTTTGGTAAATTTCCATTAGGACTTGGATTCTGTGACTTCCGAACGGCGCGGATCCGCCGTCGATTGTGTTTTGCGTACGGGTTCCTATGCGTCTATCGGCTGTATCGACCATTCTTCTTGCCTGCCTGACGATCTCAGGCTGCGCCGCCCGAGGTGAGCGCGAAGCAGCGCAAGCCAGCCCGCCTTCGAAGGAAACGACCAGTTCCATCGCAAAGAGTAATCGGCCGGTGCCATCGGTCGAAATCGGCGAAACGGTCTCGCGCGTCGAGCGGCAGCAGGCCTTGGCAGTTACAATGCCGACGGAGGTCCGGCCGGAGGCATTTCTGCCCTCCGAACAAGGCGGGGACGACACACCCGTACCGCTGCAGCGGCCGCTCGCCATGCTCGCGCCGTCGAATCCCATGCCTCGTGCCATGCGGCAGCAGCCGATGCAGATCTATAGCCACCGCTTCCGCGACGCCAAACCGATCAATTTCGGCTCTTCCACATCGCCCCGGAAGCTTGCCGTGCATGGCGTCGACGTCTCGCGCTGGCAGGGCGAGATCGACTGGGATACGCTGCGCACCCAGGGTGCGAACTTCGTCTACATCAAGGCGACTGATGGAGGCGATCATCTCGATCCGATGTTCAGGAAGAACTGGCGGGCCGCCCAACAGGCCGGCCTGAAACATGGCGCCTATCACTTCTTCTATTGGTGCAGGACGGCCGGTGAGCAAGCCGATTGGTTCATCCGCAACGTGCCGAAGGAGGCAGGCGCGCTTCCGCCCGTCATCGACGTCGAATGGAACGGTGAGTCGAGCTGCAAGCGGCGCCCTTCGCGCGAGCAGGTGCTTGCCAAGATGCAGGTCTTCATGGACAAGCTCGAAAAGCATTATGGCCAGCGCCCGATCGTCTATACGGCGCCGGATTTCTATCGCGACAATCTCAGCGGCGAACTGCTCGACTATCCCTTCTGGCTGCGCGCCGTGGCTCAACATCCGTCCAAGGTCTATCCGGGCCGGAAATGGCTGTTCTGGCAATATTCCGGTTCAGGCGTCTCCCACGGCGTCGAAGGCAGGATCGACCTCAACGCCTTCCACGGCAGCGAGCAGGACTGGCACAACTGGGTAGCCTCCAGCGTCCATTGATCTCCAGATCGCCGTTGATACCTTATGCCGAAGCAGGGCAGCCAGCCTCGCTTCGGCATAGCTGAATCTTGTTTCGAACACGCAACATCAGGATTTAGCGGTAGCGATAAGGCAGGTCTTTTCGGCAAGCCTTCCTTAAACTTCAAAGCATAACCTTGGCAGTACGAGTATTGCGTATTGGTTTGTGTTCATATGAAGCCGTTTCTGTTGCTGGGGCTCGGGCTGTTGTCGGCCACCGCCCTCTCACATCCTTCTCTTGCCGCGCCGGATGCCCGCACGCTGCAGATCGTGGTGTCGAAGGACAGGCAATCGCTTGTCGTCTATGATGGCGACCAGGTGATCGCAACCTCTAAGGTTTCGACCGGCAAGCGGGGCCATACGACACCAAGCGGCATCTTCTCCATTCTGGAAAAGAAGGTCTATCACGAGTCAAATCTCTATTCGGCCGCGCCCATGCCCTACATGCAAAGGCTGACCTGGTCGGGGATCGCGCTGCACGAATCCAACTCGGTTCCGAATTATCCGGCGTCCCACGGCTGCGTGCGCATGCCGAAAGCCTTTGCCAAGATGCTCTATCAGATGACCGAGCGCGGTGTGCATGTTGTGATCGCCAATCAGCCGCTGGTGCCGCAGGCTTTCGAGAGCGCGATGCTGTTCCAGCCGCCGGCAGCACCTCCCCCAGCGCTGTTTTCCGGCATCGAACTGCGCCCAATGACCGCAAGCTTTCTGCCGCAGGGGCAAGCCCTTCAGGTCGCAACGAATGATGTGACTTCGATCCGGATGCCGAAAGTCCAGGAAACCATTGCCCCGCCCGCCGATCCGGCACCGCTCAGCATCCTCATCACCCGGCGCGGCCTGCGCGAGAATGTGCGTGACCTCCAGACCATTCTGAATGGGATGGGTTTTATTACCGGAACGCCCGACGGCATGCTCGGGCCGGCAACGGTGCAGGCGATCGAAGATTTCAGGAAAGCGCATGACATCAAGACGACGGGCAGTCTTGTCAGCCCCGCGCTGATGAAAGCGGTCTATGCTGCCGCCGGCAAGGGCGAACCGCCGAACGGCGCGATCATGGTCCGCCAGAACTTCAAGCCGCTCTTCGAAGGCCCCGCCATCATCGCCGAGCCGCAAGAGGCGCTCGGCGTGCATTTCTTCACAGCCAACGCCATCGACCGGATCAGCGGCAAGGCAGACTGGTTCGGCATGACGCTCGAAGAAGATCTCAGCATGCAGACGAAGAAGCGGTACGGCATCACCAGCGAGGAGCAATCGCAATCGCTCGATGCGGCCGGACAGGCGTTTGCCCGCATCACCATTCCCGACGACGTCCGCCACCGCATCGAGGATTTGCTGACGGCCGGATCCTCGCTGACGATTTCCGACACCGGCGTTGGACCGGAAACCGGTAACGGGACCGATTTCATCACCATCACCAACAATGGTGCGCTTGGGAAAAAGGGCTAAACCAGCTCCACATCGATGACACCAGGCGCTGTACGCAAGGCGGCGGCAATTTCCGGCGTGATGCGATATTTCTCCGGCAGCGCCACCTCGACCTCGCGCAACCCCTCCTCCTTGATGACGATGAAGGAGACGAGGCCGTCACCTTTGGCATTCAGATGCGCGGCAACGGCTTTCAGCGGCCCGGAATCGCGGACATAGACGCGCAGTGCCTTCTGCATCTGTAGCGACTTCTCCTCCAGCGACTGCGCCGTCTGCAGGCGCAGGCTGATGCCTTCCGGACGCTCATCCGCCTGGGCTGTTATAACGAAGGATTTTCCGACTTCGAGCACATCACGATACTGGTTGAGCGTCTCCGAGAAGAGCACCGCTTCGAACTGACCAGATGCATCGGAAAAGACGAAGATACCCATCTTGTTGCCGGTGCGCGTCTTGCGCTCCTGCTTCGAGATCACCGTGCCGGCCAAACGTCCGTTGCTGGCGCCCTGTTTCACCGCGGCCGAGAACTCGGCGAAGGGCTGTACCCGCATCTTGTCGAGCACGCTCTTATAAGTGTCGAGCGGATGCGCCGTCAGATAGAAGCCGAGCACCTGGAATTCGCGCAGTAGCCGCTCCGAAGCAAGCCAGGGCGTATAGGGCGGAAACACGATCTTTTCCGGACCGGAGGCCGCACTTCCGAACATGTCGTGCTGGCCGCTGCGCTTGTTTTCCTGCGCGACCTGGGCATAGCCCATGATGCGATCCAGGCCGGCGATCAGCTGCGCGCGATCGATCTCGAAGCAGTCGAAGGCGCCGGCGCAGATCAGGCTTTCCAGAACGCGGCGGTTGATCTGCTTGGGATCGATGCGAAGGCAGAAATCCTCGATGCTGGCAAAGGGCTGATCGCCGCGCACCTCGACAATGTGATCAACGGCGGATTCGCCCACACCCTTGATGGCCGCCAGCGCATAATAGATGCGGTTGTCACCCGTTTCGAAATGGCGGAAAGAGGTCTGCACCGAGGGCGCGATGACCTCGATGCCCAGGCGCTTGGCATCCTGGCGGAAGTCGTTGACTTTCTCGGTATTGGACATATCGAGCGTCATCGACGCTGCCAGGAACTCCACCGGATAGTGCGCCTTCATATAGGCGGTCTGGTAGGAGACAATGGCGTAGGCTGCGGCGTGCGACTTGTTGAAGCCGTAATTGGCGAACTTGGCGAGCAGATCGAAGATAACGTCGGCCTGCCCCTTCGACACGCCGTTCTTGATGGCGCCATCAACGAAGCGCTCGCGCTGCTGGTCCATCTCCGCCTTGATCTTCTTACCCATGGCGCGGCGCAGAAGATCGGCTTCACCGAGCGAATAGCCGGAGAGCACCTGGGCGACCTGCATCACCTGCTCCTGGTAGACGATGACGCCTTGCGTTTCTTTCAGCAGGTAATCGATCTTCGGGTGGATCGACTCGATCTCCTCCTCGCCATGCTTGCGGGCATTATAAACCGGAATATTCTCCATCGGGCCGGGGCGATAGAGGGCAACCAGCGCGATGATATCCTCGATGCAGTCCGGGCGCATGCCGATCAGCGCCTTGCGCATGCCCGCACTTTCCACCTGGAACACGCCGACCGTCTCGCCGCGCGAGAGCATGTCGTAAGTTTTCTTGTCGTCGAGCGGGATGCTGGCGAGATCGATCGAGATGTCGCGCTTGGCGACGAAATCGACCGCCGTCTTCAGGACGGTCAGAGTCTTGAGGCCAAGGAAGTCGAACTTCACGAGGCCGGCCTGCTCCACCCATTTCATGTTGAACTGGGTGACCGGCATATCGGAACGCGGGTCGCGATACATCGGCACCAGCTTCGAAAGCGGGCGGTCGCCGATGACGATACCGGCGGCGTGGGTCGAGGCGTGGCGATAGAGGCCTTCGATCTTCTGGGCGATGTCGAGAAGCCGGGCGACGACCGGCTCCTTGTCCGCCTCCTCCTGCAGGCGCGGCTCCTCCTCGATCGCCTTGCTGAGTGGGGTCGGATTGGCGGGATTGTTCGGCACGAGCTTGCAGATCTTGTCGACCTGGCCGTAGGGCATTTCCAGCACGCGGCCGACGTCGCGAAGGGCGGCGCGCGCCTGCAGCGAACCGAAGGTGATGATCTGCGCCACCTGTTCGCGGCCATATTTGGCCTGCACGTAGCGGATCACCTCTTCACGCCGATCCTGGCAGAAGTCGATATCGAAGTCCGGCATCGAGACGCGTTCCGGATTGAGGAAGCGCTCGAACAGCAGCGAGAAGCGCAGCGGATCGACGTCGGTGATGGTGAGTGCGTAGGCGACCAGCGAGCCCGCACCCGAGCCGCGGCCCGGCCCGACCGGGATATCATGCCGCTTGGCCCATTTGATGAAGTCCGAAACGATCAGGAAGTAGCCGGGGAACTTCATGCGCTCGATGACGCTGAGTTCGAACTCCAGGCGCTCGCGATAATCCTTTTCCTCATAGCCTGGCGCCATGCCGAGCGAGGCGAGACGCTGGTCGAGCCCCTCGACGGCCTGGGCGCGCAGCTCTGCCGACTCGGCGCGCTCGGCCTCCTCCGCATCATCGGTCGCGCCGGTGAAACGCGGCAGGATCGGCTTGCGGGTCTTCAGGATGAAGGAGCAGCGGCGAGCGATCTCGACCGTATTTTCCAGCGCCTCCGGCAGATTGGCGAAAAGCTTCGCCATGTCGGCTCGGCTCTTGAGATAATGATCCGGCGTCAGACGAAAACGCGTATCGTCCGAGACGATGGCGTTATGAGCCACCGCCATCAGCGCGTCATGCGCGTCGTAATCGTCACGCGTCGGGAAAAAGGCCTCGTTGGTCGCGACCAGCGGAATCTCATGCTCGTAGGCCATCGCGATCATCTTCTGCTCATGGCGGCGATCATAGGCGCCATGGCGCTGCAATTCGAGATATAGCCGGTCACCGAACAGGCGTTTCAAGGTCAGCAGACGGGAGAGCGCCTGCGCGGCATGCCCCTCCTTCAGCGCCATATCGATCGGCCCGCTCAACGAGCCGGTCAGCGCGATCATGCCTTCCGTGCCGATCTCTTCCAGCCATGAGCTGGTGATGTGAACGGCACTGTTGCCCTCGCCGCCGAGATAGGCGCGGCTGACAAGATCGACAAGGCGTTCATAGCCCCGCTCGGTCGCAGCAAGCAGCACGATGGACGGCAGCTTGGCGAGCGCCTGCTGCGGCCCGCGTTTCTCACTTTCGCTGCCATCTTCCATGTCGATCGATACCTGGCAGCCGATGATCGGCTGCAGACCTTCGTCCATCGCCTTCTGCGAGAATTCGAGAGCAACGAAGAGATTGTTGGTATCGGTAATGGCGATGGCCGGCTGGCTGTCGCTGGCAGCCTTGGCCAATATCTTCTTGAGCGGCAGCGCGCCCTCTAGCAGCGAATAAGCGGAATGAACCCTGAGGTGCACGAATTCCGGCATCTCACCGGCCGGCGCTGCCACGCCGCTGCCACCCATATCCGCCATCTCAAACCCTTCCGCATGCCCACATGAATCGGTGTTATTGTCGGCATTGCGGATCGTAAAGTCCATAAGTTGCTCCCATCAAATATGGGAACAGCAAGAGCAAATGGGGATAAAACTTACATCGCCATCATGATGAGGGAAAAGCTGGTGACGAACATGACGATGGAGGTGAATGCTGCAACGTCTCGAATGATATCGGTCATTTACGCGCTCCTTACTCGTTATGTTTCTTTTCTGTTCTGTTTTTGTTCGAAAGTCAATAGGAGCATCAATAAATTTCATCGCACGACTTTTCCGTTCTCCGATGGACGCCGGAAATGCCCGGCGCTATTGAGATGCGAACAGGGAGACCACGATGAAATCACTTGCCTGCGCTCTCATTCTCCTTTCGCTGACAACTACGGCCCGCGCTGAAGATGCGATAGCGCCCGGCCGCATCATCGACGCCGCGATTGGCGATTGGAACAAGGATGGCAAACCGGATCTCGCACTTCTGGTGGCGCCCTCTCCGGATGATCAGGCCGACAATCCGATCGGCATCCATATCTACCTGCGCGATGACGAACACTCCTTGCTGAAGCTCGCCGCAAGCGCTCCGAACAAAATATGGGGCAGCGTCGAACCCGGCGGCATCGTCGGCCAGGAGCCGTCGATCTCGGCGCTCCCAAACGGCTCGATCGCGATCGCATCGCAGAATGACGCCATCGGCCGCGATCGCTGGACTCAGACATTGACGCTCGCCTATCGCAACAACAACTTCGTGGTGGCCGGCTACACCTACGACTCCCGCGACACGCTCGAACCGGACAACAGTCACAGCTGCGACTATAACGTTTTGACCGGCAAGGTGACCAAGGATGGTAAGGCGCTGAAGGCCGATGCCAAGACCGTGACCATCCAAAACTGGCAGGACGATCTCGGCCAGAAGGCCTGCGAAAGCGGGTATCGCTAGCGCATGTTCTCTTTTTGTTCTTTACAAGCCCAACGTTGAATGGCATCCTACCCCCTCACCAAAATGGAGAGGGTCATGCCGGATCTTGCCGAGCTGAACGATTTTATTGTCATCGCCAAAGCGGAGACCTATGTCGGCGATGGCGAGAGGCTGCCGTCCTGCCGCAGCGGCTCACATGATATCGGCTATACAAGCGGCCGCTGGCGCTATCTCGACAGCTATTTCGGCGGCACGGACTTCGCCGGACAGGAGCTTGTGTGGTGTGACGGCGAGCCGGTCTGGGCCATGAATTATTTCGGCCATATCGTCGAGCCTGATCTGATCGACGGCACCCGCGCCGGCATGGTCATCAAGGCGGCACTTCTGCGTCTCTATCTCGATGAAAAGCGCTTTCTCGGCGGCTTCGAGTTCGAACATGCCTACGGCCGCTATATCGACCGCAGCACCGGGTCGTGCAACCACTTCACCGGCCATGAGGCCATCATGGTGAAGGACCGCAAGGCCTATGAACTGGATTATCGCGGCGGCCTGATCGTACCTTAGAGCGGCGCAGCGTTTCTCGAAATCACGGAACCGCTCTATATCTTCGTGATCTCACAATTCCGGATGGAAAACCACGCAGCACTGTTCCTGGAATTGCTTCAACGGGCGATCAGACCTCGACCACCTTGCCTTCGCTTAGGGTGACGCGGCGATCCATGCGAGCGGCGAGTTCGTGATTATGGGTGGCGATCAAGGCAGCAAGACCCGACTGGCGCACCAGCGCCTCCAGAGCATCGAAGACGTAATGCGCGGTCGCCGGATCGAGGTTGCCGGTGGGTTCATCCGCCAGCAGCACCAGCGGCGCGTTGGCGACGGCGCGGGCGATCGCGACGCGCTGCTGCTCGCCACCGGACAGCTCCGCCGGGCGGTGATCGGCGCGATGGCCGATGCGCATATAGTCGAGAAGCTGGGCGGCCCGCTCGCTCGCATCCTTGCGCGAGAGGCCGGAAATGAGCTGCGGCATCATGATGTTCTCGAGCGCTGAGAACTCGGGCAACAGATGATGGAACTGATAGACGAAGCCGATCTCGCTGCGGCGCACCGCCGTGCGCCTATCGTCGGACAAGGCCTCGCAGGCCTGGCCATTGACGACCACCTCGCCGCCATCGGGATGCTCCAGCAGACCAGCCACGTGCAGCAGCGTCGACTTGCCCGTTCCTGAAGGCGCCACCAGCGCGACGATCTCACCGCTGCGCAAGGCGAAATCTGCCCCCTTCAGGATCGACAGGCGCGTCTCACCCTGCCCGTAATGACGCTCCACGCCCGAAAGCTGGAGAACGACGTTGCGTTTCATCAAATGCGAATTCCTTATTCGTAGCGCAACGCCTGCACCGGATCGAGCCGCGAGGCACGCCAGGCCGGAAAGATCGTAGCAAGGAAGGAAAGCGTGAGAGCCATCACCACAACCGAGACGGTCTCACCGAGATTCATCTGAGCCGGCAATTTGCTGAGGAAATAGACTTCCGGATTGAAGATCACGGTACCCGAAATCCAGGAGAAAAACTGACGGATGGACTCGATATTCAGGCAGACCACAACGCCGAGGATCACACCCGCAAGCGTGCCGACGACGCCGATGGCCGCGCCTGTCATGAAAAAGATACGCATGATGGCGCCCGATGTCGCACCCATGGTGCGCAGGATGGCAATATCGCTGCCTTTGTCCTTCACCAGCATGATCAGGCCGGAGATGATATTCAGGGCTGCGACAAGGACGATCAGCGTCAGGATCATGAACATGGTATTGCGCTCGACCTGCAGGGCCGAGAAGAAAGTGGCATTGACCTGCCGCCAGTCCGTCAGGAAGATCTGTCGCCCGGCGGCTTCTTCGATCTTCGGCCGCAGCTCATCGACATCGTCGGGATTGGTGATGAAGAGCTCGATCTTTTCGACGATGCCTTCGGCGTTGAAGAAGACCTGCGCCTCCTCCAGCGGCATGAAAACGACCGAAGAATCATATTCCGACATGCCGACCTCGAAGATACCCGAGATCGTGTATGCCTTGACGCGCGGATTGACGCCGAAGGGCGTGACATCGCCGTCCGGCGCCGTGAGCGTGATCTGATCACCGACCGTCAGCCCCAGTTGCCGCGCGAGGCGGCTGCCGACCAGAACACCCTGCCCGGACGCGAAGCCGACCATATCGCCAGAGACAACGTGATCGGAAACCGACTTGAGTTTCGTCAGGTCTTCCGAGCGGATGCCGCGCACCAGCGCGCCGGTGCCCGAGCCACCGCGTCCCGAGGCGAGTGTCTCACCCTCCACGAGCGGCAAGGCCATGGTGACGCCGGGTACGGCGGAAAACTTCTTTGCCAGCTCGGCATAATCATTCAGCGGCGAATCGATGGGCTGTACCACCACATGGCCGTTGAAGCCGAGAATCTGCTTGAAGAGTTCGGCGCGGAAACCGTTCATGACCGCCATGACGATGATCAGCGCCGCGACGCCGAGCATGATGCCGACCAGAGAGAAGCCGGCAATGACCGAAATCGAAGCTTCCTTGCGCCGGGAGCGAAGATAGCGCCAGGCAACGAGCCGTTCGAAACCGGAGAACGGGCGAGACGATGGGCCGGCCTTGAACGAATTTTCCTGCTGTTCCACTGCCGCGCTCACCGCCATTCGCCTTCCATCCTATTTAATCGTCAATCAGCCGGCCAGCCGCTTGATTGCCGCATCGACCGTCATCGTCTCGCGAGCGCCGGTCTTGCGGTCCTTCACTTCCACTTCGCCGCCCGCGATCGAACGCGGCCCGACGATGATCTGCACGGGCACGCCGATCAGATCGGCCGTCGCGAACTTCGTTCCGGCACGCTCGTCGCGATCGTCATAGAGCACGTCCCTGCCGGCCTTCGACAGCGCGGCATAGACGGTTTCGCAGGCGTCATCACAAGCCTGATCGCCGGCCTTCATGTTGATCACCACGACATCGAACGGCGCGACCGATTCCGGCCAGATGATTCCGTTCTCGTCATGCGATGCTTCGATGATGGCGGGAACAAGGCGTGTCGGTCCAATACCGTAAGATCCCATGTGGACAGCATGTTCCTTGCCGTCCGGACCCTGGACTTTCGCACCCATCGGCTCGGAATATTTCGTGCCGAAATAGAAGATGTGGCCGACCTCGATACCACGCGCCGACAGGCGATCGCCTTCCGGAATGGCGTTGAAGGCGGCTTCGTCATGCATTTCCGAGGTAGCGGCGTAGACCGAAGTCCATTTATCGAAGATGCTCTTCAGGCTGGCGGCATCATCGAAATTCGTGTCTTCGCCCGGAATGTCGAAATTGACGAAATCCTTGTGGCAAAAAACTTCCGACTCGCCGGTATCAGCAAGAATGATGAATTCGTGGCTGAGATTGCCGCCGATCGGGCCGGTATCGGCACGCATCGGAATTGCTCTCAGGCCAAGACGATTGAAGGTGCGCAGATAGGCGGCGAACATCTTGTTATAAGATTGCACTGCGCCTTCCTGCGTCAGATCGAAGGAATAGGCATCTTTCATCATGAATTCGCGCGAGCGCATCGTGCCGAAACGCGGACGAATCTCATCACGGAACTTCAGCTGGATATGATACAGGTTCAGCGGCAAGTCCTTGTAAGACTTGATATAGGACCGGAAGATGTCGGTGATCATCTCCTCGTTGGTCGGGCCGTAGAGCATCGGACGGTCCTGCCGGTCCCTGATGCGCAGCATTTCCTTGCCGTAAGCGTCGTAGCGGCCGCTTTCCTGCCAGAGCTCGGCCGACTGCAGCGTCGGCATCGACAGCTCGATGGCACCGGAACGGTTCTGCTCCTCGCGGATGATCTTGTTGACTTTGTCGAGCACGCGCTTGCCCAATGGCAGCCAGGAATAGATGCCCTGCGACTGCTGGCGGATCATACCGGTGCGCAGCATGAGCCGATGGGAAACAATTTCAGCCTCCTTGGGGTTTTCCTTCAGGATGGGCATGAAGTAACGAGACAGACGCATGACGCTTGTTCCAGATGGTTTGACGTTCCGCTCGCGGCGGAATCGTTAGTAAATTATGTACTGGAGGCAGTTCATAACTGCTTCGGCGTTGGAAGGAAACCCGCATTCTGCAATAGAAGAATTTGGCAAATGCCCGGAAATACAGGCGATACGGCCTATTTCCGATGTTTCGAAAAAGCGCACGTTTATAAGGATTTACGACGAAAATCTGTCAACAGAAAAATTCTGCGCCACTGTAGCAAAAAAGCAAAAAAAAGGATGACAAAGCTCAATCTTTGAGCTAATTTTAGCTCACAAAAGAGGCAGGAAGGCTAAATTCTTGTCGTTTCGCGGTCAAGTCTTGGGAGGATCAGATCTTAGGCGCGCTCGTTCGCTGCCCCGGTAACGGATAAGGATCACGCGATACTTTAAAACAAGGCTTATAGCCTTGTTTTTTTTTGCTTTCTCAGCCTGATCTTCCGCCGATCAGCCGCTCTCGCGAGAAAGCCCACTTTCAGCCCTTCAGCCAAGATACGACAAACGCACCGGGAATTCTCTGCGCCAGCCACATGACAGGCGTGTGACGAATTGATGGCGATTGCAGGGCATGCGACTTGCAGGGCATGCGACTTGGGCCTGCTTTACTCTACTATTTCTATAGATCACTGATAGCTTGGAACGATCTTAGGAATGGAATCTATACTCAATCCGAAGTAATGCGACGCGACATACCAGGCGCCGTAAATAAGAGCAGACACCAGCGTCGTGACGAGAACCACCCGCCAGGCCCGAAACTTCGTCGGGGCGCTTTCGACGGTGCCGAGGACCACATGCTCGTCCTCGGCCTGCGTGCGCAGACCAAACGGCAGGACGGCAAAGAGCGTAATCCACCAGATAACGAAATAAACGGCGAAACTGGCAATGATCTGCTGGGCCATTATGCTCCCTTCGAGACGTGTTTACCCGTCTCCTCCTCTTCCAAACTGCTTATAGGGACAAAGCGGCCGTCTTTCAAAGTGCCGATCAGCGCACTCAAAGCAGATTCAGATTTTAGGCCAGTTCCGCCCAAAATCATCCGGCTCCGATGTCACACCTGCTCAAGCTCGATGAGCGTGCCGAAGAAATCCTTCGGATGCAGGAAGAGTACAGGCTTGCCATGCGCGCCGATCTTCGGCTCGCCATCGCCAAGCACGCGTGCACCCCTGGAAACCAGCTGATCGCGTGCCGCAAGGATATCCGCGACTTCGTAACAGATATGGTGCATGCCGCCATCCGGGTTCCTGGCGAGGAAGGAAGCGATGGGCGAAGCTTCGCCCAGCGGTTCGAGCAGTTCGACCTTGCTGTTCGGCAGCTCGACGAAAACGACGGTTACGCCGTGCTCCGGCAAGGATTGCGGCGCGGATACAGTTGCGCCGAGCGTCTCGCGATAGGCTCGGGAAGCCACGGCGATATCGGGAACGGCGATCGCGATGTGATTGATGCGTCCCAACATGACCCTCTCCTCCCGATCAGACCTCAGCCGCCGGTGCGCGTGATGAATACGGTCACGACCGGCTTCTTGCCCCAGCCTTGGTTGGCGGCGGCGCGCACTGCTCGGCGAGTGGCCTCCTGCAGCATGTCCAGATCCTTCCGACGCGCGCGCGGAATGCTCTCGATAGCACTAACGATGGCGTCGAAGAGCGTATCCTCCATCTCCTCGCCTTCATCATCATAGGCCGGCAGGCCGATCGGCACGACATCGGGATCGCCGACGATATCATAGCGCGCATCGAGAACGACGTTGACGGCGACGTGGCCGACATAGGAGAGCTTCTTGCGCTCGCCGATGCCCATCTCGTCAAAATCGCCGATCAATATGCCATCTTTGAAGATGCGCCCATGCGGCGCTTCGCCGATCACCTCGACCGGACCGGGCGCAAGACGCACGACATCGCCGTTGCGCACCCGCGGTACGGTGGCAATGCCGCTCTGTTCGGCCAATTCCTTATGCGCGGTCAGATGGGTCGCCTCGCCATGTACGGGGATGAGGACCTTCGGACGCGTCCACTCATACATCTTCTGCAATTCGTTGCGCCGGGGATGGCCGGAGACGTGCACCAACGCCTCGGCATCCGTCACCACATGCACGCCCTGTTCGATCAGGCCGTTCTTGATGTCCTGAATCGCCTTCTCATTTCCGGGAATGGCGCGCGAGGAAAAGACGACGATATCGCCTGATGCCAATGCGACGTTGCGCATTTCGTCACGCGAAAGTTTCGCCAGCGCGGCTCGGGATTCGCCCTGGCTGCCGGTCAGGATCACCACGACCTTGTCGCGCGGGATATAGCCATATTCGTCTTCGGCGATGAAGGGCTTGATGCCTTCCATGATGCCGATATCGCGGGCGACGTCGACGACGCGCTTCAGCGAGCTGCCGAGCAGCAGCACTTCGCGGCCGGCGGCTTCGGCAGCCTCGGCAATGGTGCGGATGCGGCCGACATTCGACGAGAAGGTGGTGATCGCTACCCTGCCCTCTGCATCCTCGATGATCTTGCGGAGGCTTTCCGAGACGTCCTTCTCCGAAGGCGAAACACCATCGCGCAAGGCATTGGTGGAATCGCACATCAGCGCCAGCACGCCCTCATCGCCGAGTTGGCGGAAGCGGGTCTCGTCGGTCAGCGGCCCGAGCGACGGCTCGTGATCGATCTTCCAGTCTCCGGTATGCACGACATTGCCGAGCGGTGTGCGGATCATCAGCGACATCGGCTCGGGGATCGAGTGGTTGACGGCCACGCCTTCGATCTCGAAGGGGCCAACATTGATGCGATCGCCGGCCCTGAACAGCGTCACCGGGATCTCGCCCATCGACTTCTCATAATCGCGCTTGGCCTCAAGAAGACCGGCGGTAAAGGCAGAGGCATAGATCGGAACATTCAGGCCCGGCCAAAGATCGTTCAGTGCGCCGTAATGATCCTCGTGCGCGTGGGTGATGATGATGCCCTTGAGGTTCTTGCGTTCCTTGGCGAGGAAACGGATATCCGGCAGGACGAGATCGACACCAGGCAGATCCGGCCCCGGGAACGTCACGCCGCAATCGACCATGATCCATTGACGCTGCTCCGCCGGACCATAGCCGTAGAGGGCGAGATTCATCCCGATCTCGCCGACGCCGCCGAGGGGCAGAAACACCAGTTCGTCTTGCTTCGCCATCTGATCCCCAACCATCATCTAAAAAAAACGTCGCCCGCGGCGATCGGCATGATCCTGCCGTCCTCGGTCTCGAGCAGCAACAAGCCATTATCATCGATTCCGGAGAAATGGCCCGAAATCGAGCGATCCGGTAAGTTCACCGTGATGTTTTCCCCTATGCCGCATGCGACTTCGCGCCAGCGCGCTGTGATCTCGCGAACGCCCTTGCCGCGATTCCAAACATCAAGCGCTTCGGACATGGCACCATAAAGATGAGCAAACAGCTCATCCGGCGACACCATCGAGCCCTGCTGCCTGAGGCAGGTGACGGGATACATCGGATTGTCAGGCATGACGGCAATATTAATGCCGATGCCGATGACGAGCGCATAGCGGCCGTCGGGCAAGGCCTCGCCTTCGATCAGGATACCGCAGGTTTTCTTGCGGCCGATCAATATGTCATTGGGCCACTTGATCTCTGCAGGTTCTGCGGCCAGCGGCAGCACGCTACGAACAGCCTGATGTACAGCAACCGCGACTGCAAGCGGCAGGGAACCGAGGCGGTCCATCGGAGCGGGATCGATCAGAAGAAGAGAGGCGTAGAGATTGCCGGCTTCCGACACCCAAGGGCGACCGCGGCGACCGCGTCCACCCGTCTGGCGCTCGGCGGTCACCCAAAGGTTCCCGGGATCGCCGGCACGTGCACGCTCGAGGCACACGCTATTCGTGGACGACGTCTCTTGAAGGGCATCGTGCCGGAAGTCGGCGAGCGACTTCCGGCTATTCATGTCAGACGCCATCAAAACAGCGTCGCGGCAGCGAGATCGGCAGCACCGCCGATTGCGCCACCGAAGAAGACATAGGTGATGACGAACAGGCCGGAAAGACCGAAGACGAGGCGCAGCGAACCGGCCGTGCGTGTGAATTCGTCCTTGGCTTCATCGAACCACATTACCTTGATGACGCGCAGATAGTAGTAAGCGCCGACGACCGAGGCCAGAACGCCGATGATGGCGAGCGCATAGAGATGCGCCTGGATAGCCGCGACGAAGACGAAGTACTTTCCGAAGAAGCCTGCGAGCGGCGGAATGCCGGCCAGCGAGAACATCAGCGCCGTCAACACGACCGCCATGAAGGGATTGGTCGTAGAAAGGCCGGCGAGATCGTCGATGTTTTCAACCTGGCGGCCATCCTTGCGGCGCATCGCCATGATGATGGCAAAGGAGCCGAGCGTCATGACCATGTAGATGACCATGTAGAGCATGACGCCGGAGACGCCGGTCTTGGTGCCGGCGGCGAGGCCGACGAGCGCATAGCCCATGTGACCGATCGACGAATAGGCCATCAGTCGCTTGAAATTACGCTGACCGATCGCGGCGAAGGAGCCGAGCAGCATCGAGGCGATCGAGATGAACACGATGATCTGCTGCCAGTCGGCAAGCACCGGATGGAAAGCGGTGACGACGATGCGGGTCAGGATCGCCATGGCGGCAACCTTCGGCGCGGCCGCGAAGAAAGCGGTAACCGGCGTCGGCGCACCTTCATAAACGTCGGGCGTCCACATGTGGAACGGCACGGCGGAGATCTTGAAGGCGAGGCCGGCAAGCACGAAGACCAGACCGAAGACGAGGCCGAGCGAATGGGTCTCGGCGCTGAGTGCAGTCGCGATCGCATCGAAGGTCGTGTGACCGGTGAAGCCGTAAACCAGCGACATGCCGTAAAGCAGCATGCCCGACGACAGCGCACCGAGAACGAAGTACTTCAGGCCGGCTTCGGTCGACTTGACACTGTCGCGGTTGATGGCGGCGACGACGTAGAGGGCCAGCGACTGCAGTTCCAGCGACAGGTAGAGCGAGATCAGGTCGTGCGCCGAGATCATCAGCAGGATGCCGAGGGTCGCGAGCACAAGCAGAACCGGGAACTCGAAGCGATCGAGCTGCTGCTCGCGCGCCTGCCCCATGCTGAGGAACATGGCGACGATCGAGCCGACCAGCGCGACGATCTTCATGAAGCGGGAGAAGCCATCGGCGAGATAGGCGCCGCCATAGGCAAGCCCCTCGCCCGGCACGAAGATGATCCAGAGACCGGCCACCGCGAGAAGCGCGATGGCAAGACCGGTGACCGTGGGTCCCGACCGCTCGCCCGAGAAGACGCCGATCATGAGCAGCACAAGCGCACCGACCGCGAGGATGAGCTCCGGAATGGAAAGATGCAGGCTTGCAAGAATTGTGTCAGCAGTCATGTCGAATAAGTCCCGTCATCAATTCATCGACAGCGCAACATTCTGCGCAGCGTGCAGGGCAGCGGTATAATTGTTCACCAGCAGATCCACCGAAGCGGCCGTGGCATCGAAGATCGGAGCCGGATAGACGCCGAAGAGGATCGTGAGCGCGATCAGCGGATAGAGGATCAGCTGTTCACGCGGTGACAGATCCAGAAGCTTCTTCAGGTTTTCCTTCTCCAGCGCACCGAAAATGACGCGGCGGTAGAGCCAGAGCGCGTAAGCCGCCGACAGGATCACGCCGGTCGCGGCAAAGAGCGCAACCCAGGTGTTGGCGCGGAAGACGCCGATCAGGGTCAGGAATTCGCCGATAAAGCCGGACGTGCCAGGCAGACCGACATTGGCCATGGTGAAGACCATCATGGCGACGGCATATTTCGGCATGTTGTTGACCAGGCCGCCATAGGCCACGATCTCGCGGGTGTGGGTGCGATCATAGATCACGCCGACGCAGAGGAAGAGCGCGCCCGAGACGATGCCGTGCGACAGCATCTGGAAGATCGCACCCTGAACGCCCTGCTGGTTGGCCGCGAAGATACCCATGGTCACGTAACCCATGTGGGCGACCGACGAATAGGCGATCAGCTTCTTGATGTCGTCCTGCATCATCGCGACCAGCGAGGTGTAGATGATGGCGATGACCGAGAGCGCGAAGACGAGCGGCGCGAAATATTCCGAAGCGTTCGGGAACATGCCGAGCGAGAAGCGGATGAGACCATAGCCGCCAAGCTTCAGGAGAACGCCTGCCAGGATGACCGAGCCTGCCGTCGGCGCCTGCACGTGCGCGTCAGGGAGCCAGGTGTGGACCGGCCACATCGGCATCTTTACCGCGAAGGAGGCGAAGAAGGCGAGCCATAGCCAGGTCTGCAGCTGCGGCGGGAACTTGTAAGCAAGCAGCGTCGGGATATCGGTCGTACCGGCCTGCCAATACATCGCCATGATGGCGAGCAGCATCAGCACGGAGCCGAGCAGCGTGTAGAGGAAGAACTTGTAGCTGGCATAGACACGATCCTTGCCGCCCCAGACACCGATGATCAGGAACATCGGGATGAGGCCGGCTTCGAAGAAGACGTAGAACAGCACGATATCGAGCGACACGAACACGCCGACCATCATCGTCTCGAGGACGAGGAAGGCGATCATGTAATCCTTCAGCCGCTTTTCGACCGACAGCCAGCTCGCGAGTACGCAGAAGGGCATCAGGAAGGTCGACAGGATGACGAACAGCATGGAGATGCCGTCGACGCCCATATGATAGCTGATGCCGCCGGTCAGCCACTCATGCTTTTCGATCAGCTGGAAGCCCGGATTGGCATTGTCGAACCAGATCCAGACGAACAGCGACACGATGAAGGTGACGATGGTCGTCGCCAGCGAGATGTTCAGGACATTCCGGCGGCCGTTGGCCCCGTTCTCCTGCGTGAACAGCAGGAGAAGGACGCCGACCAGCGGCAGAAACGTGACCGTTGAAAGAATAGGCCAATCGGTCATCAGAGGGAACTCCCGAGCATCATCCAGGTAACGAGGGCGGCAATGCCGAGCAGCATCGCGAAGGCATAGTGATAGAGGTAGCCGGTCTGCAGGCGCACGACGCGGTTGGTGACATCGACGACGCGGGCGGCAATGCCGTTCGGGCCGATGGTGTCGATGACCCCGATGTCGCCCTTCTTCCAAAGGAAGCGGCCAAGCGCCTTGGCGGAGCGGACGAAGAGGAAGTCATAGATCTCGTCGAAGTACCACTTGTTCAAGAGGAACTCGTAGAGCACGCGCTGCTGCTGGGCGAGACGGCGCGGCGTTTCCGGCGACTGGATATAGAAATACCAGGCGGTGACGAGGCCGAGCAGCATGGCGATGAACGGGCTGAGCTCAACCCACAGAGGCGCATGTTCCATCTCTTCGAGGATCTTGTTGTCCGGGAGCGTGAACAGCGCATGCTTCCAGAATTCCTCGTAGGCGTGACCGACGAAATCGGCATTGAAATACATGCCGGCGGCAACAGCGCCGATCGCCAGCAGGTAGAGCGGGATCAACATGACGTTCGGCGATTCATGTACATGGTGCATGACCTCGTGCGACGCGCGGGGCTTGCCGAAGAAGGTCATGAAGATCAGGCGCCACGAATAGAAGCTGGTGAACATCGCGGCGATGACGAGCAGCGTGAAGGCGAAGCCGGCGGCTGCATTGTGCGAGGCGAAAGCCGCCAGGATGATCGCGTCCTTCGAAATGAAGCCGGCAAAGCCGATGTGGGTCAGCGGGATGCCGACGCCGGTGATTGCCAAGGTGCCGATGATCATCATCCAGAAGGTCTTCTGGATATGCGGGCGCAGTCCGCCCATATGACGCATGTCCTGCTCGCCGTCGACGGCGTGGATGACCGAGCCGGCACAGAGGAAGAGCAGCGCCTTGAAGAAGGCGTGGGTGAACAGATGGAAGATCGCAGCACCATAAGCGCCGACGCCGAGGGCGACGAACATGTAGCCGAGCTGCGAACAGGTCGAGTAGGCGATGACGCGCTTGATGTCGTTCTGCACGAGGCCGACGGTTGCGGCGAAGAAGGCCGTGATCGCGCCGATGATGGTAACGACGGTCAGCGCATCCTGCGACAGTTCGAAGATCGGCGACATGCGGGCGACGAGGAAGACGCCGGCGGTGACCATGGTTGCGGCATGGATGAGCGCCGAAACCGGCGTCGGGCCTTCCATGGCGTCCGGCAGCCAGGTGTGCAGCAGGAACTGCGCCGATTTACCCATCGCGCCCATGAAGAGCAGCAGGCAGACGGCCGTCAGAGCATGGCCGCGATCGAGATGCATGCCGAGGAAATTGAGCACGATATCGCCCGGCTGACCGCCCTGCCCTGCGGCAAAGCTCTGTGCGTTGCCGAAGATGACATCGAAATTGATCGAGCCGAAGAGAACGAAGACGCCGGCAATGCCGAGTACGAAACCGAAGTCGCCGACGCGGTTGACGATGAAGGCCTTGATCGCCGCTGCGGAGGCCGACGGCTTCTTGAACCAGAACCCGATCAGCAGGTAGGAGGCGAGACCGACGCCTTCCCAGCCGAAGAACATCTGGGCGAGGTTGTCGGAGGTCACCAGCATCAGCATGGCGAAGGTGAAGAGCGAGAGATAGGCGAAGAAGCGCGGACGATGCGGATCATGATGCATGTATCCAATCGAATAGACGTGAACCAGGGTCGAGACCGAATTCACGACGATCAGCATCACCGAGGTCAGCGTGTCGACGCGCAGCGCCCAGGAAACGTCGATGCCGCCGGACTGGATCCAGCGCAGCACTTCAACCTTGATCGGGCCATCCGTATGGCCGAGCGCCACCGTGAAGAAGACGATCCACGAGAGGACGGCCGCGATGATCATCAGGCCGGTGGTAACATATTCCGAAGCCTTGGCGCCGATCGCACGGCCGAAAAGGCCGGCGATAACAGCGCCAATCAGGGGAAGAAAGACGATAGCCTTATATAAGAACATAGCTTTATCAGCCCTTCATCACGTTGACGTCTTCGACGGCGATGGAGCCGCGGTTACGGTAGAAGACGACGAGAATTGCAAGACCGATGGCAGCCTCGGCGGCGGCGACAGTCAAAATGAACAGAGCGAAAACCTGGCCGACGATGTCGTTGAGGAACGACGAGAAGGCGACCATGTTGATGTTGACGGCGAGCAATATGAGCTCGACGGACATCAGGATGATGATGACGTTCTTTCGGTTGAGAAAGATACCGAAAACGCCGAGCACGAAGAGGATGGCGCTGACCGTGAGGTAATGGGAAAGTCCGATGACCATGTTCTTGTTCCTTTGATCCTCGTGCCCCGCCTCAGACGCCCTGCCCCGGCTTGACCTTGACCACCTCGACGGCAGTCGCGGGCGTGCGGGCGACCTGTTGGGAAATGTTCTGGCGCTTGATGTGCGTGCGATGCTTCAGCGTCAGCACGATTGCGCCGATCATCGCGACCAGCAGAACGAGGCCAGCGATCTCGAAGAAATAGACGTAATTGGTATAGAGCACGTCGCCGAGGGCGGCGGTGTTCGTCCGGGTCGCCGGCGCCGGGATCGGCATGGCGACGGATTTGGCAATAGTGGGCGAAATCACACTGCCGCCGATGACGACAATCAGTTCGGCGGCGAGGATAATGCCGATCAGCGCGCCGATCGGGGCATATTCCAGAATGCCGGCTCTCAGCTCGGTGAAGTCGATATCGAGCATCATGACGACGAAGAGGAAGAGAACCGCCACGGCACCGACATAAACGACCAGCAGGATCATCGCCAGGAATTCAGCCCCCATCAACAGGAAGAGGCCAGCCGCGTTGAAGAATACCAGGATGAGGAACAGGACCGAATGGACCGGATTCCGCGCCGAGATGACCATGAACGCCGACGCCACAGCGACAAAGGCGAAGATATAGAAAAAAAGAGCCTGCAGACCCATGTTGGTGCCTTTTTCGTCTTCCCCCGGGCAGCCGGGAGTTTCCCTGCCCGATGGAGCTCGGCCGGACAATAGGTCCGGCAAAGCCCCGGTCTAGATTCAACCGCAACGGCGACAATCGTGGCCGCCTGTCACGGCATATTCAAAACTCCGCTCAGCGGTACGGCGAATCCATCGCGATGTTGCGCGCGATTTCGCGTTCCCAGCGGTCGCCATTGTCGAGTAGCCGCGCCTTGTCGAAGTAGAGCTCTTCGCGGGTCTCGGTGGCAAATTCGAAGTTAGGCCCTTCGACGATAGCGTCGACCGGGCACGCCTCTTGGCAGAAGCCGCAATAGATGCACTTCACCATGTCGATGTCGTAACGCACCGTGCGGCGGGTGCCGTCGTTGCGGCGCGGCCCGGCTTCGATGGTGATGGCCTGGGCAGGACAGATGGCTTCGCAGAGCTTGCAGGCGATGCAGCGCTCTTCACCGTTGGGATAACGGCGCAGCGCATGTTCGCCGCGGAAGCGCGGGCTGACCGGCCCCTTCTCGAAGGGGTAATTGATCGTCGCCTTCTGCTTGAAGAAATAACGCATCGACAAAAAGAACGCGCCGACGAATTCCTTGAGGAACAGCGAGCTGACGGCATTGGACAAACCGGCCATCTTAACCTCCAAAACTGCCAGAAGCGGGGAAAGACATCATCATGCCCATCCCGTCAGCTTCAGCACGAATGCAACGATAACGACCATGGCGAGCGACAGCGGCAGGAAAACCTTCCAGCCAAGGCGCATGAGCTGGTCGTAGCGGTAGCGCGGCACGAAGGCCTTGACCATCGCGAACATGAAGAAAACCAGGCACGACTTCAGCAGGAACCAGATGATGCCCGGAACCCAATTCAGGATCCAGATATCGATCGGAGGGAGCCAGCCGCCGAGGAAGAGGATCGTCGTCAGCGAGCACATCAGGACGACGGCGGCATATTCGCCGAGCATGAACATCATGTAGGGCGAAGAGCCGTATTCAACCATGAAGCCGGCAACCAGCTCCGATTCCGCTTCCGGAAGGTCGAAAGGCGGACGGTTCGTTTCAGCCAGAGCCGAAATGAAGAACACGATGAACATCGGGAACAGCGACAGCCAGTGCCAGTCGAGGAACGAGGCCGGCAGGCCGAGCTTGGTGCCGAGGCCGGTCTGCTGTGACAGCACGATATCCGTCAGGTTCAGCGAACCGACGCAGAGCAGGACGGTGACGATGACGAGGCCGATCGAGACTTCGTAGGACACCATCTGTGCCGCCGAGCGCAGCGCGCCGAGGAACGGATACTTCGAATTCGAAGCCCAGCCGCCCATGATGATGCCGTAAACTTCAAGCGACGAGATCGCCAGAATGTAGAGGATGCCGACGTTGATATCGGCGACGACCCAATTCTGCGCGACAGGCACGACGGCCCAGGTCGACAGTGCCAGCACCACGGAAACCAGCGGAGCCAGCAGGAACACGGTCTTGTTGGCGCCGGCCGGAATGATCGGCTCCTTGAACATGAACTTCAGCAAGTCAGCGAAGGACTGGAACAGACCGAACGGGCCGACGACGTTCGGGCCGCGGCGCAGCTGGACGGCTGCCCAGATCTTGCGGTCGGCAAGCAGAATGTAGGCGATGAAGATCAGCAGGCAGACCAGAAGCAGCAGAGACTGGCCGATCATGATCAGCGCCGGCCAGAGATAGGTCGAAACGAATGAATCCATAGTCCTCTGCCCTTACTCTGCCGCAACGCGGAAATTGTTGCGGGCCAATGCCGAGCACTCGGCCATGACAGCCGATGCGCGCGTTATCGGGTTCGTCAAATAGAAGTCTTTGATCGGCGAAGCAAATGCCGATTTGCCCATCGCGCCGGCTTTTTTCGCAAGTGCGGCAATTTGGGCGCTATCGCCTTCGGCAATCTCGTCGATCCCGGCGAAATGGGGGAAGGCTGCGTAGAGCTTGGCCCGCAATTCTCTCAGCGAATCAAAGGGAAGCTTCTTGCCGAGCACGTCGGAAAGAGCACGGATGATCGCCCAGTCCTCGCGGGCGTCGCCTGGTGCGAAACCGGCGCGGTTGCCCATCTGGACACGGCCTTCGGTGTTGACCCAGGTGCCCGACTTTTCGGTATAGGCGGCCGCAGGAAGGATGACATCGGCGTTCTGAGCGCCGTTATCGCCATGCGAGCCGATATAGACCGTGAACTTCGCGCCCTTGCGGCTGAAGTCAAGTTCATCTGCGCCCAGCAGGAAGAGGACATCCATCGACGATAGCATGGCAGCGGCGTTGACGCCCTTTGTGCCCGGCACGAAGCCGAGATCGAGGCCGCCGACGCGCGCAGCTGCCGTGTGCAGCACGGCAAAACCGTTCCAGTCTTCCTTGACGACGCCGACGGCGGTAGCGAGCTTGGCGGCATTTGCCAGAACCTCGGCACCGTCTTCGCGGGTGAGAGCACCCTGGCCGATGATGATCATCGGCTTCTGCGCATTCTTCAGCACATCGGCGAAGCTGTGCGAGCCGCTGACGAGATCGGCCAGCGTGTCCGGCCCAGCGCCGAGATAATCATAGGAGTAGCGAAGGTCGGCGGCTTCACCGATCACGCCGATCGGGAACTTGCCGCGGCGCCAGCGCTTGCGGATGCGCGAATTCAGCACGGCAGCCTCGAAGCGCGGATTGGCGCCAATGATCAACAGCGCGTCGGCGGCTTCAATACCCTGGATGCTCGGGTTGAAGATGTAGCTTGCACGGCCAAGCGACGGATCAAGCGCCGTCCCGTCCTGGCGACAGTCGAGATTTTCCGATCCCAGCGACTTCAGCAGCTCGCCGAGGGCATACATTTCCTCGACCGAGGCGAGATCGCCGGCGATCGCGCCGATCTTGCCGCCGCTGGTGGCGGAAACGGCCGACTTGATGGCGGCGAAAGCGTCGCTCCAGGTCGCCGGCTGCAGGCGGCCGTCCTTGCGGACATAGGGCTTGTCGAGGCGCTGCGTCTTCAGGCCGTCCCAGATAAAACGGGTCTTGTCGGAGATCCACTCTTCGTTGATCTGCTCGTTGACCCTCGGCAGAACGCGCATGACTTCGCGGCCGCGGGTATCGACGCGGATCGCCGAGCCGAGGGCGTCCATGACGTCGATCGATTCGGTCTTGTTCAGCTCCCACGGACGAGCCGTGAAGGCGAAGGGCTTCGAGGTCAGCGCGCCAACCGGGCAAAGGTCAACGACGTTGCCCTGCAGCTCGGAGGTCATTGCCTGCTCGAGATAGGTGGTGATTTCAGCATCTTCACCGCGGCCGATGAGACCGAGTTCGGAAATGCCGGCAACTTCCGTCGTGAAGCGGACGCAGCGCGTGCAGTGGATGCAGCGGTTCATCACGGTCTTGACGAGCGGGCCGATATATTTGTCTTCGACGGCACGCTTGTCTTCCTGATAGCGCGAGCTGTCGATACCGAAGGCCATGGCCTGGTCCTGCAGATCGCATTCGCCGCCCTGGTCGCAGATCGGGCAATCCAGCGGGTGGTTGATCAGCAGGAATTCCATCACGCCTTCACGGGCCTTCTTGACCATCGGCGTGTTGGTGAAGACTTCCGGAAGCTCGCCGTTCGGGCCGCCGCGGATATCGCGAACGCCCATGGCGCAGGATGCCTGTGGCTTCGGTGGGCCGCCCTTCACCTCGACGAGGCACATGCGGCAATTGCCGGCCACCGACAGTCGTTCATGGAAGCAGAAGCGCGGGACTTCGGCGCCGGCTTCCTCGCACGCCTGGATAAGCGTGTAGTGATCCGGAACTTCGATCTCTTTACCGTCAATCTTCAGTTTAGCCATCGTCCACTCAGTCCTATGTCACGTCTCCAGCCCGATCTGGCCGCAGACAATTTCATGATCGCAGACCGGATTGCCATCGGGGCGGCTCAAACGCCTGATAGCACCGGTTTGCTCACAATAAGCTTTGCCAAGCCTTGTCCCCGCAAGACCAGCTTTGCGATCGCAACATCGCGGGCATCCCCGCAATCATCCCAATCGCGTTCATTCACCCTCCCCGGCCACCGGATGCAGCCGAGGAAAACTCAACTCCGCCCTTTCGGCAGCAGCGCCTTCGCCTGGCCGACCCAGTCATCGCGCCGGATGCGACCATCGAAGCCGAGTTCCGTGTCGATCCGCTCGATATCGGCATCGCTCCAGGCGGCGATATCGGCGAAACGCCTGATACCACGTCCGTTCAGCACCTGCTCGAGCTTCGGGCCGACACCCGAAATACGCTTGAGGTCGTCAGCCTTTACCGCGGCCTTGCGGCTGCGAACGGGCGCCGGCTTTGCGGCTATCGGCGCCACCACCTCAGCCTTGGCCTTCCTCTCGGCAGGGGCCTTGCTCTTGGCGGGCGCCGTCACGATCTCAGCAGCGGCAACCGGCTTTGCTTCGGCCCTCTTTGCGACTGCCGGCTTCGGCTTGACAGCCGCCGGCTTCGAAACGACCGGCTTGGCGGCAGGCGATGCCTTGACCGGCTTCACCTCCCCTGCCCCTTCTTTCCTTGCCGTCGGCTCCGCAGCGGCAAGGACATCCTTCTCTTCGCCCGGCTCGGCGGCACGCTTGCTTGCCGCCTCGACCGCACCTTGAAACGCACCAAAGAACGCGCCGGCGATCTGTGATGTAACGCCGAAACCAATGGCTGCCGCAGCAGCGAACGCCGCTGCCGGATGCGCCATCAGCGGATGGATCGGCATGGCTGGCGAATCCCGCAGCATATCGGCGGCGATGCGGCCGAAATCGACCGATACGTGATCGGTCGCTCCGCTTCCCTGCCTGATATCCTTGATCTTCGCCATCATCGGTCCTTATTCGGCTGCTTCCAGCACCGCGCCGTGGCTCGTCGCATTGGCGGTGTACTGGTCGATGCGCTTTTCGATCTCCGGACGGAAATTGCGGATCAGACCCTGCACCGGCCATGCGGCGGCGTCACCGAGCGCACAGATAGTATGGCCTTCGATCTGCTTCGTCACCTGGAACAGCATGTCGATCTCGCGCTTCTGGGCGTTGCCGCGTGCCATACGCTCAAGAACGCGCCACATCCAGCCCGTGCCCTCGCGGCACGGCGTGCACTGGCCGCAGCTCTCATGCTTGAAGAAAGCCGAGATACGGGCAATCGCCTTGATGATGTCGGTCGACTTGTCCATGACGATCGCCGCAGCCGTGCCGAAGGACGACTTGACCTCGCGCAGGCCGTCGAAATCCATCGGGCAGTCGATGATATCGGCGGCCGGAACGACCGGGCACGATGCGCCGCCGGGGATGACGGCCAGCAGATTGTCCCAGCCGCCGCGAATACCGCCGCCATGCTTTTCGACCAGCTCGCGGAACGTGATGCCCATCGTCTCCTCAACCGTGCAGGGACGGTTGATGTGGCCGGAGAGCATGAACAGCTTCGTGCCGACATTGTTCGGACGGCCGAAAGAGGAGAACCAGCCGGCGCCGCGACGCAGGATCGTCGGGGCAACGGCGATGGATTCGACGTTGTTGACGGTGGTCGGGCAGCCGTAGAGACCCATATTGGCCGGGAATGGCGGCTTCAGGCGTGGCTGGCCTTTCTTGCCTTCCAGGCTTTCGAGCAGCGCGGTTTCCTCGCCGCAGATGTAAGCGCCTGCGCCATGATGAACGAAAACATCAAAATCCCAGCCGAGCTTGTTGTTTTTGCCCAGCAATCCGGCATCATAGCACTCGTCGATCGCTGTCTGCAGAGCTTCGCGCTCGCGCATGTACTCGCCGCGAACGTAGATGTAAGCGGTATTCGCACCCATGGCGAAACCGGCGATGACGCAGCCTTCGATCAGCGTATGCGGATCGTGGCGCATGATATCGCGGTCCTTGCACGTGCCCGGTTCGGACTCGTCGGCGTTGACGACCAGATAATGCGGACGACCGTCGCTTTCCTTCGGCATGAAGGACCACTTGAGACCGGTCGGGAAGCCTGCGCCGCCGCGGCCACGAAGGCCGGAAGCCTTCATCTCGTTGATGATCCAGTCACGACCCTTTTCGAGGATTTGCTTCGTGCCGTCCCAATGGCCGCGCGACATCGCGCCCTTCAGAGACTTATCCTTGAGGCCGTAGATATTGGTAAAGATGCGATCCTGATCCTGTAACATGCTTCACCTCTTACCGCGGCTTCTTGCCGAAGACCTTGATATATTCCGCTTCGCCACCCTTAGCGAGTGCCTCAGCCTGCCTGACCCAATCGTCACGTTCGATCCGGCCCCTGAAATTCAGATAGCCATCGACCCAGCGGCGCTCGGCCTCATTCCAGCTCGCAACCTGTGCGAAGGTGAAAATACCGATTTCATGCAAGGTCCCTTCGATCTTCGGACCGACACCTGAAATGAGCTGCAGATTATCCGGCTGTGCGGGCTTTTCGATACCAGCCGGACGATCCTTGTCATCGAGCGAAGGCTTCTGGGCGCTGCCCGCCTTTTCCGATACAGCTGCGGACGCCGCGGTTCCCGAAAGCGGCTGCGTTTCAGCGGCCTTGGCATTCTTGGCTGCTTCCTTCGGTGCCGTTGCCGGCGTCTTCAGGCTCGTGTTGGTTTCCGCGTCCGTGCTCTTGGCATGGGCAGCTTCGGACGGCGGAACCGAAACAGCCTCGGCGGTCGTCTTGGCCTTGCCTGCTGCGCCCTTTGCCTTCGCCTCATCCGACAGCAAACTCGTCAGACCACCTTCGGGAGCGGAGAAAACGCGATCGATCTGCGGGCCGGTCGGAACTTCACTGCCCTTGCCTGCGGCGAACGCGTCGATGATTTCTTCGAGGCGTGCCGGCGTCAGATCCTCATAGGTATCCTTGCCGATCACCACCATCGGCGCGTTGACGCAGGCGCCCTGACATTCGACCTCTTCCCAAGAAAGCGTGCCATCGGCATTGCGCTCGAAGGCATGGTCGTTGATCCGGCTCTTGCAGACCTTGATCAGCCCTTCGGCACCGCGCAGCATGCAAGGCGTCGTGCCGCAAACCTGGACGTGGGCGCGCGTGCCAACCGGGTGCAGCTGGAACTGGGTGTAGAAGGTTGCGACCTCAAGCGCGCGGATATAGGCCATGTCCAGCATGTCGGCGATCGTTTCGATAGCCGCCTTGGTGACCCAGCCTTCCTGCTCCTGCGCGCGCATCATCAGCGGAATGATCGCGGACTGCTGGCGACCATCGGGATATTTCTTGATCGTCTTTTCAGCCCAGACCGTATTCTCCGCATTGAAGGCGAAGGCGGCAGGCTGGAATTGATCTTCGGCAAGTCGACGAACGGACATCTTTCACGCCTTATCTCAGTTTAGGGACCCACACCGCGTATTCGTCAGGGACGAGAATTCGCAGGCATAGGCCGACTGGTCTTTCTGCATAAACACAACAAACTTGCCACCGTTCGGCACAGCGGCCTTGATTTGATAACCACGGGAAAGGAGATCGGCGATCGTGGAATCCGCGCTCGCCTGTACCTCACTTCCACCTTTTGCAGACTTCCCGCCGATTGCGGTCGAACCCTGCATATTGATGTTCGGCAGGGCCTGTGTGTTGCCCGTCTGCTGGGCCGAAACGCCGCAGGCAAACAAGACCACAGGGATAGCAACCTGCCAGGCTCGCATCAGCGATCCACCTCACCGAACACGATGTCGAGCGAACCAAGCACCGCGGCGACGTCGGCGAGCTGATGGCCGCGGCACATGAAGTCCATGGCCTGCAGATGCGCATAGCCCGGCGCACGGATCTTGCAGCGATAGGGCTTGTTGGAGCCGTCGGAGACGAGATAGACGCCGAACTCGCCCTTCGGCGCTTCGACAGCCGCGTAAACCTCGCCCGCCGGCACGTGATAGCCTTCGGTGTAGAGCTTGAAGTGGTGGATCAACGCTTCCATCGAACGCTTCATCTCGCCGCGTTTCGGCGGCACGACCTTGCCGTCGAGCGAGGAGACCGGTCCGACCCTGGCATCGCCCAGCAGACGATTGACGCACTGCTTCATGATGCGGACGGCTTCGCGCATTTCGATCATGCGGATGAGGTAACGGTCGTAGCAATCGCCGTTCTTGCCGATCGGAATGTCGAATTCGAGATCGGAATAGCATTCATAGGGCTGCGCCTTGCGCAGGTCCCATGCGGCGCCCGAGCCGCGGACCATCACGCCGGAGAAGCCCCAGGCCCAACAGTCTTCCAGCGAGACCACGCCGATATCGACGTTACGCTGCTTGAAGATACGGTTGCCGGTCAGAAGGTCGTCGATATCGTCGAGCGCCTTCAGGAAGGGATCGCACCAGTCGCCGATATCCTGCACGAGCTTTTCGGGGAGATCCTGGTGAACACCACCCGGACGAATGTAGGCTGCGTGCATGCGAGAGCCGGAGGCGCGCTCATAGAACACCATCAGCTTTTCGCGCTCTTCGAAGCCCCACAGCGGCGGCGTCAGCGCGCCGACGTCCATGGCCTGCGTCGTGACATTGAGAAGATGCGACAGGATGCGGCCGATTTCCGAATAGAGCACGCGGATCAGCTGGCCACGGATCGGGATATCGATGCCGAGCAGCTTTTCAACGGCGAGCGCATAGGCGTGTTCCTGATTCATCGGCGCCACGTAGTCGAGGCGGTCGAAATAAGGAACGGCCTGAAGATAGGTCTTCGATTCGATCAGCTTTTCAGTGCCGCGATGCAGCAGGCCGATATGCGGATCGACGCGTTCCACAATTTCGCCGTCCAATTCGAGGACAAGACGCAAAACGCCGTGCGCAGCCGGATGCTGCGGACCGAAATTGATGTTGAAGTTGCGAACGTTATGTTCTGTCATTGCAATGCGCTCCGCTTATTGCAGGCATTAGCCACTAGGCAATAGGCAATAGTGTAACCGTTAGCTCTCATATCCATGTCGTTCGTCCTGCAGCCGGCGGATAAGGGAACGCAGCATCCTTCCGATTTCGTCACTCATCGATATCGCCGACCCAACTTGCTCCAGGGTGACGACGCCTACTCGCGTCGAAATTATCAGATGCGTCTCCAACTCCTTCAGCGAACCTTGTGCAATCTTCAGATGATGGACATAAGCTCCTGTCGCTTCGCGCCCATAACCTTCCGCGATATTTGCCGCGATCGATACGGATGCACGCCGTATTTTGCGAGACCAGGCCGTAAATCTCTTCCTTCGGAAATTCCTTAGTCAGAGCATAACATTCTACAGCAAGATCCATGGCGCGCTGCCACACCGTAAGGTCCTGATAGGAATTAATCGCCGTTTGCCATTCTCCTATTGCCTATTGGCTACTGCCTATTGCCTCAGCTTACTGCTTCGCCTTTTCGTCGCCTGGCAGCACGTAATCCGTGCCTTCCCAAGGAGATAAAAAGTCGAAATTGCGGAATTCCTGCTTCAGTTCCACTGGCTCATAGACGACGCGCTTGGCGGCATCATCGTAGCGGACTTCGACGAAACCGGTCGTCGGGAAGTCCTTGCGCAGCGGGTGACCTTCGAAACCATAATCGGTCAGGATACGGCGCAGATCCGGGTGTCCGGTGAAAAGAACGCCGTACATGTCCCAGGTTTCGCGCTCGAACCAATCGGCGCCGGGAAAAAGGCCACAAGCAGAGGGTATAGGCTGATCCTCGCCGACAGGAACCTTGACGCGGATGCGCAGGTTCTTCTTCGGCGAAAGAAGATGGTAGACGACATCGAAGCGCTCGGCGCGCTGCGGCCAGTCCACGCCACAGATATCCGTGATGTTGACGAAACCGCATTTGGCGTCGTCACGCAGGAAGGTCAGCAGGGCGATAACGTTTTCGGCCGTCGTCGTCACATTCAACTCGCCGTACTTGATCTCGCTCGATGAGATCAGGGCGCCGCGAACTTCCGTCAGATAAGCCGCGAGTTCGTTCAGGGCTTCACTCATGATACCTGTCCCCTGCCTTACCGTTCGATCGTGCCGGTGCGCCGGATTTTCTTCTGCAGCAGAAGCACGCCGTAAAGCAGCGCCTCTGCCGTGGGAGGACAGCCCGGAATGTAAATATCGATCGGCACCACACGGTCGCAGCCGCGCACGACGGAATAGGAATAGTGATAATAGCCGCCACCGTTGGCGCAGGAGCCCATCGAGATGACGTAGCGCGGCTCGGGCATCTGGTCGTAAACCTTGCGGAGTGCGGGCGCCATCTTGTTGGTGAGCGTGCCGGCGACGATCATGACGTCGGACTGGCGCGGCGAGGCACGCGGCGCAAAACCGAAGCGCTCGACGTCGTAACGCGGCATGGAAACCTGCATCATTTCGACAGCGCAGCAGGCGAGACCAAACGTCATCCACATCAGGGAGCCGGTGCGGGCCCAGTTGATCAGCTCGTCGGTGGAGGTGACCAGAAAGCCCTTGTCGGCGAGTTCGTTGTTGATCTCGCCGAAGAACGGATCGTTGCTGCCGACTGGCCTACCGGTCGCGGGATCGATGATCCCCTTCGGCTGCGGCGCTACGAGCGTCGTGTTGCTTGGGGCTACTCCCATTCCAGGGCTCCCTTCTTCCATTCATAGATAAAGCCGATGGTCAGCACCAGCAGGAACACCATCATCGACCAGAAGCCGAACCAGCCGATCGCGCCGAAGGAGACGGCCCACGGGAAGAGGAAGGCGACTTCCAGATCGAAGATGATGAAGAGAATCGATACCAGGTAGAAGCGGATATCGAACTTCATGCGGGCGTCATCGAATGCATTGAAGCCGCATTCATAGGCCGACAGCTTTTCCGAGTCAGGCGCCTTGAAGGCGACGGCAAACGGCGTAATCAACAGCGCCAGGCCAATCACCAGGGCAATACCAATGAAAATCGCTATCGGAATATAGGAACTGAGCAGTCCAGTCATCATGTCCATCCCTGCTTGCGGTCAGCGCCGGGGCGGCGCATCTGAGCAAATGCCCAGCAAGCGAAAGAGCGTTGCAACAGAGCCGTGGTTAGCGCAGGCGGAGCGCGCGCGCAAGCCTTTTGAATCTGTCGTTCGAGGTCCTGTCGAGCGGTTGATATCAATATGTTGCGACGACAACGCGACAAATTGGCGCAAACGCGAAAAGGCTCTTTCGCAATCGCAATAAAATGATGTTTGATTGTAATGGCTTGGAGAGAATGGCGCGAGTGACGGGGCTCGAACCCGCGACCTCCGGCGTGACAGGCCGGCACTCTAACCGACTGAGCTACACCCGCGCATTGCTTGGCCTTTCGGCGCGGTGCCAGATCCGGAATTTACCTTGAAATGGCGCGAGTGACGGGGCTCGAACCCGCGACCTCCGGCGTGACAGGCCGGCACTCTAACCGACTGAGCTACACCCGCATTTCATTTCAAGCATTCCGGATGCTTTCGCACCCATCAAAGCGGCCCTCGCCGTTCGATGAGCGGCTAACTACGGGGTTCGTGTTTGGGTGTCAAGCAGGTTTGAATACAAATCGATGACAGAGTGTGAATTGTTATCGACAAGCCTGTCCGTAATTTTCCGTTCCGTCGATTTGGCATGGCAGGTTCCCGCCTCATGCATTTCATCGGCACCTGATATGCACCGCATTGATCGGCATGTCTTCACATTTATGGATGTGGATGACGGGTGGCCAAAGATGCGCAAAATCCAAAAAAATCAAAAAATCTTCACAAACACTCTTGCGGTTTTTCCCCGTTCCGCATAGATCACGGCCACCGAACGCGGCGGGCCGATGACCCGCTTCGCAGAAGGGCGATTAGCTCAGTTGGTAGAGCGCCTCGTTTACACCGAGGATGTCGGGAGTTCGAGTCTCTCATCGCCCACCACTCCCTCTCGAATTCAATCAGCGATTTTTTCAGATCGGAACGATGCTTTTCGTGTCCGAACGGCGGTTTTTCGTGTCCGGTTAAGTGCAGCTCAGTAATTGCCGAAAATAACGACTGCCAGAAGCACGGCGGAAACAAGTACAAGGGCTGCGATGATCATCAGCAGCTCCTTCAGCATGAACCTTTCCATCCTGCTGTCATCCATGATGTTTGCTCCCGGCAAACCGTTATTCGCTTTCCCGGCGTCGAATCGCTGCGCCAGGTTCGGCTCCAGTCCACATGTAAGTCGCTGTATTGTCAATTTCAGGGTCGAAGATCCTTCCTGCGACCATTTCCTTTTCGTCACGCTCACGGCACATGAATCTTCGATGGCCGTCGCCGCGGCGGCGGGTCGACATAGCCGTCGGGCAGATTGACCGTCCGTGACAACAATCTCTCGGCAATCTCAACGGCGGCGGCACGCGCGCCCTCCCCCGAGCAGAAATTGCCGCGGACCTGTATGGCGGTCGCGAGCAGCTTGAAGAATGCATCGCGCAGCTCCGGCGATGGCGGCCTCGGCTCATGCCAGAATCGATCCAGATCCCCCCGGTCACTCAGGCCCTCTATATCGTAAATCGCCGCGCCCAGCGCCTTGACGGGCTTGCCGGCCCGCAATGCCGTAAGTGCCGCCGTGGAATTGACCGTTACCATCCCCTCGCTCGCGGCCATCAGCCGGTCGAGATCGCCGCCATCTATGAAATGGAGACGGGAGGACAATCCACAGGAAGCGCCGATGTTGTCGACATAGGCCCTCCAATCCATAAGTCCGTTGTCGAGCGGATGCAGTTTCAGGACGAGATGCGTTTCCGGCGCGGCATTTTCCGCAAAAGACCGGAGAATCAGCCTGATGGCATCCTGCTGCCGATGAAAGGGCGAGTGCGCCCGCAGCTGGAAATCGGTCTGAAGCTGCAGTGGATAGACGAAGAATCGCTTGCCACCAGCAAGCAGATGCTCGACCACGTCCTCCGCTTCACGCGACCTTCTGCTGCTTGAGGGAAGTCTCCTCAACCACCCGGCATATTCCATAAGCGGATGATAGAGCCCATGACGCCGATAGGCCGGATAGAGAAACCATAGAAAGACGGTCGGCAGATAATAGACGAGGTCGTAGAGCGCTTCGGCGAGGAACGTCTGGCTGTAACGGCGCGTCCAGTCCGGATCGGGCAGATCGGACGCCGCTTCGAGAATATGGCCGGGATCATCCGGAAAATGCGAATTGGAGGAGAGCCCGTCGCGCTCCAGAGTCACCCAATCCGGCCGCAAATATCCCATCTCGACGACGTTGATGCCGACACCCAGCCGGCGCGCCTCCTTGATGGCGACCTTATGATAGGGACGCTCTTCCCCGTGCAATATCATGTCGGTGACATTTTCGGCCTCGATTCGCCGGCTGACATAGGCGCGCCAGCCGGCAAAATCGCCGCGATAATTGAAGGCGTTGCGCCAGCGCCACGAAACCCAGTCGCCGGCATTGAGGTTGATGCGAATGCAGCGGCTGCCTGCCATTTCCAGGAGTCCGGCGATCTCGATGAAGAGCGGCGAGGATGGCCCCTGCAGAAACAGGAACGTGCGAGGGGTATCGTCCCGTTTCCCCTGCCCGTCGCCCATTACTCCGGAACCTCGGCCCGAAGGCCCGCATAATGCAGCAACGTGCCGATCAGGTTCCACGGCGCCTCTTCCCGCGGTGGCTGCGGCTTTTGCGAATGGGCTCGTGCGCGGCCAAGAGGAACGATGACATAATCGGTCCGCGGATCCGGGAACGGGTCGGCGAAGGCCTTCAGCAAAGGCGCGTGATCGCCATAGAAAAAAAGCCAAACTGGGCGATCCAGCCTGTCGAGATGATGGGCAAGATTGCCGAGCGCGTGATCGGCGCGCATCAGCAGCTCGCCATAAATATCCACGGGATCGACCAGATCCCCGCAACGACCCGGCTCCCAGGGGCCATGATTCGCCATGGATGCGACAAAGACGAAATTCTTGTCGGTGCCATCATCGTCGATCGTCCGAATCACGCTCTTCGTCAGCGAGAGATCGCTGACATAAGGGCCATCGCGGTCCGGATTGTGATCGAATTCGTCCAGCATCATCATTCGATCGAAGCCGAGTTGCGGCAATGCCTTGTGACGGAGGAAGAAGGTCTTGTCGTAGGGGTGAATGAACTGCGTTTTCCAGCCCGCTTTCTTGAGTCGCGCCGGCCAGACGACATCCTTGTAATGGCTGGCGCGCAGATAGGGATAGCTGGCGTCGATATGTACATTTTCGGGCAGCAACCCGCTCAAGACAGCAAATTCCGTCCGGAGCGTGTAGCCTCCCTCGAAAACGCTGGTCATGCGGCCCCATTGCGCGGCCCGCTCTCGCAAGCGGTCGAGATTCGGGAGCTTGACGTTTTTGACGCCGAAATGCCTGAGGTCGATGAAGGATTCGGATTGCCAGACGACAATGAGCGGCTCGTCCTCGCCGTGATCCCAAAGCTCCTGAAGCGCCGAGATGAAACGACCGGATAATTCCGAGACGATCGCCTCGCGCCGGACACCGACCCAGATGACGAAATGAAAGACCACGGAAGCGAAGGTGCCGAACCGCACGGTATCGATCTTGACATCGACCTTGCCCAAGAACTTCTGCGTGAAACGGCATACCGGTTCGCTAACAACTCGGCTGAACAGGGCAAGCCAGGGCGCAAAGACAACGGCAAGCATCAGGAGAACCCAGAGCAAGCCGTTGGAAGCCGGCAGAACCGATGGCTCCATATACATGTAAAGGCCGCTGAGGCCGAATACGTAAGCGAAGGCAATCACCCAGAAGACGATGTTCAGCGACGTCGCGTAGAAGATCTCCTTGTATTTGAAGACATCGACCACCAGCGCTATGTCCGAAAATACCAAGGGCTCCCGGATGAATTCGAATTTTGCCCGCGAAATTCCCGAGAAAATGACGAAGAAGCTGATGACCGCCTGCGTGCTGTAGATGGGGCGCCAGGAAATCGCGAAGAAGGCGGCATAGATCAGTGCAATGACCGGAATTCGCACCGCCCAATCGCAAACGAGGCGCCGCCAGCTTCTTGCCGTGCGGTTCTGCGCATTGACGGCCACCGGCATCGCAAACGGATCGGTCAGGAAGACGATGACGCAGGAAAACACGAAGCAGGCGACCGTCAAAAGAATTGGAAAATCATGCAGCTTCAAGATCGCGCCATCCAAATGCCTGCTGCCTGTCGCAACGTTTTCCAAATCCGCGGGAACGGATCCGACAATTGTTTCGTATTACTTATCACGATCAAAACCTTGCTCGGCCGTCTCGGCAAGACCGGGATATGCATCCTGCCCAAATATTTTTCGCGTTTTGCGCGAAAGCCACCATTTCAGCACCGGCTTTATCTGCGACCCGAAATAGGCAAGCGCGGTCAGAGACAATCCGAAGTGGATTTTGGCCTGTCCCCGATCCAGCCCGCGAACGATTCTCGCGGCCACCGCCTCCGCGCTCCAAGGCTTGACGGATCCCATCAAGATTTCCGCCTCGCGCGGTCTGCGGGAGATTTCGCGCCGATATTGTGGCGTCAGCGTATCGGGCGGAAAGCAGATGGAAACGCATATGCCGGTGGCCGCCGCCTCGGCACTCAAGGCTTCAGCAAATCCGGCCAATGCCGATTTCGATGCGCAGTAGGCGGTATAGCCGAAGATGCCGATCAGGGCAGCACCCGAGGAGATCATCATGATCCGGCCGCCGCGCCGCCGCTTCATGCCCTTGTAGACAGCGCGAACGGCATTTGCCGTTCCGAGGAAATTGATGGCGATCTGCTCATCGAAAACCGATACCGGCATCGCGTCGAAGACCTGGGGTTCGACGATACCAGCCGAGGCGATGAGGATATCGCAGGGGCCGAAGGACGCCTCGCAAAGCTCCACCGCCTGCGCGGTCTCCTCGGCCGAAGCCACGTCCACGGAACATACCCGGATAAGGGCGCCGTCGATGCCTTGAAGCGATGCGATCTCGGCTCGCGCCTCCTCGAGGCGTCCGGGATGACGGGCGAGAAGCGAAACGCGATCCCCCCTGGCCGCATATAGTTTCGCTATCGCCAGACCAATTCCACTCGAACCTCCCGTGACGATAACGTGCATGAGACAATCGTCCTGAATTTACGGGCCGGTCGGGGCTAGGCCCATTGGCAGCAATTGCATCATCTTGTCCATATCGAGTGATGCGAGCCCGAAATTGCGGTCCAGCAAACTCTTCAGTTTTTCTGCCGTCAGCGCGACGGCGTGCCGAATTTGCTCTTCGGTATGGTTACAGGTGATGAAGAAGCGAAGCCGCGCCATGCCTTCGGGGACGGCCGGATGGATGATCGGCAGGACATTGATACCTTCGGCCAGCAGATCGTTCGAAAGCTGCGCTGCCCGAAGCGAATCGCCGACGATGACGGGCACGACCGAATGGCCAGCACTGAGGCCGGTATCGAGGCTTGCCGCCCTAGCCTCTTCGAGGAACAGCCGACCGTTGCGCCCGAGACGTTCGGTTCGCTCGGGCTCGGACTGCAGGATATCGAGACCGGCGATAGCGGCGGCGGCAAGAACGGGCGACAGCCCGACGCTATAGACAAAGCCGCCGGCTTCCGCCTTCAGAATATCGGCAAGCGCACGGCTGCCGGCGATATAGCCGCCGCAACTCGAGGTCGTCTTTGAAAGCGTGCCCATCCAGATATCGACGTCCCGGGGATCGAGGCCGAAATGCTCGAAAGTACCACGCCCCGTCTTGCCGAGAATGCCGAGCGCATGCGCCTCGTCGACCATCAGCCAGAAACCGTAACGCGCCTTCAGCTCCAGCAGGGCCGGCAGATCGGCGATATCGCCATCCATCGAATAGATGCCTTCGACGACGACCAGGATGCGGCGGAAATCGGATGACAGTGTCTTCAGGATGGTCTCTAGGCTGTCGACGTCATTATGCTGGAAGAGCCGGCGTGCTGCACCCGACAGCTTGATGCCGGCGAGCGCGCTGTTGTGAATGAATTCGTCGTGGATCACCAGATCCTGCGGCCCCATGAGGCAGCCGATCGCCGCGACATTGGTCAGATAGCCGCTGACGAAGCAGACGGCGGCATCGACGCCATAGACCGCGGCAAGCTTCCGTTCCAATTCGATATGCCCCGGACGCTCGCCCGCGACCAGGCGGCTCGCCGAAGCCGAGATACCGAAACGATCGACCGCCTGTTTGGCGCTTGCCGCGACATGCGGATCGGTATTGGTCGCCAGATAGTCATAAGAGGCGAAATTGATGAATTCGCGTCCGCCAATGCGTGTCGTCGCCCCGGCCGCAGCATCGTGCGAGCGATAGAAGGGGTTGGCAACGCCGAGCAATTCGCCGGCGATGCGCTGCGTTGCGACGCGCTTGTACTCCGGCAAGTCTTCGAACCGCGCTGCCTGGCGCTGTTGTGCCGGCGGCTGCCTGTTCAAACGTTCGGCCCGGTTGCGCCCGGAGGATTCGCCGACGCGCCGCATCTGCTCCAGCAGCTTGCTCTTCTTCTGCTCCGCCTGGCTGCCGTCATTAACATCATGCATCGTCACTGAGCGGCCCTTTTTTCCTGTTCCGCGGCATGGCTGCGCGCCAGCTGCTCGACGATCTGGTCATTGCCCGCGGCAGCAGCCTTCACATCGTCGCCATTGCGATTCATGACACGGTCCCGCAAACGGCCGACAACGTCGCCGACCGTCGTGCCCTCGCCGACACCGCTCAAAGGAATGTCGAAACCGGTCTTCTGCTGGAAGCTCATGCCGAGTTCCATCGCCATCAGGCTATCGAGGCCGATATCCTTCAAGACCTTGTCGGGCGTCACGCTATCCTCAGTGACACGCAGAATCGCGGCGATTTCCGCAGCAACGAGCGCATGCAGGGCGGCTCGGGCCTCCTCCTCCGATTTGCCGCTGATCAACTCCCTTAGATCGATGCTGTCTCCCTCGTTCAGAGCTTGACGGCTGCCCGTATACCGCATCAGCGGTTCGAAAAGCGAACGATCGGCGATCGGCAACAGGCGAACGGCATTCCAGTCGATCTCTGCGATCATGACGGCTGCGGCATCGACAGCGCCGGTGTCGGCCAGAATATAGCGCTCCACCTGTTCCAGCGCATCGCGCGCCTTCAATGCGGCGTTGCCCAGGCGCTTGGACAGAAGATCATTGACCTCGCCGTTGCGCGCAAGGAAGCCCTTGTCGGCGATGGCGCCGAAGCCGACGGCCAAGGTCGGCTTGCCGGCAGCGCGACGCGCGCGGGCCAGGCCTTCCAGATAGCCGTTTGCCATCACATAATTGGCTTGCCCAGGATTGCCGAGCATGGTCGTTGCCGAAGAGAAGAGCAGAAAGAGCTCAAGCTCGTCGCCCCGCGTTAAACGGTCGAGAGTTTCGGCGCCGCGCATCTTGACCTCGAGAACAGGGCGATTGCGCTCGGGCGTCAGATTGGCAAGAAGCGCATCATCCAGGACCATAGCGGCGTGAACGACACCCTTCAGCGCTCCTTCGGCGCGAAGCGACGCAAGCAGCGTTTCGACCGCGGCAGTATCGGTAATATCGCAGGCATGCAGCGTCGCCACGACGCCTCGCCTTGCCCAATCGGCCATCGCCTTGCTGGTTTCCGTATCGGCAATGCCTCGGCGCGAGCACAAGGCTATGCGGCGCGCGCCTCTGGAGACGAGCCAATCGGCGGCGGAAAGCCCGAAGCCGCCGATACCGCCCGCAACCAGGAAAATGCCCCTGGCATCGAAACGCAAGGATTTTGCCGGAGCCCGCAAGACGCTATCGACCCCCGGAACGGGTGGCCGCACGACAATCTTGCCGATATGGCCGGCATTCTGCATCAAGCGGAATGCATTGCCGATCTCGTCATGGGCGAAGGCGCGATATGGCAGCGGCGTCAGCTTTTCTTCAGCAAAAAGCTGTCCGATCTCGGTGAAAATACGCCGCGCAAGATCGGGCGCATTGACCAGCAGCTGATCCGCATCGATGCCGAAATAGCTGACATTGCGCCGGAAAGGCCGCAGGCCGATCTTGCGGTCGGCATAATAGTCGCGCTTGCCAAGTTCCAGAAAACGACCGAAGGGTTTGACCAGCTCGATGCTTCGCTCCATCGCTTCGGAGAAAAGCGAGTTGAGAACGAGATCCACGCCCTCGCCGCCGGTAAGACGGCGTACGCCCGAGACGAAATCCAGAGAGCGGGAATCGAGCACATGATCGGCGCCGAGCATTTCAAGGAAGCCGCGCTTCTCGACCGTGCCGGCCGTGGCGATCACCCTGGCACCTCTATGCTTGGCGATCTGGAGTGCCGCCAGACCGACGCCGCCGGCAGCGCCATGGATCAGAATGGTCTCACCCGGCTGAATGCGCCCGAGCTCGACCATCGCGTAATAGGCCGTCAGAAAAGCAACCGGCACCGTCGCGGCAGCAGCGGCTTTCATTCGCTCCGGCAGCTTGGTCACGCCGTCGCGCCGGACCCGAACATGGGTCGAGAATGCAGCCGGCCCGATGCCCATAACCCTGTCGCCCGGCTGGAGATCATCGACCGCATCGCCCACGGCCGAAATTCTGCCCGCAAATTCCATGCCGATCGTGGTACCGGCGAAGCCATCTTCCAGGGCCTCTTCGGGCAGGAGACCCATCGCCCACATGACATCGCGGAAGTTGAGGCCGGTGGCTTCGACCGAAACGACGACCTCGCCTTCGCCAGGCACGGGAAGGCTGGTTTCCTCCCAGGCCATGCTGTCCAGGCGACCGGCGACACGCTGGCGAATCGTTGCAGCCTCGAAATCGCGGCGGCTCGCTTCGCCGGCACCGAAGGGGCCGGCAGCGGCTCTGATTTCGCGGACTTTTCCGGTCAGGCGATCCAGAACCCACTCCCTGTTCTCCGTCTCCGCCGCCACCAGCGCGTCGATGACCGCAACAATCCGCTTGTCATCCGCATCGGCATCCAGCAGATGCACATCGAAGGCATCATATTCGTTTTGAAGGACACGTCCGAAGGCCCAAAGGCCCGCATTGGCCTCGTCGACAGGACTAGCCGCCAGCGGGGAACCGCCCGGGGCAACGACGATCAGCCGGAACTTTGCTCCATCGCTTTTCCGCGACAATAGATTAGTCAATTCGGCAAAGACCGACAGACGGGACAGCGAGAGTTCCGTCGCCTCGCCGGACTTCCTGTTTGCGAGATAGACGATCCCACGAGTATCGCGATCGATTGCACTGACGATATTGGCAAGATCTGAAGGCGACGCACCGAGATCGATGACCGTCATTCTCTTATCGAGTTTGGCCAGGCCGTTCCTGCCTTGCTCCGACAGGATCAGGATCGGCTCGGCGGCTTCAGCGGCGCTCGACGTTTCCGGTCGCCGTTCAGATACAGCCGTCACTGCGATCAGGGAACCTTCGGGGAAGGTCAGTTCGCGGATCCGAGGCTTGGCAAAGCCAAGTGTTTCCAGCAGATCTTCGATCTGTTGCGGCGTACCGAGCCGCCCGACCGGGAATTCCGGCGATTGGCTATCTGCAAACCAGCCGTCGGACAGGCCGAAGACGAAATCATTGAAGGCGCTCGGCGCACGGTCGGCCAGCAACAATTGACCACCGCCGACGGCGACCTTCCGCAAAATCCGCCTGATGTCGTCATTGTGCCGCATCAGATGCTGGCTCTGATCGCCGGACGCGACGACGACGTCGGCAATGGTGCGATCCGCCAGCCTGGCGGGGTCCGTCACGATGACATGCGCATCGCGCTCGAAAGCGATCTCCAGCGCGCGGCGGGCGTGCTCGCGCGGTTCGGCGATGAGAAGGCATGCGCCAGCCACGGAGGCAGCGGCCGCCAGCTTGCGGCTGAAAGCGGCAGATACGGAACCGATCTCAAGAATGTGCTCGATCTCCCCGGCATTGGCTTTGATGGCGGACGTCAGGGCCTCCGCAAGCAGGGAAAGCCGCCTTTCGCTCAAAGGAGAGTGAAGAAGCATATGCTCCAGGGTCGCTCCACTCGAAATGCTTGTGCCTCGATTCGCTGGCTCCTGCTCCACGACATGCGGCCGGATCATCGCCAAATGCTCGAGTGTCTCGCGATAGGCATTGCCTACGAGAACGGCCTCCGCCACGCGCTCTGCATCCTCGCGATAGATTTCCTGCAGCAATTCAGCCAGCGGAGGCAATGTCGGCTCTTGCGGAACCTCCCATTTGCCCTCATTTGCCGTCGCTATGCCGGCGTCCTCGAGAATATAGAGGCAATTGACGAGAAACGACCTGAACTCGGCATCGCCGGGTAGGTTGGAGAACGCGACGCTGCCCCTGCGATCGGCTAAGGTCAGCGCTATGTCGTGGCAGGCGCGATAGATCGCCGCATCGAGAAGAAGGCTCGCATTGTTGAGCGCCCGGTTTCCTTCGAAGCTCGACTGCGATGAAATCTGCAATGCGCCGGTGCCGACTTCGCCCCTGCCGGCAAGAGTAGTCGATGGTATGCTCTCGTAGTGAAACGCAACGGACTCCAGCGTTGCCCGGCGGCGCAGTTGCGTGCGGCGGAAGCGGCAATCATCGAGAACCGCTACCGGCTTGCCACTCGCATCGAACAAGGCAAAACATGCCTTGACCGAATTTGCGCTGAACCGATCGATCTCGATCCGCGCCTTGACAATCGATCTTCGCCTGCCGAAAGCCGTCACGGTGCCGAAGTGAACGGGGATATAGGGCGCGCCGGCCTCATCGCCGGACAACTGATCGAATAATGCAACGAGACCGTGAAACGCGGCGTCGACCGACATGGGATTGAGATTGTAAGTTCCGAAAGGATGCGCAGGTGCGGCCGGCGGCTTCAGATCCACCTCGATGAGATCGTGACCGAAAGCGATCGCCTTTGCCAAAAGCCGGAAATGCGGGCCGTAATGCAGTCCGAAACGTTCTGCGGTTTCATAGGTCACTTCGGAGGTCAGAAGAGATTTGCGATCCCTGCCCGATCGTTCGACAGCTTCGGCGAAGCTCTCGCCGCTCAGAGGCTTGCGGCATCGCCCGACGGCATGCACCGTCCATTCGTCACGGCTGAGGCGTTCGCGCGACCGGATCTCGATATCGCCGGTTTCGGACGACAGGATGGTCGACAGCTCGACCATGTGATCCTGCGACAACTCAAGCGGCCGCATGATTTCGAGATTGCCGATCTCAACCTCGTCCGCCCCATAATATTGCTGTGCCGCCGTAACGGCGATTTCGACGAAGCCGCTGCCGGGCATGATTGCCTTGCCGTCGACCACATGCTCGGCAAGATCCGGAAAAAGACGAGCGTCGAGATGGTTCTTCCACGTCGAACCATTGAGGTCGGTCCGCCAGCCGAGCAGCGTATAGGGATTCTTTCGGTCGCGACCGAAAATATCGATCTCGTCGGCTGTCGGTTGCGTGCGCAACTCCATCGGTTCGAACGGCAGGGACGGCAGCCTGACGAAAGCGTTGCGCGTGGCGCTGCCGCGTGCGCGTAGCGCCGGCGCACCGTTGGCGACTGCCCTCGCGAATGATTGTGAAACCGGATCGTGACCGGCAACGGGCGCTTCGCGCAGCAAGGTCGGTATGGCAATGACTTGAACCGAAGCTTGCTTGGCGATCTCCGTCACATAGTTGGACAGGATCGGGCGCGGCGAAATTTCGATGAAGAGGTTGCATCCCATCGCCATGGCCGTCTGACAGCCGGCCTTGAAGAGTACGGGATCGCGGACGTTCCGCCACCAGTATTGCGTATCGAGCAGCCGCCCGTCGCGCAGTTCGCCAGTCACGGTCGAAATGAAGGTCCCTGCCCCGCTATCAGGCGCCAGATCGGGCAGATCGGTCAGAAAGGCATCCCTGGCACGATCGATGATCGGGTGATGGAACGGATAGTTGATATCGAGAATGTGCACGACGATCTGGGATTTGCGCGCCGCATCCCTGAAAGCTTCCACCTCGTCGACCGGCCCGGAGATCGTTACCGAATTCGGCGCATTGATCGCCGCAATACAGATATTGTCGAGGCCATGGGACCTCGCAAAAGCCAAGGCGGCATCCTCGCCCAGTACAACGGCAGCCATCTTGCCTTCGCCGGCAAGAAGATCCTGATGCAGCGAGCGCTTGGCGACGATTGCGACCGCCTCGGCAGCCGTCAGCGCCTTGGCGGCATAAGCTGCGGCGATTTCGCCGACCGAATGGCCGAGAACGGCATCCGGCCTGACACCCATCGACCACAGGCAGTCCGAGAGAGACGCCTGGATTGCAAACAGCAGCGGTTGCGCAATCTTGGTGTCGGCAAGCCGAGCGGAAAGATCCGCGGCGACCAGTATATCCGTCAGCTTCTCGCCGAGATAATATTCGAAAAGGGCGCTGAAGGATTGGAAGCATTGGCGGAAATGGCGGTTTTCCTCGTAGGCACCCACACCCATGCCTGCCCATTGCGACCCATTGCCGGAAAAGACGAAGGCAATCCTGGCGGCTTGCGCCGGTGCCTCGCCCGCCTCGCCGACCGACATTTTGCCGGACAGGTGCGCGTCGATCGCGGCAAGTATCGCCGCACTATCCTTCGCCCGCGCCGCAAAACGATGACGCATAGGCTCGCGATTGGCAGCGGCGGAGGAGACGATCTGCCGGGCGTCCCTGGGCTCGGCGCTTTCAAGACGCATTTTGTATTCCGCGAGCAACTTTGAAAGCGCGGAAGCCGTATGGGCGCTCGCCGCAAAAACTAGCCCCTCGCCTCTGATTTGCGGCTCGGGCGGAGCAACCGGATCGGGATCACTGATGACGACGTGTGCGTTGGTGCCACCAAAACCAAAAGAGTTGATACCAGCAAAACGCGGTTGCTTCGCAGGGAGCAATTCGATCGCGGATGTATTGACGCGGACGTTCAAACCTTCGAAGTCGATCGCCTCGTTGGGGCGGTCGAAATGCAGGGAAGCCGGAAGGAAATTATTCTCCAGCGCGATGATTGCCTTCAGCAGTCCGAACAGGCCGGATGCGGGTTCGGTATGGCCGATATTGGTCTTGATCGACCCGATTGGCACCGGCGCCCGCCGGTTGCGTCCTATGACTTCGCCGATCGCCCAGATTTCGGCGGGATCGCCGACTTTCGTTCCCGTTCCATGGCCTTCGATGAAGGCAATGCGATTGACATCGATCCCATGCCCTTCATAGATCGACTGCAGCAAGGCTGCCTGCGCCTCCCGCGACGGCATGGAGATGCCGTTGGTCCGCCCCGAGGAATTGACGCCAACGGCATGGATCCTGGCATAGCTGCGGTCCTTCTCGCGCAGGGCGACATCCGTGCGACGCAACACGATCGCCGCACCGCCTTCTGCCCGAACATAACCGCGTCCATCGTCGTCATAGGCGCGGCAGAGGCCTTCCGGCGACAGCATGCGCGCCTGTGCAAAGCCGACAAAGGACATCGGATGGAGCAGAACATTGATGCCGCCAACGATTGCGGTATCGATTTCGCCGCCTTCCAACGCCCTGACCGCCTGGTCGAGCGCAACCAGCGACGAGGAACAGGCCGTGTCGATCGTCATGCTTGGCCCGCGCAGGCCGAATATGTGCGAGATGCGATTGGAAACGATCGAAAGCGTATTGCCCGTCATGAAATACGGGCCGCCCGAGGCCGGATCTTCAAGCGTCAGGTTCCCGTGCTCAAGGGAAGATGCGCCGACATAGACGCCGACCCGCTGCCCCTCGAAACCGTCAATCGGCAGATTTGCATCTTCCAAAGCCCGCCAGACGACATTGAGAAGGATGCGCTGCTGCGGGTCCATCTGCATCGCTTCGCGCTGAGAGAGGCCGAAAACCATGGGGTCGAAGGCGTAGACATTGTCAAGAACGCCGGCTGCATATGTGTAGGCCTTGCCCGGAACGCCCACAGCCGGATGCCAAAAGCGAGCGAGATCCCAGCGCTCTTCAGGTATACGGCTTATCGTGCAACGTCCTTCCTTGAGGACAAGCTGCAGTTCTTCAATCGAACCCGCCCCGGGGGCAACGCTTGCGCGTCCGATAATTTCAACCGTCATGATATCTCAGCAATATTCTACGAAGTGCACCAGGCTGACCAATTTCAATATCAACTGCCCACATCATCATTATCTATGGTTGTCACTGATAAAAAATCTGCGTGTACAACCAGTATGCGGCAGTGCAACAACCGATGCAATATGAGATCTCTCAGCCCCTCACCGCGTAGAAAATCGCTGCCCTTGTTCACGTTCCCTGTAATTATTTCCGCATTCAGTTCGCGACGAATTCCGCCCGTTCACAAGGCATGATCCGTCACGATCATACAGATGTCGGCACTCACCAACGAATAGAGGCACAAGCAGCCGTCGCCAGAGCTGCAAAGCCCCATCGCCCGGCTACTGTCCCAGATTCGCCGCAGTCGCCGCTCCTTGCGAGGCAATACCCAATGGCGTGCCGATAAGGTTCAAGAATTTTCGAATATCAACCGACGGATGACGCGAGACATAGATAACGTCGCGGCTCTTGACCGGGAAGGTCTGTCCAACGATCAGGCTATCGGGATTGGACATGTCAAAACGGTAGACGATCGGATAGCGTCCCTTGGCATCGGGCACCATTCCCGTCGATGCCGTAGCGCGATCTGCGAGCCGGTCAGAGCTGGATCAGATCCAGATCCTTGCCGATTTCGCTTTTGGCAATGTCGACCACACTTCTCTCATGGGTAAAGAGGATCGTCTGGAAGCGATCGGCCGTTGCGGCCAGTACCTGTAGACCCGCCCGAACGCGCTCGTCGTCGAAGGTCTGGAAGATGTCGTCGACGATCAGCGGCGCAGGCTCGTTGCGGGCGGAATAGTCTTCGAGGAATGCCAGCCGCAGCGCGAGATAAAGCTGATCGCCAGTGCCTTCGCTCAAGCCGTCGAGCGGCACGCGTTCGCCGGCCGCCCGTTCCGCCAGCAACTGCAGCGCGTCGCTTTCATCGTGGGCTTCGACCAGGCGGGAGAAGCGGCCACCCGTCAGCTGCGAGAACAGCTCACCGGCACGCCGGATAACCGGATCGGCCTGCTTCTCACGATAAGCCTCCATCGAACCGGCGAGCATGCGGGCCGCAATCTTCAGGACAACCCATTGCCGCGCGAGATCCTTTGCCTCCTGCTCGGCCGAGAGCTTTTCAAAAACCGCGTATTCGGCGCTGACGCCTGTTTCAAGCCCCTGCCGCTGGCGGCGGTTCTCCGCCAGCCGTGCGGAAAGTTCGCCATGCACGGCGAACTGCCGCTGGTCTTCCTCGGTCAGCCGCTCGATTTCGAGATCGGCGGCGACGCGTTCGAAGCCGGCCAGCTCGGCGCGAAGATCGTCTTCGGCCTTGCCGTCAGCCTGCTGGCGGAAACGATCGCGGCTTTCGACGAGCCGGGCGGTGAGACGCGTGCGTTCGCGCAGGCGAGAAAGGAGTGCCGGCAGGTCCTCCATACCGCCTAGATCTGCAGTCAGATGATCGAGTTCAGCAACAATGGCTGCGAGCGCAGCCTCCTGGCGTGCCACGAGCCCTTCCCCGCGCTGCTGCTCTTCTTCCAGGGCGTCGCGCTTCTTCAACTCGCCGCGCGTGGCGTTGACGCGGGTGTGCAGCGCCTCGGCAGCAGCATCCGGTGGCAGATGGTCCAGCTCATAACCGCTATTGGCGGCAAGGGTCGCCAGTCGCCGCTCGAAATCCGCCATGTCGCGCCGCATGCCATTGACCCTACGCAGGCGGTTTTCGCGCTCCGCCAGGACATCGGGCAGCTCCTGCCATGCCTTCAGGGCGGCACTCGCCATGTCCAGGGTCGTGTCGGACGGCAGACCGAGCAGTTCCGCGGCTTTGGCGAATGCGCCGCGCCAATCGGTGTACTGTCGTTCCAAGCTCTGTTGCTGGTCGTCGAACCGGGCCAACCGTTCACGCGCCGCGCCGATCTCCCCTTCTCGCGTGCGGCTTTCGCTCCAGCGTTCGGACAGAAGACGCAGATGCTTGCGCAGACCTTCCGCAATCGCTGCCGGCGGAAGGCGGCCGCTCTTATAGCCGGTTGCCTCGACGATATCCTGCAGAGCGGGCAAGACGCGGTCTTCGGCCAACGCATTCTCATCCCGTTGATCGACTAGCTCTCGCAACGCCTTGCGCTCGCGTCGCAGCAGCTCTACTCCGCGGCGCCATTCCAGCATCGTCGATGGGTCGATGGCATCGACGCCGCAAGGCTCAAAAAGGGCTGCAAAGGCTGCCTGTGCATCCTTCAGCGCTTTCTCGCAACCCCTGAACCGACCGTAAGCCTCCTCCCGCTCCTGCATTAGACGCGCCTGCCGCAAACGATAATCGGCATGGCGTGCGACACGATCCGCATCACTCAGGGCGGCATCGGCCAGACGGTCCGCCTCGGCCACGCTGACGGTCAGTGCCGCAAGCAGCTTAGTCTCCGGCACGGCGCCGTCCGTCCATCTCTGCTGGATGACGGCCCATTGCGCATCGCGATTTTCACGCGCGGCGATGAGCTGTTCGCGCGTGACGATCGGCCCGGTGCGCTCGGCATCCACAAGCGTTCGTGCTATCTCAGCCAGTTGCTCATCGTAGGTCTGCAGCTTGGCGGTAGCCTCACGCACCTTCGATCGAGCGGCGTCGATGATATCGCGATGTCCTGTAATCTCCGGCACTTCCGGCAGCGGTACCGAGAACAATGCACCAATGTCACCGACAGGTGGCTGCAGCCGCGCGGCTGCCTCATGAAGATCGGCTTCGGTGCGACGTATCTGCGTTTCCAGTCCGTCGAGGCGGGCCAAGGCAGAGAGATCGCTGCCCAAAGCCTCAAGCTGGTCAATATAAGGTCTCGGGTCGATCAGCCGCCCGTTGAGGCTGTCCTTCTCGAGCGTGGCCAAATGCTTGCGCTCACTGTCCGCTTGCTCGGCAAGCGACTGCCTCTGCCGCGCAAGCTGCCTGCCCTGCTCCACCAGCTCTGAAAGGCGCACGCGGTCAATATCGCTCGGCTGCTGCCGTTCCAGCTCGGCTTCGGCAAGACCGAGGCGACGGGCAAGCTGCGAGAGCGTCATGTCGTAACCGGCAAGCTCCTGATCGACGCGCGGCAGATCGTGACGCTGGGCGCGGTAGTTGCCGGTATCGGCAAAGAGCTGCGTGATATCGCCCGACATCTGCAGCAGCGCTTCATCCACCTGGATGCCTGCGAGGTCTTCCTCGGCGCGCGCAACAGCTTGCCGAGCACGGCGCAGTTCCTCTTCGCTTGCCTGCCTCTCGCGCAATCTCTGTTCGAGCGTATCGGCGAAGCCATCCGGTATGGCGGCGAGATCGGAAAGGCCGTCGAGTGCTTGGCTTTCCGCATCGATCTCGGCGAGCAAGGGCTGCAGGGTCTTCAGCCGCTGGAGCCGGTCCAGCGCCTCGCGTGTGCTGCGGCGCTCCGCCTGCAGGCGCGCAAGTTCCGTCTCCAGCTCGGCCGCTTCGGCAAGCAGCTTCTTCCAGTCGCCGGACTTCAACTCGTTGTCTCGCTCTGCCTTGCGGGCATCTTCGTACCGGTCGAGAGCCTGATAGAAGCCGCGATCCTTCGAGCGCCTGGCTGCATAGATGCCGTCGGCTTCAACTTCCAACGACTGGCGCAGGCGGGACAGGCCGGTCAGGCCGGACGCCGCCGAGAACAGCAGGCTGCCGATCTCGCCGCCGCTGCGCAACATGGCGGTCGCGCCTTGCCGCAGCCGTTGGGAGTCGAGGCCGAAGGCACGCTCGAAGACATCGCGGCTTAAATTGCCAAGGAAGGGCGAAAGTACATCTTCGGCGAGCGCCGTCTCCTTATCATCAGGAGCCAGAAGCGTTCCCTTGCGGCCACGGCGTCGACGGAAACTCAAGCATGTACCATCGCGCGCGCGGATGTCTGCTCCGATCCGCAAAGCCCCGGGTTCATGCAGGAAGCTTTGCTCGGCCGCTGTGGGGAAACCGAACAGCAGATCGGAGATTGCACTGAGAGCCGAGGATTTGCCTGCCTCGTTCGGACCATAGATCACATGCAACCGCGCACCGGAACGAAAATCGATCGCGCGATCGGTCAGCGCGCCATAGCGGAGAATATCGAGCCGGGTGAAGCGCATCAGCCTGCCCTCTGCCCGCGCGCCAGCAGCAATTGCCGCGCCTCTTCGATGAGGGTGTCCATGCCGTCGTCCAGCGGCAATTCCGTTGCGCCAAGGCCACCCGGCAGGCGCACGGCGATCTCGTCGATCAACCGGCGAGCTTCCGCCAGAATATCGGCATCGCCGGCATGATCTGCCAGTAGCTGGCGCAGATCAAGCACGCCGTCCGCCTCTGCCGATCTTTCCGGCAGCGGTTCCAGCCGCAGTTCCAGCTTTTCCAGCCAGATATCCTCATGCACGCGGTGGCAGGCGGCTTCCACCTCGTCGCGCCATTGCTGGCGGTTGGCAGCTATCACACCGTGTAATGGCGTCACACCGGAAAGCCGGACGCGCAGCGCGGTCATACGACCCGCCATCTCATCGGCAATTGGCTGCACCGCCTGCTCCACATGGCGCAGGATCGCCGCCTGATCGTCCTCCGGATCGACGACAATATCGGCCTGCGCAAAACGGGCCTCGTCGACAATGATGCGCTCATGCACGATGCGTCCGTCTTCGACGGTCACCAGTACCGCACCCTTGGCACCGCGTTCGCGAATGTTGCGTCCCTGCAGATTGCCCGGGAAAATGACGAGCGGATCCTGCGCCACCAGTTCATAGTCGTGCACGTGGCCGAGCGCCCAATAGTCATAGCCGCGCGATCGCAAGTCGTCGACAGAGCATGGAGCATAAGGCGCATGCGGCTCGCGGCCGGTGAGCGAGGTGTGAAGAATGCCGATGTTGAACCAGCCGGAGACGGGTGCGGGGTAGGAAATCGCCAGATTGTCGTTGGCGGAGCGTTCGGCAAAGCCCTGGCCATGAAGCGCCACCTTCAGCGCTTCCAGCCTGACGCTGCCCGGCTTGCCCGTCGGAAATTCGTGGACGTTTGGCGGCAATGTGATGGTCTTGGTGATGACGCTTGCCGCATCGTGATTGCCGCGCAGCAGATAGACCGGAATGCCCGCGCGCTCCAGCCGCGCCATCTCGCGATTGAAGAACAGGCCGATCTTGTTGTCCTTCCAGTCGCCGTCATAGACATCGCCGGCAATCACAAAGAAATCGACGCCCCTTTCAATCGCCAGATCGACAAGCGTCGAGAACGCCTTGCGACTGGCTTCGACGAAGACCGCAGCGACGGCGGCATCCTTCAGAGCCAGGCCTTGAAAGGGGCTGCCAAGGTGCAGATCGGCGGCATGAATGAAACTGAAAGAGGGCATGGGTTCCGATAGCAGTCAGATATCCGGACTTTCCTTTTAAGGAAACGGAGACGCGATGAACACCGCATGCACCACTTCATCCAATGGTTTCGCAAGCCAGGTGGAGTCTGTCATATTTCTCAGTCACGCGATTGCGATCCGCAATCGCCGATCCGCGCTTGTGGCCCTGTCGGGCGGCTGCTACTGCGCTATCATCTTACGAATAAAGAGAGGAGACTTTTCATGAGACATCATGCTTTCGGACGGACGCCCTTTATCGTGACCGATGTCGGCTTCGGCGCCTGGCAGATCGGCGGCGCATGGGGCGATGTCAGCGAGGCCGATGGCCGCGCAGCATTGAACGCCGCCCTCGATGCCGGCATGACCTTCATCGATACCGCCGACGTTTATGGCGATGGCCGCTCGGAAAAGATCATCGCCGACGTCCTGAAGGCGCGTGGCGGCGAGCGCCCGATGGTGGCAACAAAGGCTGGCCGCCGGCTGAACCCGCATGTGGCCGAGGGCTATACCAAGGCCAATCTGGAAGGCTTCATCGACCGCAGCCTGAAGAACCTCGGCGTCGAGAGCCTTGATCTCGTGCAGCTTCACTGCCCGCCGACTGAAGTTCTTTATCGGCCCGAAGTCTTCGCCGGTCTCGACGAACTGCACAAGGCCGGAAAAATCAAGGGATATGGCGTCAGCGTCGCACTGGTCGAGGAGGCGCTGAAGGCGATCGAGTATCCTGGCGTGCTCAGCATCCAGATCATCTACAACATCTTCCGACAGCGTCCCGATCACCTGTTCTTCAAGGAAGCCAAGCGCAAGAACGTGGCCGTCATCGCCCGCGTTCCCCTCGCCTCCGGCCTGCTCTCCGGCAAGATCACCAGTGACACGCAATTCGCCAGCGACGACCACCGCAGCTTCAACCGCCATGGCGAGGCCTTCGACGTCGGCGAGACCTTTGCCGGCGTACCGTTCGAAGTCGGTCTTCAGGCCGTGGAGGAGGTGCGCAAGCTGGTTCCGGCCGGCGTGAGCATGGCAGCTTTTGCGCTGCGTTGGATCCTGATGAACGAGGCCGTCACCGTCGTCATCCCTGGTGCCCGCAATGCCGAGCAGGCCAAGGCCAATGCCGCCGCGGCCGATCTGGCTCCCCTTTCAGCCGATGTCATGGCAGCCACGCGCGAGATCTACGAGCGTCTGATCGCGCCGCATGTTCACCATCGCTGGTAACATCCATATCTGAAATGGTGGCCGGAAGGCGCTTTCGGCCACCATGGGCATGTTGTTCCGTAGGTGCGGGGACGGCATCAATATGCTGCTGCCCAAGCTTGATGCCATTGAGGAAAAGGGGCCGGACAGGTTCCAAGGAGGAATGTCATGAAAGTAGCGCTGGTAACGGGTGCCTCTCGCGGTCTGGGTGCGGTGATCGCCTTGGAGCTTGCCGAGGCTGGCTGGGCCGTCGCCGTCAATTATGCGAGCGATACGCGGGGCGCCGAGAGGGTTGTCGAGACCATCCGGCAGCGTGGCGGGCAGGCATTTGCCGCCCGGTTCAGCGTGATCGACAAGGACCAGCTTGTGGACGGGCTGGAAAAGATCAGAGCATCGCTCGGACCCGTCGATCTCATCGTCAACAATGCGACGGGTCCCCAGCCGGACATGCCGCTGATGGAGCAATCCTGGCGGACTTACCTCGACCAGCTCGAATTCTTCGTCAAGGCGCCGCTGGAGCTGCTTCAGGCCGTACTTCCCGATTGGCGGGCGCGCAAATCCGGCCGCGTCATCAACATCGGTTCCGAGATCGCCGAGCTCGGCAATCCGAATTTCGGCAATTATGCCTCCGCCAAGGGCGCCATGTTATCGATGACGCGCTCCTGGGCGAGAGAGCTGGCGCCGGAGGGGATTACGGTCAATCTCGTTGCGCCCGGCTGGATTCCGGTCGAGCGTCATGCCGGCGCTTCGCAAGAAGCAAGGGACGGCTATCTCGCTCATACGCCTATGGCCCGTTTCGGCACGCCCGAAGATATTGCCGATGCCGTCGTCTTTCTCGCTTCCAGCAAGGCAGATTTCATCACCGGCCAGAAGCTCGCGGTCAATGGCGGGCGGACATTGCTCTGATATCACCAGGCGGCGAAAACGGATCAATGGTGCAGCCGGGCGAGCAGAGCGAACAACCTCGGTTATTGCCTGTTTCCTGACATCGCCACGTGCGAATCGGCCGATCAGGTTGCAGGCAAACTGCTCTGCTCGCCGGAATCCCCTGTCTTTCACATGCTGAGGTTACGGCATCAGGCACCTTGAGCCGACGCGAACCGCTGCGCAACTCGCGCAACGCGCTCGCCGTAAGCTCGAGCAGTTTCCAGGTCGCCGATCGACATTTCGCTCGGGGCTGCGTCGCATCGCATTGCGCCATTGGCGCGATGTAGGATCCCATCCTGTTTGCATCGTCGCGCTTCGAAGCCTTCACGTTCGCCGGCTTTACCCCCAAACTGACCCAAAGACCTCCGTGCTGCCCCGCCAGAAGAACGAAGTATTCGAGAGTATTGAGTTTATCGCCGTTCAAACTGGCGCTGTTGGTGAAGCCTCCGAAAACCTTGTCCTGCCATTTGCTGGTGAACCAAGCCTTCGAGGACATATCGGCGAACTTCTTAAATTGCCAGCTCGGGCCACCCATGTAGGTGGGCGATCCGAAGACGATGGCGTCGGCGGCGTCCAACGCGGCCCATCCGTCATCGGAAAGGTTGCCATCCGCATCGATGGCGCAAAGTACCGCGCCCGCCCCTTCCGCTACAGCTTTCGCCATCCGCTGGGTGTGGCCGTAGCCGGAATGATAGACGACGACTGTGCTTGCCGTGCGATTTGACATGATGGTTTTGGCCTCCTTCTGGCCATTGCTTTGCGCTGTCCGGAAGCGAGGTCGCTCCGACTGGCGTCTTCTTCCAGGTGGATTGATGACAGAGGGTGGAGACACCCGACGCCCCGGCGGGGGTTTTCTTCGGGCAGCTATGCACAGACCTTCATCTGGAAGGCACTTGTTTGCCGCCAGATTTCAGACTTGGCCGCTGATACCCGCCAGTGCCAGCAGCAACAGGAACACGAAAGGTGGCGGAAGTTCTCGATAGTTCCGGATACGAAAAATGGCAGCGATCGCGACGAGCATGATGCAGGCGCCCAATACAATCCCGATATATCGGGTGCCGGCTGTAACCAAAAGCACCGCGGTTGCGAGCTCAAAGGCAGCCGTGACCCAGCACCACCAGAACGGAAATCGAAGTTGCACGAACCCCGCGCGGATTTTCGGATGTCCGCTCGCGTTGACGACAGCGCCAACGAGAAACGCCCCGGCGGCCAGCCAGACGAGGATGGTATCGAGTGACGTTGTGCCTGTGAAAAGTTTCATGGGAAGACTCATTGATATTCTCTTCGCTGATGAACCGAGCGTATGAAGCTGTTATAGCGATAATAATTATTCTAGCATTGCTAGTTTGTCAATCGACGTTCCTTTTGATAGTTTCGCATCAGGAAAATCGCGGCGCATGCAGATTGAGGACGCAGGGTGGGTATCAGCGAACGCAAGACTCGAGAGCGAGGCGAACGTGAACGCAGGATCGTCGTCGCTGCGAGGACGATCGCGGAACGTGACGGCTGGGCTTCCGTCACGATCCGGCGTCTCGCGGAGGAAATAGAATACAGTCAGCCGGTTCTCTATTCGCATTTCGAAAATCGCGATCAGATCGTCGGAGCGGTCGCGCTCGAAGGTTTCGGCGAATTGGCCGCGATACTCCGCGCCGCAATCCGGCCATCGTCCACGTCAAAGGAGCGCGTGGAAGACGTCGCAACCGCTTATCTTGATTTCGCTTTCGATCGCCCTGCGATGTACGAGGCAATGTTCGTCCTGCCGACCGGGCTTCGTTTCGCCAGATCCGACACGCCGGCTCAGCTTCGCGATGGTTTTGGAGCCATGGCGACGGTGATCGCGCCGTTCTCCCAGGATGCGGATACCGCTACCGAAACCTTCTGGGCAGCACTTCACGGTTTGGCAGAGCTTGAACGCCACGGGCGGATAAGACCCGCTTTTCGGGCTCAACGTATCGCGCTCATTACGCAGATGGTGTCGGGTCAACCCTGAGAACGCGTCTTGCGATTAACCTGATCGCGCATAGATGGCTTGGAAAATGCGGGATAAGGCGAAGGGTATAAGCGCTTGGAGTTTGGCTGTTGAGGCCCAAAGCAGCCACGGTGGCATTGCTGCAGGAAGCCACAAGTCATGACCTCCACCAGAGGTGGAGGTTTGAAACGCTGCGCTTGAACCGCTAGAAGCGGTATTGTTAGCGCTTAGTAGCTACGATTGAAGAGGTCGGCAAAGTCGGAAGCTTTGTCGGCCTTTTCCTGATTACGGATATATTGTCTGACGACCTGCTCGTTATAGCCCGTCGTCGATACGAAATACCCGCGTGCCCAAAAGTGATACCCTTTGTAGCGGCGCTTGCGCGCATATTTGTTCGCTACGTAAAGGGCCGTCTTGCCCTTCAAGAAGCCGACAATATGCGAAACCGAGT